>NZ_AGBZ02000001.1:0-741187 GCF_000236085.2 Spiroplasma melliferum KC3 | reverse complement strand
ATGTCTAGCTAATACATTCAGGAATTTTACCACATGAGTTACTTTTTCATCATGAGGACTAGTTCCGTCATATATAAAAAACTTTCATCAACAAAATTAAACTATCATCTGGAGGAACTGGTTTTGTTCTATCTGTAAAGTCTAAATTTTTAAATGTTAAAACTTTAACTTTATCATCTTCTAATGGATAATTACTATAAATTTTATCTGTTAATAATTTCATAGTTTCTGACAAATAAGTCAAAAGTAATGTTTTACCTGTCCCTAATTTACCAATAATTACCGATAACGGATTATCTCAAACAAAATTAACTAAACGAAAAGCATTTAACTGATAAAAAATATTTTTTCATAGTCACCAAACAAAATAAACACACTGCAAAACAAATAATAATCAAAAAACTAATCCTATATAATTTAATGAAATAATTCAAATTAATAAATCAATCAAACTAAATAAAAACATTGAACCACTAATATAACAATAATTTTTTAAGAAAAATATAAACTTTTTCATTTTACCTCCAATAGTTATTTATAATTAAACTAGTATTATTATGGTTTTCTCTCCCCACAAATCAAAAAGGAGAGTGAAAAAATTAAGAAAATTTTAAAAATAATTTCAATATTATTGCCTATCATTGGAATTATAAATTTTTTAATTAATCCTATCGGAAAATTAATTACTACAATTAATTTTATAGATTTAAAATTTTGTGGGGAGAGAAAACCATAATAATAACAAAATTTAATTATTTAAAACAACTAACTATTTTGAAAACCATTCACAACAAGAACCAAGTTAAAAATAAAATAACAATTCAAATGCCAATCATAAGAGTTAAATATTCATTTTGAGTTAAATTCCAAGTTGTAATACTTTCAACATTAGATTTATCAATAAATAAAAATACATGAATAAAAAACTCTTTTAATTTTTCTCAATCTTTTGCCATAATTTAAAAGCTTCACATTTTTTGAATGATTTTAAAAAACATACCAAAAAATAAGACTATAAATAATACAAACGAGAGAACATACAAAAATTCAGGAGCATTTGAACCAATAATATAACTTACAAATTGAACTCAATAATCATATAAACTCATTTAATTTAAATCTTTCAAATCATTAATCAATTCTTGTTCTTTTTCAACAGTTCAATTTGTTAAATTATTATTATTTGTTTTTACTTTTTGAGGTTCACCAGGGAATAATGCTTTTTTCATTTGTGTAAAATAATTTTGTTTATATTGATTATATAAATTAATTAATTCTGTCCCGGTTAAATATTTTCACACATGACGTTTTAAATTTTCATTATATTTTACAATAGGGTAAGAATTATCATAAATCAAACCAATAGCTACTTGATCAGAATGTTTTTCGCTCAGATAAATAAATTTGTTGCTTAATCAAAAACCAATATGTTTATTGTGATTAGGTAAATTTATAAATGAAGCTTTATCAGTCTGAAAAACTATAAATTCTCTTCGAATAAAATAATTTTCTACATTAATATTCTTCTTATAAAAACTCATAAAAACACCTTACTTTCACACATATAACTCATTTTTACTAGTATCAATACCAGCAAACCATTTACTTTCAATTATTCTGCGAAAAGATTGAAAACCGTTATAACCAATAAATCATTCTATATCAATAACTTTTATAGTATTATATTTACACAATGGCAGATTAGGACCACTTTTATAATTTGGTTTCTGATACATTATTCAAATCAACTCGCTTTCTATTGCACTGCATTGAGCAAACATTTAACTTAAAATACAAACTACCAACAAATTTTTTATTCAAAATAGAATGACAAATTTGACATTTACGTTTAATAAAAAATATTCAAATTCCTAACATAATTAATCACACTCCTTAAAAAGTTTAAGTTGTTCAGAAATATTTGGTTTAAAATTCATAATTAATAATTCTTGGCCTAATTCAATTAATTTATTTTTATGTTTCATATCATAAATTTTTTCTCATTCAATTTGAAAAAAGTTACTAAACAAATTTTTAATATATTCACAATTATTTAAACTTAAAATAAATTTTCCTTTTATATTTTTCAAATAATACAATAATTCTTTATAATCAAATTTATAATGCTTATACATAGCAGAAATATTTGCAATATAATAAGGCGGATCTAAATAAAAAACAGTATTCTTATCATCATAAATTTTATTTAACACGTTCTAAACAATCATAATATTTTAATTCATAACGTGTAATTGAAAAAGTAGTATTTTCACGACCACTTCAACCTAAACGATTTTGAAATAAAGTTTCTCAACCTTTTTTGCCAAATTTAGGTAATGAATTATAAATATTTTTAGCTTCTTCAACAGAATTAAATTTGGGATATTTATTAATAATATTATTGGTTTTTACATCATTTCAAAAAGTCATTAAATCAGAATTAATATCATTTAATATTACTTCATCTACTTTGTCATTAAACATTAAACGTAAACCAATCGCAGCTGAACCAGCAAATAAATTAATCATCTTTACCACTTCCTTTTTCTTTTTCAGCAAGTTTATTTTCATAAAAACTTTTTACTTTTTCTAAAATTTGCTCACGTTCTTGTTGAGAATATATTTCAACTGATTCATGACAATTTAATTGTTCTTGATATTCTTTTAACATTTCATAAGTTGCTTTCAAAACATCTGGTGCCATTTTATTAGGCCACTTTGCAAAATCTTTACCACAAATCGAAATTACTTGTTCGATACTATCTATAATTTTTTTCATATAAATACTCCTTAACATTTACTGTAACAAACATTGTTATATCTAATGCTTAAATAATGTATATGTATTGTAATAAACAATGTTATTAACATTGTTAAAAATATATAAAATCAAAAATTAAGGCACACTGAAAATAACTACTTAGTTTTAACTAATAGCTATTAAAATATAAAATTATATGTTTATAATTAAGTTGATATTTTTACGCTATATACTGCCTACAAGTTTTTAGAAAAAGAAATATTTTTTACAACATTATTTCTATTAAATCCTACTAAAAAATATTTTTCATAATAGACTCAATATTATGAACAATAAACAATATAAATGTAACTACTATTGGCGATATAGTCATATTTATTTCCACAATAACCAAAATAATTAAATTTATTTAAAAATAAATTTGTAGACAGTGTATAGTGCAAAAATAAACAACAAAATTATTTATTCAATTCACATAAAAGCTAGTGTGCCACAGCTAAGATATATGATCGATTATAATAAATATTAAAATCCTTTAACCATAACACGGAAAAAGTTTAATATTTTAATAATTACTCAAATTCCAAATGGAATTAAAATAATTCAAGCATCACCAAGAAATGTCATTAATTGTGGTAACACAGCATAAACAGCATCTTTAACTTTCATCATAGCTTGTCCTAAACCACTTCAAATAGAATCCATTCCACCTGAAATAGTAGGAGTATCTGCAGCTAGAAAATTAACAGCTGTTGTTAAATACATACCTAACATTATTCTTTAACCTCCTTATTTTTAATTTCTTTTTTATCTTTTTTCTTTCCTTGAATTTGACGAATTTTTTGATAAATCGATAAACCAATTCAAGCAAGAATTCCTAAAATAATAACAATACTAAATATTCATGTTAACCATACTGGCATAACTTAATTCCTCCTAGAAATTTAGCTTGCGCGGCACGCTTCGCGTGTTCGCTACGCTCAAAATAAACAATATTGAATAAATTACCGCTAATAAATTACGCGGATAATTTATTCATTTTCTTCTACATTATTAGTTACTATTTTATTAACAGTACTAATAACATTATCTTTTCCATACTTAGTTACTAAGGACCGCAAAATAAAATAATGTTTTCTTTCCATTAAAAAATCAACTCCTTTCTGAGTTGATTTGTTGCACTTCATATTACAGTTTACATACTAAAAAAGAATAGTTTTTTATATTTATCTAAAAAATATAAAAATCTTAAGTTTTTACATCATAATTTATTGTTGGAATTATAACATAAATTTAATTCTTATTTCTTGTTATAAAATTTAATAATTTGACACAAATTAAAAATGAGACCAACTGTACAATTACAAGTTTAACATTTAATAAAAATAGTAACATATAATCTAATTTATTAAAAACAATTCATCTCGAATTGTTTTTAATTTATTTTATCGGATCGTAAATAATTGTTAAATATTGTTTGTTTTTAACATCTTAATTGCTTAGTAAAAATATTTTTAAATTATTCTCTCATAAGAGATTTAATTGTTCCATCTTCTGTTGATTTTAAAGTTAATTCATACATTACAGTATCATTTTGTTGATGAGGAACAACTAAGATAATTTCATACTCAATTGCATTATCAATAATTCGATCGCCAACTTGATAAATAGATTTAATTTCAAGGGAATTATTGTGTTCATCAGCTGTATAATCAAAATTATTTAAATTAAATCCAACCTTTTCATGAAATGTTTGATTTTCTATTATCGTTGGATCATTAAATTGTAACGAAAAAGTATTAATTTCTTCATTATTAATTTGCTCTTCAACTTCAATTTTATCTTGTTCTAATTCGGTTTGAATTTTTTTTCGATCAAAAATTGCACTTAATGAAAGTTTCTTTTCATTTTTTGACTCAGATAACATTTCTGTTGATAAAAATTGTTGCGTTGGAAAATTATTAACAAAATTTTCATCACGTTTTGGCATAATATATTCTGTTGGATTAACTAAACTTTTCGGACGTTCAATTCCACTATTTGTTTGTTCTAATTCATCTTGATTAATAATTTTTGAATTTTGTTGCCGTGATGTTTGCTTTGCTTGAATAAGATCCAAATCTTGGCTTTGATAATCAACTGGGTTGTCATTAACTTGAGTTGAATTTGGTATAACTGATTTTGGAGTAATTATTCCAGTAATTTTTTTTAATGTTTTAACATCTTTATGCAATTTAATTAAATATTCTTGAATTTGATTCATATTTGTTTTTAAATCATCCAATAACTGTCCATCATTATTATCTGATGAATTTTCTGATTTTAATGTTGGTTTTTTTTGTTTTAATAAAAAAACTAAAATACTAATAAAAAAACCTAAGGCACAAATTGGAATCATTATTACTAAGAAAAAATAACCAATTTGATATAAAAGAATAACATTTGAGGCAAAAACTTCACCAGCAGCATTTTTAATTTGCATTGTAAAAATAAAATTAAAGCCATATTCTATGATAAAAAACACATATGGAAAATTTTGAACACCTTTCTCAACACCAAAACCACTAGTACCAACTAAGCCTAATTGATGATTATTAGAAAGAATATAATAAATTTCTTTACCAGCAATAATAATTAGTAATAATGATAAGAATAGAAACAAAAGCATGAAAATAAAAAAGATAAGAATAAAAATTTGTGTTTTTGTTAATTTTGTTTTCATTAGCTTAAATTAAAATTAATTCACGTTTTGCTTCTGTTAAAAGATGAAACCCATTTTCGGTGACTAAAATATCATCTTCAATTCGAACACCGCCTAAATCAGGAATATAAATCCCTGGTTCAACAGTAATAACCATTCCTGGTTCTAATAAAACATCACAAAATGGTGACACGCGAGGAAATTCATGTATTTCAATGCCAACTCCATGACCTGTTGAATGTGTGAAATATTCGCCATAACCTTTACTTATAATATAATCACGACAAATTTTATCAATCATTGCTGTCGTAACGCCTGGTTTAATTGCTTGCATTCCTAAACTTTGTGCTTCATAAACAATATCATAAATTTCTAACATTTTAGATGATGGCGTTCCTAACCCAATTGTTCGTGTTGTATCAGAACAATACCCATTATAAATACAACCAAAGTCAATTGTAATTAATTCATTATTCGCAATTATTTTATCAGTTGCACGTCCGTGTGGTAATGCTCCTCGTCACCCAGAAGCAACAATTGTATCAAAACTAGGTTTATCAGCCCCAGCCTCAATAAAACTATTAATAATAATTTGTTCAACTTGACGTTCTGTCATTCCAACTTTAATTTTGTTAATAACATTATTAATGGCAATATCACCAATTGCACACGCTTGTTTTAAAGCCTCAATTTCAGCATTTGTTTTAATTGCTCGTAATTCTGAAAAATCAACTGGTTTTAAAGCGACTGATGATATATTCGTTGTTAAAGTTTGATAAGTCAAATATGTTAAGTAATCACTTTCAAAAGCTAAAGTTTTGACATTGTTTTTAAGCAAATCACTTTGTAACATTCCAAAAAAACCACCCGGATGATTCGTTGCCATTTCAACGACACGTGTAACATTTCTTGCTTGCTTTTTACCAGCAGTAATATAACGTCCATCTAAATACAAGATTGATTCAGTTTTTGTAAATAACAAATATCCTTCGGAAGAAGCAAATTCAGATAATCAAAACCGATTAACGGTTGAATGAAATAAAATTCCATCAACTTGATATTTTTCTAAATACTGCTCTAATTTTACTTTTTTATCTAATTTTACTTTAACATATTCCATTAGTATTATTCTCCTTTTCCTCTCTATAAATTTAACTCTTATTGTTTGATAATACAAGGATATTTCTTAATTAATTAAGTTTCTTAAAATTTCTTCAAGATTATTTACATCTTTTTTAATTAAACCATTTTCATAACCATAATGTGAAATTGTTGCATTATGATTAATTAAAAAATCAATAATCTTTGCATATAAACCAGTTTCTTTAATAACTTCTTCAAAAATAATAATTTGTTGGTATTTTTCCGTGTTAATTTGTTTTAACATTTCTTTATCAACTGGATTAATAAAACGAGCATTAATAACATTAATTTTTTTTGTATCTAATTTTGTAATAACTGTTTTTGCTTTAATTACATTATTGCCATATGTTATTAATAAAATTCGTGCTTTAGGATTTTTAATAACATATTCTCACTGTCCAACTGAAAACGGTACTGACAAAACTTGTTGCGTAATGCCACCTTTTGGATACCGAATAAAGAAGGGATTTTTTTTATTTATTAAAGCTAACTTTAATAACTGATCAAACTCACTACTAGTTGCGGGTTGGCTAATAATTGGTAAATCACCCATACTATTTAAAAAACCAATATCATAAATTCCATGGTGACTATCGCCATCCGCAAGTGCTAAACTAGCTCGGTCAATTAAAAAAACAACTGGTAAAT
This sequence comes from Spiroplasma melliferum KC3, assembly GCF_000236085.2. Lineage (NCBI taxonomy): Bacteria > Bacillati > Mycoplasmatota > Mollicutes > Entomoplasmatales > Spiroplasmataceae > Spiroplasma > Spiroplasma melliferum. The sequence continues at coordinate 733,934 of NZ_AGBZ02000001.1, read as the reverse complement.
GGTTACGAACAACATCATGTAAAATTTGATCATAAGTTCGCTGTAAAAAACTAGCATACATATTCACAATTACTTTTTGATGGTCTAAGGCAAACCCAGCAGCTAATGTAACAGCATGTTCTTCCGCTAACCCAACATCAAAACAATATTGCGGATTTTGCAACATAAATTCTTCTAAATGAACTGATGCTTGCATTGCAGCAGAAATAAAATAAAATTTTTCTGTTGCTGTTTGAAATATTTTTTCAATAGTTTTTGCAACATAATAACTTCATTCATTATGTTTATTATCAGTTAAACTATACGAATGATATTTCTCTTGTTCTGCTTGGCTTAATCCATAACCATAGCCTTTTTTTGTTTTAAGATGAAGAACTACACTTGCATTTCGTTTTTTTGCTTGGCGAAGGCTTTTTGCTAACTTACGAAAATTATGACCATCAACTGCCCCAATATAATCTAAATTAAAACCAGCAAATAACCCTGGAATTGCAAAACTACGAATAATTTTCTCAATTAATAAATGCCCCAACCATAATAATGTTAATGGTGGAATATATCGTAAAACTTTTGCAACTTTACTAGCACTACGATATAGTCATCCAGTTCGGACTTTACTAACTGCTGTATGTAAAACATTAACATTTTTGGAAATACTCATGCCATTATCATTTAAAATAACAATAATTTTATTAGAAATTGTTCCTAAATAAGTTAAAGCCTCTAAAGTTAAACCATTAGTAAATGCTGCATCACCAATGACACAAATAATATTATTATATTTTTGATTATAACTATAAGCAATTGCGGTTGATAACCCCGTTCCCGCATGACCGTTAGAAAGATGATCATATTTACTTTCGTTAATATGCTGAAAAGCAGTTAAACCATCCGCTAAGCGAATTGTTGAAAAATGTGTTTTACGATCAGTTAAAATTTTATATGCATAAGTTTGATGACCAGTATCAAAAATAATCAAATCATTATTGTCAATGTCAAAAGTTTTTAATAAACTAATTGTTAATTCAACTGTTCCTAAATTGCTAGCTAAATGCCCCCCATTTTTAGTAACTGTTTCAATAATAAGACGACGAACATCCGCTGCTAATTCAATTAAAGCTTTTGTTTTTAAATTTTTTAAATCAGTATGATTCTGATAATCTTGTAATTTCATTTTTTAACCCCACTTAATATTTTTGTAAAAAATAATTAATTTGTTGAACAAAATTATTGAAATATAATGGTGTAATTTTTCCAATCAAATAATGGCAATGGGCTGTTACATCTAATTTTATTTTATAAATTTCCACATTACTGCTATCTTTTAATAACTTTCTCATTACTGTTAAATTAATTAAAAACACAAGATAGTAACCATAATTAAAATATAATTCATGATTTGGCAGGTTAATAAAAGGTTGATAAAAAACATTAGCAATAAAGTTATAAAGTAAATTAAAATTATAATACATCTTAATTTTTGAATTAGTAATATCAATATCGGCAAAAATTGCTTCCTCATAATTATTACCAAGGTAATTAACAAAAATTTTATTTTTTAATTCCTTAATTACTTTTAAAATTTGTTCTTGTTCACGTTTTACCCCACTATGACGAATATATTGCATATGATAATAAATTAAAACTAATTTAATTAAAATAATACTATCAAAATATTCTTGTTCATCTAAATTATTTAATCGTAATAAATAAACAAAATTTTTAATTAAAATATCTTTTTCATCAAAAGTTTTAAAATCTTTTAAAATTACACGACTTAATTTTAATTCATGCAATTTTTTTCAAATTTTAATATTATTTTTTTTAACTCAGCCACTACGTTCAAAAATTTGTCCTGCCATAAATTATTCTTCATTAACTTTAAAATCAGTTGGATTATTATCCTTAACAATTTTAGTGACTTTATCTTTAATATCTTGTAATTTAGTTTCTGCTAATTTTGTTAATTTAATGCCAGTTTCAAAAGCATCAATTGCTTGATCTAATGGCAATTGATTATTTTCTAAATCATTAACAATTTGCTTTAATTGTTCTAAAATTTGTTCAAATGATTTATTATTTGTCATTTTTTTCACCATCCTTATTAATTGCTTGTACGATTGAATGAATAATTCCATCTTGCACACGTGTTATTATTATATCATTATTCTTAATATCATGTGTTGTTGATATTACATTTTTATTATCATTATAAGTAATACTATAACCACGAGTTAATGTTTTTAAAGGACTTAACAAGTCTAATTTGCTTACTAAATTATTTTTTTCATGTTCAATTGTTAAAATTTGTTGTTGAATTGTTCTTACCAATGTTTGATAATAATTTTGAATCATATTTTTATTTGCTATAAAGAATGTTTCTTGTAAAACATTAAACTGCTTTAATAATAATTGATAAGAATGCTCATATTGTGTATATAATGCTTGTGGTCTTGTTAGAACATAACTATTTTTTAATTCGCTTAGTTTATCTCCTATCTTGTCAATTCTGCCTTTAACAAAATTAATTAAATTACGTCGTTGTTGTTGCAAATAATTAATTAATTCTTTTTGATCAGGTGTTGCTAATTCAGCCGCCGCCGTTGGTGTTGGTGCTCGTAAATCACTAACAAAATCAGCTAAGGTAAAATCAATTTCATGCCCAACAGCTGAAATAACTGGGATAGTTGCTTGATAAATTGCCTCAACAACTTCCAGTTCATTAAAAGCTCATAAATCTTCAATACTACCACCACCACGGCCAACAATTAATGTATCAAGGTGTGGAGTAAAGGACTGTGCTGCCTTAATTTTTGCTCGAATATCATGTTTTGCTTCACTTCCTTGCACTAAACTTGGAAATAAATAAATGTTTGCTTGTGGAAAACGGCGATGAATGGTAGTAATAATATCACGAATCGCAGCACCAGTTGGAGCTGTTATTACCCCAATATTATTTGGAAAACGTGGAATTGGTTTTTTTAAAGATTGATCAAACCAACCTTTTTTACTTAATTCTTGCTTTAATGCTTCATATTTTAAAAATAAAGTACCAACCCCTTGTAAAGATAAAGCAACTACTTGTAAACTATATGTTCCTTGCGGTTCATATACCTTAATAGAACCTGTCGCAATAATTTTTAAGCCTTCTTTTAATTTAAATTGCAAGTTTTTTGCATTAAATGCAAACATAATTGCCCGAATTTGTGCTTTTTCATCTTTAATTGTAAAATAAACATGTCCTGATGAATGATTTGTAATATTAGAAATTTCTCCTTGTAAAGAAATATTAATTAAATTTGGTTCTTGCTCAATCATTGTTTTTAAATAATAATTAATTTCACTAACCGTATAAATATTTTTACTCATTTGCCCCCTCCATTATCAATATCTTCCAATTAATAATATCATTGAAACAATAAAATAATAAAAAAAGAAATGTTATTAAAGGAATAACATTTCTTCTTCTTTTTAAAAAAATAAATTAAAGTACTAATTGCTCTTTTACATCTTTTCGATAAATAAAATAATATAAAAATGGTAAGAAAATTCCTCCACTTAAGAAATTTCCAAATAAAGTTGGCAATTGAACATTGTAAGCAAATTTCCCAAAATCTGCTCAACCACCACTTGTACCAAATATTTTTAAAAATGGTTGTAAAAATCATAAATATGAATTAGCAACTACATGCGAAAATCCAGAAATTGCAAAAGCCATAATAATTAAATTTACAACAAAAAATTTGGCAATTGCTGATTTAGTCGTATGTGCAGCATAAATAGATCCAGCAACTAAAAAGTTACATAAAATCGCGCTCCCAAAGTTTTCTCATCATGTGTGTTCTAATTTTCCATCAATTAAAATTGCAGCATTATTATAAAAATCAGTTACAGAATCAGGCGTATGATTTAAAAAACCACCTCACGCCGTTAAACCAGCCATTACTAAACAACCAAGGAAATTACCACTTAAAACAATAAACAAATTACTAACAAATCTTCCCACATTTAATTGTTTTTTAAAAACAACAATTAATGCTAAAGAATTCGACGTAAACATCTCTCCCCCAAGAAAAACAATCATTGTAATCGCAACAGTAAAGACTAGGCCAAAAACTAAACTTTTTAATCCAATTGGGATATTATCTCAGTTTCCCTTTGTTGCCGTAATTGCAGCAATATAACCAAACCCAATAAATAAACCAGCAGCTAAACCCATTAAAAATGTTTTATAAAATGGACTATTTCCTTTTTTTAACGCATACTTATAAATATTTACAAAACTATCCTCATTACTATAACTATCTGAATTATCTACTTTTTCTTCTTTTTTAATTTCGTCACTCATTTTTTCTCCTCTTTTTCACATCTTATTTCTCTATAAATAGTACTTTATTATTCTATCATAAAAAATAAAAACCTAGATATAATCTAGGTTTAAAATAATTAATAACCAGTATTTTTATATTTATTTTAAAATAATTCAACTAGGTTATTATTTCAAATAACAAATTTTTTAATGCCATATATTTGTCGATAATCGTTTTTATCATACAAATATCAAGCAGCAACAGGAATTTTCTCAGTAATAGTTATTGTATAATTATTAAAATACTTAATGCCATCTGTTAATTGATATTTTTCAATAAGACTATTAAATGAATCTCAGTAATGAATATCAATGTCTTTAATTAAATACCCATAATCTGTTCCAATTTTAATATTATAAACTAAATCATTCGTTGACATATTTAAAAATTTGTTATTATTGCCATAAAATCTAAGATAGTTATTTTTTAAATCTAATCCAAACATTCCTAAATAATTACTTGCATAATTTTTAAACATAATTGTATTGTTTAAACCATTAGGACTCATTTTGAATTTAAATATTTTAAAACTTTTTCTACCATTTTTTTCATTTAAGATTAATTTTACATTAATAAAATATTCTCCATTGATTTTAATTGGTTCAAAATCTAAGTCTATTTTTAAATCATTAATATCAATTGTTTTTGGAATATTAAATAATTTTGCAATAAAACTAGGATTTTGATAGTCCTCGGCAAAATTTAAATGTACATCTTTTGCAGTAATATCATTAATATTATTATCTGACTCTTTAATTTCTTCTTGAACAATTGGATTATGTTCTGTATTTATATCAGCAATGTTATTTCAAATTGGTTTAGTTAATACTTTATAACGACTAATAATATTTTCAATTTCATAAGTTGGCCATAATCCTCATTGTTTGAAAAAAGGTGCTAAATTATAGCCAGTTACTTCCGAAGTTATTTTAATAAATTCTTGTTGTTGTTTATCATTCGTATTAAAACGAATAAATGAATTAGGGTCTTGATTAATTTCACGATATTTTTGACTTAATAATGGATAAAAATTTTTCCCAAATGCCATATGTAATTGTCAAAACATTCCTAATTTAGTTCATAAACCTTCATCACCGGGTATATTATTAAAATCTTTTTCATTAATAGGTCTCGATAAATATGCTTTTATTCACTGTTGTTTTTCTGCTTCTTTAAAAATTCTTAACTGATAATTTGATTTTTCTTGAATAAATAAGGCACTTATATTAACTGTAACTTCAGTTAAGTCCGTTCATTTATATTGTTCGGTTTGATAAGTATGCCCCGTTTCATGTCATAATCCTCATTGATCATTAAGAGGATTTAAAAATAAATCTTTTCCCGCATTAGAACTATTGTGAAACATAATTCGACCATAACTAGCATTTGCATAACCACCACTCTTGTCTGCATTAGCAATATGAATGTACTGCGGATATTTTTTATTTAAACCAGAATAACTTTCATTTAAACCATATATTTCATTGCTTCAATGTCAAACATTATCTCAATGCAATAATGTATCATTAAAAGAACGGTTCAGCATTGGTAATACTTGATTTCTTATCATTTTTGTTTGCATTGTCGCAAAGTAATGTTTTGATATAAATTCAACAAAAGGTGAATCAGTTGTTTGAACTAAACGAATAAATTCATTTTCATTTGTTTCGTTTATTTTAAAAGTTGGAACTTTAATAATACCTCATGGATTATTAGATGTTATATTTAATATTTTTAAAGAAGTTTGATTATTGTCAGCAATATAAAGCATTCCTGATTTATGAGGAGTAATTAAAGTTATCTCGCCAGTAATGCCATATTTGGTAAATTGCGAATATTCATCATTAATCCCTAAATCAGCATATGTTCCTCATTGCCCAATTACAAAAGCGACTGGAATGTTATTAGTATTTACAGTAATTTTATAACTAAAACCTGCTCGCAAAAAATAGCCCGTTGGTTTTAATTCAGAATGATCAAATCATCGATTTTCTCTAAATCTTGCTTCTCCTGCTGTAACAATCCCAAAATTTTGAATATTATTTTTAATTGATTTTACATTAATGTTTTTATGATATGAACTTACAGCAACGACACTTGGAATCCCACTTCCAACTATAGCTACTGTTCCCAAATAAGCTAATAATTTTTTCATAGTTAGTTTTCCCCTTAATATTTTAAATTTTTGTTTTTTGTTTTTTTAACATAAATTTAAAACATCAGGTGGTTTGAATTCTTTTACAAATAAAGAAATTCAAATTGTAAGTAAAAAATTAGTTAAGATTATTGTTCTTTTAAAATATAAGAGTTCAATAAAGTAAAAGGTTAATAACATAAATACTCCTCGTTTTCTTGCAAATCGTGTTTATTTTATTAACCTGAGTCAAAGGTTTTACAATTTGATTATAGCAGTTTGTTTTATTAATACAATAAATAAATAAATAAAATTGATATAATTTATCTGTTAAGGCAATTAATAAATAATAAATTTTATAACTTAGGAAGGATAGAAAAAACTATGTTATTTTTAACAAATATAACAAAATCACAAGAAATTTGAAATAAAATTATTTCAATTGGAATGCCATCAACAATTGCGGTTATCGTGATTATTTTATTATGCTTAATTATTAAATATCTTAAAATTAAACGAATTATTTATACAATTATTTTATTAATCATTATTGCTCTAATTTGTATTGCAATTTGATATTTTAAAGACAATATCTTAGGAATTGTCTCAGAATATATTAAAATTGATAAGATAAAAACATTATAAATCTAATAATGTAAATAGTATTAGATCCTATTTTAAGAACTGTGCAAGGAATTATTAAAGCGGCTACAAAAGTTGCTGATTTTACCTATGATGTTTTTAAAAATAACAATGGTAGTGCATTAAAAACGGTTAATTTAAAAGATAGTAAAGTTAATTCATTACAGTTTACATAAAGTAAAAATAAATATATAAAAAGACTGATTTTAAATCAGTCTTTTGAGTATTATGTTTCGTTGATTAAATTCCTAAATCAGGATAACTTGGTGCTTTTGGCTGTTTGTCTTCATCATTATTTACTACAACAGCTTCAGTTGTTAATAACAAGGCACTGACACTACCAGCATGTTGTAAAGCATAACGAGTTACTTTAACTGGGTCAACAATTCCTGCCTCAATCATATTTTCTCATGTATTTGTTGCAGCATTATAACCAATATTTTCACTTTGTTCTTTTAATTTATTAACAATAATTGAACCATCAACACCAGCATTAGCAGCAATTTGACGAACTGGTTCTTCAATTGCTCGTAATACAATATTTAATCCTAATCTTTCTTCATCATTTAATTTTAAATTTCCTAATTTTTTCCCCACTTGTACTAATGCTGTTCCACCACCAGCAACAATACCTTCTTCAACAGCAGCTTTAGTTGAATTTAAGGCATCTTCAATTCGTAATTTCTTCTCTTTCATTTCTGTTTCAGTTGGTGCACCAACTTTAATAATTCCAACACCATTAGCAAGTTTAGCTAATCTTTTTTTCAATTTATCTTGTTCAAATGTTGATTTTTCATTTTCAATTTGATGACGAATAAAATCTTTGCGAGCTTCAATTTCTGCACGTGTCGCTTTTCCTTCAATAATTGTTGTTGTATCTTTTGAAACAATTACTTTTTTTGCAGTTCCTAAATCATCTAAAGTTAAGGTTTTTAAATCCATTCCTAAATCACCATTAACAAATTTACCTTTTACTAACATAGCAATATCTTCTAATAAATCCTTACGGTTGTTTCCAAATTCAGGCGCTTTAACAACACAAATATTAAAAGCACCACGCATTTTGTTCAATAATAATGTTGGTAAAACATCACCATCAACATCATCAGCAATAATTAATAATGGACGTCCTTCTTCAACAATTTTTTCTAAAATTGGTAGAATTTCTTTCATATTACTAATTTTTTTATCCGTAATTAAAATATATGGATTTTCAAATTCTGTTAACATTTTTTCACTATCAGTGACCATGTATTGTGATAAATATCCTTTATCAAATTGTAATCCTTCAGTAACACTTGTTTCAGTATTAATTGTTTTTGATTCTTCAATCGTAATAACACCATCATTACCAACTTTGGCCATAATTTCAGCAATTAAAGCACCAATTTCAGGGTCTTTTGAACTGACACTTGCAACTTGTGCAATTTCTTCTTTTGACTTAATTTCCTTTGCTGATTGTTTTAGTAAATCCACAATCGCTTTAACTGTTTTTTCAATTCCATTACGAATAGCTACAGCATTTGCACCAGCGGTAATATTTTTTAATCCCTCTTTAACAATTGCCTGAGTTAAAACAATCGCAGTTGTTGTTCCATCACCAGCAACATCATTTGTTTTATTAGCAACTTCAGCAACTAATTTTGCTCCCATATTTTCAAAATGATTACTTAATTCAATTTCCTTTGAAATTGTAACACCATCATTAGTAATTAATGGTGAACCATAAGTTTTTTCTAATAAAACATATTTTCCTTTTGGTCCTAAAGTAACTTTTACTGCATCAGTTAATTTATTAATTCCATTAAGTAACTTCATTCTTGCTTCTTCAGCAAATTTAATTGATTTTGACATAATTTCTATTCCCCCTTTAATTTTATTCTTCAATTACACCTAAGATATCTTCATTCGAAATTAAAACTAATTTTTTATTATTAAATTCAATTTCAGTTCCAGCATATTCGCGATAAAGAACTTTATTATTTATTTTTCCTTCAAAGGCCTCATCTTTACTAACTTCGGTACTAATTGCAATTATTTTTCCAATATGACTTTTGCTTTTTTCATCTTCTGGTAAATAAATTCCATTAATAAATGTTTCTTTTTTTTCTTCTTTTTCTAAGACAATATTTTTTCCTAGTGGTTTAATCATATAACATTCCTCCTTATTAATATGACTATTAGCAAATGGCATATGTAACTGCCAATAATATATTTAACAAATTTTATTAAAAAATGCAAGTATTTTTAGAACAATATAAAGTACTTTTTGATAATCTTATTTTAACGATTCATTTCATCTTCATCATCTCTAATATTAGTTGAAATATACTCAGATAATATTCTTTTTTCAATTTTTTTATTATAAACTTCTCCAACTATAATGTCTGGTGATACTTTAGCAACAATTCGGATACGTTGTTTTTTGTTACTATTATTTCAAACAGCATCAATTTTGTTTCAATTATTTCATACCAAATTAGCAAATGATTCCATATATTTTAATCTTTTAATTCCTCAATCAATACAAACATTTCTTGTTTTAGAAAACATTTCTGCGACAAAAAAATTAATAAATTCTTCTTTTGTTTGTACAATAGTACGATAAATAATGATTTGAGTTCATAATGCTGGTCGAAATGAAGCATATAAGAATTTAGTACTTGTAAAAATACTTTCTGATGAAGTTTCAATTTCATCTTGATTATCATTAAAACTTCTTTTGACCCTACCTTCTTGTTTAACATTGTTTGTTACATTCTCTTGGTTATCTTGACTAATAAAATAGGCATTTATTAAAAATGAGCCAACATTAATAATAGCAATTAACATCAATGCATTTTTTTCATTAAAATTATCCTTTCTGTTTATTTTTTTTAATTGATATATTTAAATCTTATCGTATTAATTAATTTTGTAAATTGTAAATGCAAGTGCAACTTGATTTGTTTAAAGGTACTGGGGTACTTTTTTTTTTTTTTTTTTAAGTATAATTATGAGTATCACACAAAAGGAAGGTGACAATTAGATGAAACGGTTATTAACACTTTTTAGTATTTTTGTTTTAGGTTTCGGTAGTAGTTTAGGTGTTGTTAGTTGTACAGTGCGAGCAAAACATGACCTTGAAGAAGATGAGTTAGACCACAATCAAGATCTTGAAATTTTAAATCAAATAAAACAGGAAACAAAGCAAACTTTGTCAACATGATGGCAAGCAAAGACAATGATTGATATTATTAAGAATTATCCAGATCAAATATCATTATTTGAGGAACTAGTCGCAGAGGTAAAAACAAAAAATAATGGTTTATTAACTTTAACGAGCACAACAATTAGTAAATATCGTTTTTTACATCAGTTGCTTGTTGGTTTTAAAGCAGAGTTTAATAATTTGAATTAACATTTACAAAATCGATATTCAAATTATTATGTTGATACAATGCCATTATTCTTAGAAGAAAATAACATTTCATTTGATTTATATAATATCAATTTTGAGAACATAGCAAAACTATTAGCAGATACTCCGCAAGCAGTATTAGGCATTACAGTCCAGGTTAATATTGCTTATGAAGTGCGCTTTAAAGGATTATCAGTGTCGGATAACATTCAAGGTTTAATAACTACAACAAATGATTCCGAAGTTCTAAATAATATTCAAGATAAAGTTGAAAACTATTTTGTTAATTTTCTTGATACTATTTTTAAAGCCAAAAACTATCAAATTATATTGGAGCAATTTAATATGAACAAGGATATTGTTTGACCAATAATTAGCAAAGAATTAAACGACAGGAATATTTCGTTTCAACATAATATTCAATTCCATTGAATCTTGGGGACAAATAATTTTTCTAATATTTATCTGCTTCAAAATTTTTATCATTCGTATTCTGTTTTGGCGTGGGCCGGTGAGGGTTATGAGCCAGAGCAATTAACATGGCAAAATTTTCTTTCATTTTATAAAGAAAAACTGATTCATATTGAAAATATTCAGGTTAAAGATGATTATTATGTTATAAACAAACTAACATGGTTTATTCCACAAAATTTTATGATTGAAAATCTATTATTTAAAAATAATTTATCTAAGATAAATTTAAAAGAAAAAAGTTATTTCACGATATTAAAAACGCAACTTGACCAACAATTGGAAGAATTTGCAAAAGTAACAATGGATTTTTGACATTATTATCAATTAGAAACATATAATAATGGTAATCTTGTTTTTAAACTAAACCAAGACATATTTAATGACCTATTGTCATATATTGATAAACAAAAATATATTAATTATTGAGACATATTCAAAATTCTTATTAATACTTATCGAAGCTCATTACAAAATCCAACACCTTGGGATTATAACCTACAAAGTTATAATCCTACTTCAACTACTAATTTTATTAAAAATCAAAAATCTTTGATAATGGAAATAAAATATTTTCAGACATACCCAGATAGTAAAATAAACTTTGGTTACCACGGTTGAGCGTATAATTTCTGAATTCACCCCAACCCTACTAAGGAGAACAGTGGTTATGACAGTGACGGCAAATGATTTTTCTTACAAAAAATAGAATTTAAACTTATTTAAGTTTTTAGGAAAAATTTAATTAAATATGTAAATTAAAAAATAAAAATCTTTCAAAATTGAAAGATTTTTATTTAAAAAAGTTTTATGCTTGTCAACGTAATTTTCATCCGGCAACACTAACATATGTTCCAATTAAAGCAAGAGAAACCCCTAGATATATACCATATGTTGGTGTAAAAACAAAGTTTTGTCCACTTCATGCTTTTAAAAATGGATCCATTGTATATTTAAACGGATTAATATAAGTAACATATTTTAACACGTCGCTACTATTAATTAACTCGGCTGGAATAAAAGCCCCACTTAGAAAAGCAATTGGCATGAAAATAACATTTGACCCTGCAATAAATGATGTTGTTGATTTAAAAATTGATGCTAACATTAATCCTAATGCAATTGTTGAAATAAACACCAAGATAACAAACGGAATTGCAGCAACAAAATTATTTGGTGCAGCAATTTCTTTTCAACCAAATGTTGGTCCAAATAAAATGCCTGCTCATAATAATGTTCATAAGAACGATAACACAATAAAAATCATTCCAACAATCATTACTGAAAAAACAAAAAAGACTGGTTTAATATTTGTGGCTCCAATTCGTTTCATTAAAACACTATTCTTAAATTCTAAAATCGTTTGTGGAATAATAAAGATTCCAACTGACATTGCTTGGACCATTGCTATTGAACCGACTAAGGTATGAATATTTTGCCCTGGATTGTTATTTAATTGTTTAAAAGCAAATCCATTTAAAAATAATAATAAAATCGGATAAACAATTAAAAAGAATGGAACAAAAAATCCTTTGTAATAGTATTTTAACATTAAATCAATTAATGGTTTATTTTTACCACGTAAACGACCATCACAAATCCATTTATCAACTTTATTAACCCGTGGATTTGTTTTTGCTTTTTTAACAGCAGCTTGATATTGTTGTTCTAAATCAGCTTTTTTATTTTTTTCAAACATTTGTCACGTAAAATTATGAACTGAACCATATTTTGCAACAATGTCTTTGACTTGACCAGCTTCTTTAATTTGACCATTGTGAACATAAATATATTTTTCACAAAACTCTTCAACTTCACTCATCATATGGGTTACTAAAAACATCGCTTTCCCTTTATCAACAATGTTTTCTTGTAAAAAATGAAAAATTTCTGATCGGACTTCAATATCTAATCCAGTCGAAATTTCATCTAAAATAACTAAGTCTGGGTCATGGATTACTGATAATAAAATATTTAATCGTTGTTGTTGACCACCAGAAAGACCTTCAACAAATTTATTTTCCATTCCAATTAATTGATATGTTCGTAACAATTCCCGCAAATGCCCATCTTTCATTGGAATATTAAATGTATTTAAATAGTATTTAATCATATCCATTACTGAAATCCCAATTGGATATTTTGATTCTTGGAACTGTAACCCTATTGTTAAATTTTCTTGCCGATGAACTTTACCAGTTGTTGGTTGTCGAATTCCACCAATAATTTCACTTAACGTTGATTTACCACTTCCGTTGGCTCCAATTACTCCAATCCGATCACCTGGATTAATCACTAAATTAACGTTATTCAAAGCAATTTTATTTTTATATTTTTTTGTAATATCAACTACTTCCACTAATGGTTTCGTTGCATCAATTGCTTTGCGTTCCTTTATAACTACTTGTTTCATAGATTACCCCTTTCCTAGCTATATTTATTCAGTTTTAATTAATAAATACGCTTAGAATATTTTACCAAAAAAAATAAAAAAAGGATATAATTATCCATTTTATTTGTAAGAACTACTTCTTCTTAATTCTTGCATTTCAGCAATTAAACTTGATCTAAAACTGAATTAATATAACTAAAATCAACATCTTCGCCATATAATTTTAAAATTTCTAAACTTTCATTAATGACAATTGCTTTTGCTAAGTGCTGATAACAAATTTCATAAACTCCATATACTAAAACGGCTTTATGATAATTGCTTAAACGAACAAAGTCTCATCCTGGTTTTAAATGTTGATTAATCTTTGCAATAATATCTGACAGATTTGCTAATATTTCCTCAACTTGATTTGTTTCCACAGAAGTTGTTACCATTTGTGAAAAATCATATGCTTCTTGTTTTGTTGTTAAAACATCATGCTGTAAAACAAAGTGACGATATAACAAATTAATAATATTAATGCGTTCTTGGCGTTTTGACACGTGACATACTCCTTTAAATATAATGATATAAACAAAATAAACTACTCTTTTGTAACCGGTAATTATGCCGATGACTATGTTCACTTAATAAATGATGTAACATTAAAATTGTTTCATCGGCAAAAAGATCAACTGTTAAATCATCGTTTTTTTCAATATGTTTTATTATATCACTTCAATGCATTTCTTGTTGGTTAATTATTTGAATATTATTATAAGGCACTAAATCAGTAACACTAAATGGTTCTTTGCTATTAATAACAACTAAATTAATTGTGGCAGTACGTAAAAATTGTTTTGCATCAAGTAATTTAATCATTCGATTAATCATAAATTGTTGCGTTACAATTGGCGAAGTAATTAAACCTTTACTTTGTTCCCAAACGGGAGTTGTTAATGTTGTTGTTACTGGTTCAGATAATGTTCTGATTTTTAAAAAGTAAAGATTTTTTCGCGTTAAAATTAAGCGCGGAAAATAATATGTAATGCGAATAAAATCATCATAAAAAGCAACATTTTTAAAATATCACATATAATTAACGGTACGAACATATCGTTCAATAATTTTGTCAAATAACTGATATTGTTCAGGACGTAACTCTTGTTTTCAATGCAATGGTGGCAAACCAAGTTCATATCGAATTTTAGTTAAATAACGTCGCTTTTTAAATGTTAACATTTTATTTTTCCTTTCTTTAATTAAGTAAGTAAAAAAGAAACCTAGGGTTTCTTACGATGTCAAAAATGATTAGTTCGTTTTTGATGCGCATATCGATATTGAATTTCATCTTCTGGTGTTAATTTTTCAACTAATTCTTCATTATATCGACGTGCTAAAGCTTCTTGATAATCAAAGATTTTTTCTTGTACCCGAACATGAATCCCATCTACTAATAATGGGGCTTTAATTTCTGCCAACTTCAAAAATCTAATTTCTTTTGCATGTAAATAAAGCAATTTTCCATGTAATTTAGCATTTCTTAATAAAATATATTCCTTTTTATTACATGCTTCTGTAACATTATCTTCAGTATAAACATTATAGCTAAGAAAATGATTCTTATCTTGTGGATTACCTGCAAAAAACATTTCATTAGGATCCATCCGATCAATACAAATGATTTTTCCATTTCGTAAAAAATAAAGATGTCCTGTTTTTATATCTCTTATCATTTCTCGCTACCTCCTATCTCCTTAAGGTTTATAAATATTTGGTTGATATTTAACGAGGTGATAATTAATAATTAATACACTATTTTCTACTACGTGCGTCTTGCATTAGTTTTGCTTGCACTCGTAACGATTCAATTAAAGCTTGTCGATTTTCTTTAACTTCATCACGAATTCTTAATAACCGTCGGAATTCCTTTTGTCGTTTAATAAACTCTTCAAGGTTTCCTTTTGTATTTTTATATTTAATAACTTGTTTATTTAGCAATTTAATTTCAGCATATTGCTTTTGGTTTAATAGCATAACATGCTTGCGTAAAAGAGAAATTGATTCACTACGGTTTTTTAAAATTGCATCGTTTAATTCTTCATCATTAGCTTTAATTCCTCGTGATAAATTAATAGCCCGATTAAAATCAGCTAATTCTTGAGAAATTTGCCGGTTATATCCTTGTTCATATTGGCGGCGAACTTCAAATAAATATTCCGTCATTTTTTGCTCATAAACTAATCGTTCTTCAATATTTGGTCGTTTTGTTTCATCATAACGATGATTATAATTTGTTTTTTTATAAAGGTCTTCATCAAACAATAATTCTTGCTCATCAATGGTTACTTGGTTTGACTGATTATTAATAGCTTTCTTTGCTTTTGCAGTTTCCCGATCTTTTTTTATTTGTTTATAGTTTAGTTTTGCTGCAAAAGTTGTTTTTAACTGTTCTAATTGGGTTTGCTCGGCATCAGTTAATTTATGAAAGCGACTTTTATTTTCTAACCGTAAAATTAATCGTTCTTCAATTGATAATGGATCTTCTGCTGTTCGAATTATTTTAACTGGTTTTGGTTTTGGTGGAGCAATATCTCTTTCAGCAAATTCATTTAAACTAATTTCAACTGGTGATTGTTTAATTAAACGAACAAGAATTTCTTCATCTCCTTTTTCAATTTCAATTTTATCATTTGGGTCAACAACAAAGTCAACAATTGATAAACCATTTCGTTTAATTTGAGAAATTTGTTGCGCCAAGATTGGTCGTAAATCACGACGAATTGTTGTTACTTCTTCTGTTTCTTTTCGACGAATAATTGTTTTTGGTTCATCTTCGAAAGAATTTGATAATTCTAATTTATTTTTAACCTGATTAGCATCAAAATGATTTCAGGTTGAGAAAGTAGTAAACTGGTCATTAATGTGCTCACTATCTTTTGATGGTGGTTTCATTAAATTTTCTGTTTTAGAATTGGCATTTTTAACAGACATTTTCTTTGGCATACTCGTTTGCTTAGTAATAGTTGTTATTTCTTCTGATAATGACATTATTGGTGAAGATTGTGGTAAGAAAGGTTTTGATTTTGCCCCTACTTTCTTACTAGCTGCTTGTTTTGCTTTATGATTTTTTAATCTTTGCAAAACAGGAATTTCTTTTTCAACTCGATAACTATAATCAATAAATTTACTTTTAGCTCTTTGCTCTTCTCAAGTATTTCTTTTTTTATCCTTTAAACGAATGACACCTGTTTTTTTGGTTCCAACAACTTCATTAACATATTTTTGTTTTAACATTTGGTATTCGGGACTATTTTCATCTAATTGCCCTAATAAAACCTTAATTGTTGCTGGCGTTAATTTTTTATCCATTAGTTCTGTTGTATCTCGATCAGAATCAATAATGTTTCCATAATTGACACGAGAAGTTACGACAGATTCTGAGTCTTTTTCTTTTGCCATTTTCTATTCCTCTTTTATCTATTTTCTCTTTTTTTGATACCTATCTATATTATATAAAATTTTTGCACTTTTTTAAAGTTTTTTTGCTAAAAACCTTGCTTTTTATAATAAATTATTTATAATAATATGCCTTTTTTATTTAATTTAAGGATTATCAGCGTGATTTTGGGCCTTTTTTATGAAAATAACGCTGTCTTTTACTTTTTATTGATTTTTCGGTTGATAGCGGCAAAGATTCTTGTTCTGGTGGTTGATGATACATATTATATTCATCTAACAATGCTCGACCAATTTCTCGCATAAAAATAGTACCGTAGTTATCTTCTGTTGATGAAATATTATTAATGTCATTTCTATTTTTAAAAATTGGTTTTACTTGTAATTCTAACCCAACAACCTCACTATTTAATATTTTTTTATTTATCTTTGGTAATTTAACTGGTTTTGATAATGTTGCTAAATATTCTTCTCGTTTTTTTAATTCATTTAATCTAATTTGTTGTAAATCACGAAGTGCTAACTCTTGTTGACGCTGTGCTTGTTGCAATTGGTTTTTATTATTATTTGCTAATGCTTGTAATAATTGTTTTTGAACAATAGCATCTACTTCTTGCGCTCATAATTCTTTCTCTCGTGCTCATTGTAAAGCAACATCAGGTCTTTTCTGAGGGTCAATTCCACTTGAGGTAACCACTTCATCAAAATATTTACGAATTAAGTCGGCTGTTGATATTTTTTTATTACCCATTGTTAATTCCTCACCACTTTATCGTTACTATTTGTTGTTTCATTCTCTTCATTATTAGTTCTTTCAACTAAAAAGCCGTCAACAACCTTTTTTCCTTCAGTACGATATTTTTCAATTAAAATTTGTGGTAATGGTTTGGGTTTTACTTTTTTATTATTAAGTTTTTTTTGGTAACGCCGTTCTTTCCGCATATTTTTTTGTATTAATTTTTCTTTTAATAAACGCTGATGGAGTTTTTCTAATTGGCGACGATGAATTTCACGAATTTCGCGAGGATGATATCCTGCATAAGTATATTGATTTTCTGCTGAATCAACTGTTAAATCAGGTTTTTTTGTCGGATCAGCGTAATTAATTTGATAATCTTTTAATTCTTTCCGTGTATACAAAGTTAAGTTTGGTTCTTTTCTTTTACTAGAAATAAATGTTTGATCATTTCTTTCTGATACCAAATTAGATTGTTTTTTTACCGTTTTCAAATTAGAAACGTTAGTATTATTCTTTTCATAATCATTACCATATTTTAACTTTTTTAAATTAGGACGCTTTTTAGGATCAACAGTTGAAATATATTCATCGTTAATTTTTCGCTTTTGTTCAGTTAATGGTTTATTATTATTTTTGACAACTGTTATTTTAGTTGGCACACTATTTTGACTAGCTCCATTCAAGAGTGGTTGTTCTTGCTTGCTACTGATTATATTTGGAAAAGTTAAATTTGGGATAATTGCTTCATTTTTTCCTGTTAATAACTTTGGTTTAATTTTCTTTGATGGTTTCACCATTAATGGATTAATCTGTCTAGTAATATCAGTATCTAAATAAAGATCAGTTTTAAAAATTGGTTTTCGTTTTGGTTCTTCTTTTATAAAATTACGAATATATTTGCCACCAATTTGTTTCTTAGTTTTTCCTAAACTACGGGATAATGATTCTTTGACCATTTGATCACGTTTTTTAATAACATGTTCCGGATTAATCTCAATCGTTGTTTCATCTTTCTCTTTTTTGTGTGTTATTTGATGCATATGCTGTTTTCACTCTGAAGGATGTGAATTCCGACGTGATAATAATTCTAATTGATTTTTGCTTAAATTCATTTGGTCTTTAATTTCATCTAATGACCGTGGTTTAAGATCCCGTGATAAAGAATAATCTTCTTCTGGATGATAGCCTTCGCGTGCTCGGTTCAGATATGGATGGACATCATGCTTAGTATTATCTCGACGTGATAACAACTGTAATTGATTTTGATTTAATCCTCAATTATTTGCATGTTCCTTAACTTGTGCATTAAATCCTTTTAATGATTCAATCGTTTCTTCGTTTAAACTATTATTTTTTGAACCTTGCGTTTGACTTTGAAATCGGCCATAATGTTCGTTCCGTTGTCGAATTAATCGCTGTTGATTTGGATTTAACTTACTAATAATATTTTCATATTCTTCTGATGAAGAAGACACTTTCACAGGATTTATATTTTCATCTAATGCTAGTTTTTCATTCTTAGCAACTTGCTCAGTTGTCAAATTTGCTAAGACAGATTCATTATTATTTAAAAAAGTTTGACGTGGTTCTTTTAACTCTGATTCAATTGCTGCTTGTGATGCTTGATAACCACGGACAACTCGCGATGGAAATAAATCTTCAACTCGCGATAATTTTCGTTTTGCCAATAATTTTAACTGACTAGGATTTAATCCCATAGTTTTCTTGTTACTGCTTGCATTTTTTGTCAATTCTTTTTTAAATAATGATGACTTCTTACCTGGGATTTTTTTAAATTGTGCATTTTCTCCTAATAATAATTTAACAAATTTTTCATATTCTTTTTCATAACGTTCATTTCAATCAATTGAACTATTTGAATTTAAATTTTGATATTCTTCCATTAACTTTAAATATGGTTCTGATTTTTTTCAAGACTTAGTTAGCATTTTAACAAGCATTGTTTCATTAACATTTATTTTTAAATTATTATTAACTTCTTGTAATTGTTTTGTTTCATTCAATTTCTTACTAGCCATCATTTTACCTCAAATTTTAAATTATAACCGTCAATAAATTCTTTCTTTAAAATTATATCATTTTTTTCTTGCTTTTGATATTAATACTTGTATAATTAAGTGTAAATTGTAAAACTAAGCCATAAAAAGTTAATAAAATTATAACAAATTAAAAATAAAAATCAATAATTACAAAAAATAATAAAATAAATATTATTTTTTGTAATTATTTTCAAAATTATGAAAATAAGCACAACAAAAAATAAACTTTATTAATCTTATACATTAAATATTAATTTAATTTACAAATATTTTTTTAAAATATTGTTTTGATGTAAAATATCCCAAACACGGTCTAATTGTAGTATTTAATATATCTAAAACAGATTTTAATTTACTACGAATATTAATTAACGGTTCATTTTGGTTAAATCAACGCCTTAAATCTCTATTTATCCGTTCAACTAATGCTTTTTGTTTTGGTTTACCAGGATCACAAAAATAAACTCTTATTTTAAAACATTTTTCTATTGATTTTCATTTATAAAATTCCTTTCCTCTATCTGTCAAAATACAACTAAATTTATTACTACCAATTTGTCTAATCATTTTCATTAAAATCATTAACACAATACTTGATTTTTTAGTAAATAGAATATCATAAAAAACTATTTTAGATTTCCGATTTACCAAAACTAACAAATAAAAATTACCACAATCAATAGTATCCATTTCTCAAATTCCACTAAAACTTAAATCATCACCATAATCATTTAAAAATTGCTTATAATTTCTAATATTAAGCAATACACCACGATTATCATTTTTTTCACCGTTTTTTGTTTTTCGCTTTTTATTTTTAAAATACAAATTATTTTTTGATAAATTAAAATAACTTAATCTAATATATTTGTACATTGTTTTAAAACAAACACCAAATTTTATATTATATTGTAATTCATACGACATAATAATATTTTGTGGAGAACGACCAAAATTATTATACTCATTAGAAAAATAACTTAATTCTTGTGAATTTATAATTGAATATTTACGACATTGTTTTTTATTTTTATCGTGTATTTTTTGTGATTTTGTAGCATTATAATCATTAATATTATCAAACATATTTAATTCTTCTCAAATAGTTTTATAATTTCTATTCATTTGCTTAGCAATTTTTCGAATATTAATTGTTCCATTTTTCTTTTTAAATAATTCATTATCTTTTAATTTTTCTAAATTTACTCTTTCATTAATATCTAATCTTTCATATTTTTTCACACTCTACCTCCTAAAACAATAAAATATGTTATGATGTATACAAAGCAATTATAACATTCTAAATAAGGAGATAAAAATATGAAAAAATGACTTAGCATTTTAGGAGCAATCGGATTAACAGCAATAAGTACAACATCATTAATTAGTTGTCAAAAACCAAATAACAATGAAAACGGGGGGGGTAATAAGCCAGAACCACCATATAATCCACAAAAACCACAACAACCGCCAGTTGAAAGCAAATGAAAATTAGTTGATGATGTTTGAGAAGAAGTAAAACAATCATCAACTAATTTTCAATTTTGATGAACCAAATTAACTATTTGTAAATTATCAACACTTTTTTCTAATTTATTAATAATTTCAACAGTATTAAAATATTTCGCAAAAGAATAAAAAAAATTAGTTAATTCTTTTAAAAATTGTTTTTTATCAACATCATAGAACTTATCAATATTATACTGTTTAGCATAAATATCTCAATTTTTATATAAATCCATAAACTCATCACTAGGTTTATCAAATGAAATTCCCGTTGAATAACTATCCTTTAAAAAATCTAAATATCACTTATCATTATAAGTTAATGATTGTGATGTTTTTAAAGTGGGGTTAATAAAGTAATTTGTTTCTGACCAATTTTCAAAAAAACTACTGCGTAAAAACATTGTATTAATAAAATCAGTTTCATTCATTCCCGTTGTTTGTTGATTAACAGTATAATTTTTCTGATTTAATGGTTTGAATGCTGTTAAAGTAATAAAAGGAATAATTAAACCTAAAATACCTAAAATAGATATGGCAAATAAAGATAATGATTTTTTCATATTTATAATTCAACTCCTAACTATACAATGTTTTTGAAACAATAAACCCAACTATATATAAACTTGATATTGTTAACATCAACGGATGACTAAACAAAATTGCCATTTTACCAAATAAAGAAAGTAAAAAAGTATCTGAATTATATAAATCCATAATGATATTTTTTGCTGATGTAAGTTGATTAATAATAACTGTTATAAAACCTGTACCAAAAATAGCGATTGCTGCAACCAATAAAACTAATCTAATCATTATTTATTCACTCTCCGATATCCTTGTTCTCTTGTTTTTGCTGGTTTTGCTAAATTTGATAATTGTTGTTTATTACGATTAATTTTAAACTGTTTACGCTCTTTAATATGTTTTTGCATACCTTGTTTAGTATCTGAAACTCCACGAACAGTTGCAGAATAAATATTTGATACACCTGTTTGTACTGTTGAACCTAATTCGTTGTATTGAGTTCTTGTACCGTGAATTGCATAAATAGATAACTTAACAACCATAAAAAAGATAATAAAATAAGCAATTGTCGTATTTGTCATTGGTAATCTTGTATTTCAAATTACATCAAAAATAAACAAAAATACATCAAAAATAAAACTAAAAATCTTATCTCAATTACTACTTTCTGATAATAAATTAATCATCTTTACCACTTCCTTTTTCTTTTTTAGGTTTTAAATTCTTTTTCAAAATATCAATATCAAACAATTCTAAGCGCTCTTTAACACTCAATTTAGTAATTTCTGACCAGTAATATTCTTTATAATTAACTATTTCATCATTTTTTAAATCACGCACAAACTTTAATCATTGACTATCATATTTCTGTGCAAATTCTAACGGAATAATTATCTTAAAAAACCGAATTCCTAACCCAACATCTGACTTATGTTTTGCTCGTTTACCTTCTGCTGTTCGTTCTACTGATTTTGTTTTTCAAATTTCATAATCAGTAATATCTTGGAAAATGCCAATTCGCATAATAAAAAACCGATTAAAAAAATTAAATCCTTTTTTAGCAATAGGTTTTTTCAGTGAAATTGGAATAATAATACCACTTGCTAATTGTCGGATATTATTTCAAATCATACCCTCACGTTGAGCTGTAAACAAAGCACGATTACCAAAATGTCTTGCTAAAACAATTCACGGAATTTTACCACTATGAATTTTTTTCTCATCGTGAGGACTAGTTCCATCAATATATAAATAACTTTCATCAAATAAAATAACACTATCATCTGGGGGAACTGGTTTTGTTCTATCGGTAAAATCTAAATTTTTAAATGTTAAAACTTTAACTTTATCATCTTCTAACGGATAATTACTATAAATCTTATCTGTTAATAGTTTCATAGTTTGTGATAAATAAGTTAAAAGTAAAGTTTTTCCAGTTCCTAATTTACCAATAATTACCGATAACGGATTATCTCAAACAAAATTTACTAACCGAAAAGCATTTAACTGATAAAATATGTTTTTTCAAACTCATCATACAAAATAAACACATTGCAAAGCAAACAATAATCAGAATACTAAACCAGTATAATTTAATGAAATTATTCAAAGTAATAAATCAATTAAACTAAACAAAATCATTGAACCGCTAATATAACAATAATTTTTTAAGAAAAATATAAACTTTTTCATTTTACCTCCAATAGTTATTTATAATTAAACTAGTATTATTATGGTTTTCTCTCCCCACAAATCAAAAAGAGAGTAATAAAAATTAAGAAAATTTTAAAAATAATTTCAATATTATTGCCTATCATTGGAATTATAAACTTTTTAATCAATCCTATCGGAAAAATAATTACTACAATTAATTTTATAGAATGAATATTTAAGAATATTAGTCAAATAAATGCAAAAGAAATATTTTTTATAACATTATTTATATTAATAATTACTGCATTCATAATGAAAATATATATTATATTCAAAAAAAGATTTTAAAATTTTGTGGAGAGAGAAAACCATAATAATAACAAAATTTAATTATTTAAAATAACTAACTATTTTGAAAACCATTCACAACAAAAACCAAGTTAAAAATAAAATAACAATTCAAATACCAATCATAAGAATTAAATATTCATTTTGAGTCAAAGTTCAAGTTGTAATACTTTCAACATTAGATTTATCAATAAATAAAAATACATGAATAAAAAACTCTTTTAATTTTTCTCAATCATTTTGCATCTTTAAAAACTCCACATTTTTTGAATAAGTTTAAAAAACATTCCAAAAAATAAAACGATAAATAATACAAACGATAAAACATATAAAAATTCAGGGGCATTTGAACCAATAATATAACTAACAAATTGAACTCAATAATCATATAAACTCATTTAATTTAAACTTTCTAAATCATTAATTAATTCTTGCTCTTTTTCAACACTTCAATTTGTTAAATTATTATTGTTATTATTTGCTTTTACTTTTTTAGGTTCATTTGAAAATAATGCTTTGTGCATACTGTTAAAATAATTTTGTTTATATTGATTATACAAATTAATTAATTCTGTTCCAGTTAAATATTTTCAAATATGTCGTTTTAAATTTTCATCATATTTTACAATAGGATAAGAATTATCATAAATCAAACCAATAGCTACTTGATCAGAATGTTTTTTACTAAGATAAATAAACTTATTACTCAATCAAAAACCAATATGACGATTATGATTAGGTAAATTTATAAAACTTGCTTTATCTGTTTCAAAAGGTATAAGTTCCTTAGAAATAAAATAATTTGCTATATTCTGATTTTTCTTAACAAAACTACTCAATTTTTTCAACTCCTTCATAACAATTTAAACAATAAAATTCATCAAATCGTAATCTTTTCATATCATCAAAACAAGTTTCACATTTATATTCAAAATAATTAATCATTACCTATCATCTCCTAACTAAATGTTTATTTAATAAACAATGTTATATTTAATGTTTATGTATTGCTAATTTATTGATAAAAACATTGATTATTAACAATGTTATACATAATGTTAATATATTGCTTATTTAATGTTTAATAAACAATGTTATTAACAATGTTAAATATATAAAATAATAAAAATTGGCACACTGAAAAATACTATTAAGTTTTAAAATAATAGTTATATAAAATAAATTAATAAAAATAAATAAACTAGTGTGCCTTAACTAATACAAATAATTAGTTATAATAAATACTAAAATCCTTTAACCATAACACGGAAAAAGTTTAATATCTTAACAATAACAAAAATACCAAATGGAATTAAAATAATTCAAGCATCACCAAGAAAGGTCATTAATTGGGGTAACACTGCATAAACAGCATCTTTAACTTTCATCATAGCTTGTCCTAAACCACTTCAAATAGAACCCATTCCATCTGAAATAGTAGGCGTATCTACAGCTAAAAAATTAACCGCTGTTGTTAAATACATCCCTAACATTATTTTTTATCCTCCTTGTTTTCAATTTCTTTTTTATCTTTTTTCTTACCTCGAATTTGGCGAATTTTCTGATAAATTGATAAACCAATTCAAGCAAAAATCCCTAATATAATAACAACACTAAATATTGTCGTTAATCAAACTGGCATAATATATCTCCTTTCAATAAATTAAAAAATTGAAATTTGCAAACTCGCTCCGCTCGTTGTCGCTTTGCTCCACTTAAAAAACATTATTGAATAAATTATCCGCTAATAAATTACGCGGAATAATTTATTCTTTTACTTTTTAATTTCAATATCATTTGCAATCTTATTGACAGTATTAATAACATTATCTTTACCATACTTTTTTACTAACGACCGCAAAATAAAATATTGCTTTGTTTGCATAATTTCAACTCCTTAAAACTAACTTAAAAAAGTTAACTAAATTGATAGTTAACTTTTTATGGTTTGGCATTTACAATTTACAAAGCATTAAAAAAATAAAAGCAGAGAACTCTTTTATTTTTGATGTAAATATGTTTCTAAAATTAATTGTGCGGCTAAACTATCTTTTTTTTGTTTTCGTTTCTGGCGGGAAAGATTTGCTTCTAACATTATTTGATGAACTTGATGTGTTGTTAATCGTTCATCAACCAAGTGAATTGTTATCGTTGCATCTAATAATGGTTTTAATAAATTAACAAAATCACTAACCATTAAAGCACGGGGTCCAATTGTATTATTCATATTTTTTGGATAGCCAACAATAATATCACTAAATTGTTCAGTTCTAATTAACCCCGCCAAATATTGTGCTGCTTGTAAAAAATCATTTTCTGGAAAGCGATAAACACCATAACCAGTTGCAATCAAACCCCGGCTGGTCGCTAAGCCTAGTGTTTTACTACCAACATCAACTCCTAAATAATACTTAGCCATGATGTTTTAAAAATTCCAGAGGGTCAGTTAATAATTTAACAAGAACAGTCTTATCTTTATTTTTAAAACCACTTTGAGCAACACTGTTATTGCCGCCACCTTTACCATTCAGTAGTGGATTTAATTGTTGAATAATTTTACCAGCTTGATAACGATCATGTAAATCGTCACTAACACCAACAATTAATGTCGCTTGCGTTTCATCACTAACATCAACTAAGAAAATTAGTAAGTTTCTATATCGAGCTTTATAATCATCAATTAACACTTTTAAAGCATTAATATCAACTTTTGTTGTAAATTGATGAGTTAAAACATTAATTCCATTTTTATCTTGTGGTAAAAAGGTGTTATATTGTTTCACAAATTGTTGAATTAAAATATTATCATATTGTTTTTGTCAACGTTTAAAATCTTCTTTAAATTGTGCTACTAATTCTTTTAACTGTTTTCAATTTGGTTTTGAAACAGTTAGATTACTAATTTGTTCTCAAGTTTGCTCTAAACTTTGATCAAGTAATGCAGCCTTACCTTGATTATACTTATCAAAATAATTAATTGCCTCAGTTTTTTCTTTTAAAAATTGCTCATTTAAATAACTAGCAATTGTTTTATTTGAAGTAATCGCATGAATTCGAAATGTTCCAGCTCCTTTTGATTCAAGACCAGTTACTAGTAAGTCTTCAACATCTTGTGAATTAGCAACATGGGTTCCTCCACAAAGTTCACAAGAATAAGTACCAAATTTAACAATTCGAACTTCAGCATCATATTTTTCTGTAAAAAAAGCTAGCGCATGATGAACATCTAATGCTGTTTGCATATCAGTATAAATTATTTCGCAAGGGATTGCTGTCTTAATTGCCTTTGCAACAGAACCTTCCACAGCTGTAATTTCTGCTGGTGTAATTGCTTGATTATGAGTAATATCAATACGTAAATGTTCATCATCGTTATAAGAACCAGTTTGCATAACATGGTTTCCCAACACTTCTCGTAAAGCAGCATGAATTAAATGTGTCCCTGAATGATTTTTCCGAGTATAAAAACGACGATCACTATCAATTGAAGCATTGACCAAATCACCAATCGCAAGTGTCCCTTCAACTTTAACAAAATGTAAATGTTGTTTATTTGGTCCTTGTTGCACATCTAGAACATAAGCTGTCGTGTTATCTTTTAAAATTAAACCGTGATCAGCTGCTTGTCCACCTTTTTCAGCATAAAATGGCGTTTCTTTTAAAATTATATATCCTGTTGTATTAGTTAATTTTGTGACTGGCTTATCATCAGCAAACATAAAGACAATTTCTGTATTATTAACTTGTTCATATTCATAACCAACAAATTGACTAGCAACATCCAATTTTGTAAAAAGTTCGCTTTGTAAATGAATTGCTTTAATATCTTTTCGATTAGTACGTGAAATTGTTTTTGCATTTTCTAATAATTCATCAAAACCAGCACGATCAACATTAATACCTACTTCATGTGCTTCTTCTTCAATTAATTCAATTGGAAAACCATAACTTTCAAATAAACGAAAAGCATGTTCTTTTGAAATCGTTCCATATTTTGTTTTAACTTCATTGAAAAGTTTACTTCCCTGTTCTAATGTTTTTAAAAATTTGTTTTCTTCATCTAACACAGCTTGTTCAACAATTGGTTGTTTTTCAACTAAATAAGAATAATATTCTTGCATAATTTTAACTACTGTTCCCACTAATTTGAATAAAAATGGTTCTGTTAAATCAATTTTTTTCCCGTATAAACTAGCACGACGAATTAAACGTCGAATAACATAACCACGATCTTTATTCCCGGGAAAAGCTCCATCAGCAATTGCAAAAGTAACTGCCCGAATATGATCAGCAATCACTTTAAATGCAGTATTAATTTTTAATTGTTCTGAATTATTGCTAAACAATGCCGTTTCATCATAATGATATTTTCCATTTACTAATTTTTCAACAGTTTTAATAATTGGCATAAATAAATCAGTTTCAAAATTAGTTGGTGTTTCTTGAATAATTGAAGCAATTCGCTCTAATCCAGCACCAGTATCAATGTTTTTTCGTGGTAAGTCAGTATATGTGCCATCGCCATTATTATTATATTGTGAAAAAACAATATTTCAAACTTCCAAATAACGGTCATTTTCTAAATCATCTTGTAATAACTTTAAACCTATCTGCTCAGGATCATATTTTTCCCCACGGTCATAAAAAATTTCGGTATTAGGTCCACATGGCCCTGCCCCAATTTCTCAAAAATTAGTATCTTTATCACCTTTAATAATTCGTTCATCACTTAAACCAATTACATTGCGTCAAATTTCATAAGCTTCTTGGTCATCTTTATAAATTGTGACATATAATTTGGCAGGATCAAATCCAATTCATTTTTTATCAGTTAAAAATTCTCAAGCATACATAATTGCTTCTTTTTTAAAGTAATCACCAATTGAAAAATTACCAAGCATTTCAAATAAAGTATGATGACGTGCTGTATAACCAACATTTTCAATATCATTCGTTCGAATTGATTTTTGTGAATTTGTTAAGCGTGGTGATGGTGGCGTTTTTCGCCCATCAAAATATGGTTTTAATGTTGCCACTCCAGAATTAATTCATAATAATGACGGATCATCAACGGGAATCAATGATACTGAAGGTAATTCATAATGATCCTTACTACGAAAAAAATCTAACCACATTTTGCGAATTGCATTTGCTGTAAATTTTGTCATTTTAATATTCCCTTCTCTTTCATAATTAATTAATAGGATTATAGCATACCAAATGAAAAAAAACTTTTTTATTTCAAAGAAGTTCTTACCAAAAACCTATTTTCGATATCCTCGAACCAATAAATAAAACGAAACTAACAAAATATTAACAAAAAAGAAAGTCGTAATTACAGGCACAACGGCTGGATATTGAAAATATTGTCTAAATATTGTTCACATTAAAGTTTGTCAAAGTAAACCAATTACCAACCATGTTAGCATTTGAACAAACATTAATAAATTATATGAAAATTCTTGTAAACGTGCTAAACAAAATAACATAAAATAAAGTGGAATAAAACTAATTATCATTAATACTATTGCAACTAGTAAAATAATTCAGTTAGCTGTCACATATCCCGTTGTTGATGTGAAAGCAGGGAAAATCATAATAACAATAAAACCAATCATTAATAAAATCATGCCAATATTGCTTCCTAAGCGTTGGCGAAGTTCACGGCGCGAAGAAATATTAATGTATCCTAATCATTGCATAAAGGTAGTCACAAACCCACCACGATGACCTACTGATGATGGTAATAATAATTCAATTGCAATACGAATTGATAATCCAATCACAACACTAGCAACAGCAAGAGGCATCATAAAAATAATTAATACGGCTCCTGCTTGCATAATCGTTGGTGCTTGAGCAAAAAACGCTCCTAAGCCATCTTGATTAATTATTAAACCGAAAATCGAAAAAACATTTGGTTGATATTGTCCATTGTTTATTCAAGTTACCAATCCTTGACCATTAGTTAAATTATATCAGTAAAGTTTTTCACGCAGAACAAAAGCGAAACCATCAGCAATGGCAATGAAAAATAATCCTAAAAATAAAGATAGATACAAGGTCAAACTACCAATTCTTGTCATTCATTTCCCAACTAATAAACGAACATTTCATTTTCAATGTGCCGCTGTTATATTTGTTAATAAAACAATTACAAAAATTGCTGTTCCAACTGCAATTAATGTAAAAATAGGAACAAAAATATATAAATCAATTACTCAAAATTTAAAAAGCGCAAATCCATTTAAACTAAAAATTGCTTGAAAAGAACCATTTGATAATAAAAAATTTAAAATATTATAAGCACTATCTCCCTGTAAAGTTTCTAATGGATTAGGGTTTAATCCTTTAACACTTAATGAATTAATAATTTCTTGTTTTAATGCTGTTACTTGTTGATTTAATGTTGGAACAACTGCCCCAGCAATAATAATTACAATCCCTGCTAAAAATCATATAGTACTAAATTTTAGTCAAGACTTTAATGTCATAGTCTCCTCCATGTTTCTAAATAATTATAAATACATTATACCAAGAAAACAAGGAAGATGATATTTTTTATTTGTTCTGAAGGGATTAAGACATTACATCATAACTCGTTCTACCACTTTAATGTCCGGAATTGCCAATAATGATGACCGAATTTGTTGCAAGCGATCAGCATTACTAACCTTAATAATTGTTTTAATTGTTAAATTCATTAAATCACCAGAAACATTGGCGCTCATCATTTGAACCGATGCATTTAAATGACTTAATACTTTTGTTACATCAACTAGCAAGGCTGGTCGGTCAATTGCCTCAATCCGAATGGCACAATCATATTGCTTATTTTTACAAACTGCTTCATTTCAACTAACTTCAACTTGTCGGTCTTGCTTATCACCACTTTGAATATTACGACATGTTTTTAAATGAACTTTAATTCCTTCGGCTTTAGAAACATAACCGGTAATGTCTTCATATGGAATTGGCAAACAACATTGGGAAATAACAACTTTGATACTTGAAATTCCTTGGACAATAATATCATCTTTTAATTGTGCTTTTTTATATTGTTTATCTTGTAATTTTTTTAAAATTTTTTCATTTTGACTTGTTTCATGATCTAAATAAACTAAATTAATTGCTTCTTCTAAAGTATATTCATCATTAGCAACATCTAACAAAAAATCTTCAATATTATTAAAATTAATCGCATGCAATCGTTCTAATTGTGTTTCTGAATCAACTAACTTTCATTTTAAATCTTTTTTTGCAATATATTCTTCAATTTGTGCCTTAGTTTGTTTAATTTTTTCTAAATTAACTGATTTTGCATCACTAGTCACTTCAACTAATTCTTTTTTCAAATATTTCTTAATTTTTTGTAAAGCAGATGATGTTTTTGCCACAACTAGTCATGAGTGATTTGGCTTTTGAGTTGCTGCTGTTTTAATATCAACCACATCACCTGATTTTAAAACAGTTGAAATTGGTGAAAATAAACCATTAATTTTTGCCCCAATTGTTTTTTCACCAATTTCAGAATGAATTTTATAAGCAAAGTCAAGAACAGTCGAACCAAAAGGTAATGTTACAACCTTCCCATTTGGCGTTAAAACATAAATTAAAGAAGAAAAAATATCATTTTGAATAATTTGTTCCATTAAATGATCCGGTTTATAAACTTCTTGTTGAATTTCATCTCGTTCTTGTACTGAAATATTTTCTAAATCTAAAATACGTTTAAAAATATCTAACCGCTCATCAATATCTTTTTGTTTTTTCGCAATATCATAATTTTCGCCCTCTTTATAACGTCAATGAGCAGCCACCCCTTGTTCTGCTAATTCATCCATTTCTTCAGTTCGAATTTGAACTTCAAAAATAAGACCATCATCAGCCACAATTGTCGTATGTAAAGATTGATATAAATTATGTTTTGGTGTAGCAATATAATCTTTAAACCGATTATTTAATGGAGTATAATGCTGATGGACAAAACCTAATACCTTGTAACAATCATCAACACTATTTGTAATAATGCGGACAGCTAAAATATCGTGAATATCATCAAAGTTTTTCCCAAACTGATTCATTTTACGATAAATTGAATAAATTGATTTACTCCGTCCATACACTTTTAGTGACATCTTTTTTTCAGTAATTAAAATTTGTTTTAATTCTTCAATTTTTTGATTAATAGTATTTTCTCGTTCTTTATTACTTGATTCTAATAATGAAACAATTTTATTATATTGCACGGGGTTAATAATTTTAAAACTAATATCTTCAATTTCTTGTTTAACAGCTTTCATTCCTAAACGATGAGCAATTGCTGAATAAATTTCTAAACTTTCTCGCGCAATAATTTGTTGACGTTCTGGTTTTAAATAACCAATTGTTTTTAAATTATGTAAACGATCAGCTAATTTAACAATAATTACCCGAATATCTTTCGCCATTGATAAATATAACTTTCGTAAGTATTGTGCTTTTATTTGTGTCCGATTTTCTTTCGCAAAATAACTAACTTTGGTCACCCCTTCAACTAAATTAGCAATTTCAATCCCAAACAATTCTTGCAATTCTTCAAATGTGGCTGGAGTATCCTCTAAAACATCATGTAATAACCCAGCAATTAAAGTTTTTGGTCCCATTCGTCACTGTGCCAAAAAAAAGGTTGTTCATAATGGATGAATAATATACGCTGCGCCGCTATTGCGAACTTGCCCATGGTGTTTTTCTTCAGCATACTCGTATGCTTTTTGAATTTCCTTTAATGTTGCTTCATCTTTAATATACAACTTAATTTGGGCTAAGACTTCTTCGTATTTAATATCTCGATCCATTATAAACAACCCCTTTTTCTTATAATAATTATAATTATATCGCGTTTAGCATTAATATTCAATCAGGGTTTTAATTGGATATGAATCTAAATCTTTTTTACCATTTAAATATGTTAAATCAATCACAAATGCCAATCCAGCAACTGTTGCTTGCTCTTGGTTAACTAATTGACACATTGCCCGAGCTGTTCCTCCCGATGCTAAAACATCATCAACAATTAACACACGATCACTTGGCTGTAAATCTCCAGCATGAATTTCTAATTGATTTTCCGCATATTCGTAACTATACTTTACATTAATAACTGGTCGTGGTAATTTTCCTACTTTTCGCACAGGAATAAACCGTAAATTGGTAGCATAACTAACAGCTGGCCCAAACAAAAAGCCACGTGCTTCAGGAGCAATAATTACGGTTGCTTTTTGGGCAACAGCATAAGCTGCTAATTGATTAATCACTGTTGTAAAAGCTAAGGCATTATTTAACAACGGAGTAATATCACGAAAAATAACACCTCGCTCTGGATAATTAGGAATATCAACAATAAATTTTTTTAGATCCATTTTTAAAAATCCCTTTCTTGATTAATTAATCATTAATCCCAACAACAACTTGTTCATCAACTTCAACACGTTGTGAATCTAAGTAATTTTTAACACGGATTTTATTTAAGGCACGATATTTTTCTAATGCTACTCAAATTGGGATTGCAACAAATAATGTTGCAAACATACCAATAATTAAACCAATTAAAATAACAACATTAAAGCCAAATCATGCTCCTGAAAAAGCTGCCAAAGTAATTAATAAAATTGCAAACATAATTCCTAATGTTAAACAATGTTGTAACATTTGTTTAATTGTAACATTAGCAACTTTTTGTAAAAAGTTATGTTCATAATTATAAACTCGAAACTCTTTTCGAATTTCTCGAATTATTTTATGGTTTTTACTTTTAATATCTTTTGCTGCTAATTCTACCCGATGTAATTGTTCCCGGTATTGTTTTTTCAGCGCTTTTAATTTTAAATCTGGATTTTTTATTGCTAATTTTTTTAATTCCTCTTGATAATAAACCTTATGTGCACGACGTAAACGTTTAATTTGAACACGATGTTCTGACATATAGGCAAAGAATGTTTCATACTCACGGATATTAATTGTTTTTTTATTTTGTTTTGCTCGCACCATCACCATTGTTCCAAAAGCAATTGCAAAACCAAAAATTGTTAAGAAAGCAATGGACATTTCAAAGGTAATTAACAACTGCGTAATAATTGCAATAGCAATAGTAACAACCAACGTAAAGATCGCAGCTAACACCATTCCAACAAACTGTGCTCAATCTAATCGGAATAATGTATAAACAAAAATACATGCTAAACCAATCGCAAGGCTAATGGCCGCAATTTTTAAGATATAGCCTTCCATAACTGGGTCAGTTTGTTGTAATGATAATGATGCATCACTCGGGCTAGCACCATAGTATGAAGCAATGCTTGATAACAAATCACGTTCAAAAGTTCCCTTGGTAATATTCGTACTAACAACTAAAATACGATTACTGTTTCCACTATCTTGTCGTTTAATAACATAAATATTGAAACTAAAATTATGATGTGTTATTTGTTGATACTCTTCAATTTGAGTTTTTAACTTGGCAATTGCAACTTCATCTGGAACTTGCTTAGACCCATCTGTTCCTCATAAATCTTCATTAATTGTAATATTAATTCCCGGTTTAATTGAATTAGCAATATTTGCTTTTCCAGCAAAACCGATTGCTAAAGCAATTATTAATAAAATTATTCCTACAATTGGGGTTCATTTTGTAATATTATAAAAGGTTCATTTTCCATGTTTTATTTGTTTAGGTTTTTTATTTTCTGCTGGGGTTGAAGCAGCAAATTCTGTTTCACCATTAGCAGTAACGTTTAATTCGGTCTTAGGTGGAGGATCAGTCGCTGAAGAATCCACTTTCTTAACATCCATAGTTAGGGTTCTTGATTGTTTTTTAACCAATCAAGTTCATAATGAAAATCGTGAAACATCTAATCAATGATATTTTTCTTGTCAATGTAACTTAATGACAATTCAATACATTAACCGCGCTACGGCAAAAACCATAATAATTGCAATAATTAAACCAACTAATAAAATTGTGGCAAATGATTTAATATTATTAGTTCCTGTTCAAAATAGTGATAACCCTAATATGATTAAAACAACTAAAGCATCCACAAAAACAGCAATTGTTTGTTTATTGGCAATCTTCATTGCTGGCTCAAATGGGATGTTATTTTCATACCGCTCACGTTTGTACCGTGAAAAGAAAAGCAAGTTTCCTTCTAACGATAATCCAAAAGCAATAATTAATGCTGCAATACTTTCTGGTGAAATTTCAACCTTTAATAAAGATGAAAAATACAAAGTTGAAATAATTGTAAACAATAAGGTTAATATGGCAATTAAACCAAATAAACGATAATAAACTAATAATACAATAAAAATGGCTAAAACTAGAACACCTAAAATAATCATTGATATTTTAAACACATTTGCTGAAACAACAGGTGGGATTTCACGATAACCACGAATAGTAAATTCTAAACCACTTAATCCCCCATTAATCAAGTTACTAATTTGACGAGCTTCAGTCTCTGTTGATGTTGTAATTTGATTTGAATTTTCGGCAGCACCAGTTCCAATTTTAATTGAATTTCAATTAATAACATATTTTTTATATGCTTCTGTCAAAGCACTATTATATTCAATAATTGTTTGTAAATATGGTCGTAATGGATCAATATACGCATTTGTTGTTGCAGCTTTATCGTTTGGATCAATTAATAAACGATTTGTCGGCACTGTTGTAAACCGAAAACGACTATCTTCCATTCATTCTTTAACTTGCGAAATTGGATACCTTAATGCTAAGTCTAACAAATTCCCAGGTTGAATTTGTGCTGTACCATTGTCATAATATTCCATATCAAAAATATGATAAATATTTGTTCAATCAGTTGAAGAAACTTTTCTAGGAATATCAACACTAAACAAATTTGCAATTGCTTGCAGATTATCAGTATCATGTCGTAAATCATCAATCATTTGACCAATATCAGTTCAAATATATAGTGGTTGTGCTTGCCCTCCACCTTCTGATGGCTTTAAACTATTAATAATGCTATCTCACTTTTGTTGATTTTTAATTTCTAATGTAATAATTGGTCGACGTGCTTGGTCAACTCCTGTTACTGAACCAGAAATAACATCGCTTAATGGTGTTCGTTCTTTTGTGCCATTATTATCACTAATTAATAAATCTTTTCCCTTACTATCAGTTAAGTAAAGTGCTCCTAATCGTTGAATTGTTTTACTTAATTCACTGTAAGATTTAAACATATCTTTTCCAACAATAACTTCAACCGAATTACGCCCTAATGTTTGTAAATATAAATTTTGGTTTGATAAAGGATCTAATTTATTTCGTAATAATTCTAAACCTTTTTTGCTATCTCCATTTGGGGTATCAGGTGAATAATTAGGGTCTCTTTTGTCAAAAACATCAATTTGAGCTTGGTATCCTCCTGAATAAGCAATTCCTGTTCGATATGAATAACGAAAACTATCCGCGGAAAAAAACGCACCAACAATCATAGCAATAATCAAAACAATTAATGTTCCTATTCGAATAATTAACCGACTTATTGCTTTTTTATTTTTTGGCTCTTTAATTATTTTAACTTGTTCTTTCTTTCCCACGCTTGACACCACTATTCTACTTTTCAACTTTTCTTTATATATTGTACACTATTTATTATCTAATATTACTATTATTTAATAAACATATCTTTAAAATCATCTAATGATAAATCTGGATCAGTAATTTTTTGATTATTCATAAATTCAATTATCCGGTTAAGTTTAATATTAAAAATATAATAAGCAGCATCACTAACATCAATAATTTTTTTATCAACTAAAATTATTTTTAATAAATAATTAATAACATCCTGTTCAGTAATATTCCGATTTAATAACTTTAAATCAACTGTTTTTAAACTAATCATTTTTAAAACATAATTAGCAATTTGCTGTTGTTCTTTTTGATAATTTTGCATTAGATTTACACCTTACCTTAGTTCTAACTATTATTATAACTAAGTTATTTAAAAAATTAAGCAATTTATATTAAATTTTTTAAAAATTGAATTGCTTTAGACGTCAACATCCGTCCTCGTGGAGTTTTCAATAAATAACCTTTTTTTAATAAAAATGGTTCCAAATTATTAGTAATTGTTAAAAGAGGTTCGTTTAAAATTTGACCTAATGTCCCTAAACCAACTGGTTTTTGTTGAAAAAGATAATATATATGTTTTAAATAATTAACTTCATTTCATTCTAATCCATCTTGAAATACTTTTAAATTAGTTAAAATTTCAGTTAAAAAGGCAAGATCAATTGAACGAGAACTAATAACTAAATAGTCATATATCCGATAAAATAACCGCAAAGTGGTTCGGGGATTATTACGAGTATAACTTGTTAATAATTCTAATTCATTAACTGTTAAAGATAGTCCAACTTGCAAAAATAAGTTATTTAAAATTTGCTGAATTTCTAAATTACTATATTCTTCAAAATAAAAAACAGTTGTAAAACGATTTAATAATGGTTGCGGAATTTGATATAACAAAGTTGTCGCCGCTAAAAAAGTAAACGGTGGTAATGATAATGTCACATTTTTAGTATTATAATCTTTTCCTAAAATTAAGTTTAAACAATTATCTTCTAGAACTGGATATAAAGTTTCACTCACTTCTTGACTAATTGCATGAATTTCATCAATAAAAACTAAATCAAAAGTTTTAATTTGCATTAAACAAGTAATTAAATCACTTGGTTTTTGCAAATTTGGGCCATGTAAAAGATGTAATTTTTGTTTTAACAAATTTGCAATTAAATATCCTAAACTTGTTTTTCCCATTCCACTGCCGCCAATAAAGAGCATATGTTTTAAAGGTAATTGTTGTTTTTGACTAGCTGCTATCATAATTTTTAAATTTATTTTAATGCTTTCTTGACCAATATATGTTTCAAAATTATCGGGGCGAAAATTAAGTGACTGCATTTTTGCTTATTGCTGTTAAAACTATTTTTAAATATTGGTCAAGTTGCGTTGGTGGTTGCTTAATTGCATTAATTGTTTGATAAATAGTTGTTAAAGAATAACCTAATGTTTTTAAACAATTAATAACTTTGTTTTGTAAATTATTATATTTTTTTGTGAAATAAATTTTTTGTAATGCATTAAATAAAATTCGACCACTATGAACTTTTAATCCCCGTAATTGTTCAATTTTATGCAAATTATTTTGTTGCACTAAAGTTAACAAATCTTCTACACTAATTTGTTGTAATAATTTAACAGCAGTTTTAACTCCAATTGTTGGTATTGCTAATAAATCACAAAAAATTTTTTTTGTTGCTAAATCTAAAAAACCATATCATTGAAAATAATCTTCTACTATTAAAAAAGTATATAATTTAATCTGCATTGCTTTTTTAAACTCAAATAATTTATTTGTAACTAAATTAATTTCATAACCATAATTATTATGTTCTAAATAAATTAAATTTGCATTAATATCCTGAACTGTTCCACAAATTGAAGCATACATCTTACCTTCCTCCTATCTTAAATTAACTTGCAAATTGCAGGAAATCCTTTTTAAAAATAAAAAAAACTCATAAATAATAATGAGTTTAAAAATTAAGCGTTGTTATACTGTTCATTTTACTTTTAAAGAAAATTGGGTTGTTCCTTTATAAAGGCTTGATTTATCCGCTAAAATAACTAATTGTATATTAGAGGTTTCACCTGGTGTTTTATTAACAGTATCATTGATTCTTAAAATTAAATTTCTATCAGTGTTAACCGCTTCTAACAAGGCTAATTGATTTGGTGATAACTTACCTTGAATTGCTGAATTTGCTAAAACAGCTTCTAAAATATCATTTGGGATATCACTTTTAATATCAACAGAATTGTCTGTTAAATTTGTTCCCAAATTAATAATATTAATTCGTTTTGATTTCGCTTGTATTGCAATATTAGTAATACCATAAAAATTAGTTGCCTTATCTGCATTAATAATAATTGTAGCTGCATATGCTATTTTATCTTCGTGAAAATTTTCACTACTAAAAGTTAAAGTAGTACCGGGATCTTTAATTGCTTCTAATAGTTGCGGCTCTAATTTACCCTCATTTTTGGAACCAACTTCTAATGTTAATAATGCACTATATAAATCCAATCAATTATTCGCATCTTCAATTTCAATAACTTGTTTACCTAAATCTCCACCTAGTAAAGTAATGTTAGTGCGTTCACTAACACCCCCTCCTCCGCTTTCATCATGTACAGTGTTTGAAAAGTAACGATATAATTGTCAACCACCAATTCCAAAACCAACAATTGACATTACTAAAATAACAACTAAACTTCAAATTTTTCATTGCATTTTGCGGTTAATAGTATGTAAAACTTTACGCATTGACGTCATAGAATTTTGTTCCATTTTTTGAGTTAAAGCAATAGTTTCATCTTCAATTAACGGTGATGTTGCCACTAATTCACTTGGTAAATCAATAGGTTTTTCTTTAGTATCATTATTATCTTTACTTTCATCATTAACTTCTATTTCATTTTTACTTGGTAAATCAAATTCCAATTTACTTGTTGACTCATGAACTGATTCTAATACTTCATTTTCTTTTTGCTGAACCACGGGAACTCTTTCAATCGGTTTATTAACTGGTAACGAACGATGATGAGTTGGGATTTTATCAATTGTTTCTTGCGATAATTGAATTGTTTGGTTAACAACAGGAACTTTTGGATTACCTGATGCATCTAAAAAATTAGTTTTTCAAAAAAAGGTATACTTATTATCCTTACAATTAATTAATGCAATTGGCATTATTCCTGCATCATCTTTAAGAGTAGATATCGGATTAATTTCACAAACAAAAAGAAGTAAATTATTAACATCTTTTGTCCGGTCATTGCGAATTGCTAAAATAATTTTTTTAAAGGTTTTTTTACAAGTATCACACATTTCTTCATATATAGCACGCATATCATTTTGCATT
The DNA here is from genome assembly GCF_000236085.2 of Spiroplasma melliferum KC3. Lineage (NCBI taxonomy): Bacteria > Bacillati > Mycoplasmatota > Mollicutes > Entomoplasmatales > Spiroplasmataceae > Spiroplasma > Spiroplasma melliferum. The sequence continues at coordinate 694,254 of NZ_AGBZ02000001.1, read as the reverse complement.
GTTTATACTTCCTTTAGCCCAATCATATTGTATTATGTTATAAATCATCTATTATTATATCACATTTTTAAACATTCTTTATTTGTTATCTTAGAAAAGTCAAATAAGGAGAGTATTTTTTTTTTACTAAGGCCTCATTATTTTAAAGTTCCTAAATAGTTTTGCTATCTTATCAAAATTAATACTATATAAATCAAATGAAATGTCATTTTCTCCTAAGAATAATGGCATTGTATCAACATAATAATTTGAATATCGATCTTGTAAATGTTGATTCAAATTATTAAACTCTGCTTGAAAACCAACAAGCAACTGATTTAAAAAACAATATTTACTAATTGCTGTACTCGTCAAAGTTAATAAGCCATCATTTTTTGTTTTTAATTCTGCGACTAGTTCTTCAAATGATGATATTTGCTCTGGATATTCCTTAATAATATCAATCATTGTTTTTGTTTGCCATCATGTTGACAAAGTTTGCTTTGCTTCCTTTTTTATTTGATTTAAAATTTCAAGATCTTGATGTTGTCATCAGGCTCATGTTTTGCTCGCGTTGTACAACTAACAACACCTAAACTACTACCGAAACCTAAAACAAAAACACTAAAAAGTGTTAATAACCGTTTCATCTAATTGTCACCTTCCTTTTGTAAGACACTTTTAATTATACTTATTTAAAAAAAAAAAAAAAAAGTACCCCTGTACCTTTAACAAATTATTTGCTATATAAAAATATTTTTAAAAATTATTATATTTTTTGTCATCCTCTTTGTTTTTTATAATTCAAGAATATTTCGTAATTCTGCTTCTGAGAATTTTGTAAAATTAGCATTTTCCGAATTATTATTTAAAACGGCATTGATTACCTCTTGCTTATTATTTTGAATTGTTAAAATTTTTTCTTCAATGGTCCCTTTTGCAATCAACTTTATTACCTGAACAGTATTTTGTTGCCCAAAACGATGAGCACGGTCTGTTGCTTGATTCTCTACCGAAGGATTTCATCATGGATCAAAATGAATAACAACATCTGCTGCTGTTAAATTTAAACCAACTCCCCCAGCTTTTAATGAAATTAAAAAAATATTAATTGTTTTATCTTCATTAAACTTTTGTGTCATTAGCACTCGACTTTCCGAGCGAGTTTTTCCGTCTAAATAAAAGTATTGTAAACCTATTTCTTCCACAATTGCTTTAATTCGTTTTAAAACAGTAGTAAATTGTGAAAAAATTAATATTTTATGACCACTACCAGCAAGATCATCAAAAATATCTCGTAATGCATCTAATTTAGCACTTTCATTTTGATATTTTTTATCTAAAATACTCGGGTCACAACAAATTTGACGTAATTTAGTTAAGGTAGCAAAAATTTTTAAACGATTTTGTTGATATTGCCCTGCCGTTAAAATTTTATTAATTTCTTCTCGCGCAGCATTAGCATATGCAGCATAAATTTTCTTTTGCCGTGCTGTCATTTCCACTAAAATTTTATTTTCAATCTTTGGTGGTAATTCACTCATTACCCCTCGTTTTAAACGACGCAAAATAAACGGTGCAATTTTTTGTAATAATTCTTTTTTAACTGCTTCATTTTGGTCACGAATAATTGGAATTTCATATCTCTTTTGGAATTGTTGATGTTGTAATAAAAAACCAGGTAAAATAAAATTAAAAATTGATCATAATTCAGTTAGATTATTTTCAATTGGTGTGCCTGTCAAAGCAAACCGAATTCCTGTTTTTAAAGTATTAACTAGTTTTGCATTAATTGAATGTGGGTTTTTAATATGTTGTGCTTCATCTAAAAAACAATATTGAAAGAAAATTTGTTGATAATAATGAATATCACGTCGTAATAATGGATAAGAGGTAATCACCACTTGCCCTTGCGTAATTTTGGTAAATAACATTTCACGTGTTTTTCGTTCACCAGCAATAACTAGTGTTTGTAACATAGGTGCAAACCGGTCAATTTCCGTTTTTCAATTATAAATTAATGCTGCTGGAACAATAATTAAAACTGGTGCCATTTGCTGATTTAATTCATATTCTTTTAAAATAAAACTAATTGTTTGTAATGTTTTTCCTAATCCCATTTCATCTGCTAAAATACCACCAAAGCCTAACGAAGCTAAAGTTTTTAATCAAAAATAACCTTTTTTTTGAAAATCACACATCATTGATGTTAAAGATGTTGGAACACTAAATTCATTTTGTTCTAAATGTTTAATTTTTGTAATTAAATGATCAAAATCAAGGTTAAAATGACAATTGAACTCAGCTCATAAATCTAAGTTATTGTAAACTGTTAATGCATGATATTTTGGAACTTGCAATTTTCCTTGTGCAAATTGTTCTTGCTTAAAATTAAACTGATTAATTAAGGTTGCAAATTTTTGCAATGTTTGTTCTTGCAAATCAATAATGCTACCATTTGTTAACTGATAATATTTTTGATTATGATTAATCGCATTTAAAATTTCACCTAAATCCGAATAATCAAGTTTTGAAAGTTTAAAATCAAATTCTAACCAGTCGTTATTTTGATTAACATTAATTGTACTACTTGTTACTTTAAAATCAATTAAACGAACATTTTTAAAATTATCAGTATAAAAAATTTGTGAAAGTTTTTCTAATGTTAAAATATCTTTTGATAGTAATTTTAAAACATGTTCTAATTCATTTAATATAAAATAATGCCCTTTTTGAACAAAACCAAGTTGCTTACAAAATGTTAAATATTCTTGCTCATGATAAACATTTCGTAAAACAATTTTATTGGCATTATTTGATTTATTTAGTAAATCAAATGTTATTGCTCCATAGCGAAAAAGAGGGCGTAACATAATTTCTTTGTTTTTAAAATCAAAATAGCTTTCAATAACTAATGGTGTTTTTTCTAATGAGTTTAAAATTATAGGGTCAATTTGAATCGTATTATATGGATAATCTAATAATGCAACAATTTCTTTAATAACATCATTAGTTTGTTGGGGAGTAAATGTAATTTTATTGTGTTTTGTTAGTACCATTGTTTGATAAATTGGACCTAATAAAAAAGTATCTTTATGATTTAATAAAAAAATTTGCTTAGCATCAAATAGACTTTGTTGAGATGATGTTAAAATAATTGGATTTTCTTTTTTATTAATAATTTGAATAACATTATCTTTTTGTTGAATAGATAAGGATGGTTGATATTGCTCAACGCTAATTTTAACATCAGAATATTCTTCACCATCAATTATTAGCTTAATTGTTTCACCTTTAATGTGACTTAAAAATTGATCAGTTTGTGATGCTGAAAACCCAAAACTTCTTGTAATTGATACCCCATAAAAATCCATTTTCTGTGTTTGTAAAAAACTACTAACATTAATAAACTCTTGTTGCAAAAACTTAATTACTTTTTCAGCAAATGGTGAAAGCGTACTTTTATTGGGATAAAAAGTAAATTTTTGTGAAATTTCGTAACCTTTTATATAATCTGGGTCAAGGGCATGTTTTGTTAAAAAACTCAAAAAATGATAAATATTTTTAATAACAAATAATTGCTCACCTTCATATCCTAACTTTAGTTGTACGGCTGGTGGTTGTTGCAAAGTAGAATCAATAATTAAATTACATTCACAAGTAATAATTCGTTCTTTTAAGGCATAGGTTTGTTTATTTTTATTAATAAATGTTGTTAATAGTTGATCAGTTGCTGTAAAAAATAATCGTCATGTAAGTAAATTATTGTTTGATTCATAAAAAGCAAAAAGCAAAACAGCAATAATATGCTGACAAATTTGATGTTGAAAATTATAGTCAATACAGCTACAATTTTGCCGTGTTAAAAAAGTTAAATTATTACTTAAAGCAAAAACAACATTAACATCATAATAATCCCCACTATGTTTTGTTGCTACTTGACAATAAATCATTAATTCTTTTTCATCATCGGAAGTTTGCTGTTCATCAATTTTTAATAACGTTATTTTTTTCGTTTGATATAACTGTTCCGCATTATTAAATGTTGCTAACCTCGTTAAACTCCGAATGTATTCGAAGACTAAAACTTTCCATTTTATATAGGCTCCTTTAATAAAAATAATATTATTCTTTAATTATAATACATTTTTGCCTAACTAGTAAGATGGATTAATCTTTTTTACCTTCAATTATAAATAATAGGGTTCAATGAAGACCTATTCTTGTTCATCTTGAACAAAAAATTTTGCAGTAAGATATTTGTCTGTTAGCATTGTGTTATACTGCCCAAAACCAACAAAGGAATATAATTTTAATCCTAAATTTGGTCATTTTAAATTAATTTTATTTTGTAAAAACAAGTATTTTGTAATTGTACTATTTTGCATATCTCGCACTAATTTATTAGCCATTGTCATTACTTCTGGAATTGACCAATAAAATATCTCTTGATCAGGTAAATATTTTGTTAATTTCCCATAACCAGTCCCATCCTCATCCGCTAAAATAACTTGTTTTGTTTGATCAAATGTTAAATATCCGGCCTGAAAAGCAATAATTCGTAACTCACCTCGTGATAATAAAAAATTAGTTCGGCCAATAACTGATAAGACTTGTTTTACAGTATAAGTAGACCCTTGTAACAATGGTGTTGTGGTAACAGAATACATTTTTAATGTTTCATGTTCTAATTTATATTGTAAAAGCAACAATAATTCAGCCACAATAACTTGATGTTGTTCAATAAAATAAGTTACTAAATCAGGAATGGTTAAATAATTTGGAAATAATTGCGTAAAAACATTCATACTTGTTACTTCATATAATAATGATGTTATTAATAAATTATCGTATTCAAGGTTAATAGCATCAGCAGCAAGCGTTTGACTTAAACGTAAAATAAAATAATTAATAATTGGATAACTATCTAAAAATAAAAATTGTTTTAAAATATTTTTATTTCGATTAGTATTATTTTCATTTTGATGATAATGTGTGATATTTCGGCCAATTTTAACATAAAAATCATTAACATAATTATAAAATTGATATAAGGATAAATCATAATCATATAGTAAATGTTTTAATCCTGCTTCATGATATTTTTGATAATATTCACGAATATGGGTTTTAATTCGTGCCCGATTATCATATCATTTTCGTAAGTTATTTAAAATAATTTTTTGTGAACGTTGTTCTAAAGTAATTGTACAATTATAGGGCAAACCTTCATTAGCTAATAATCCCTTTATTGACGTTAATTTTGGATCATATAAGTTTTTAATATCAACAGTAATATCATATTTACTATCAATATTACTAATTAAATCATAAACTTCTAATCGACTTTTTAATTCTGTTTTACGAAGACCTCGCCCAAGTTGTTGTAAATAAACTGTCTTTGAATTTGTTGGTCGTAATAAAATAATAGTATTAATTTCAGGAACATCAATTCCTTCATTAAACATATTAACAACACATAAATAATTAATTCGTCCTGTTTTAAATTCATGTAAAATCCGTGTTCGGTGATCACGATTTTCAGAAGTTAAGTAATCTGCACGTAAATGTTTTGTTCGTAAAAATGTTGCTACTAATTTAGCATGTTCAGTCGTAACACAAAAAATTAATGCAACTGGTTTTGCATATAAACCAATATACTTATCAATCATTTTTAATAATAATTCATTTCGAGCCTTAGTATTTAACTTTTTAAAAAGTTCATTATCAGCGTTTAAATCAACCCCAGTTAAATCAACAGTATTGTCATCAATACAATAATAATCAAATGGGCATAATAAACATTGATTAACTGCATCTCATAGTCGTAATTCTTCCGCATATTCATCAAGAAAATATTTTTTGATTGACTTACCATCTTCTCGTTCTGGTGTTGCCGTTAATCCAAGTATTTGTTGTGGTTGAAAATAATTAAAAACTTGGTCAAAGGTAGCAGCAGCAATATGATGTGCTTCATCAAAAATGACCACATCAAAATGATCTACAGCAAACTGTGGCAAGCGAGTTGCCATAGTTTGAATTGTTGCAAAGACATGCGTTTGATTCTGTGTTACTTTGCCCTCATACATTACTTCCCCAAAAGTTTGATCCATTAGGACATTACGAAAAGTTTGCAATGCTTGGTCTAAAATTTCTTTTTGATGAGCCAAAAATAACAACTTCAAAGTTTGATGATTATTTTCTTGTAATTGGTGTAAATAATCAAACGCAGCAACAACAGTTTTTCCAGTTCCCGTTGCCATAATTACTAAATGTGCTTTCTTGCCACAGCGCCGACGATATTGTAATTTTGCCACAATTACTTTTTGAAAATCATATAAATATTTCCGAATGGTTAAAATTTCAGTTGCAGTATGATTAAACATTGTTGCAATTCGCAGTGATTGATTTTGACTAATTCGTTCTAATAAATAATTACGTGCTATTTCATCATTAAAATCAACTAAAACTTCATTTCATAAATGTTCAAATTCAGCAATTATTTCCGTAACTAAATTAGGATTATTTTTTGCTGTTAATTTAATGTTTCATTCTCGCCCAGTAACCATTCCTTTATAAGTTAAATTTGAAGAACCAAGAATGACAGTTGAAATACCATGGAATCGTTTAAAAAGCGAAGCTTTAATATGAATTCGTTCACTTCGTTTTTCTAGATTATCTTCAACTTTGATTTGGATATTATCATAAGTTGTCACTAACCGGGTCAATTCTAATAAATTATTGTATTCTGCTAAATCATCAAAAGTTGTCGTAATAATTCGAATTGGAATTGGTTTTGGTTTAACAATGCTTAATTGATGTTTCAATTTTATTAATGATTGCCTTTGAAATAAAAGGAAAGACAAAGCACACTTCATCAGCAGTACACATTTCATTATTTAATTCAACTAATAATTTTTGCTGATTTTGATTTGTAAAAAACTTTTCTCCCATTTATTTTCATCTCTCTTCTGGTAATTATTAACAAAATAAGTAATTATAAAATTATTTACTGAATAGTTATAATGTCAAATTGATTTAATCATGTAAAACATTATTTTAATTAAATAATATCAGTTTCAATTTTTGAAAGAATATCTTGAATAATATTATCAAACTTTCCGGAAAATTCTACTGTTGTTAAGGCCATTGTTTTATCATTTCAACTTTTAACTAAATAAGATTGAAATAATAATGTTAAAACCCCTTCATCAGCATCAATTGCTGGAATGGTTGGTGCTTTTCCTGCTAAAATAAATAAATTTTTTCGAACTTGTGGCGTTAAAATTGCTTTAATTGCCCGTTCAGATGTACCACCAACTAAAAATTTTTCTTCAAATAAATTATCTTGTAAATTAATATAATTTAATGGATTAAAAAACTTGGTTGTTACCCCTCGCGGTTGGATTGTAAATTGCGCTGTTAATTTGTGATATGGCTGGACTGTCAAAATTGGAATACGATAAAATTCTTCCTTATCAATCTTATTGTTAATTTTAGTTGGAACCTTATGAGTAATTGTTCCAAAAGAAATATTGCCACTAGAATAAGTTAAATTAAAAACAAAATCAATTTTAGTGTTATTATTAAAATTAATTAAGTCTGTTGGTAATGGTTTAAATATTTTAGTAATCCCTAATAATGTTAATTCAGAAGTAAAATATTCGCCTAATGCTAAATTATAAATTGTTACTAAATCAATTTTATCCATAATTTTATCGGATAATTTTAATAATCGTGTTCATTTAACAATATAATAACAAACTATGATAATTAGCACAATTCCAATTAAGAACATTAAAATAGGAATTCATATTAAAGTTATTTTAATATTTTTTACTACAAATAAAATCATAATAAAAATTCCCATAATACTAAAAAAGGGTCCTAAAAACATCATTCAACGAATAATTAATTGTAACCGTTTCCTTGGAGGTTGAAAGGAAATATTATTATGGTAATATTCTTGCAATTGATCATTAATAATTTTTCGACTTACTATTTTTCAATCATTATTTCTTAACTTTTCAATCATTTTAGTTTCCTCTTCTATTGCAATAATTTTTAATATGAAATTTCTTTTGATAGTAAAGTTATTTTAAAAGTAAACTTGCTAGTAATTAATGAACTATTTTCATTAGCCAGCACCGTAAATTCAACAATTTCTCCCGGTTTTTGTTTATCAGTACTTTTGTCATGATTATTAGTAATTTTAAAATCATCATTTGTCACAATAATTGAAAATATTGTTTGAATTGCTTTTATTACTTCGCTTATTAAATTAGCATTTTTGTTTAATTCTTGATAATTAGCATCCGGATTTGCAATCAAACCAATTTTTGTTATCGTAACTAAACTTATATCTAATTTTTGTAAATCAACAATAAAATTAGAACTTCCTTTAATTAAATTACTACTTTCTGTTGCTTTAACTGTAAAATGTACTTTTTGACTTGGCGCCTGTTTTTTCTTAACTTCTTGATCATTTGTAACAACAAAATCGTTTGTTGTAATTGTAATTTGTAATTTATTATTAATTGTGCCAATAATAGCATCTAATATTTCTGGATTTTGGTTTAACGCTTGATATGTTAATCTTGGATTTGGAATAATTGACATTTTGTTAATTTCCACACTAGAAATATCTTCGCGTGCTAATAAAGTATTACTAAAAGTAAATGAGCCTTGAATTAAACTACTACTTGCTGTAGCAGTGACGGTAAAAGTAACAACCATATTAGGAACTTGTTTGTCTTGAGGAACTTGGTCATTTGTTAAAATAAAGTCATTATTCGAAGCAGTAATTGACAAGCGCTGATTAATAGCATCCCGAACTGCTTCTACAATTTCCACCTCATTGTTTAAAGCGGCATATGTTTTTTCTTCATGTGCTGCTAATTTTAAATCATTAAGAACTACTGTTTTAATATCCTGTTTATTAACATCGGTTACTTTAATATTAACTTTGTAAGTACCACCTAAAATAAAACTTTCTTGTACTAAATTTTGTTGATCAAATTGAATTGTTTTATCAGGGGGCGCTAATTTAATAATAATATTAATAATTTTATCACGAGTAACAGTTGTTGTCTTGTCATTATTAATATTTTTATTATTATATCAAATTTCATATTTAGCAATTTTAACTGCGCTTGGATCTTGTTTTAGATTATATCGAATTTGCATAAAAGTATGAAGATTATTAAGAATTTCAGGTCCTGTCTGATTAGTATTAATTTGAAATGTTTGTAAAATATTTTTTTCATATTGTTGTGGCGGATTACAAGCAATTAAATTAAAACTAGTTGGCATTATAATTCCCAAACTAGTTAACATTAATAATATTTTTTTCATTAATAATCTAACTCCTTTTGTTTTTTACACATTATTCTAAGTTAATTATAAACAAAAAAAAGAATTAAAAAAGTTTTCAATTAAAAATTGAAAACTTTTTCATTATAAGATTATCCAATTATTACTCATGCTCATCTGAGAATCACAAGTCAAAACGAGATTGACCATTCGTTTCATAAGCAATTTTGGCATTAGTTTTTGCTGTAACTTTAAACTTAACATTAGTAAAACTCAATTTAAAGTCTACAGCAGTTAAAATTTTGGGTTAAGTTAGAAGTCTTATCTTTCCCAATAATTGCTCTGAAATTTTCTCACTTACCATCTTTTTTAAATTGTAATTTAACCGTTCCAGCGCTCATTGTAACATCATTACTTCTTAATTCCGTATTACTTACTCCAAAATCACGTAAAATATTAGAACCAGCATAAATCATCAATTGTGGACCTAAGAAAAAATTAATTTTAGGAAGAAAACCAGCAAGAAAAGTATTAATTCCTTCTCATGTACTTGGTTGAACAAGATTCGTGTTAACAGCATCAATTCCTTCATCACCTTTTGAAGCAAAAATATCTAAAATGCTTCCAATTAATAACGTTGGTTTTAGCTTAAGTCAAGTTTTAATTTTGCTTTGGTTAATTTCACCGCCAAACAAAGGCACATCTAATGAGAATCGATATTTACTATCCGTTTCTTTGTAATCATTTCGATAACCGGTTAAAGCATGAAATGCTAAACTATCTAAATTTGTATTAGTATTTTGATAAAAATATTCTGTTTCACCAAAAGTACCTTTAATATTTTCTTTTAATTGTTCATTAACTGGTGAGAATAAATATTGTATTAATGGTAAGACTGTATTATGCGTTGATTCAATTTTTTCTTTTCCTTCTCTAATAAATCATTGCAATAAAGCAATTAAATCAGGAGCCATATTATGTAAAAGGTCTTTAACTGTTCCTTTTCCAACAAGTGTTTGGTCAAAAGAAATATCTTTATTAAGATAACCACTAATATCAAATTTTAGAGTATTCTTAACATTCTCAACAATACGATTTAATACTGTATCAAATTTTTTAAGAAAATCTGGTTCATTAATTTTAGCTAAATCAATGTCCATAATTTCTTGCTCTGGTAAAGGTAACAAACTAATAAAAGTATATAAATCAGCAAAAGTTATATTTACCCCTTGTATTAATGGTGGTAATGGTAAATTAATATTTTGTAATTTCCCACTTGTATTGTCAATTTTATTGACAGTATTTTTTAAAAGAATTAACTCATTTGTAACTCATTGAATTTTAACATTGAATTGTTCTTTGTCTTTTTTGAAAATACTAACACTAGCAGTTCCATTAACAACATCTAAACCTTTTTTAGTATCTTGCTCTTGTAAAATATTTAAAGTATTAACTTGTGCTATTTTTTCATCTGAATGATTATTATCAATAATTTTTGGTTGCACAAATGTTGCATCATTTGTAACAGTTAATTTATAACTTCCTAAAGTAACACTACTACTTAACTCTGCTGTTAACTGTTCGCTTGTTACATTTGATGATGAAGCAAAAAATGGTGTTTCAACATATTGTGACAACTCTCGCTTAATATTTTCAAGATTTGCATCTTCTTTTTTAGTAGTACATGCTGTAATCAAAGCAGCATTTGACCCAACTAATGAAATAGCTCCTAAAAAGGCTAGTAACTTTTTCATTTTCTTTCCTCCTTATTGTAGTTCAGTTTTGAATAAAATAAAATATAAATTTAATATTCATTTAAATTATAGTTAAAAAACCGTATTGTTATTTAAATATAACAAACGAACATATCTACCTCAACTAAAATTTTAAACTCTTTTTTATCTGAACAAAGGATTAAGAAAATTTATCAGAATTACTTTTAAGAGTTGCTAAATAATTTATACAAAATTAATGTGCTCATTTGAGGTATATTAATTTTACTCTTTTACAATTTATTATGCAAATGTTTAATAGAACTAAATTAATCACGAATTACTAATTCATTTTGAAGTTTCATTACTTTTTCTGCTCCCAAAACTCGATCAGCAATTGCTAAAGCAAAATTCATTGTTGAACCAACTGAAGCACCAGTAATAATATGACCATCAGTAATAGCAGCCATTTCATTATTATAAATTGCCTTGTCCATTCCTTCTGTACATCCAGGATAACTTGTTGCTTCTTTATTGTCTAAAATTCCTAAATGCCCTAAAATTTGGGGCGCTGCACAAACTGCAGCAATTGTTTTCTGAGCATTATTAGCTTTTAATAATCAATCTTTTAACATCTCATTTTTTGCAAGATTATCAACACCAATTCGACCACCTGGTAAAATAAAACCATCATAATCTTCATATTTAACATCTTCAATTAATTTATCAGCTTTAATCGTAACATCATGCGATGAGACAACTTCTAATGCTTTGGTAATACTAATTAATTCTAACTTAATGCCTCCTCGTCGTAACACATCAGTTGTAATAATTGCTTCACCTTCTTCAAAGCCTGTTGCTAAAAACAATGCAAATTTCATAAATAACACCTCTTTTCTCTTGGTAATTATAATATAATTTTATATAATTGTTAAGAAAAAAAGGAAAAGGTGTTATGCATGGGATTTTTCTCAAAAGTAATTTATAAATTTCATCGAACAAAACATAAACGAAATAAAAAATATTATTTGTTAAAAAATCGTAAATCATTAATTGTTAATAGTATTCCACAAGACATTAATATTCATGTAATTAAAACTTTTCGGGAAAAATTCACAAGTTTAATTCAACCAAATGATATTACAATGAAAGATGGATATTTATTACGTAAAGTACGTGGTTTTAATAGTTTTGGAATTTTTTATCAACTTGATGTCATTTTTTGTAATAAAAACTTTGAAGTTATTCACACAATTCAAAATTTTGGGCCACAAAAAATGAGTCATTATTTTCCACAATGTTATTTTGTCTATTGTCTTGCTCCTGGGATGATTAATTTTTTAAATATTAAACCAAACGATATTTTACGAATTATTTAATTTATCATTAATATTTTTAAAACTAAGTTATAATATAAATAATGTTATGGTTAAGGAGGAAAAACAATGGCAAAAATGAAATATGCAACAATTAAAATTACTGTGACATTCCAAAAAGTAATGATTTGAATTTCTGGGTTATGATTATTTATCTTAGCAATCTTAAATTCTTTTCCAAACGTTAATGTTAACACAAAACTTTTTGTTCACAATAATAATGGTGATAATGGTGCAATTATTTTGATTACCGCTTTCTTATTTATTTGTGTTGCAACCTTTATTCGTCATAAAATTGCTAAATTAGTTGCCGGAATTATTTTTATTACTATTGCAATTATTGGAATGATTGGCGCAATTATTACTTCAACAAAAGAAGTTTCAACATGAGTAATTGTTGTTGGTGAATTAATTGCTCTAATTGGTGCGTTAATATGATTATTAGAAGGAATTGGAGCAATTCGTGTTAATAAAGCAAACGCAGTAAGTACAACAAGTAGCAACAAGTAATCATTATAAAAATAAAAAATGTTTAACTAAATTTAGTTAAACATTTTTTATTTATAAGCATTATTCAAGATCAAGGTCTTCCTCTTCTGCATCAATCACTTCACTATAAAATTTCCCTAATGACTGATTTTTATTATGACGGTCTTCTTGTTTTCCTTTAATTTTTCGTAATTGTTCTTCAACTTTATATAAACTTTGATCAACTGCCTTATAAAAATCACTATTGCGAACTTCTGCTTTTAAAAAATTATTTCGCCCTCTAATATCAATTGCAGTATGAATTACAATATTATTTTCTTTCGTAAATTCAATATCAACATGAACAAGGTCATTTTCATTAACTTGTTGATATTTTAATAATTTATTAAAAGTATCAACTAAATGTTGGTCCATTGCATCAGTAATAATAATATTTTTACTACGAATTTTGTATTCCATAAATATTCGCCTCATTTCTATATCATTATTATAACAAAACAAAAGATAATTCTATATTTAAACAAAAAAAAGAAAAAAAAGGTAAAATTAATAAAATTTTTAACCTTTATCATCCAATAAGAAAAAATCAATATACTCATTTGTTACTTCTTCTAATGTTATTTTTTCAATTAAAACTTTGCTAGCATTAATTTGACTAATTTTTTCATTATATTGTTTAACTAGTTCAACTAATGGCGCATTAACTTCTTTTAGTAATTCTTGTAATTCTAACATTTCTTTAGTTGAATAATTTTTTTGTTCTTTAATTGTTAAATATACACTTCGTGCATTTATTTCAACTGGATTAATAATCTTACTATATTTTTCTGATAAATTATATTGTAAAATCATTGTATCAATTCGAAACATAAATCGATTTAAAATTTCATCAATATATTTTTCCAATAAAGCATGTTGAATTAAATTTTTAAAATCATTCCTATTTTTAATTTTACTATAATTATGTTTTGACTTTTCTTGTAAATGCTGTATCGACTGCTTTTTTTGTTTTGCTAATTCATATAAATGACTAATTTCTTGATCAAGCTGAATTTTTAATTTTTTTAAAAGTTCTAAGTTTTCAAGGGTGAACTTTATTAGAAAATCAGTATTATCTTCAATCAGTTTATCATCCATGTTACTTGCTCCTTAAATTATTATTACTATTTCCACTAAGTATAATTATACTTTAAAATGCCTTATAAAACAAGTATTACTAAGGTTCATAAAATTAAAAAGATTTAAAGGTGATATTTTAAAATACGACTTTAAATCTTTCCTATAACATTAATAATTAACCTTATTAATTATTATTAAATTTTCTTTGTCTTTTAACCTTTATACTGTCAAAGTTCAGCGATTAAACCGGCTGCCATATTATCATTAGTTTTAGAAATTCCTTTTCCTGTATCACTAGCATTTGGTTTAATCAAAATTAAATCATTATAGTCGTGTAAAAATGGCATGTATTTTTGACCAATTCGTCCACCATCACGATCATTAATAAATGAGAATCCGCGGTTAGGATTTCTTAAGGCTCATACAGAATTATTATTTGCTGAATCATGTGCATGTTTTCCAACACTTCCTGATGTTACTCCGGCTGTACGACCTGCTATTAATGTATGTCCTTCAGTCATATTTACTTTAACTCAACCCGAAGGCATTTTAGAACCAACTGGCATTCATTTATATTCACCAATAATTCATTTTTCCTTATTTAATTTATCTTCTAAATTATTAATAATTTGATTTTGTTTTTCTTCTAAACTTTTTATTTTTTCATCAATGATATTTGTTATTTCAATTAAATTTTTGCTATTTTCTTCACGTTCTTTTTCTCCTAAAGCAATAATTTTTTGATCAACTTTTATTTCTGACTCATTAACTGCAGCACTAATTTTCTCATCAACATTCGCTGTTGAATCCTTAACTGCATTAGCAATTTTCTCATCAACTTTTATTTCTGACTCATTAACTGCAGCACTAATTTTTTTATCAGTTTCATTTTTAAAATTATTTAATTGATTGTTAATTTCATTGATACATTTTTCTTCTGAAGCTTTAATTTTTTTATCAGTCTTGTCTTCTAATTCTTTTAACTTTGCTTCTGCATCATTATTACTTCATGGTCATTCCATAATTTTATTTTTCCTTTCTTCCATTTTTTAAATAGAAAATAATAAAAATGAAAAACATAATTAAATATAAATTTATGTTATTAACAAATCTAATTTTTATAAATTTATTTAATGTTGCACATATTATGCAGAGGACTTTGGGTTTGGGTCTTGTTAAATTTAAATTATTTATAAAAATTTATTATTATATTTTGGAAACTATTTAACACAAAAAAACATCTAAATTTTATTTGTTAATTTATTCAATTATATTTAAATTATGTTTTTAATCGTAAATTGATTCATATTAATTTAATTAAATTAAATTAACATAATCAATCCAAATTGATATAAACGATAATTACATCAGATATATATCAATCTAACTCTTATTAATTTCATTATATAGTAAAAATAATAAAAAGCAATTTTTTTTAAAATAAAAACCACTTTATCTGATTAATTTTTACCAACTAAGTTAACTAGATAAAGTAGCATTATATTATTACATTATTAAAAATTAAAATTATTTATTATTATAGCATCAAGGATGCGCTGGTTGTAAATTTTCTAAAGCGTTATTGGAAAGATTCCCATCAATATAGTCAATAGTTCAAGAATAATCTTTATCAGGTTGAATATCTTGATATTGAGCTTTTAGCATTAATTGGCCACAATATTTGCACGGTGCTTCTTGAAAAAGATCATACTTACTATAATCTTTATGTTCAAAATATTTTTGGACTTTATTCATTGCATATGATTTTCAAATTGAATTTCTTTCATATCTTCCTCATTTATGATTTGTATGTTTCATAAAAACCTCCATAATTCTTTTTTTATAAAAAATGTTACTAATTTTTTATTACTTAATAAGTTTCTTCAAAGAAATACGGAAACATGCTTCTTTAAATATAAATTTTTATAAATCTATGATAGTATTTTAATTGCATTTTTTAAGTTTAACATAATTAAAGTAACAATTAAGGTAAAACAACATTAATTGTTAAAGTTACATTATTTAAATTATATTTCTACTTTTAAATCGATTTAAATCAATATTAATTAATATAATCGATTTAAATTGATATAAACGATAATTACATCAGATATATATCAATATTATTATTTTTATTATATAACAAAAATAAGTAAACAAGACACTTTAAACAAAAATATATAAATTTTATTATAAAGGTGGTGCCCGTACTTTTTGGAAAAATTTAGTATCCTTGATTTTATGCACAATCTTACTTAAAATTAATTGTTTTAGTTTACTTAATTTTGCTGAAAAAATAATAATTAATAGTCGCATTTTAAAAGCATAGGCTGTTTCTGACTCCTAAAATATAATATATAAATAATATATTAAATTCCAGTAAATATTAAAACGTAATGACGAATTGATCAAATTAATGTTACTATTTTGAATATTATTTTTTCTCCTTAAAATCTTTTTAATTCAACGCAACACTATTTTAATTCTCCTTTAAAATATAAACACATTAATCCTAGTTAAAAAAAGTTTTACAAAACTAATTGCAAAACAATTTTAATCTTTACTAACAGAAATTAACGAACTAAAAATATTTGGTGGTGCTTTAGGTAAATGTCGTTTATGTTCAGAACTTTGATTTAATTGTTTAATTCGTTGTGCAATCGCTGTTGGAACTGATTTTCCTTGTAAATAATAATCTAATTGTTGATAAGTAAACCCTAATTCTTTTTCATCAGTTTGACTAGCTCATAATCCCGCTGTTGGTGGACGTGAAATAATTGCTGATGGCACACCTAATAATTGTGCTGCTTGCTGAACTTCCGATTTTAGTAAATGAATAATAGGGACTAAATCAGCAGCACCATCACCATATTTAGTAAAATATCCGACATGTCATTCATCAGCATTATCCGTTCCTAAAACCATATAATTGTGACTTTGTGCTAAAGCATATAAGGTTGTCATTCGTAACCGTGGCTTTATATTAGCGAATGCTAATTGATGAGGTGGCAAAGCTAATGTTGCAATTAAATTATCATATGTTCCTGTTAAATCAACAAGATGATTTTTTAATTGATGATTATTAACTAACAACTGTGCACATTCTTGATCAAAATAGTCAGAATGACAAGGCATTATAACTGTTAAATGTTGCTCAGGAAAAGCTTGTTTTGCTAATAAACTAACAACAGCCGAATCAATTCCACCTGATAAACCGACAATAACCCCTTGGCAGTGGGCTTTTGTCACTTCTGATTTAATTCATTTTACTAAATAACTTAAATATTGGTTTAATTCTTTCATTATTATCCATCCCATTCTAATTCGTAATCAAAAATGCGAACAATATCTCCTGCTTTTGCTCCTTTTGCTCGTAACTTTTCAAAAACTTTTAAATCTTGTAATTTTTTATTAAATAATAATAAATTATCATAAGTTGTAATTGGTGTTTTATGATAAGCTTGATAAACCGCTGCTCCCGATACTTTTCAAACACCATTGCCAAGATTAACAACTTCCACCTCTTCTTCAATTGGCGTGGTATATTTATATACTTTATAATCTTCTTCCGTTGATACTGGTTCGTCTAATTGCCATAATGCTTTATTATCCTTAATTTTTGTCAGAACTGTTCCAATGTGATTTATTAACAATGATAAATTTTGATTCATTAAACCACTAACTCCAATAATTTCGGCAGTTGGAATTTGGGTTTTAAATTTAATTAAATTTTTTGCTGCAATGTCAAGATCCATTTTATTTGCTACAATAATTTCTGGTCGTAGTTCCAATTTATAATTATATTTTTTTAATTCTGTTTTAACATTTAAATAATTTTGATAAACATCTTCTGTTCCATAATTTCCTGACATATCTAAGACATGGACAATCAATTTACAACGTTCAATATGCCGTAAGAAATCATGGCCTAGCCCCTTACCTGCTGCTGCGCCAGCAATTAATCCTGGTAAATCCGCCACAACAAAACTATGATGGTTTTGATCTTGGACAACTCCTAATTGCGGAGTTAATGTTGTAAATGGATAATCAGCTATTTGCGGTTTAGCTTTTGAAATTTTTGCTAATAAAGTTGATTTACCAGCATTAGGTAAACCAACTAAACCAACATCAGCTAAAACTTTTAATTCACAACGAATCTCTAATGTTTCGCCTAAATCACCAGCTTCAAAGATAGTTGGCGCTTTATTTTTAGAATTAGCAAAACGAGCATTGCCACGACCACCTTGGCCACCTTTTGCTAAGACAATTTCTTGCTGATGAGTAGTAATATCGCCAATAATTTCATTTGTTTTATTATTATAAATTAAAGTACCTAACGGAACTTTAATATACTTATTAGCAGCATTTTTACCATGCATATTTTTAATGCTTCCATTTTCACCATCAACTGCTTTAATTTCTCTTTGATATTTTAAATCAAGTAATGTATTCATTCCTTCATCGCCAACAAAAATAATGCTTCCACCATTACCACCATCACCACCCGAAGGGCCTCCTTTTGGAACATATAACTCACGATGAAAAGCAACGGCACCATCACCGCCTTTTCCTGCAAATAATTTAATTGTTGCGACATCAATAAATTTCATTATATACCCTTTTCTCGTTGTATCATCATCATTCAGTGCACTTAATAAACTATTTAAGAATTAATTTGACATCCCCCTGTTCAACACTGTTAAAACCAACAGAACAATTGTTTTTGAAATTTCATACCATCTGAACCCATTGCATTTTGAACAAAATAATTTAAACCTAAAATGTTATCTTTGCGTTTCTTAACTTAATAACCTCTAATTCTTTATAACTTATTATTAAAAATTGTAAAATCAGTAAATGGTGGAGCATCAACAGGAGATAAAAATAACTTTTTATCATATTCTTTTCTTTTGGTTGGATTTGATAAAATGTTATATGCTACTGGAATTTCATAAAATTTAGTTTCTGTATTTTTTATTTTTTCAAAATTAGTAGTAGAAGATACTTTTAGTATCTTATAATAATTTTTTGCACTAATTCTCCTTATATTTAAAAAATTTATTAATTAAGTTATATAAATTTATTTTGATAAGTAAAGAAACTTACTTTAAATTTTTTTCTTTAATTCTTAAATAGTTTTTATATTTGGACATATTATATTATAACAAAATTTAAATATTTTAGGAGTTATTTAATCCTTAAAAAAGAAAAAAACAATTAATATTGTTTTTTAAGGAATGTTTTTAAAAATAAATTATAATTTTAAATAGTTACTATTTTTTAATTCAACAATAATTTTCTGGCAAAGATTATCAAACTGTGAATAGGAAAATGAATATCAATGCACATTTGTTAATTGGTGTTTAAACCATGTGATTTGTTTTTTAGCATAAACTTTATTAGCTTGCACCATTGCTGCTAATGTTGCTTCATATGAAAGCTCACCTTTTAAATAACGAATAATTTCTGAACAACCAATAATTTTCATACTTTGCTTTGTTAAATCATAATTACAATATTTATATGCTGCTTCAACTTCAGCAAATAAACCTTGCTCTGTTAACCGTAACACCCGATCAAATAAATATTGATGCAGTTCTGCTTTATCTGGTAATAACCCAATAATATATGGTTCAATATATCATTCATTTCGGTGATGATCATTACTTGATTTTAATGTTCCTGTTTGTAAATAATATTCTAATGCCCGCCAAACTCGTTTTCGGTTATTAGGATGAATTTTAGTACTCTCTTGTGGATCAATTGTTGCTAATTTTTCTCATAAAGCATAATTTGAAACATGTTCATATTCCTTTGTTTTTAATAAATCACGACCCTGATCAGAAAATTGGTAATTCTTTAATAGTGCATTAATATATAACCCACTACCACCAACAACAATTGGAATTTTATTTTTACTTCATAATTGGGCTAATATTTTTCGTCCCTGCTGTTGGTACATCTTAATGGAATAATTATCATTTAAATCAATTGTTGATAATAAATGGTGTGGAATTCCAGCTTGTTCAGATGGTGTTACTTTATTTGTTGCAAGATTTAACCCATTAAAAATTTGGGTTGCATCAGCATTAATACATTCGCCATTAAAACGCTGAGCGATTTTAATTGATAAAGCAGTTTTACCACTTCCTGTTGGTCCAACAATTAAAATAACTTTTTTCGCCACCATCAAAACCTCACTCATCTCTTTATAAATTTTATCGGATAATTTATTTTTTTCAAATTAAAAAACTAACATTCAACTGTTAGCCTTTCATTTATTTTTAAGATAACCCTGAACCGCTTTAAGTGCTTGGGTGTAGAGTTACTGATTTATATAGCGGTTAATAACCCCAAACACACCTTAACGTTATAATAAACGTAGAAAACTGTCCTTGCGGACAATTACATTTTATCACATTTTATTTCTTTTTAGCAAAAATAACAAATCTAGTTTATTCAATTCCTAATAAATTAGAAATTACAAAACTTCCAATTAAATAACTAGAAACTGTTCCATAAATATTTGCAACAACTAATTTAACTCCAATTTTTTGTTCAATTGGTAAAATTGGTAAATTTTCAAAAAGATTCTCATTACTATTAACAACAGGATGCGCATCAACAAAATGTTTAGTTCATTTTTCAGGATCTCAGACCGTAAAAGTTAAAGTAATTCCTGCAATATCAGGACTAATAATATTTTGAATATTTTCCTTATCATCTTCAGTGCTATATTCCTTTCAAATATTTTTTAATTGAACATCATAATTTGTTTGCACTTTTTGTAAGTAAGCATTAAGTAAAACATGATAAAAAATTCCTTGATCAAATTTTGTCTCCTCATCATAATTCTTACTATTAGGATTTAAGGTTCATGAATGCGCATCTTTAAATCAATCTTTTACATTTTCACTGCGAAGTTGGTCAACATATAATCAACGTTTTTTGTTATATAAATCTGATTTTTCTGAAATTGGATTATCATAATAAGATACTAAAGTTTCTAAATCCGTTACTGTTTTATTTTTACTTTTTTGATCTAAATATCAATTATATTTCTCAACAACGGTTGGTCAAGGCTGACTTCTTAAATCTTGTGATGATAGTAAACTTTTTTTCATATATTCTAAACTATCTTTTGATAAATTTTCTTCGCTATGAATTTTTTGTAATTGCGACATAGTTCGTTGCATTTGTTTTAAAATATCTTTGTTCTCAATATTAATATTCATAATATTTTCTTTTGGAAAAAAGGTTGGTTTTACTCATGTATCAAGATTATAATCGAATAATGTAGCAACCTTACTATTTTCACCCAAAACAAGCTTATTAATAGTTTTTTTAGTATTTTCTGAAATTTGATTATCTGAAATATAAGGTAAATCAGGGATTGGATTACATCCAATTGTGTATGTTACCGGAGCAGCTAAGATGCTAATTGCAGCAAAGACACTGAACAATTTTTTCATTCCTATTTATCTCCTTTACCAAGAATTTCACGTTTGGTATTGTGTAATTACAAATAATAATATATTATTTTTATTAAAAAAACAAGATTAAATTATCTTTTTTCTCAAATTGGATGAACTTCGTGAACTTTCATCATTGCTGTCTTAATAATTTTATCACTTTTAATATTCATTGGTTTTTGAAACTCTTTTTTATTGTCTGTTTTGGTAACCCCTTGGACTGCTGCTTTTCAATCATTTAATGTTCCTCGCCGAGCTTTTGCATTTTTTCAATGCATTGCTAAGCAATTATTAACTTCTAATTTACCGCCTTTCTCTAGTGGCATTAATGGTTCAATAACTCATCCAAATTCTGTTTCTTGATTTAATTCTCCCATTTTAATAAAAGCTCCTGCAATATCACGACGATAAAGTAAATTATTACGACCACCACCACGAGCAGTATTATCTCAAATTGCACGAATTTCTGGCTCTGATAATTTTGAAAGATATTGTTTTTTCATAAGTAATCCCCTTTTTAAATTAGTATTTTTTAACTAACAGAAGTAATTATACACTATTTTATGTGATTTTCAATCTCTTAAGCAGCCAGAACATTATCCTTCTTGTTAAAAATAAAAAAGATAATATTTTATTATCTTTTTTAAATCAAATATTTTTACAATAAAAAATGTCTCTCAAATCTTAGATTGTCCAGGATAATCTTATTTTTCCATCCCAATATCATCGGTAACTTCAACTTCAATTTGCCCTACTGGTTTATTTACTGGATCTTCTTTTTTGTGCAATAAAATACTATTAGCATCATTAAGTAATTCTTTGTATTTATTTCCTTGGTCTTTATTAACGAAGGGAACATTTTCATAAATTGGTGTTTCTTGCGAACATGCTAATGTTGGTGCTACTGATTCATTAACATTTTTTTTATTTTCTGAATTTGTTCAAAAACTAGGTGTTTGATAAAGTAAGTCTATTTGTTCAAAGTATTTGCTATTTATGCATGTATTTATTAATTCATTTACATCATTAGAAATCTTATTTGATATTTTATTAGTTTCAATTTTATTAAACCCAAGTTTTTTAAAAAATTTATTAATGCTTTTTTTAATTGATTTATAAGTTTTTTTTAATGCTCTTTTAATTTCTGCAGTAATTTCCATTTTGTTTTTCTTTCTTATTCAATTAAGGCAATTTATTTTAAAACATAATATTTATCTTTTAAAATCATATACGGTTTTTATTCTATAACATTTATTTTAAATTAGCAATAGAATTTAAATTTATCATATTAGTGAATAATTTAAGTTATTGTTTTATATAAAACAATAATAAAAAACAACTTATAGAGAAGTTGTTTTATTATTTTTACTTTTTGAAAAAATTAAGCAAGTTTAAATTCTATTAAAAGTAAAATTAGATTTATCAAATTTTTGCTTTTTTTGCTTTCATTTTTTATTACCTTGAGTATTAAATTTCTTTTTTGTATTTTGGTTCTTTTTATTATCTAAATATGAATCCTCATATTTAAAACTATTGTTTTTTTGGTTAAAAGCTGATTTTTTATGATTAGTACTAAAACTTTTTCTTTCTTGAGGTTTTTGTTTTAAATCATATGTTGTAATATCTAATAACTCGATCTTTTTCTTTTGGTATGCACCTAAATGCTGAATTTCTCTTAAATCATTACGATTTGAAACAATTGATATCGCTACACCAGTAGCACCAGCACGTGCTGTTCTACCAATTCGATGAATATAACTTTCTCGTTCTGTTGGAATATCATAATTAATAACATAATCAATATTATCAATATCAATTCCTCGTGCTGCAACATCAGTGGCAACCATAACTCGTACTTTACCATCACGAAATAAACGCATTGCCTGTCCTCGTTCATAACGACTTTTATCACCATTAATGATGCAACAAGGAATACCATTATTTGTTAACATTTCAGCAATTTTATTAGTAAAAACTTTTGTATTTGAAAATATAATGCTTCGTTTTGGTTGCAAATGTTTATATAATGCTATTAAAACATCTTCCTTATGATAAGATATTGCGTTAACATAATGCTGGCTAATATTATTTTGTTCAATAACATTTTTTGTAACAACAATTTCAACGGGATTAGTTTGATAGTTATTAGCAATTTCTAATACTTGTTTTGGCATTGTTGCGGAAAATAATAATGTTTGATATTTATTAGGAGCATTTTGAAATACTTTATCAAGGTCAGTTTTAAATCCCATTTTTAACATTTCATCAGCTTCATCTAAAACAATTGTTTTAATTTTATCTAATCGCAATGTTTTACGATTAATATGATCAGCAATTCGCCCCGGAGTTCCCACAATAATATTGCTTTTTCGTAAAGCATAAATTTGACGTTGAATATGTGAACCACCACAAATTAAGGTTGCATTTACTCCTTCTAAATAAGTTGCAAATTTTCGAACCTGTTCAATTATTTGACTTGCTAATTCATGGGTTGGACATAAAATAATCGCTTGTGGTTGTTTTAAGTGTGTATTTAAGTTTTGCAAAATTGGCAAAATAAAAGCTACAGTTTTACCAGTACCCGTATGACTTTTACCAATAATATCTTGATTATTAAGAGCAACTGGGATAGCTTTTTCTTGGATTTCAGTTAGGTTAGTATAACCCATTTTAGCAATCATTCGCTGTAATGCTGGGTATAAATTTAATGTATTAAAATTCATTTAGTCTCCTTTAAAATTTAGTATAAATAGTTTAGTTGTTTTTTTAACATTACAGCTGTTGAATTTACATATTAATATTATTTTAGATAACAGAATAAATTAAAGTTTAACAACTTACTAAGTATACCTTAAAAAAATAAGAAAATAAAGGATTTTTCTTAGAAATTAGAATGAATTCTATTAAAAATAAATAAAAAAAGCAATAAAAATTGCTTTTTTTATTTATTTTTTGATAAAACTCTTAAAATGGTCACCAATTTGTTAAAAAATGAGTTGTTGATGATGCTACATCTTTTGTTGTATTAGCAACTGAATTAGCAAAATTTTTCACTTCATCAGAATGATTATAAGCATAATAGCCAATTGCTCCAACGGCTGCTGATCCTAGTACTATTCCTGCCGATCCTGGTACAATTCCAAATAAGGCACATACTAAACCATTAGTAAATTCACCTATCACTTGTCCTACTATTCGTGGTGTTTTTTTTAACCCTTTATAAGCTAAAACTGCTCCTTTTTTAATTCCTATCTTAAGATTTTTACCTTGAGTTTTTATAAAAATTTTAAGATTTTTACTTTCTTCTTTGACAAGGGCTTTAACAGCTTTTCCTGCAGTTTTCATCCCTTGAAAAGTATTTTTACCTATTTTCTCAATATTTTTACCTTGGCCTTTCATAATTGTTCTTAAATGTTTACCTTGGCCTTTCATAATTGTTCTTAAATGTTTACCTTCTTCTTTCAAAAATGTTTCAGCAGTATTACCAATATTTTTTATACTCTGGAATCCACGCTTAATCACTTTTTTTACTTTATTAGTTTTTCTTGTAAAAAAGTTTTTAATCCCATTGTTTGATTTTGCTATATCTTTAATACCAGTTTCTGATATTTTTTCAACTTTACTTAGGTCTGTTTCAATACCTTTAGGAGGGATAATTTTTTTACCAAGACTTTTTTCTGTTGCAACATTTTTGTTTACAACAGCTTTTTTAGTTTTCTTAATTTTTCTACCAATTTTTTTACCGAAATCTTTAGCATCTTCTTTAACTTCTTTATATGCTTTTTTAGTGAAATTCTTAATTTTTTTAAAGATTTTAAAACCAGAATTAGTTTTAACCTTAACTGGTTTATTAGTTAATGTTAACGTTGGTTCAGCTTTTGAATTTAATAACGAGTAAACATTTGATGGTACTAATTCATTATTTGATATATCGCCAATAATATCTCTCATAATAAATTCTTGTGCTACAGTTCGATTTGAATAATTTAAAGCAGGAGTTTTCATTAATGTTCCGCTTAAACTACTGCTACTAAGTCCTAATGCCCCAAAAATAACTATTAGTTTTTTCATATTGACTTATCCTTTCTTATATAAAATTATCTTGTACTAAAAATTGTTATATTAAAAAAATAGTCAGTTTTTTAAATAATCTGTTGTTGTTGAAATATAATGTTTAACATCATTAACAGCTTTATTTGAAAAAGTTTTAACATCATCTCAATGTGTATAAGTATAATATCCACCATATATTGCTAAAGCAATGGCTACCGTTACTCCTATCGTTGTAGCTGCTGTCCCTAATGAACTAGTTAGAAGACCACTTTCAACTGTTTTTCCAATAATGTTACTTTCAAGAGCTGTCTCTGCAATGTTACTTTCAAGAGCTGTCTCTGCAATGTTACTTTCAAGAGCTGTCTCTGCAATGTTACTTTCAAGACCCGCTTCTGTAATACCACCCTCAACTGTTTCTACAATAGTATCTTCGCTATCATCTTCACCCATTATTGCATTAAAAATTTCTTGGAAATCATCCATTAAACTGCTTGATGATTCTTTAAGTTCTTCTAACATCTTGCTTGAATTAATCAGTGAACTATCCATATTATCAAGTTCATTTTTCATATTATCAACCGTAGTTGGATTTATATTTGTACTAAATGTATTAATTGCAGGTATTACACTGCCAATAGTTCCTAACGTTCCTAAAATAATTGTTGTGACTTTCATTTGCTTTATATCCTTTCTTAAAAATTAAATTAATATTAAAATAAGGACTTAAATATTATTTCTTTCTTATTTGAAGTTATATATATAAAAGGAATGGATAATTAATATTTTTTCTATTTTTTAAAGGAAGTTTTTAAATTTATTATTATTTTTAAAAGTTTGAAATATTATTTAAGCCCAATAACAAGGGAAGTGATACTTTTTTGTTAGTAAATTTAATTTTATTTCATTACTAATTTATAATTTTATTTTGTAATAACTTAGTAATAAAACTAAGATGGTTTTAATACCGCAATTGCTAAAAATTTACTTACCTACTGAATTAGCAACAAAAATGATTAAGAGATAATCTAATTACACAAATGTTAAAAACTTAAATGACTTTCTTTTAATTCATGTTAAAACTATTTGTTCTAACATTTAAATTAACTTTTAATAATTTTTAAAATATCATATGTTCTTAATTAACATTTTATTAGTGCTAACTAATTATTATATTATTTTGTTTACTTGAAAATTCTTTTTCATAGTTTTGGAAAAATAGATAATATAAAAGATATTACTAACTAGTAATAATTAATAGATTTAAGAAATAATTTTTTCATAGTTTTATCTTCTTTTTTAAATATTTAAAAATAATATTTTTTTTAAATCAGGAAGTAAAATTATATGTTATATTCAGAATAAGAAAATTTGAAAATACGAAATAATAAACTTCTAACTATCGTTAAACTTTTAGTTAATTACCTGATTCTTTTAACTATATTATTTAATAAACAAAATTTATAATATTATTTTGATAATTGATATACCCATCTTTTTGATAAAATTTTGGTAAAATAAATTTTTATAACAATACAACTGCTTAGTCTATTTATAACTTTTTTTAAGAAAAAAAACAAGAACATTTTAAAAAAAAAAAAAAAAACATAATGTAATAAAAACTACAATTGCAATAATTCATATTTATTACAAATAAAAAAACAATAAAGTAAACTTTATTGTTCTTAACTTATCATAATTAATATCTTATGATGGTGGATAAACATAGTCTTCTGGTTTAAACGAAATTCGATATTTATCAATTGGCCAAGGTGTATAATAAATATTGTTCGTTGTTTGGTTAACACCAAAACGGAATTTAAGTTCATCATATCACCCATAATGTCAAGTAAATGCACGGTCTTTACCAATGTCAACATTAAATTTGTTATGTGCTGTCACTCAGAACTTCCCAATATCAGGTAAAATTTTGATTTCAGGTTGTTCCTTAAATTCTCTTAAATAATCGTTTCAAATTGTTTGAAGCGATAAAGCAGGATTTTTTGCAAATTGGTTATTTAATTTTTCTCATTTTTTAATTGGTAAGAAAATAACACCTTCGGTATGAACACGAATATCTCACGTAATTTGAAAATATTTATAAAATGCAGCAATAATTCGTCCAAAGTTTTCAATCTTTTTAATCATCCCTGCTCGTGTTATTCCGACATTAATATAAATTGGTTTATTGTCATTTAATGCAATACCTGATAAAGGCATTCCCGCTACTAAAATTTTTGCTAAATTAACTTTAAACTGTCCTAATTGTAATTTTTCACCCGTAGAAGCAGTTAAAATATTTAATTTTTCACCATAAAATTCTAAGAAATTTTCGGGTGTTAACTTGTCTGGCGCATAACCAGTATTAACTCAAGCATATTTTTCATCATATGGTAAAACTGGCGTTACACCGTTTGTATCTGGATTAATAATTGAATTTAATAAAATTAAGATTTTTTCGTCACTAGCATAAGTGATATTTTCACCAAGTTCTCCCAATGTCTTGTCATCTTTTAAACCTTTTTCTAAGGCTTTTTGAACAATGGCATCTAACATACTATGATCATACGCATAATTTAAATCAAAATTATCATAAATACTTTTGAAATCTTCATGTTTATCAACAATAATATCACCTGACATTTTTTCATTAAAAAATTTAATAATTGAATTTGATATTTGTTCTACTACTGCTTTTAAAATTTTTTGCATTTTATCAATATCATTAGTAATAGTATATTGAATTAAAAATGGTACAACTGTTACTAATTTTTTAAATTTAATGCTAACATCAAATTTAAAGTCTAAACGAACTGCTTTTAAACCTTCTGGATTAATATATGCCAGTTTACCTAATTTTTCAACATCAATAAAATTTAAAATAAATTTCACACTATCTGGTTCAATATTCAATGGAAAACTATTTGGATAATAGTTTGAATATTTATTAGCAATTTCTCGATTAATATTATCAAAAACTGCCATAAAACCAGTCTTAAGAGTTGCTAACACTGGCGCAACCTTGCTATCTTTTTCCTTTAATACTTCCTTTTGGTGGTCATTTCTTACCATTGTAAATAAGTTTTCAAAATCAATACTTGGATAAAAATTAGTATCAATTAAAGTTTTTTCTGCTGTGTATTTTTGAATTGCATTTGATGCTGCTTTTGTTATGTCATTTAAAATTTTTAAATCTCCATTATAATCAATGTCATTTTCATTGTTATGTTGATTATTGTTTCAAGCATTTTTACAACTAATAACAGAACTAACACTAACAACACTAAAATTTGCAACCCCTAACATTGCTAATAGTTTTTTCATAGTTTTTTAAACCCTTCCTTTTTTTAAAATAGATATATTTCAAATATTTTATATATACTTTGAATATCCTACATATTCGAAATATCTTTTATGTTATTAAAAAAAAAAAAAAAATCAAGGGGCTAATAATTATTTTAAAGTATGTCTTTTTTAGCTCGAAAGAATTTCTAATTTATGGTGTGAATTAACACATATATAAGAAATTTTAATCTTTAGTTTGAATTAAATATGTATAATTTAATGAAGATTTTTGTGGAATAATACGAAATAATCGTTTTAAGAAACGATTTTTTCAACCAATAATTAAATAATTTTTTCTTTTTACTTTTAACGCTTTTGGTAAGGATTTTTTAATAAACTGTTCTAATGACATTAAACCTGGTAATGTTTTGTTGTTTTTAAAATCAGCATTTTTAAAAAAAGCAGTTTGTGTTGCCCCAGGGCAAACTGTAATTACACGAACAGGTAATTTTGTTTTCTTTAATTCAGTATTAATAGCAACAGATAAACTTAAAACATACGCTTTTGTTGCATAATAAGTTGCCATTCCTGGTCCAGGGAAAAAAGCAGCTAGAGAAGAAATATTAATAATTCGTCCTTTTTTCTTTGCAATAAAATATTGCGTAAAAAGTTTTGTTAAAATATGGACCGCTTGAATATTTAAATTAATAATTTTTAATTCATCTGCTAGAGGAATTGTTTCAAAAAGACCTTTTTTCCCAAAACCAGCATTATTAATAAATAAAACAATATGATACTGTTTTATTTCTTCAAAGAAAGCATAACAATTTTCAGAAATAGACAAATCATATGATAAAGCAATAATTGTTTGTTCAGGAAATTGTTGTTGTAATTCTTTTGCTCATTCTGTATGGCTAGATACTCCAATAATATGATAACCTTGCTTTAATAATCACTGACAATAACCATATCCAATCCCTGATGATGCTCCTGTTACTACAGCAAATTCTTTTTCCATTATATATCATTCCTTTCATTTCTTTAATTTTAATATTAAATAAAATAATATTTTTTAAAATGTAAATTAAATGCAAAATGTAAATTAAATGCACAGTAACAAATTTATTAACTCAATAATAACATAAAATAGTAATTGTTATAATTATTTTTAGAATTAACTATCAAAAATAAGTTGATTTATTTTATTCCACGTCATATTAAACTTTACAAAAAAAAAAAAAAAGGTTAAAAAATTTAAACCTTATTTTCTAATTCCCAATGTTTCAATGATTGCTTTATATTCATTAAAATTAGTCTTAATTAAATATGCAAGCAAGTGTTTTCTTTGCGCTACTTTTTGCAATAAACTTCTTCTTGAAACAATATCTTTTCGATGTATTTTCAAGTGTTCTGTCAAATTATTAATATCTTCTGTTAAAATTGCAATTTGAACTTTTGTTGAACCAGTATCTTTGGCATTTTGACCAAACTTTGTAACTAATTCTGCTTTTTTTTCTTTTGAAACCATTACTATTTTCTCCCTTCATTTAGTGGCTTATTATGTTAAAACAAAGAATTTAAGAAAGGGTTATCTTAAATCAACGAAATAACAACCTTATTAATATTATGCTTTTTTAGCAAAAAAAGCAAGGGTATTAACGAAATCTTGCTTTAAAAGCGTGACCAATTCTGCTAAATTATTAATTTTAATATTTTCTCGAAGGTATTTTTTAAAATAAACAATGATTTCCTGCCCATATAAATCTAAATTAACATTTAGTAAATATGTTTCAACAACTTCTTTCCCTTCAAATAACCGATAAGATGTCATTGAGGGATAAAGTTTTCCTTGTGCTAATGTTTCTGTTATATAGACACCATGGGGCAAAATTACTTTTTGTGGCAAATAAATATTTGCCGTTGGAAAATTAATTGTTCGTCCTAATTGTTTTCCTGGTTTTACTTCACCACGTAGATTATAATCTTCATATAATAATTTATTAGCGGATGATAAATCATATTGTAATAAAAAATTTCGAATTGTTGTTGAGGAAAACAAATTATCTTGGCGAGTAATTAAATAAACATTTTCTTGACCAAAAAAAGCAATAATATCATTAAAATCTCCTTCACGATTTTTTCCAAACCGAAAATCAGAGCCAATGACAATTTTTGTAACATTAAATTGTTTTTTTAAAATTGTTAAAAATTGTTTTGCCGATAAATTTATAAATGCAGTAGTAATAGGCACTTCTAAATAATAATCAAATCCTAATTTTTCAACAATTTGTTGTTTTGAATGATTATCTACTAGTTTTGTATTTCTTTGTTGTAAAAAATCACTAACACTTTGTGACATCGTAAAAAATAATGTTGCAAGGTTATGTTGTTTTTTAATTTCCATTAAACGTGTAATTAATTTTAAATGACCTTGATGAAACCCATCAAATAAACCTAAACAAGCAACTTTTGCTTCCTTATAACTTGGCTTATTTCATACTAAAGTTTTCATTAATAATGATCGTCCTTCTCTCTATCATCTTGTTTTTTAGGCTCAATATGTGATCATAATCCACGTTGACAAGCATATACGTGTTTTCCAATATGTTTATAAATTGCTAAAACATTTTTATTTTTATCAATAATAAAAATAATTGGGTCAGTATGTTTAATAATAACAATCGGTTTTCCTTGTCGAATTTCTTCATCATGATGATAAAGTAATAATTGTTGGTTATTAGTAAATAAAGCATCATACATCGATATTAACTCATTAAAATTTACTGTTTCAGGGCTAATTGCTTTAGATAACAAAAAATTTCCTGATTGCGTGCGGCATAAAGCTGTAACAGTAGCAATAGTATTTAATTTTGCCGCAATATCAGTCACTAAACTTCTAATATATGTTCCCTTAGTACATAACACGCTAAATTTAATTGTATGATTATGAGCATCATATTTTTTTAATTTAATCGCCTTAATTGTAACAGTTCTTGGTTTAATTTTTACTTCTTTATCTTGGCGAGCATATTCGTAAAGTTTTTTACCATTAACTTTAATAGCAGAATATTTGGGTGGATATTGTTCATACATAAATCCATTAAATTCATTAAAAATTTTTTTTAATACCTTCTTCTGAATCTTAAATGGAGCCGTTTCATTAAGAACATTTCCAGTAATATCACCAGTATCTGTTTCAATAAATAAGCGCATTTCAACATCATACGCTTTATCTGCTGTTAACAAATATTCACTCATTTTAGTAGCATTATTTATTAAAACAACTAACAATCCTGTTGCTAATGGGTCTAATGTTCCTGCGTGACCAATTTTATTAATCTCTAATTTTTGTTTAATTTCTTGAATAACTTGATTACTTGTTTTTCCTGTTGGTTTATTGATTAAAAAAATACCATCATGCATAATAACCACCCCGACTTTCTGAAATATTATATCATTTTTTACTATATTCCTAACATTGATTAAAAAAGTACCTCTATTTTTGCCGTATTTTTTACAAAATTAATTGATTATTAAGAAAATATAGTTTATGATATTTATGTATTAAAAATAAGTATTGTTACATTTATATCTTTCTTAAATTATTCTAGCCTTTCCTTTTGTGCTAAAATTTGTATTTTGTGGCAATATTTAAATCTAAAATAATCTTAAAGTTTGTTTTTCATACGTTTTTAAAAATTAATTGAAGTTTCTTATAGGCTGTTCATTTTTCTTCAATTAATTTTTTTATTTTGTAAATTGTAAATACAAGTGTAATAAATCTATTAATTTATAAAACCATAAAATAAAATAATGTTTTCTTGCCATTAACAAATCAACTTCTTTCTGAGTTGATTTGTTGTACTTCATATTACAATTTACATTTGCTTAAAACAAAAAAATACTTTTAAAATCTTGCAATTTCAAAAATGTATGTTATTATTAAAAATGTCTTAAGTAGACAAATAAGTAAATCAAAATAAGAAAATTGGACATGTTAGGTAATCTTTATTTTTAATAAAATAAAGCAACGAACAAAATAAATGCATTAAATACCTAAATGGCCTTTAAAATTAATAAAATATCTCAAAAAATTAAAAAATAGGACTGAAGTCCTATTTTTTATATTAATTTATTATCTTGTAAAATGGTAACTAACCCTTTAAAAAGTAAATCTTTATCATAATGGTAATTAACTAATTTTTTAATGTAAGTAGCATTACCTCCCGTTAAAATTACTTGTGGGTTTATTACTTCAGTTGCGAGTTGATTAACAAAAGCAGTAATTGCTAATAAATGACCATTAACTAATCCAATATTGATTGCTTGCTTAGTATTTTTTCCTAAAATAGCATTGTCATAAGAAAAATCAAATTTTTGTAATAATTGTGCTCGTTCAAATAAGGCTTCTGCTGCTGTTTCTAAACCTGGCATAATAATTGTTCCTAAGAGGGTGTCTTGTTTTAATAATGAAATTGTTGTTGCCGTCCCCATATTAACTAAAATAACATCTTGTTTAGGGAATAAAGCTAATGTTGCATATGAACCAACAATTAAATCAGCACCAAGATTACGAGGATTAGGAATCTCTGTTTTTAGTCGATCAGTGGCCAAATTTTTTTTAACTTGATAAAAAGGAATTTTTAAATCGACAGCCAACTGATAAAATAAATCATCTCACATTGGTCGAACTGAAGATAAAGCTAATAATGTAAGATCTGTTAGAACTAATTTTATTGTACTTAAACCAGCTATTATTTTTTGTCGAAAATTTTTTTCAGCAACTAATTCGCGACTAGCCATTGTTAAAAAAACAATAATCTTTTTTTGAGGATTAAGAATTGCAAATTTAATTGCTGTATTACCAATATCAACTAATAATTTCATTATTGTGTTTTCTCCTTTATTAATTCACTAATTGCTGCTAAAATTTCTTTTGCAATAATAATTTTGTTTTGACTAGGAATTTGTTGATGTCCTTTTTTTGTTAATAAAATGATTTCGTTTTGGTCAGCACCCATAGCATTAATTTGATTAATAATAATTAAATCTAAATTTTTTTCAATTAATTTTTGATGCGCATAATCTAAATCAAAATCATTTTGGGCACTAAAACCAACTAAAATTTGTTGCTGTTTTAACTTACCTAATTCAGATAAAACATCAATATTAGCAAGTAATGATACAACAAGTTGTGGATTTTTTCGTTTACTAATTTTTCCTTTCATAGGAACCGCAACTTGATAATCATTTAAAGCAGCACATGCAATAATAATATCTTGTTCTTTATATGCTTTTAACATTGCTGCTAACATTTCTTCGTTTGTAGTTGCTTTAACATGCTCATAATAAATTGGAAAATCACAATCACCAACAATTGTTGTTAATGAACAGTTTGTTCATCTTAATACAGTATGCAATGCATCTCCCATTTTGCCACTAGAATTATTTGTGAAATAACGAATATCATCTAAATATGTTTTTGTTCGCCCAAAATTAAGCATAACTTTTTTATCTTTTCACAAGTTTTTTCAATCTAAAAATTGCTTTATTTCCATTAAAACATCTTCTCATTCTCAAGCACGGCCAATACCAACCATATTGCAAGCAAGCATTCCCGAACGAGGCTCATAAACTTGATTCCCATCCGCTATTAATTGTGCTAAATTACGTAAATTAGCTGGTGATAAATACATCTTACTATTCATTGCAGGAAAAATCATTTTATAACTTTGAGTAACACTATATACTAAACTTGCTAAAGTATTTGTAAAACCATGAGCAATTTGAGCAATAAAGTTTTGTGTTGCTGGATAAACAACAAATAAATCAGCTTGCTCAGCAATTGTAATATGTTCTGATAAGTCTTTTTTATCATAATATTGTTTCATAAAAATTTCAGTTTTTGCTGTTGCTGGTCGATCCTTTAAAAATTTTAAAGCATCTTGTGTTAACAGTAATTCAACATCATATTCTTTTTTCAATGCTTCATATAAATGAAGTCCCTTATATGCAGCAATGCTTCCTGTAATAACTAAAATAATTTTTGCCATCTTAACACCTCACTCATCTTTATAATTATATAAATAAAAATCGATATATTTATGTTAATATATCGATTTTTAATTATTACCCTGTTGTTTTCTTTGCAAAAAAACAGCTTGCATTCTTCGTTGCGATTCGGCAATAATTCCTTCCACTAATTCTTGTCAATGCTGTTGCTCTAAATAACGGCAATAAAAGCTACGAATAATATTTAATCGTTCACCATAACGTTCTTGGGCAAAATATTTTACCTTTTTTAAGATTGAGATATAGGCATATTGTAAATCTAATGGTTTTTGATAAATTTTTCGATAAACCTGTGCATATTCTTTAATTAACTCCGTTGCCTTATATTCTAAGGCTTTTGTTCGTTCAGTAATCATTCGTTTCAAAATTTCATCTTTTTGTGTTGAATTATACTTTGAACTTTTCATAACATAATACAATTTTATTTCTAATGCTAAGACAGGATTATTATGTGATATAATTTTTTCATTATTCACAATCATTGATAATTCACGAATAACATTATCATAAAATTGGCTACAATTGTTCCCTCCTAAAGTTGACACTTTTTCACCCCACATAATAAATAGTTTTTAAATCCTTATAAATAGTTTTTATCAAGTACCTTTCTCATAGTAATATTATACCGTATATTTATCATTTTTAATTAAAAACTTAACTAGGAAACGTTCTAATACATAGTTTTTATCTTTTAATTATCATTGCCAATAATATAATCATCATTTTTTAAGTTATCAACAGAAGTCATAATAGCTTGCAACCGCATATAATAATTTGATGATGAAATAATTGGATATTTTTTATCAAAATAAACTTTAATATATGTTAACTTTTTACGATAAGTTGTTAATCATTTATGCGCAATTAAATTTAGTTCTTCCATAATTTCTCGTTGATTAACACTTATTGCATCTTTCCGCTTTGCCGGATCTAGTTTTTTAAATAAACTTGTTGCTTTTTGTTTAAAATTAATTGCATAGTCAATAAATCCAACTACTCCTGAAATTTTAACTGGTGTAACATAAATTCCTAAATCATGGTTACGACAATAATCATACTGAATTCGCGAAAAGTTAGTATTTTTAAACTCTGATTGAACATAATTTAAATCATTAAATTCTTTAATATTATAAATTTTAAAATCAACATAATAATCATATGGTGTTAAAAAACAATTATTGGTATATCAACTGTATCGTGAAATTGATTCAAAAATTTCTTCTTCAATAAATTCAAATTCACGAAAATAATATGTTTCTGTTTTTCAAAAACGTTCTAAAATATAAAAAATTAACTCTTCACCATCAATATTATTTAAAAATCAATTTTTTTGAAAATTAATATTACGGTACTTCATTAAATCTTGTTTTTCAATTCGTTTGCTTGCATCAATTTTTTGCAAATAATTATCATATCTTTTTGTAAAATATTCATAAAATCATCGCAAGGTTAAAGTATATAAAATATAATAATATGGAAAATCAGTTTTAAGAACATACTTAATTAATTTTATTAATGTTCGTAATAAGTTATTAGAAATCTTATTAGCTTTATTAAAACCTTGGACAACTTGAATAACATTATCATTTTTTTCAATTCCATTGCGCCAAAAAATATATGTTAATTCTCCTTCCGAATTTTTTTTGTAACAAAAAGGAATAATTCGCACAATAAAATTAATTTCATCGTTCACTTGATATTCTAAATAACCATCATTTTGACTATCTTTAATAATTGTTCCTTTGCTAATATTTTTTCGCATTTCATTTAAAACTACTTGGAACATTTGTTCACGTAAGCCTGTTTTATTTTTAGGATGATATTTAATAACTGCTAATTCTAGTTCTAACTTATCATATTTTGTTAATGTTTTAAAACCATATTCACCAAGTGCAATTGTTTGATAACCTAATTTTTGAAAACTATTTTTATAAATTTTAAAAATTTCCTGCATTTTTTTTCGAATATTAGTTGCTAAATTAAGTTGTTTACTAACAATACTATTTAATTCTAAAAACTTTGCTTTTTTCTGCATTAAGTTCGCCCCTATTTTCTACTTAAAAACATTATAACAAAAATTACTTAATATTTATAATCTCATCATTAACCACATCAATACTAACAGCATTAGGAATTTTATTTAAACCAGGCATCGTAATAATATCTGCTAAATAAGCAATAAAATATTCCGCTCCTGAATTAATTTTTAAGTCACGAATAATAATTTGGTCATCATAAGGATTTTTATTGCCAAAAATTGTTTGATGATTTTTAGCCATACAAACTGGTCAATGCTTATATTTTGGATTTTGTTGATAAAAATTAATTTTTGTTTGAGCCAATGGACTAAAAACAATTTTTGTTGTTTGATAAATTTTTGTACAAATTATTTTAATTTTTTCAGTAAGCGATGTTGCTGTTGGATTAAATAATAATTGATATTGTTGTGGTTTTTCAATTTCTTTAATAATAGTTTTAACTAAAGTTGGATCATCTTTAATTCCTAAATGATAAGTATTATTAATTCCAAACGGAATTTTCTGTTCTTTTAATCATTCAGTTACCATAGCAATTTCTTCAAGAGTATCAGTTGCAAATTGATTTAAACAAACAACAAAATTTAAGTGATAATTTTGAATAATTTTAATATGATGTTGCAAATGCGTCAATCCTTTTTTTAAAGTAACAAGGTCAGCTGTTGCTAATGTTGTTTCAACAGCACCACCATGTAATTTTAATGCTCTAATCGTTGCTACTAACACTGTACAATCTGGTGTATATTCCTCGTTTAAATTAATAATATCATTAAATTTTTCAAATCCTAAGTCACTTCCGAATCCAACTTCGCTAACAACATAATCACTTAATTTTAATGCTAAATTTGTTGCAATTAAAGAATTTGTCCCATGAGAAATATTTGCAAATGGACCACAATGTACTAATAATGGTGTTCCATGTTTTGTTTGTGCTAAATTTGGTAATAAAGCATTTTTTAACAAAGCTAATAATGAACCAGTAATTTTTAATTCGTGGAGATAAACTGGTTCATTATTGAAATTATAAGCAACTATTGCTTGATCTAAACGACGACGTAAATCACTAAAATCTTTACTTAAACCTAAAATTGCCATAACTTCACTAGCAGCAGTAATTTGGAAATGTTCTAAACGATGTAATTTATCACTAATTTTTATTTCAATATTTCGTAAAGCACGATCATTGACATCCAAACAACGTTGTCAAACAATTTGCTTAGGATCAATTTGCAGCGGATTGCCTCAATAAAGCAGGTTATCAATCATAGCACTAACCATATTATTTGCTGTTGTAATGGCATGAAAATCACCAGTATAATGTAAATTAATTTCATTTTCTGGTTCCATAATACATTCTCCGCCGCCGGTTGCTGAACCTTTTAATCCAAACACTGGTCCTAACGATGGTTCTCGTAATGCTAAAGTTGTTTGATATCCTAAATGATTTAACATATCAGCAATGCCAATTGAACAAGTTGTTTTTCCCTCTCCTGCTTTTGTTGGATTAATTGCTGTTACTAAAATAAACTTTGCTTTTTTAGGTAAATTAATAAAATTAAAAGCTTTTACTTTTGCCATATAATCACCATATTTAATTAAATCATCATCTTTTAAATTAATTTTTGTTCCAATTGTTATAATTTTTTCCATTTTCTTCTACTCCTTTTAATTAAAAATGTCCTATTTTTGGGGAGTGTCAATAATTTTTAAACACGATGCTATTTTAAAAATGCTAAGATTTTGTATTTAATTATTTAACTCTTTCAGATACAATAATTTATATACAGGTATTTTAGCATAGAAAAGAGCGAAAATTTAATGGATAAAACAAAAATAATTGATGGAAAAATGGTTAGTGAATTAATTAAAGCAAAAATAACTGAACAAATTTTAAAAATTAAAGCAAAAAAGCAACGAGTACCAGCCTTAACAATTATTCAAATTGGTAATAATAAAGCAAGTACTACTTATATTAAAAATAAAAAAATTGCTTGTGAAAAAGTTGGTGTTACTTGCAATGTTTTAAATTATCCAGATAGTATTACTGAATCAGCTTTAATAAAAATTATTAATGACTTAAATAATAATTCTAAGATCGATGCAATTCTTGTTCAACTTCCGTTGCCAAGTCATATTGATAGTGAAAAAGTTATTAACACAATAATAACCAAAAAAGATGTTGATGGCTTTACTCCAGAAATATTAGGCAATTTAATGCTTGGGCATTATAACTTATTACCAGGTACTCCAAAAGGAATCATAGCACTTTTAAAGCACTATCAAATTCAATTAGCTGGACAGCATGTTGTAATTATTGGTCGTAGTAACATTGTTGGTAAACCACTTGCTAATCTTTTAATAAATGCCTCAGCAACTGTTACAGTTTGCCATTCACAAACAAAAAATTTATCTGCTTTTACAAACCAAGCTGATATTTTAATTTCTGCTGTGGGAAAAGCTAAATTTGTTACAGCAGAAATGATTAAAGAAAATGCTATTGTGATTGATGTTGGAATTAATCGTGATGAAGATAATAACTTATGTGGTGACATTGATTTTCATAATGTTTTCTCAAAAGTAAAAATGATTACCCCTGTTCCTGGCGGAGTTGGCCCAATGACAATTGCCGCATTATTAGAAAATATCTTATATCTTTATCAATTGAATCAAGAAATATAAAAAATGTTTCTTTTAACTTTTATATCACTAAAAACCGTTAAAAAGATTTTAATGGATATTTTAATTAAAAGAAACATTCATAATATTTTTTTACTAACTAATAAACATTATTTAATGTTTATCTATTTACACCTTAATAAGTTTTCTTATTTTAAATTTTGCAAGATTGCTTCAATATTATTAGCATTATCTAATGAACGGTCAAAAATAAATTCTAAGTCCGGGCAACGATAAATTTCTAGTTTATGTGCTAATTTGCTACGAATTTCATTTTTATAATTTTGAACAATATTATGAAGTTCTGCTTCTGGTTTATTTAATAATGATGAATAATAAACTTTTGCATGACTTAAATCATTTGATAATTTAACAGCATGAATTGATAAGGTATTTAAAATTTCATCACGAATCTCTCGTTGCATAATAATTGTTAAATCACGAGCAATCAAAGATTGCATTCTTTCAACTTTAATTTTATTTGCCATTATCTCACCTTTTTCTAACTTACTAATATTATAACAAAGCATTGGATAAAAACGAATAATTTTATTAATAAACAAAATTATTTTTAAAAAAGAAATGAAAAAAAGGTTAGATGTAATTAAAAAAACAATTTTTATGATAGTATGTAAAATATACCAAGGAGGTACTATGAAACGCTGAAATTATCGGATTTGATACAAAGATTATCTCTGATATTATAAAGTAATAATTGCCAGTTTAGCTTTTGGCTTTTTAACTTATGGATTTTACATGGATATTTTTAAAGAATTTTGATATGTAAAAGGAACAAAGTTTACTAGTTTGCAAAATTATGATATCTTATTGAGTTTTTATTCTGTTCAAGTTAATATCATAACTATTACTTGGTTAATATTAGCAATTTTTAATCATCATCGTGAACAAAAAAGTTGGTTTTTTTCAACTAATGCTAAATTAAGTATTTTAAACTGAAATTTATTAATGTTTTTTATTTTTTGAATTGGAATTATTATTGGTTATAAAAATGGACAAGTAACAATTGCTGAATATAGTAAAGCACAAATTAGTTGTACTGTTGTTACTCATTTTATTATGCCAATTCTCTTTTTTGGTTATACCTTCTTGTCATTTGGTGATCATCGCCTTAGTTGAAAAAAAGAATTTTTGCAAAAAGATTGATGAATTAGTTTAAGTTATCCATTTTTTTATCTAATGTATGTTATTGTGCGAGCTGCTGCTTGAAACCGCGATGGAAATATTACTTGAGCATATCCTTATCCATTTTTAGACATTGATCATCCAATTATTTCAGGCTTGTCAAGAGCACAAGCAGCATGTTTTATTGCTTTTATCTTTATTGTTGTTTTTACTATTTTTCACATTAGTTTACATAGCCTTAATAATGGCATGTACCGTGTTTTTAATAAAAATCAAGCTAAAAACAAAAAGAAATAAAATAGTGATAAATAAAGTTATTTATCACTATTTTCGTTTTGCGGTTGTAATAAAATTTATTATTGCTGTTACATATTCAGTTGGATTATGGTATATTCCACGAACATGATCACAATCAAAAACAATACGGCGACTAATTTTTTGTTTTTCATACTTACGTTTATTTTGATAAGCCACCCGCCCCATTATATATGGTGTTGCATGATCTTTTTTATTTAAAATATATAATACTGGTAATTTTGCTAATATTTCCAAGTTTTCACCAGGATTAATTTGTTCTGGATCATAACCACGTGTTTCAATTGCGTAACGACGAATTGCATAATAATGTTCATAATAATTAACTTTTGTTTTTAACATATAATAACGATATAAAACATTTAAATTACTAATTGTTGAATCTAAGACAGCACTATTAATTAATTTATTTTTATTAAATGCAAATTTTAAATATTCCATAATGATAAAGGTTCCCATTGACCAACCATGGAAATTAAGTTCCTTTAATTTTGGGTCAATTTTAGTTTGTAAAAAATCAACTGCTGCTGCTAAATCATATTTTTCATAATAACCCATTGTTGTCATTTTAGTAGTTGATTCGCCATGATTTCGTTGGTCAAAAACAAGAATATTATAACCTAACCGAAGATAAATTAAACCAAAAAAGATTGCCCGGAATTTATGTGAATTTAACCCATGAACAACAACAACTCATTTTTTATTGTTGTCGTTTTTTACCCATGACCGAATTGAAACGCCCTTTAACATTACATCTTCATAACCAGGAATGTCGTGCTCTTGAATATCCCATTTTTGGGCTAATTCATCGGAAGTTAAGGCCATTGTATCAAGATGCAAATGTTTGGTTAAATCTAGAATATACTTTTTACAATATGCTTCTAAATCATTATCAGTTTTTTTTCACCAAGTATGATGAGTTAATAAAAACCGTTTGTCATGAAAAGCATAAAAGATTTTAATATAAAGAGCATTATTATGCATATATTCCCGCAAATGTTCATCAGGAACAATCCGATAACTATGGTCAGTAACTAAATCTTGCTCAAAACTTTCCTCATCTCTATGTTTTTTGACCATATTATTGTAAATCCTCCTTCGTAAAACCATATGGTAGTAAATCTTTAATTGTTAAAACATATGATTCACCTTTTTGATTATAAATTTCAATTGGAATGCGATGATCAACTAATTCTCATAAAAATTGCCGACATATTCCACAAGGAGAACCTGCCTGTTTACTATCCGTGTATAAGTAAAATTTCACAATATCTGTTTTACGATAACCTAATGCATAAACCTGGGCCAAAGCTGTCCGTTCTGCACAAATTGTAGCAGCATATGCTGCATTTTCAACATTAACACCGATAACTTCTACTCCATCTTTAAATAAACAAATTGCACTAACGCGAAAATTCGAATATGGTGCATAAGCTCTTTTGCTTAATAATTTTAGCTTTTCAAAATAAGTTGGCATTTCAGTAACTCCCCTTTTTTTAACTAATGTGTAAATATAATTTAATAACATCGACCAACGGTGGTAACATTATTAATAATCCAATTGCAATTGCCAAAATAGAATTAATTAATGTTGCTGCGGCACAGATATCTTTAATTTTTTTTGCTTTAATATTATATTCAAATGATAATAAATCAACAAAATTTTCAACCATTGTATTAATTAACTCAAAACCAATTACAATTCCAATGGTTAATAATAAAATTGCTCATTGAACATAACCAAACTGGTTAGGAACCATTTTTTGTAACCAAATTCCTAACCCAATAACAACCAATGACACAATAAAATGAATAATTAAACTTGATTCTTCTTTAATTGCTGTATAAATTCCACGAAAAGCATTTGAAAATTTATTCCGTAATTTAAAAAATATTTTTTTCTTGACTGGTGATTCTTTTGCCATTATGTATCCCTTTCTTCTTTCTGTTTTTATTTTATTGGAATTCGGTTAATTTGTAAATCATTTAATACTTTTCGTTGTAAATTAAACATTTTCTCTTCATCAGCTGGAGTTTGATGATCATAACCTAAAATATGTAACATCCCATGGGTAAAT
Source organism: Spiroplasma melliferum KC3 (assembly GCF_000236085.2). NCBI lineage: Bacteria > Bacillati > Mycoplasmatota > Mollicutes > Entomoplasmatales > Spiroplasmataceae > Spiroplasma > Spiroplasma melliferum. The sequence goes on along the minus strand of NZ_AGBZ02000001.1, from coordinate 651,140 downwards.
AAAAAAGCAAATTCACGCCGAGGAGAATGATTATATTCAGCAGCTTGAGCAAGTGCTTTTTCATAACAAATAAAAATATCACCTAGACTGCGTAATCCAGTTAGCTCAAATAAATCAATCTTATTTTCTTCTTCTAAAGCAAAGGTAATAACATCAGCTACATAATCTTTGTGACGATATTTTTGATTAAGTTCTAGTTGTTCTTGTGCATCAACAATAATTAATGATAATTCTAATGGTTCAGTTATTGCTAACAAAGTTTTAATTTTTTGAAAAATTGCATTAAAATCATCTTGATATGGTTTAATATCAAAATCTGTTTCATTGTAAATCACAAAATCGTCTTTCATTACCTCACCAGACCCTTCTCTTTTTTTATTATAACAAATTAAATCATTATCTTCAGTAAATAATCTAATGTTGTTTGAGAGCCAAATTCCATTTTAGCTGATAAATATCAAACACTAATAATAAATTCTGGCTGATTTAAAATAAGATAATAATCATTCTCTCTTTTAACTTGCGTTATAATTATTTGCCATTGTTTCTCCACAAAATATTTTATTTTTACTTGTTGTCCTGGTTTAATAACTCCAGGTGTCTGATGAGGAACAAAAATATAGGTTAACTCATCATCATTAGTTTTAAGAATCGTCAAATAACCATCATAATACAAACTAATTGGAAAATAACCAAGTAACATAACAAACCCAATTAACATTAAGCATCATATTCCCATTAAAATTAAGTTTTTTTTATTCATTAATCATATTTAACTTTGTTAAATCAATCACGGTTGGGAAATATTGTTCAACAATTTGATCATGTCCAGCATATACAATTAGTTGTGATGATTTTAATTGAAATAATAATTTTAATAAAATAATTTTACTATCATAATCAACATTACTTAACACTTCATCAAGGAAATAAACCTCACAGCGTTGTAACAATAAATTTAAAAACAAAATAATTTGTCGCTGTCCTTTTGATAAATTTTCACCATTGTTACAAACCATTTGCGCAAATGATAAATGATTTTGCGCTAATAATTGCTTTATTTCCGGTAATCTTAAAAGTTGATAATCACATTGTTGATTAAAATTAATAATATTATCATAAACACTGCCCGCAAATAAAAAGTCATCTTGATGAAACAATAAAATTTTACTACGAATACTTTGTTCAGTAAGAATCGATAAATCAAACTGTTCGTTAATCATTATTCTGCCTGTTGCACCTAATCGTAATTTAGCAATAATTTCTAGTAATGTTGTTTTTCCAGAGCCACTTCGCCCCTTTAAAAAACAATGGTTTTGAAACGTTAATGTTAAGTTTTTTAAAATAAAATTATCATTAATAAGATAATTCAAATTTGTTATTGTTAAACTTGTAATTGGAACAAGTAAAGATTGTGATTGTGAAATATTTTTTTGCTTAGGAAATAATAATGTTGCTGTTTGCTGAAAAGCTTTTTCTAATTTTCCTTTTGAAACAATAAATGCAGATAATTGGCTAGTAAAATCATTGATAAAACTAGTTAAAGCGCTATAAAACATTAAGTTACCAATTGTTAATGTTTGTTGACTAATAAAATGTAGTGCTAAATAAAAAAATAAAAATAACGCTAATTGGGAAATTAAATTTAAAATTAGTTTTTGAATAATATTATTTTTTTCAAAGTAATATGTTTCATTTAAAAATGCTTGAAATTTTTTCGTTCATTGATAATTAAAATAACTTTCTAAATTCCGACTTTTTTGAAATTTAAAACTATGATATAACTCTAATGTTATATTTTCAAATTCTAATCCTTCTTGATACCAGCGATTATATCAATTTTTATTAATTTGTGAAAATAAAAATGATAAGAAAAAAATAAACACATTCTCTAATAGAACAATTGCTAAATTAATCCGTTTAAATTAAGTAAAAAAACAATGCTAATAATTAGCATTAAAAAACTAAATAATAGTTGTGGTAAAGTTGAACCTAAAAAAGTAGCCAAAATTAAAACATCAGCTTGGCGTTTTAACCATTCACCAGTATTAAATCGTTCAAATTCAAAGGTAGAAAGATTTTTTAAATTAATCACAAATGTTGTTAGCATTGTCTTACTAACTCGTCGTTGTAATTGAACCATCATTTTTTGAAAAAAATAATTAAAAAAAAGACGAAAGCCATAAACAATTATAAATATAAGAAAAAAAATAACAACTTCTTGGTGAAAACCAGTTGTTAAACGATCAAAATAAACCTTAATAAAACTTTTCCCAAAAATAGCCAAAAAGTTAACCACTATACTTAATAACATTGTTCACAATAAAAAACCCTTATGTTCTTTTAAAAAAATAATGTTAAATAAAATGATTTTGTTTTATAAACAAAATGTTTCACTTTTTTTGTAAAAATAATTACTGCTTGAAATTTTTCCATAAATGTATTAATTAAAATTCAACTGCTTTTATTCGCACTAGGGTCTGCAACAAAAAAGTATTTTCCACGCCGTTGATAAATAACAACATAATGATAATAACCCATTGCGTTTAAGACATAAGCAATTAAGGGTTGTTGAAATGTTAATGTTGCTAATTCTTGTTTACTAATTTCAAAAGCATTTAAACCTATATTGTATTTACTAGCAATTTGACTTAAACTATAAACACTTAATGCCCCTTGATATGCAGGCAGATGATTTTTTAATTCATTAATTGTCAATTTTTGGTGATGATAATATTCAATTAGCATTGCTAAACAAGCATAACCACAATCATCATTTTGCTCTTGTTTAATAAAAGGATATCACATAAAAACACCTCTTTTTCTAGTTATTGTTAACCAAAAAAAGAGAATATTTCCTAGATAAAGTTATAATCAACTATGATAAATTTTCTGATAGCCAGCTTTTAATCCAACACTCATTAATCCAAAAATAAGCACACCCCCCGCTAAAAATGCATATCAAATTGGAGGGGGCGGACTTAATTGTAACCAAGGACCAATGTTTGGAATATAAGGTAAAGCAAAAACAATTATTAAAATTAATAAAATTGGGAATACTAGCCGTAATGGTGGTTGATCTTTTCAAAATGCTAATTTATTTGTTCGCATAAAGAAAATCATTAACATATGCAATAACGCACCTTCTGTAAACATTGTTGTTTGAAATTGTGAAATTAATCTTGCATTATTACCTTGATTTGGGTCAACACTTCATATTAATGCTAATGATGTTAGGATAATACCCATAACAATAAAATTTAAAACGCTCATTAAAGTTACAGAAGGTCCATTTCATAATGTAAATGATAAAATTCCTTTTGTATCTCAACTCCGTGGTTTTTGAATATATTCCGGATTAACCGTATCAAAAACAACTGCTACTTGCGAAAAATCAAATAATAAATTTTGAAATAAAATTTGAATTGAAGCCATTGGGGCAAATGATAACCACGCTGAAGCAATTAATAAACTTAACATTAAACCAAAATTAGCAACAATTGGAACTTTAAGATATTTAATAATATTGGCGAAAATACTCCGTCCTTCAATAATTCCTTGTTCTAATACTAATAGTGATTTTTCTAATAAAATAATATCCGAAGCTTCTTTTGCAATATCAGTAGCATTATTCACTGAAATAGCAACATCACTTTTCCGTAATGCTAATGCATCATTAATCCCATCCCCCATATAACCAACCTTATGCTTATTACTTTGTAAAACAGTAATAATTTGAGCTTTTTGTAGTGGGGTTAATTTTGCAAAAATATCATGCTTTTCAACCGCAATTGATAATTCCTCTGCTGTCATATTTTCAATCTCTTCGCCAACTAAAACTCCCTGAACTTTTAAATTAATTTTATTACAAACTGCCATAGTTGTTTGAGGAGCATCACCAGTTAAAATTTTCATAGTTACACCATATTTATTTAGTAATTTTAATGTTCCTTCAACATCTTTTTTAATAACATCAGTAAATGATAAAAAACCAAGAAAAATTAAATCTTCCTCATCTGTCAAAGTTATTTGTTTTTTGGTTATTGGTTTATAAGCCACCGCAATTAAGCGAACACCTTGCTGATTTAATAATAATAAATTTTCAATAAGTTTTAATTTTGCTGTTTTATCAAGTGGAAAAACTTGTTCCTCAATCTCATAGGACTGACAAAGATTAAGCATTTCTTCTGCTGCTCCTTTGGTGACAATTATTTGTTGCTCATGTTCTTTTGGAGTTACTAATACTGAAACTCTGCGGCGAATAAAATCAAATGGTATTTCATCTAATAATTGATAACTTGTTCTTAAACTTTTTGTATAATTAACTTTTGGATAACTAATAATTGCATTATCAATTTGATTTTTCATCCCTAACTGAAAATAACTATTTAAATAACCATATTTTAAAACTTTTGGATCGTTAACTTGATTAATGTTATGATAACTTTGCAACTCAATTTTATCCTCAGTTAATGTTCCTGTTTTATCTGTACATAAAACATCAATTGCTCCTAAATTTTGAACTGCATCAAGTTGTTTAATTACAACTTTTTCTTTTGCTAAATTTTTACTTCCCCTAGTCAAATTAGCAGCGACAATTACTGGTAACGATTCAGGGGTTAAACCAACTGCTACGGACAACGCTAAAATTAAAGCTTCTAATCACTGTCCTGTGCGAATTCCATTCAACACTAGCACAATTGGTACCATAATTAAAATAATTAGAATAATTAATCGGGTAATTTTTTTAATTCCTAAATTAAAACTATTTTCCGTTGGTACTGCTGCTAATTGTTCATTCAGCATCCCTAAATAAGTATTAACGCTTGTTTTTAAAACAACTGCAACAGCACTTCCAGCAACAATACTACTTCCCATAAAACAAAGATTTGATAAATCAAAAATTTGGTGTGGTGCAGCATTCGCTACAATTGTTTTAAAAACAGGTGTTGCCTCTCCAGTTAAAACAGCTTGGTTAACTGACAAATTTTTAGTATAAATAATTCGTACATCACAAGGTACAATATCACCCGTTGAAAGATAAATTAGATCACCAGGGATTAATGTTTTTGATTCTACTTTAACTGCTTTTGCTACTAAGTTTGGTAACATTGCTTCATTAACTGTTGCAGCCTGACATTCACCCGCTCGAATTACCATTGAAGTTTTTTTTACTAATTGTTGTAATTCTTTTGTTGTCCGAAATGCTTTATAATCTTGCACTAATGAAATTGTTGCACTTAAGGTCATCATAATCGCAATAATAATTGCGCTGGCTAAAGCTAACGTATCATGAAAATCTTTAACAAAAAAAGTTCCTAATTGAAAGCCAAAAATAACAATTAATAATAAATTAAAGGGATTAACAATTGTTAAAAAAATATTTTTAATTCAATTAAATTGTTGTGGTTTAATTGCAGTTTGACCTGCTTGGGCTAAGTATTGCTTAACTTCATCATTATGATACCCAATTTTTTGATTAGGTAAATTTGGAACAATTTCAGGAATGGTTGCTTGGGCAATTGATTGATAATCATTAAAAATTTTAGCTTCATCAAATTGTTGGTTCTTTTTTTTCATACTACCAAACCTCCATATTATGTTTTAATAATACCATAATTTAAAAAAACAAATTTGTTAATAAAAACACAAAACAATTGTTTTGTGTTTTCTTATTTTATGTCATTAAACCGGCCTCGTATAATCGTTTAAAACGTCCTTCAACTTTTTTTAATTCATCAAAAGTTCCGCTTTGAACAACACCATTTCCTTTTTCTAAAACTAAAATTTGATCAACATTTTTAATTGTACTTAAACGGTGCGCAATAATAATTGTTGTTCTGCCTTTCATTAGTTTATCTAATTCCGCTTGAATTTCTTTTTCAACAATATTATCTAATGCACTTGTTGCTTCATCAAGAATTAAAATTTCAGGATTTCGTAAAAACATTCGCGCAATTACTAATCGTTGCTTTTGCCCTCCTGATAAAATAAAACCACGCTCTCCTAGTAAGGTATTAAACCCTTCTGGTAAATCAATAATAAAATTATATAACTCTGCTTTTTTTGCCGCTGCTTCACATTCAGCATCTGTTGCCATAAAAGTTCCATAGCGAATATTATCATAAAAAGTTCCATAAATAATTTGTGGTTCTTGTTCAACATAACCAACGTGGTCTAAATATGATTTTAAATTAATTGTTTTTAAATTTTTATCATTATTAACATAAATATTCCCTTTTGTTGGGTCATAATATCGTAATAACAATTTTGAAATCGTTGATTTTCCAACACCTGTTTCTCCAACAAAAGCATAACTTTTTCCTTGTTGAAAATGAAAATTAAAGTTTTCTAAAATATATGGTTCATCTTCATCCGCTGAATCATATTTAAATCAAACTTTGTCAAAGATAATATCCCCACTAATCTCTTTTAATGGTGGTGTGGTTGGATTAATATTAATGTTAGGAACTTGGTTAAAAATTTCGGCAACACGAGTTGCTGATGTTGATGCCGCTGCTAAATTAGCTAGTAATCGGACAACTTGAATAATTGGAAAAATTAAGGAATTAATACTCATTGTAATTGATAACATCACAGTCGGGTCTAATCGATTGTTGTTAACAAAAATAATTCCAACAATTAATGCAATTGTGTTCATACTAGTTAAGGTTGTTATAACAAAAGCAATTATAATCGATTGAACTTTAATAGCACGCATACTTACTTTATAATATTCTTTATGAACTTTATTAAAGCGTTCTTTTTCATATTCATTTGTTCCTGTTGCTTTAATTAATCTAATTGCATTAATCCGATCATTAACATCACCATTAACATCAGATACCACTTGTCGTTGTTTATACATTAACCGACGAATAAAAGTAAAACCAAATGAAGTTAATAATAAAATTCCAAATGATACTCCTAAAATAATTCCGGCTAATTCCGCAACAGTTGCACTTCCATCAAGATAAACAAAATTACCATCTTTATCAATAACTGGTTCAATTCCGTGTGGTCCATCTTGGTATTGTAAAACACGGTTATCTAAAGTAAACATAATACCTATACTTCCAATGAAGGTAAAGAAAGCATTTAAAAAATTTTGGGGGACTTGAAATGCTTGGTCACCTAAAATTTGGGTATCAGAAATTAGTTTAGTTAAAATATCACCCATTTTTTTATCATGATAATAATTCATATCTAAATCAACTAATTTATTTAAGACTTTAATTCGAATATCAATTTCAATTTTTCGTGAAATTGAACCACCAACTAAACTTTGTAAATATAAAAATATTCCCGAAACAATAAAAGTTCCGGCAAACCCAATTGCTCAATATAGTAATGTTCCTCATGGCATCGCAGGGTCATTAATACTTGAACGTTTTGACATTCCTGTTGTCAATTCCATCATAACAATATTTGTTAATTTGGGTAAGGCAACTGTAATCCCACAAGTAATAATAATAAATAAGATTAAACATAATCAACGGAATCAAAATTGTTTATAATAAATTGATAATAATTTAAAAAAACCCATCGGTGTGGCTTTTGGTTTTTTAACTGCAAGCTGTTCTTTTTTTGTTTGATTGCCAGTTAAATTTAATCCATCATTTTTTTCTTTCATCATGAACTCCTTTTTGTGCATTTTGTTAAGTATTTAACAAAATAATTATACGAATTCTAAAAAATATTACAAGTTATTTTATTAATATTTGTTAAATATTTAACATTTTATTTAACTGATGTAGTCATTTCTTTTTTTAACAACTCAACTATACTTCCTAAATCAGCTAGTAAAGTTTCATATCGAGGTTTTGATAAAATTTGCATAATGCGTTGGTCTAATTGATTTACTAAATTAAAAACAATTGGTTTTAATTGTCATCATTTTTCAGTTAAGGTTAAATAAATAATTTTTTTATTATTTTCCGGACGATTTTTCACAACATAACCCTTTTGAACTAATTTTTTTGAAACAATCGTAATATTTGCCCGTGATTGATTAACAACTTGTGCTAATTCATTCATTGTATAATCAGGAAACCGTTCAATTAAAATTAATAACCAAATATTAGAAATTTGAAAATCATAATAACCTTGTTTTTGTAGTTCATTTTCAATTTGTTGTGAAAATGCTTTATTAATAAAACCCAAATAACGAAAAAGCAATCCACCACATGTTTCATTTTCTGATTGCATTTTTTCCAGAGTAATCCTCCTCCTTCTAATTACTTTTTATATATGTATTATCTTTTTTATCTTAACATAGAATAAATTAATGTTAAGTATTTAACAAAGATAAATAAAAAAATGTATTTATTTTTAAATACACTCTTTTCCTTTTAACGTTCTAAATCATGAATTGGATTATTATTAGTTAAAAATTCAATTTCAAAAATAATATTTTTGGCAGTTAATTTGCTTTTTTTCTCATCGTTTACCCGAAAAGCATAGTTTTGATAAACAAATTCTTTAATTTTATTTTCTGGTTTTGTTAAATCATATCCTGTTTCCTTGACAAATCATTGGTATAACGTTTTGCCAGTGCTTTCTGGTGGTGCTGCTAAATGCAGATATTTTTGAAATACTTTTTTAATCGAAGTACTACCATGAATTCAAAGCATATGGTGACCAATTTCTTTTACTTGACCAGTTTCATCATCTTCATCATAAATTTCACCAACTAATTCTTCTAAAATATCTTCCATTGTAACAATTCCAAGAAAATTATTACTGTCTTCATTGGTACTAACAACTGCTATATGGACTTGCTCTTGTTGAAATAATTCTAAGGCATCATCTAATTTTAAATAGCGGGAGAAAAAAATTGGTTCAGAAACTAAACTTTTGATATCAACTTCTTGATGATCAATAACGGCAATAAAAACATCTTTAATGTTTAAAATTCCAATTACTTTTTCAGTTTCCGGAGCTAAGACTGGAATGCGAGTAAAACGTTCTTGTTTATAAAACCGCTGTAATTCTCGCCATGATATATTACTATAAATTGTTTTAACTTTTTCTTTTGCTGTCATAATTGAACCAATTGTTTTTTCATCAAAAGTGATTGCTGATTCAATTAGTTCTTTTTCATTTTTTTCTAAAACACCTTCGGATTCAATTGTTGAAATTAATTCTAATAATTCATTTTCTGTGGTTAAAACACCATTTTTTTGTTTATGAAGGGTTAGTAATCAAGTAAAAGGATAAAACAAAATTTTTCAAATTCATAAGATATAGGCTGAAAAAATTGAAAACTTTTCCGGAAAAGCTTTAGCAATTGTTTTTGGTAATAATTCACCAAAAATTAAAACAGTTAAACCAATAACTCCTGTCGCTACTCATGTTGCTGTTTCGGCATTAACAATTAAAGATGCAAAAAATAAAGTTCCAATTGTTGCTAAGGCCGTATTAATTAAAGTATTCGCAATTAAAATCGTTGCTAAAGTACGGTCATAATCTTTTACCAATTTATAAACTTGTTTCGCACGACGAATTGTTTTATTTGTTGCTCTTTTTTTCCGTTTGCTAACATTCTTTTTTGCCATTTGTTTTAAACGAATAACATTAATTGAGGTAATAGCTGTTTCTGAAGCTGAAAAAAAACTTGAAAAAATTAATAAAATAATCATTATTGGAAGTAACACAGCCAACGCGGTGGTCATATCCATCATCATTTACTCTCCTTTAAAAATTGTATTATTTTCTATCATTATATACTTTTCTCCCTTAATTATCTACTAAATAATAACATAAAAATATTTAGATTTAACTTTAAAAATATAAAAAATAATGTATAGTTATAAATAGACAATTATATAAAATAATTCTTGGGGAGGAATAGAAATGAAAAAACTGCTAAGTACAATGGCAGCAATGATACTCACAGCAACAACAGCAACAACCACGATAGCTTGTTCAGACAAAAATATGGCTTATTATAACCAATTTATGAATGGTATAAACAATAAAGAAAGCTTTATTTTTATGGTTTCAGCAAAAAATTGCATTCATTGTCAAAACACAACGGATACAACAATTCCAGATTTATATAATAAAAATGGCTATGGTAATGATAAATATGATAAGTATTTAGCAGGTGGTTTTGGTACACAATATGCTTTAAATACATATCCTATTAGTTCTGATGAACAAGAAAAAATTAAAAACACGCGTTTAATTGTTACTGACAACATTAAAGATTATAATGGTATTTGAAAAGAAAAATGAGCAAAAAATATTGCTGATTGAATTGTAACACAAGAACGAAATGCTCATAAAATTAATGGGGAAATTGATAAAACAATTACTGCTGATTCATTAGGTTTAACTGGAACACCAACTTATGTTTATATTAAAAATGGAAATTATGTTGGGTTTGAAACTGGTGAAGTTGGAAACTTAGAAACAGGGGCCAATTCTGACTTATGAATGAATCGTTTTATTAAACATATGGTTTTAGAAGATTGAGATACTGATCATAATAAATCAGAATAAAAAAAATACTCAGACAATTTGGTGGGTATTTTTTTAATTAATCATTGTTAAAATTGCATTAAAAATAATAAATAAATGATTGTAAATAATTTGGTGGGTATACATTTTGCGCCGATCATTAATAATAATTGGTGCTTTTGTTGTTAAATTAGTTTCTATAATCGGTGAATTCTCTTTTAAAATAAATTTAATATTATTTAATGGCAAGGTTTTATCAGTATGTTTTAAAACATTAAATAAATAAGTTTGATCTGTATCAATAATAATTCAAATTACAATATTTTCATCTGTTAATCGTTCTAAAAATTTCTTAGCAATAAATTCGTGTGTTGTTACACTTACATCAAAACCAATTCCCAACAATTGATGATAAAAATTAGTTAATAAATCCAAATGTGTATGTTCACCAATTAAATAAATTTTTTTTGTTGTTTTTAGCATTGTTTTTAATTCTAAAATTGATGATAAATTTTCATTTAATAATTTTGTCATCATTGCACTATGGTTTGATACTAAGTCAGTAACGGTATTTTTTGATGGATTAAGACGATAAAACTGATTAAGTTTTTTTAAATTATCTAATTCATAACGAAAAAAAATATAAAATTCTTTTCAGCCTGTAAAACCTAAACTTTTACAAAACTTTGTCACCGATGAAACACTTGTATGTGATGTTTCTGCAACATCATTAATGATAAAATTCTCATTTGATACTTTAGCAAAATTTAAAATAGTTTGTGCAATAATACCATTAACAGTATCATCATTACGATTAATAATTTCTTCTAACTTCTCAAGAATATTAGTTTTTAATTGCATATTACCCACCTATTCATTCCATGGTTTAATCCCTCAGATTTCAATTAGATTTTAATAAAATTTGGATAACAATGGAATGAAAAAAATTTGAGAGTTCAATGAAAATATTTTCCTAATCTACCTCATCGGTACGGTCTTTTACTACTTCCTCAATTTTTGCTAGCACAGTAAATAATTCTTCAAATTCAAACTTTTCAATTTGGTTACATATATGTTGGACATTATTTAAATCCATTTTAACCTCCTTTCAAGCAAAAATTACCATCTTAAGTTGACTTTTCCTTGCAAATAAAAAACTTTGTTTAATAACAAAGTTTTATATTACTTTAACATTAAAATCATATTGTTTAATAACTTCCGGTCTGTCAGTTACTAAATATGAAACATCTTTAACGTCATAAAATTTAAAAAATCCAATTTTATCAAATTTCGTACTATCAGCTAACAAAATTTTAACTTGAACCCGGGCTAAGGCTGCTAATTCAACCCGTGCTTCTTCCTCATTACTTTTGAACACACTTCCAGTTTTATCAATTGTATTTGCTGAAAAAATAACTTTTGAAAATTGAATTAATGATAAACTTTCTTCACAAAACGAACCATAAAAAGCTTGTGATTTTTCTCGTAATTTGCCTCCAAATAAGACATTATATTGAACATTAGGATTATCTTTTGCCAATTGTAAAATTCGAAATGAATTAGTGACAATTTTTATGGGTTTATCAATTAAAGTAACAAAAATTTCACAAGTTGATCCTGCTCCGACAAAAATAACATCATTTTTTTCTAACAAATTTGTTAACTTTTTTCCGATAATCATTTTTTTATCAAAATTAATACCACTTGCTCGAACATTAATGTTACATGTTTTATTATGAACTCCCAAAAAATTAATACCGCCATAAGACATCGTAATAATCCCTTCATTTTCAAGTTCTTTTAAATCACGGCGCGCAGTTGTTGCTGAAATATTATATTTTTGAACATATTCAAGAACATGATTCATTTCGTGAAAAAGTTTTTGACACAAATATGCTAATAATAAATCTTTTCGTTGGACTCGATGGATGATTCTCTACTCCTTTCATTGTTTAATTCTGTTCTTAATTATTATACCCAAAAAAAGTTATTTACCAAAATGTTCCAAAAATTTTCTTAAATTTTCAATAAGTTTTTTACTATGCAATACTTGATATAATTCAGCATCACTTGCTTTTTTAATCGCACCAATACTTTCAAAATGGTGATTTAATAATTTAATTCGTTGTTTACCAAATCCTGGGATTGTTTCTAAAATACTTGTTGTCAAAGCTTTTGTTTGCCGACGACGAAAACTAGTAATTGCAAAATGATGAACATCATCTTGCATTCTTGTTAAAAATAAAAATAAACGACTACTTTTATCCAAATATATTTTTTCTTTTTTCAAATTAAGCAAATGATCAGTTTTATGTTGATTATTTTTAACTAACCCAATCACGGGAATTGCTAAATCTAATTTTGCTAGTTCTTTTAAACAAGCATTTACTTGTTGAATCCCACCATCCATAATAATTAAATTAGGAAGGGCTTGTTCTTCTTGAATAACTTTTTGATAACGACGCGTAACAACAGCTGCAATACGATGCGTATCATCTTGATCCGGAATTTCTAAATTATATTTACGATAATCATTTCGTGATGGTCGACCATTTTTATAAACAATAACACCACCAGTCACAAATTCATTATTAATATTAGCAATATCAATCATCTCAATTAAATATGGCAATTCGGATAAATCTAAAAGCATTTGTAATTCTTTTAAAACTTCAGCATTATTTAATTCTCGTTGAGCAGTTGTCTGATATTGTACATAAGATTCATAACTATTTTCAGTCGCCAATTTCATAATTGTTTTTTCAATTGGTGTTTTAGGATGAAAAACACGATTATCAAATAACAAATTTAATTCTGGCAATGCAATTATCTCATTAACAATTATTTTTGTTGGCAAAATATTTTTTTGATAAATATTTTGTAAGTATAAGCGATATAATTCTTGGCAATCTTCGGCAAAATCAAGATGGTAATATTCATAATCTTTATAACTTAATTTTCCAGCACGATAAAATAAAGTTGTTAAAACTAAATGTTCAGCAGTTTGATACAAACTAATCACGTCTAAATCATCATTTTGATTTAACATTTCAACTGTTTGTGATGACAAAGTTCAATCTAAATTTCGAATTAAAAGTTTTAATTTATGTGCTTCTTCAAATTGAAAATTATCTGCTGCTTGCAACATTCGTTTTTCTAACAGTTTTTTTGTTTCAGTAAAATTACCTTTAAAAAAACTATGAACTTTTTTAATCATTTTTATGTAATAGTCCGGAGATACTGTTTTAAAACAAGCACCTGAACATTGATTAATATGATAATAAAGGCAAGGTTTTCCAAGATTTCCTTTACAACGACGTAACGGATATAATCGTTCTAAAACTTTAATAATTTCCCGCGCATGACTTCCCTCAGGGAATGGTCCATAATAACGGGCATACTTTTGGTGAACATTACGAACATATAAGTATTGAGGATCTTTTTCTTTTGTAATTACAATATAAGGATAATGTTTATCATCATTTAACAAAATATTATACTTTGGTTTATACTGTTTAATTAAGTTATGTTCTAAAATTAATGCTTCTTTTTCAGTTTTTGTAATAATTGTTTCTAAACGAACAATTTCCTGAACTAAACGAGTTGTTTTATAATTATAAACTTTGTTAAAATAAGAACTAACCCGACTTCGTAAGTTTTTTGCTTTTCCAACATATAATACTTGATGATAATTATTGTAAAATAAATAACACCCTGGTTTAGCTGGTAAAATTTCAACTTGTTCTTTTAACGATAATTTTTCTGACATTTTTTATTCTTCCCCTTATGTTTGTTAATATTTTATGCTTAATTAAAACAATTAGCAACTTATCATAAAAAATACAAAGTAAGAATCTATTTAAGAAAATAAAAAACTACTTTTCTGAAAAGTAGTTTTGTTAATTTTTTAACGCTTGTTTTGATTTTTCTACTAATACTTTAAATTCACTTGGATTATGAATTGCTAATTCTGATAACATTTTACGATTTACTTCAATGTTAGTTTTATTTAAACCATTCATAAATTGTGAATATGACATATCATGTTCACGTACTGCAGCATTAATTCTTTGAATTCATAATGAACGAAAATCTCTTTTACGTTGTTTACGATCACGAAAGGCATATGCTCATGATTTCATTACTTGTTCTTTTGCTTTTTTGTAATGCGTTGATTTTGTTCCAAAATATCCTTTTGCTTCTTTAATAATTTTTTTACGACGTTTTCTTGTTGTTGATCCGCCTTTAACTCTTGCCATTTGTTAATACTCCCTTCTTTTCTTTTCTTTATCCTTGTAATAATTGTTTTAATCGACTTTGATCAGTTTGATCCATTAAACCAGCTTTACGTAAATGACGCTTTTGTTTTGTTGTTTTATTTTGGGCTAAATGTGAAGTATATGCATGCGCAATCTTTCATTTTCCTGTTCCTGTTACTTTGACTCTTTTTGCTAAAGATTTTTTTGTTTTCATTTTTGGCATAAATTTTCCTCCTTGTCCTTTCTTTTAAAAGTTAATTTAATTAATTATTTTTTTGGTACAACATACATATCTAAAAACAAGCCATTTAATTGTGGTTCTTTTTCAATCTTTGCCAAATCTTCAATATAACTAAAAAACTTATCTAATGTTTCTTTTCCATATTCAGGTCTAGCAACTTCTCGACCACGAAACTTTAAAGAAATTTTAACACGATTCCCATCAGTTAGAAATTCACGCACTTTTTTTGCTTTAAATTCCAAATCATGTTCACCAATTCCTGTTCGTAAACGCATCTCTTTATTTTCAGTTATATGTTGATTTTTCTTATTTTCTTTTTCTTTTTTCTTTTGTTCGTATTTATATTTTCCATAATCAACCAATTTTGCTACCGGTGGATTTGAAGCAGCTGATACCAACAATAAATCTAAACCTTTTTCTTCAGCAAAACGAATTGCTTCATTTCTCCCTAAAGGACCAACTTTGTTACCATCATCTAAAATAATTAAAACTTCACGTGCTCTAATATCATAATTTACTTGCTCGATATTTTTATTGTTTTTAGTGGGTTGATTCATCCAATACCTCCATTTTAATTAATTAAAAAAACGCTTAAAAGTAGCGCTTTCATTAACAAGAATTATCTTCTTAAATGATTAAAATAATCATTAAAATTTTAATTTTATCTTGTAAAACCTATTAACCACACTAAAGGGCATAGGTGAGCATTAGCTACTTTAACATTTTTCAATATTAATTATACGATGTTTTTCAAATTTAGTCAATAATATTAATAAGAAATTTAATGAAGATGGTAAGAAATAGTTGGAACTTTTAACGATAAATTTTATTTGGAATAACAACAATTATTCTTCAAACAAAGAAACTTATTTACAAATTAGTTTTTACCCATTAAATATTTGAAAAAAAATAATTATTTTAAAGAAAATAAAAAAACAAGAAGTTCTTGTTTTTTATAAATAATTAAACAACTTTAAATTCTATTGTTTGTAAAAATTTGTTTTCCTTAGTATTTGTTTCGTCATAATTTGGTTGAAAGAAAAAACTATAAAAAAAAGTATTATAACCAAAGTTAAGATGGCTTCATGAATAATAACCTTTCCTTTTTCAAAGATATTGAAACATAAATGATTTTTGTTTTTTTATTAAATTGATTGTCTCGACTGTGTCACCAAGATTTATATAGCTATTTCAGGTTGTTGTTGAATCTAATGTAGTTTGAAATATATCAAAAACCTCCTGAATTATGTCAACAAAAATATCTCTAATAAATTTATTTTCCGAAAAAGAAGTAAGTTTTTTTATTAAATTATTAAAATCATCTTGGTTTACTTTAAAAACAAGTTTATCGTTATATGTTTCAATCTGATAATAATGTCAAAAATCCATTGTTACTTTCGCAAATTCTTCCAATTGTTGGTCAACTTTATCTTTTGGTACTAAGACTTTAATTGGTGTCTTTAAATTTCTTCGCTGCGGAGTTTTATCTTTAAACGGTAAATTTTCAATTGTTAAATTATCAGGAGTAAAAGAATCAACATTATATTTTACATAATAATCTGATAAAGTATCTGTGGAAAAATAATTCTTTTTATAAAATTGTAAGAACTTTTCTGATGTTAATTTATCTGGACGATAGCCTTCACCAGCCCATGCTAAAACCGAATCGCTTTTCTCAACTATTCTGCTTAATGTAAAAGATGAATCAAAAGAATTTCAGTTAGCAGACCCCCTAAATAAAATCCCTCTTGTTGTTAATTCTTCTGTAATCATTGGTCAAATTACTGATGTATAAACCTTATTATAACTACGGTTTTCTATAATAATTTGATAGTTTTCTTTTTTAAAAAGATCATTAATAAAAGTAATAAAATAATTTTCAAGATTATTTTGAATACCACTTAAAGCTTCAACATCATTGCAAATAATAACTAACCTATTAATGTAGTTAAACTGTTGCAATTCTTTAAACCTAACTTCATAAGTAATATTAACCTGGACTGTAATTCCTAACACTGCTTGGGGAGTATCTGCTAATAGTTTTGCTATGTTCTCAAAATTAATATTATATAAATCAAATGAAATGTCATTTTCTCCTAAGAATAATGGCATTGTATTAACATAATAATTTGAATATTTATTCGCTAATTGCTGATTAAAATTATCAAATTCTGCTTGAAAACCAACAAGCAACTGTTCTAAAAAACGATATGCTCTAATCGCTACGCCAGTTAAAGTTAATCCATCGGTTATTTTTAGTTTTGTAATTAACGCGGCCAATGATTCCATTTGGTCAGGATACATCTTAATATCAATTGTTGATTTATCTTGTCATCAATTGATAAAATACTGCTTTGCTTCGTTCTTAATATTATTTAAAATCAGAAGATCTTTATTAACATCTTGGTCATCGTTATCATCATACTCATGTTTTGCTCGCGCTGTACAACTAGCCACCTCAAAACTACTACCAATACCTAAAACAAGAACACTAAAAAGTGTTAATAACCGTTTCATCTAATTGTCACCTTCCTTTTGTAAGACACTTTTAATTATACTTATTAAAAAAAAAAAAAAAAAAGTACCCCTGTACCTTTAACAAATTATTTGCTTGACTAGATGATTGTGCACAAAAATTTTGGACATATTTCAAGATTAATCTAAAATAAATTTAGAAGGATTAAAATAATAACAAGTATTATTACAAAAAATGAACTATATAAATATATTGTAGTTTTAAAAAATGATATAGACAAGTAGAAGCAACCAAGGAGACAAATTATATTTATCATAATTTATTTAACTATTTTAATTTATGTCATAAATACTATCTTAAGATTCATTCATTGAATCAATTAATTAAATTATTTTATAAAGGAAAGCAGACATTTATTTATAAAACTAATTTTTTGACAAAATCTAATTTTTAAATAATTTAAATTTAAAATAACTAAAAACAACACTTAAAATCGTTTATCATATTTAACTTATTTATTTTTTTAATTTTATTGTTTTTGTTTTAAATGTGCCACCGATTTTTGTCTTTAATAAAGTAAATTTCATATATAGTTGTAGAATGTTAAAAATAAAAAGTAGTATTCTAGTTTTAAAAATACTACTTTTTTTAAATTAAAAAGTTAGTGCGATGGAACCTATTGTAAGAAAGAGATTGTTATGAAGTTAAGGATTAAATCATTTTTGCACTTCACTGCGTAGTGAAGTCAATAATAGCACTGGAAAAATAACACCCAAAAGAAATGATAAAGCTAAGAAATAAGAAATAATACTAATATATAATTGCATTTTGTTATTTTTTGAGTTAGAAACAATTAATCCTAACAAAAAGGAAATTAAACTTGCAATAAAAAGTATTACAATTGTTAAAAATGTTTCAAATGACATTTCTATTACCGTTAAGTCTACTTTCCCTGTGATAAAGAAATTAAGTCCTGTTGGGAACAAAATAACATAAAGCAATCACACCACCATTACCAAATTAAAAATTCAAATCCCGTGTTTTCCCACTTTGTTATATTTATTATTATAATTTTGAAAATCAAAAGCATAACTTTCTTGACAACTAGGATCAAGATATAATAACATGCTAGGAAAAAACATTATAATTGAAGGAAGCACACTAATTAAAATCAAAATTGGCCGAATAAATTTAACTTTTTTAGTTTTAATACAAAAAATAACAATGTTACAAATAAAACCAAAGAAAGTAAAACTAACTAAAATCATACAATATGCTCACACTAATAAATAATTAAAATAATAGCTTGTTACTTCACCACCATTTGTTGCTACGATTTGATAAAATAAAAAGAATGGCAAAACTGTCAAAACACTAACTTGATAAATTCCTATTATTCACATACCTCATAAAAATAATTTACGATTTTTCACTATGACATTTCCTTCCTATTAACGATGTGAAAACCAAACTGGAGTCACCAAATAAAAATGAACTATCATTCCATCATTAGTGTTTCAATCATTTCCAATTAAACTTAATATTCCACTAGCAATCGTGAGAATTGTTCCATATGATGTTTGTGATAACCCATCAGCAAAAATACCAGTAGCATTACCACCATTTGTTAATAAGTTATAGATTTGGTCACATCTTCATTTCGCAATGTGCAATTTTCAATATCCAAATCAGTATCATTTTGCTTCTTGCATAAAACCATTATGTCAACCATATGCAATGTTATTAACAAAAAATGGTTTATCAATATTAAACTTAAGGATACCTAACTGGTCCATTAACTTTAAATAAACAAGATACTCATTACTTGTTAAAAATTGATAATCTGTTGTACTTCATAATGTTTGATCTAATCGCTGATGGTCAATTTTAATTTTATTTTCTATTTTTCTAATTGCAGCTAATAAATTATTTTGTTGTTTAACACTAATTAAATTATCATCCTGTATTATTTGTTGATCAGAAGTTATTATACTTGTTGGTAAACTCATCCGTTGTTCTGGTTTTATTTTTCGTTTTTGTAAACTATCATTTGTTATATTAATTGTTAGAGTTGCTAATAAAATGATACTAAAAATCATTAATAACTTTTTCATTATTAAACTTTCCTTCTAATTAAGTTTCATATTATGTGTTAAATACTTGAAGAATTAATAAACAATTATCATAATTTCTCTTAATTTTATTGTAGCATAAAAAATAATTCTTATTGAATTGATTAATAGAAATCAGATGGGATGAAATAATTGGAGTTTTTAACAGTAAATTTTAAATGAGTAAAAAAGACTGCTTTTTCAGTCTTTTTGTTGATTATTATAAAATTAGTTTTGACACCAATTATTTCATCCCAGCTTTTAAATTAACTTAATAACACAAATAATTGTTTTTTCCCTACTCTAATTGGTGATGAAACTCTTTTAAAATTTGTTGTTCTGCTTTTGATAATAAACCTTCAGTTGTTACTAAACTATTAAAATTAGTTAAAGAATAGAAAGGAATTTCTAACGTATTAAATGCATCGCATGCCTTTTTTAATTGATAACTAAAAATTGCTAATACCGCAATAACTTCCATTCCGGCCGCTTGTAAAGTTTTAACAACTTCAATAACCGACCCTCCTGTAGAAATTAAGTCTTCAATGACAACAACCTTTTGTCCCTTTTCATAGACTCCTTCAATTTGATTTTGTTTCCCATGGTCTTTTTTACTACTGCGAACATAACCAAATGGTAATTGTAATAAATGTCCCAATAGCGCAGCATGGGGGATTCCTGCTGTGGCTGTTCCAAAAATATTATCAATTCTATCTTGTCCTAAATTAGTCCTAATAAGTTCAGCAAAACTTTCAGCAATTGCTCACCGTAAATGAGGATAACCCATCGTTAATCGATTATCAATATAAATTGGTGCTTTAATCCCTGATGCTCAAGTATATAATTCTGTAATATTAATACTAATTGCTTTAATTTTAATTAATTCCGTAATAATGTTTTTCATGTTCATTAGTCCCTTCTACGTTGTTAATGTTGCTATAATCTGTTGATAAACTATCGCCGGCTCAGCAGCCATTGTAATTGCCCGTCCAATTACTAAATAATCCGCTCCTAATTCTTTCGCAAGAATTGGTGTCGCCACCCGTTTTTGATCAGTTTGTTGAGCTATTAATTGAATTCCAGGTGTAATTGTTTTCAACGATGGAAACTGTGTTTTAATCATCTTTGCTTCTCATGGCGAACAAATCACACCGTAAAAATTATTAACTACTGCTAATTTTGCTAAATTTTGTACTAATTGCTCTGTTGTTAATGTTGAAGATAAAAATAAGGTTTGAAGGTCAGCATTATCTAGACTAGTTAACACTGTTACACCTAATAATTTAATTGAAGTATTTTGAACAACTTTATGTGCTAATTCTAATGTTTTTTCACCACTTGTTAAATGAATTGTCACAAAGTCAACTTGATATTGCTTTAATGCTTTTAAAGCCTTCTCAACTGTAATTGGAATATCATTTAATTTTAAATCAAGAAAAATAATATGTCCTTGCTGTTTTAATTTATTAATAATTTCAAAACCAACTGCATAAATCAATTCCATTCCAATTTTTAAAAATAATCGTTGGGACGGAAACTTGTTTAAAAAAGTTCATAATTGTTCTTCCGTATTAAAATCACACGCAATAAATATTTTTGGCATAATTATTTCTCCTTCTGGTGAGCGATTCCCACAATATCACTTAAATGCTGTAAATTTTGTTCTGCACAATATGTTACTAAATCTCTTTTAATTTCTAAAACAAGGTTTGGATTTGTAAATAAACTAGTACCAATCGCAACAATACTCGCTCCCGCCATTAAAAATTCTAGAACATCATTGGCAGAACTAACACCCCCCATCCCAATAACTGGAATCGTAACCACACTAGCAACTTCATAAACCATCCGAATCGCAATTGGTTTAATGCAAGGTCCACTTAATCCTCCTATAATATTACCTAGCACTGGTCTTTTAGTTTTAAGATTAATCTGCATTGCAGGAATCGTATTAATTAAACTAATTGCATCTGCTCCTTCTTCTTGACAAATAATCGCAAATTGCTTAATGTCACTAACTGATGGGGACAATTTCACAATTAATTTCTTTTTTGTTAAAACACGACGAACTTTTTTAACTACTTGTCGTGTTACTGTTGGATCGGTTCCAAACAAAATACCCCCTTCTTTAACATTTGGACAAGAAATATTTAGTTCAACAAAAGCAATTGCAGCAATTTCATTAATAGCAGTTGCTAATATTTCGTATTCTTCAATTGTTTTTCCATTTAAATTAACAATAATTGGAATCTGAAATGCGGTAAAGGTTGGAACAATCTTTGCTTTAAAATAATCTAACCCTGGGTTTTCTAAACCAATAGAATTAATTAATCCTCCTGTAACTTCTGCTAATCGCGGTGAACTATTGCCTAATCGTGGTTCTAATGTAATTCCTTTTGTTGTTAACATTCCTAATTCATTAACAGCAAAGAAGTCCTGGTAACATTCACCATAGCCAAAAGTTCCACTTGCTGTTGTTAAAGGGCAATTTAAGGTATATCCTAAAAATTTTGTTTTTAACATAGTAATTTTCATCCTTCCTACTTTTAATATTCAACAACAATGATTGGTCCATCTGTACAAATTTTTTTATTAACTCCATCAATTGTTTTTGTGCATCCCATACATGCACCAACACCACAAGCCATATGACTTTCATATGAAATTTGGGTAGCAATTTGTTGCGCTTTTGCTAATTCATTAATTTTTGTTAAAACAATATCTGGTCCACAAGCAATAATTAGTTTGGGTTTTGATTTTGTTAAATAATTTTCTAAGGCTGTTACAATATTTTGTTGTTGACCAATTGAACCATCATCAGTGTTTAAAAAGAAATTATTATTATCTTGAAATAAAGTTACTACATTTAAAGCATCTTTTGTTCGCCCCCCAAAAATAACATGGTATTTTTTTTCTTTTTTAATTAAATCATCAATTAATGCTTTCATTGGTGCAATTCCAATTCCACCTGCAACAATTAAAATGTCATCTATTGTTGGAGTAATTTGAAAACCTTGACCATGTGGGCCTTGGATTTGAACAACTTGGCCAACTTTTCATTGATTAGCCATATACCATGTTCCTAATCCTTTACACTGATAATAAATGCTAATTGTTTCAGCAACTGGATTAATGTCAAAAAAACTAAATGGTCGTTTTAAGAAAAATTGTTGTTGTGGTTCAACAAGAACAAACTGACCTGAGCGAGCAATTTTACTAAGATGTGGTGCTTTAAATGTTGCTAATCATAAATCAGGACCCAATTGTTGATTTGACAATAAAATAGTTGATTCAATAATTTGTTTTGTCATAGTTATTCCTCCTTTAAATGATATATTTGACCTTGATAAACATTAATAATGGGTCATCCCGTTAATTTTTCTCCTAAAAATGGAGTATTTATTGATTTTGATTGTAATAACTCTGGGGTCACAACTTTGCTTAACGATAAATCAATCACTGTAAAATTAGCATAATTATTAACCTCTAATTGAACATTATGATGTTTAATTAATTGCTGTGGATTAACTGTTAAAGCATTAATAATAGTTGATAATGACACTTGTTGTGGAAGCACTAACTTTGTATATAATAATGGAAATGTTAATTGTAAACCTATAATTCCCATAGCACTATTTGCAAACTCACCTTTCTCCCTTGTTTGGTGTGGAGCATGATCAGTTGCAATAACATCAATTATGCCCTCATTTAAAGCTTTTATTAAACTTAATTGATCATTTATCCTATTTAAGGGTGGATTCATTAAATAATTCCCATCATTTGTTGTAATATCATCAACTGATAATGTTAAATGATGCGGAGTGACTTCACAAGTTAAAAATGGATTAATTTTTTTACCTTTGCGAATTAAAGCAATACTTTTAGCTGTTGAAACATGACATACATGATAAGGTAATTGCTGTTTATTAACAAGTTTTAGATCATTGTGTAATGGTTCGGCTTCATAATTATCATCAACACCAATTAATCCAAACTTTTGGGCAATTTGGTGCTGCAAAACAACTGTTTGTTCATTTATATTTTGACGATTATCAACGTGCAATGAAATAAGTTTTTGGTTTGCTTGACCATATTCTAAAGCCTTAATTAATAAAGATTGATTTGCTAAATAAACCCCATCATCGCTAAAACCAATAACATCATCCTTGATTTTTGCAAAATCAACCAATTCTTGACCAGCTAATTGTTTTGTAATTGCCCCAAAAAATTGAACATTAATTGGTAATTTCGCTGCTTTAACTAATAATGGTGCTAAAACAGCAATATTATCAATTGCTGGCTTTGTATTCGCCATCACACATACTGTCTGATAACCACCATATAAACCACTATTTGCTCCTGTTATTAAATCTTCTTTTGTTGTTTGACCAGGTTCACGAAAATGAGCATGTAAATCAATAAAACTAGGAACAATGAGACAATTTGCTGACAACTTAATTTCTGTTCCCAAAATAGTTGGACCAATGCGCATAATTTTATTTCCTTTAATCGTAATATTTGTTTGTTTGAAACCAGTTGGTAAATAAACGTTGGCGTTAGTAAAAGTATAAATCATCTTAATTATCTGCTAAAATATTATTTATTAACTAACACAACTGCACATCATTAAAATAAATATTGCAAAATTTAAAATAATATATTACAATCAAATTAACTTTCAATTAACTAACACAACTGCACATCATTAAAATAAATATTGCAAAATTTAAAATAATATATTACAATCAAATTAACTTTCAAATATAAACACTTAATTATATTGAAAGTTTCAAACTATTTATAGTTTCCTTGGACGGAACTTTTAAATGTAATTTAGTGTTTTTTTATTTGGAAGGAGTTTATAAAAATGAATAATGTTTTTATTCAAGATAATTTAACAAATAAACGTCATAATGTATTTATGAATGCTTTAAATTATGTTAAAAAAGAATATTATTTAAAAAAAGTGTTTTATGGTAATTATGTTAAAAATATTGTTTTACCGCTAGAATTAGTTAATAATAATCCTCGTAATAAAATGGGAGTTAAAAATACTGGAAAAAATGATAAAAAATTGTGGAATAGTCGTATTCGCTCGCAAGGAAATTGTATTCGGAAAGCATATGAAAATTTTTGAAATTGTAAAAATTTAAGTTTTTTGACTTTAACTTATGCCGTTAATGAGAAAGATGTTAAAAAATGTAAAAATGATTTAAAGTTATTTTTTAATAATATAAATCGTTGATGAAACAATCCTATTCGTTCTAAAAATCATAAAGGAATTTTAAAATATATGTATACTTATGAGTATCAAAAACGCGGAGCAGTTCACTTTCATATCATATTAAACCAAAAAATACCTAACAGTGTTGTACAACAATACTGAAAACACGGTATTAATAAAAATATTAAAGTTCGTGCAGGTTCTAATGAAGATGTTGTTAAATATCTTGCTAAATATATTGTTAAAACTGCTAATAATGATAAGTCCCAAAATCATTATGATTTAAACATTAAAGCGTATCAATTTAGTAAAAATTGTAAAAATCCAAAGGTTAAAGTCGGTGTTATTGAATTATCTGAACAAGATTTAATTTATTCAGTTAAAGATAACTTAAATTATTTTTCTTTTTGTGATAAAAATGGTTATAAAATTGGTTTTAGTTGTGATAGTTATTATGGTTTAGATAAATTTAGAGAATTTAAAAAATATGTTTCTGCTGATAGAAAAATATTTAGAAATTTAGTTAAAAATACTAATTTTACTGTTAATAAAAATACCAATTTAAGGTGTTAAAAATAGTTTATTCGTTCAATTTCGAAATTGAATGTACAAACTTGTTAATTCAAATACGTATTTGAAGGGAGATTAATTTTATGGCAGATAGAGATGTTAAATGTAAAGAATGTGGCAAAATTTGAACTTTTACTACTAAAAATACAACTTATAATAGTTTTAGGGGTTTAGCAAAAGATACTATGATATCTTATGGTCATTATTATTTTTGCCCTGATAATAATTGTTTAGGTATGTATAAACATCGAAGACAGGATAATTGTTGTATTCATAAAAAATAAAAAAATGAGTTAAAAACTCATTAAAAAATGTGGCAATTGCCTTGGACAACAATTACCACAAATTAATTAAAACAAAAAAAACAAGTTTAGATTTATATTTTATTTGACAATTTCAATTTTTGTTGTATTATTGAATTAACTTAAACATTTAATTATGTTTGAGTTTCAAATCTTAAAAGGTTTCCTTGGACGGAACTTAAATATAATTAAATGTTTTTTTATGCTTATTTATAAACTTTATTTAAACAAAAAACACTAATTTTTTATTATAATTTTTAATTAATCATTTTTTATATTTAAGTTTCAAACCTGAAATCTTTTAAGAATCTATATAGATTTTTAAAAGAAAGGAGAAATCTTATGAATGGATTTCTAGTACAGTTGATAGATATTGCAACGGGTAAAATTATTAAAGATGACAAAGGTAATGAAAGTAAATGAGATAGTTATACATTTACACCAGTTATTAAATTAGAAAATGGTACTGTTAAAGGTACAAAAGATTTGTCAAAATCAAAATGATTTAAAATAACTGATGAAAATTATTTAGAATTAAAACCTTATTTAATTGATGGTAATTTATTTTATGTTTCGCTTAAATGGGATGGAAAAATTAATATTGTTGAACCATATACAGAAAATTATAACGAGCAAGAATTCATTAACAAATATTCTAATAATTCATCAATAACAGAAAGCAATAGTTAATATGAAACAACAATTATGTATTGTTTGTATTAATGATACTGTTTGAGAAAATGGATCTCGTTATTGTTGAAATTGTGTTAATGAAAATGTTATTTTAATTAATCAATATTATTCTAGGTTAGAAAATGACTAAGAAAAAAACAGATTGTTAAGGTTATAAATGGCAAAGAATAAAGATAAATTGATTATTAAATTAGAAAAATTAATGTTAAGGTCATATCCAGTTTCAGCAGATGAAATTACTAATGAACATTGAGCAATAGTAAAGAAAAATTAGAATGAAAAAGCAAACTAAGTTATATAAACAACGATTAAAATATTTGGTTAATGTTATACATCAATGTTTACCTACTAAAATACCATTATTTATGTTAAGAAAAGTAATTAAGTTATATCTTAATCATAATGTTATTGATATTGGTGTTATGGAAGAACAACATTTTAAGTTATTAGTAGAACAAGTAAAAAATTATATGTTAAAAATAGAAAGTGAGAATCAAAAATAATGGATATAGTTGCTATGATTTTATTAGTTTCAATAATTATTTTATTGTATATTTATGTTATTTCTTCTATGTTTTTTGATAAAAGAAAAATTAAAAAAGATAAATTACAAAATGAAAAATTAGAACTTGAAAATGAGAAATTAAAGTTAGAAATTAAAGATTTAAAAAATAAGGAGAGTGATAATTAATGACTGTTTTTGCAACAATTATTTTAATACTATCAATGTTTATGTTATTAATATTTTTAACAGTAAGTACAGTATTTAAGATTAAAAATAAATATTTAATTTGTCCGCATTGTTCTAAAAAAGTAGAATTTAAAGAATGGGGAAAACGAAAAATTAAAAAAGCAGATAAATCTGTTGAATAAGTTAATATCAATAAAATACCTTGGCAAGTATAAAAATTGATTTTAGTTTTTAGTGTTAATTACTAAAATCAAGGTTAGAGATTGCCAAGGTTTTATTATTAATAGAAAGTATTTTAAGTGAGGTGTTGTTAATGAATGCAAATTTTTTAGCAGAAGGTACTAGTCCTGACGCAAGTGTTATTAAGCAAATAGCAGATTTTGCTGGTGTTCTTGCTGATTGGGCGATTGCTTTTACTAACTGATTTATCGGTTTTTTAGGGTCACATATGTTATTAATTATTCCGTTAGTTTTAATGTTTGTGGTTTTAGGAATTGAAACAATCAGAAAGTTAATTCACGGATATTAATATTTAATAATAAACTCTAACCTTGATTTTAGTAGTTAACATTTAGGAAAGGAATAAGAAAAATGCAAAGTGTATGAGATTTATATTATGAATTTATGACTATTATTTTTGGAGTTAATCACCCTATTATTTTAGATATTGTTATATTTGTTGTATTTTTAATACTTGTTTTTGGTTTATTATTTTTAATTTTAAGCTGTATTTTTAGGTGGATAAAATAATGGACTGAAATATTTTTTTGCAACGAGTATATCGAGGTCTTTTACAAATTTTTTATTTTATTCCAAAAACTGAAATTGATAATTTTGTCGGTAGTTCTATTGATAATATTACTTATTCAGTAATTATGATAGGTATTTGATTAGTTGTTTTTTTCCTAATTTGGTTATCAATATTTATTTTATATAAAACAATTAGATTGGTGGTGTAGACATGTTTAAAATTTATTTTAATTTATTTAGAAGACAAAAGAATATTAAATTTTCTTATTGATTTGTAAATTGATTTATAGCAAATATTTTATTTTATCTTTTTATTGTTTGTTTTAATTTACAGTTTATATATTTTAGTTCTACATCAGTTACTGATATTATCCTTTTTATTTTTTTAGTAATTTTTGATATTATCTTTTTTTGGTCTTTTTTTAGTAATCTTTTTCAAACACGAAAATTGATTAAAATTATTAAAAGTAGTCCAATATCAATTATTAATGGTGCTTTGGGTACTGGTAAAACTTTATTGATGACTTATTTATCGCAAATTGCTAAGTTTGACAATGTTTATTCTAATTATTTTATTAATGATGAAAAAATAGGAGTTTTAGGTTTAAATCATTTAGATTTTAAAAATAAAAATTATAAAATACCGCCAAATGATAGTTTAATTTTGTTTGATGAAATATTTTTGTATATGAATGGTGCTAAACCGGAAGAAAATAATAAAAAGTTTAGCGGTTTAATTCCATATTTTTTGTTATGTCGTCAGTTTGATAATAATATTGTTTTTGCTGGACAACGAATTAATCAAAATTGAGTGGAATATAGAGAGATTGCTAATATGATTATTGTTCCTATGCAGTGTATTAAACCTAGTATATTTTTTCCTTATTTTAAAATGAAAATAGGTTTTTTTGATGACTTAGATGATTATTTAGTATGAAAAACAGAAACAGTTAAACGAACAGCAAACGGTAAAAGAGTTCGTAAAAAGTCTAATAAAGATATTGGTATTAATTTTGTTAAGATAACAATTCCTTTGTCTATTGCTATGCAATATGATAGTAAATATTTAAAATTTGTGCGTGATTTAAAAAATGATAAAGTACCAAGTTATATTAAACAAAATTGACCTAGTATTGTTAAAAAAGATATTACAATTAATGAATTACGAGAAATGGGTATGGAACATTTATTAAAGAATTTGGGGGAATTAGAAAATGATTAATTTACTTGCTAATGATGTATGAAATGGTGCCATTAATGTTGTAGTCGATATTTTTATGAAAATTATGGATTGAATGTGAGCATTAAAATTGCCTGGTACAAATATTCCTTTATTTGTAATTTGAGTAATTGGTGGTGTTATAAATGTTATTTTGTTATTAGTTAATAGTTCTCGTGGTTTAAGTTCAGTTTCTCGTTCATCTTTACAAGCAAGTAAGCAAATATCTAAGGGGGTTAAAAATATAAGTAATGATTCTAAAAGTGATAATAAGGAGAGTAATAAATAATGATTAAGTTAATATTTTTCTTTGTTATTGGTTTAACTGTTGGTTTTGGTTTTATTGCTAATATTGTTATGGCAACAGATTTAGGTTTTTCAACTGTTAAACATTATTTAGAATCTGCTAACGATTTTTATAAATTGGTAGCACATTTATTTATTATTGCGACACATCCTATTTTTCAGTTATATATTGCGTTTGGAATTATCATTATGGGAATTAGACTTATTTTTATTGCATAGGAGGTTAAAACAATGCGAAAACGATTATTAGATGTATTTATTGTTTTTTATTTAATATTTGGTTGAATATTTCTTTTTTGTGGTACTGTAACAACTAATAATTTTAGCAATACCTATAAATTGTATTTAAAAAATAATGATACTTTTAAAGAATTAACTTATGACAAAGCAAATGAATATGATTTTCAGTCTACTTTAATGCTACGACAAGACTATTTTATGCAAGGTTTAGATCCTAGTAATTATGCATTTAGTTTTGGTATTAAATTGGGTGGTTGAGATGGTTTAAGTGCTGATAAAAATGATAATAATTATTGATTTAAACTTTTTACAACAAATTATAGGAGTTATGAAATTACTTGAAATTCACAAGATATTTCAAAGGGATGACAAGGAAAATTAATTTTAGATAATGATAGTACTGGTAGATTTTTAAAAATTATTGTTTATAAAAATAAAATAAAATATGATTTTATTTTTAATATAGATATATTTGAATATTTATTTTTTCCTATTGTTTCCAATCAAAGTTATAGACATTTTGATTTGAATTATTTAATTTTTAATTCTAATTATAAAAATTTAATTAATATGGATATTATTAAAAATTCTAATTCTCAATATTTTATTAATGATGTTAAGCAAGATACTTTTTCTTTGGAAAGTTTTTTTCAAATTTTAGATTATTTTTATTCTAATATTTTAAGAGTTATATTTGATATTTCTAATTTTAAAGAATTTATTTATTTTAATTCTTCTAACGAGAATACTGGTTTTGCTTTTTTTGTAAAAAATGGTTTTTTATTATATCCAAAATCAATGCTTTTTAATATTTTAAGATTCCCTGATTTATCAGCAACTTATTTAAACCCAATAGTTAATTTATATAATGCTTATAATATAAATGTTAATCAAAATTATTATTCTTTTTTTTCAAATTGACAATATCAAACTGATATTTTGCCTTCTAATAATGATAAGTATACTCAATCAATAAAATTATTAGATATGACAGATAAATCAAAATATCAAGGTTTTAATTTGATTACTTTTAATGCTATTAATATTGGTAAAGATAGTTCTATTTCAGTTAATGGTTTTAATTTTAGCCTTTATAATGCTACTGATTGAAATAATGAAATTAATAATGGTAATATTTGACGAATACCATATAAAAGTTGTAGTTGATATAATTTAGCGTGTCATATACAAAATGCGGCGATTTGATTGGTAAATAATTTGCCTGGTATGAAAGATGTATATAATTTTATTAATGGGATAGTACATGTATTTAGCAATGTGTCTGAGTTGTTTAATAATATTGGTAATTTATTTGCCTTTGATATTACATTTAAGATTATGTTAAGTTCTATTTTAGTGTTAGCGATGGTTAATGGACTTTTACGCTATTTTTAGTAGTAAAAATAATGTTGTTAAGAAAAAAAGTAAGGTGGTGCGATGGTTTATCACGCACCACCTTACTTAAAGGGGTAAAAGTCGCGGAGCGACTTAGGGGCAACGCCCCTTTACTTGAGTAAAATATATTAAAAGAAAAAATAAATTTAAATAGTATTTGATTTTATTTAAAATAACATTGAGGTGGAAAAATGAAAAAAATTTATTATTTATTATTGGGTATATCACCTAGTTTAATTCCTTTTTCAATAAATATAATTGATATGATGGTTCAAAAAAATTATAATTTAGAAAATAAAATTAGCGATTCTGGTATTGATGATTGAAATGAAAAATATATTGTTATTGATTTTTCTGTAATAAATACAATACAAGATGCATCATTCAAAAAATTTGATTTAGAAATAGAGAAAAAAATTAAAATAAATAAAAATGGCAAAAAAGAAATTATTATTAATTGAAAATATTATTCAGATGGTAAATGATCAAACATACATAAAGAAAACACTAAATGAACACATAAGGTATTTTGAATTGGAGAAATGATAAATGATTTTTTTAAAGATAATCAAAAAATATTATTTAAAAATTTAGTTCAGGGTAATAGCTTTGGATATGATATTTCACAACCTGATGCAATGATAGCACAGTTATTTATGATTGTATTTAAATTAGATTTTTCTACAATAACTGTAAATTATACGAGTCCTAATTGATTTATAGCTATTACTAGTATTGGTGGCTTTTATGTGTCTATTGAAGAAGCACCTAAACATAGAAAAATAGAACAAACTAGAAAGGGAAGACATGAACTAAATTTAGATTATTTTTCTAGAAATAAAAACTATGAAAAATATATAATGGATAAATGTTTAAATTTTATTTTTAATTCAGATATTTTTTCTAAATATAATATTGAAGATTTATGAAATAAAAATTTTATAAAATTCTTCTAGAAACCAAACATCTTTATTTTAGAGAGATTCTATACTTATTTTATTGACACCGGTCAAATGTCAAAAGAAAAAGAAAAAGTAGATAAAATTAATAAGGAAAATAGTGACTATTATCTAAAAAGTAAAAACTATTTGAGCCTTTATTTTTTATGCTATAATTAATATAGAAAATTATAAACAAGATTAACAAAGGGTAATATAAACTATTAGATAGGGCAATAGTAGTATGATATATGATTTTAATCCTTATGATTTTTTACTGAATTTAATAGAACTGCTGTTGAAAAATATAAGAAAACATTAACAGATGAATTTCAGAAGATTGATGAGGAACTTTTTCAATATATTAGAAAAGCGAATCCAACCTATAAACCAAAGGGATATCGAAAAAGAAAGTTAATATCTTCTTTTGGTGAAATTAAATTAAAACTTCATCGTTATAAATATTGAGATAATGAGAAATATAATTCAAATACAAAAGAATGTGGTAAATGAAGATACACAGTTCTATTTTTGCAACATATTAAACTAAAAAAATATCAACGACTGACACATGATTTAAGATTAAAAATTTTGAATATGATTGGTGATGGTCTAAGACATAAAGATATTTTATTAGCTTTTCCAAAATATTTATTAACTACTCAAACTATTAGCAATATTATTAAAGGAATTAAAGTTGCAGATTATATTGATAATTCAGAAATTAAAAAGATTGATGTAACAGCATTAGCTGAGAATAAAATACATATTGCATTGGATGATACTTTTTTGAAAGCATTTACTAAGAGGAAAAAGAAATCAAAATTTAGAATTAGATCGTTAACAACTTATACAGGGCATGATAAAAAAGAAAGTTTTAATTATCGTAAGATTCTTGAAAATAAAAAGTCAGATTATAAAATGGTTAAAATTGGACAAGCTATAAAAACTGTTGATTATGTTGATGAAATATTAAATCATATTAACAAATATTATATTATTAATTCAGATACAAAGTTTATTGTTGGTGGTGATGGTGCTAGATGAATATCTGAAGTTGCTAATATTTTAGCTGCTGAATATGTTTTAGATAAATTTCATGCACTACGTTTGATAAAAAGTTTACTTTCAATTAGAACTTCTGAATATCATAAAAATAATTTTAAAAAAGCACAAGAATTTTTTTCAAAAGGTAAAGTAGATGATTTATTACAATTAATTGAAGGTTATAAAGGGGATTTGCTAATTCCTAAACAAGATAAAATTCAAAAAGTTTACAACTATATTAAATGTAACAGAAAGGGAATTGAATCATATCAATATTCTTGATGTTTAGGAGTTTGTGCTGAAGGGCAAATTTCACATAATTATAAACAAACATTAGGTTATGGTGCCAAAATCTTAAACGAAGAAACTTTACATAATATGTTAGATTTAAGACTTGCAAAATTAAATGGATTTAAACCAATTGAAAAATTAATCCAGGAAGAATTAATTGAATTAAAACAGGTAGATGAATTTAATAAAATTACTCGTTGAATTGATACTAATAATATTGTTGAATATAAAATTCATCAAGGAAGTACACCAATTATATATTCAGGTTCAAATGCTTATGGTAAAGCTGTTCGTGGTATCCTAACATATTAGTTCTAATAAAAATTATTTAAAAATAATTGATTTTTATGTTGCAAAAAAACTATTTTTAAGGTTAAATTTAATTAGGAAATTAAAGAAACTTAATTTTGTAGACGATTTAACTAAATAATATTAGGAATTTATCCAAAAATCATATTTTTATGGGTAACCTAAGTACTTAAAACTTTATTCTAACAATAATTTAATAATGTTGCTTTTTTTAAAAAAAGCGTAAAATTAATCTTAGTGTTAACAAATTAGACATAAAATATGTGAGGATTATGATGTTATATCGGTTAAAAAATTCAATTATATGAGCAGATATTTTAAGTTTTATTTTTGGCTTCTTAGGAGTTACTTTTGGAATCCTAAGTGTTTTAGCCTTAGAACCATTTTGAAGTGTTTATGCGAATATTCGTGATGACCAATCTTTTGCTTTAACAGCAACAACCATTTGCTGTGATAGCTTAAGTGTTTTAAGCGCAATGGTTGCTTATTATTTAGGATTAAAATTATATAATAGAACAAAAAATGAAACACGAAATGATAAACCAGAAGTTTTAAAATGTGAACGTTATTCATTTTATTGTGATTTTTGAAGTTTTATCTTTGGGATTATTGGTTTAATTTTTGGAATTATTAGTTTTGTAACATTGTTTCCGACTTTCTTTAATGAGTATACCTCATGATGAGCAACAATAACTTCCGTTTGTTTTGATGCCGTATCATGTGCTTTAGTTGGTGTTGCTATGAATTATTTTAATAAAGGAATTAAATTAACAAAATAGAAATTTTAAAGTTTTTTCCTTTTTTGACAATTATTTCGTTATAATATAATTAACTAGGTTCAATGGAAATGATTTAATAGTTTTGAAATAATTTATCAATTAGAAGGAAAAAATATAATGTTAAACAACCTTTCAAAGAAAATGAAGTTTATTTGACTAGGAATTTTAAGCGGAGTTCTTAGTATTTTTTTAATTCTAGGAATTGGCTTAACTGTTCCTGGGATGGGCTTAGAATCTTTAAAATTTATTAATAGTTTAAAAACCCAAATTCAACGAGCATTTCCGCAAGGAAAGTTTGTAATAAATGGTAAGATTAAAATTTATGAAACGCTTGCTAATACTGTTTTAAAATCATCGTATGAAGCTGATATTTTATCAGCCTTAAATTTTTACGAAAAACCAGAAGAAAACGAAGCAATAAAACAGGAATATTTACAGTTTGCTGCAACATGATTTTATAATCGTTGGGGGGCAACAATTGCAAAGCGAGAAAATATTGATTTATATGATATTGGGCTTGATTTAATCGAATTTGATAAAAGTGTTGCGACTAAATTTCATTCGTATGGTTATGTTCATACTGGAATGGAATGAATGTTTACAAGTGGTGGAATTAACCAAATGTTTAGTTCAGGTTTAAAAGAACATGCATTAATTCAGCAAACAATTAATAATCAAGAAGATTATAATCAAATGATTGATAGTGTTGGACCTGACATCAATGGGTTAGTTGTAAACAAATCAATTGGAACATATCTTGTTAATAATAAAGTTTGATTTTTAAATATGCAATTAAAAAACCTTGCTTATGGAATGACAGCGATGGCTGGTGAAAGTATTTTTGTTAATCCGGCTTTAACACCACAAGATATTATTGCGCCAATTACTGTGGATGATTTATATCACCCAAATTTTGTTAGTGCATTAAATACCACAAGAGCAGGAACTGTTTTTATCTTAATGTGACCATTTTTATTAATTAGCATTGGACCGCTTATTATTATCATTATTAGAAAAAAGAATTAACAAAGGAGAAAAAATTATGAAAAGATTTTTTACTTTACTTGCTGTTTTAAATGTAGCAACTGGGAGTACTGTTATGGTCGCGAGTTGTACCATTGCCCAAGGAGCACATCTTAACCCTGTTGATTCGTTATTATTAATTGGGAAAGACATTGATACATCAAAAGCAATTGATGATGCAAAAAGTAATTTACAATTTACAAATTATTATATTTTAGGGGATAGTTTAAGTGATTCGCATGGGATTGAAAAACTAGTCAAAAATAGTTTTAAATTAGATATTAAAATTGGCACTAATGATCCTAGCAATTTAGAAAATTATCAAAATGGCAGTTTGTCAAATGGAAACACAGCTGCTGTATTATTAAATGCTAAGCTTGGTTTTGACAAAATTCGGCCAGGCATTCCAAATGATTATGCTGGTGATTTTAGCCGTAATTATGCAATTGCGGGGGCAACCGCTGCTGATGTGGTGGGAACAGCCGGGATGTTATTAAACCGTGTTACAATTGAAAAACAAGCCCAAGCATTAGTTAGTCAACATAAATTACGTTCAACAGACTTAGTTTTATTTGAAATTGGCGGTAATGATTTGTTTCAAATTATTGATACAACAGATCCACAAACAGAGTTAGCCCTGATGCAACAAAGTGTTGAACGCATTAAAATCGCATTATTTACCTTATTAAATAATGGGATTCGAAAAATATTATTTTCTGATGCACCAAATGTTAGTGCAATCCCACGTTATAATAACCAAAATACAGATGATACTTTAAAAAAACGAGCAAATAATATATCAACAGAGTTTCATACGCGAGTAGCAAAAATGATTGAATTAGCAAATACATATTACAAGAATGCTATTCGTAACTGAGGATTATATGATAATTTATCTGTGTTAATGACTGAATTTAAAGCACGCCATCCAAAGGGAGATATAACAGTTAATTTTAATAATTTAAATTTAGATTTTATGAAAATTATTGAAGAAAAAATGTTAAATGCACAACGTAATCCGGCCCTGCCAGCAAATGCTAACATTGATGATTATTTCTTTTTTGATATTGTTCATCCAACAAGAGAGGTTCATCAGTTAGCAATGGAACATTATTATCAAACTATAAAGGAGTGAACTTAAAATGAAAAGATTATTAGCGTTTTTAGGAAGTCTGACATTAGTAACGACTTCAGTTGTACCAACTATTGGGTGTGTTAATCCTGAAACTAATCTTCCAAAATTACAACATTATCAAACAAGTTTAGCAGCATTAAATAGTCAAGTTGCAAAAATGGCTTACATTAGTAATGACCATAAATATGATTTTAATTATTTAATGTCCCAGTTTGCTCAACCAATGTATTTAAAAGATTTACCAAGCCAACCAGATCAGCGGGAAAACTTACAAGAGTATAATCGTTATGCTGAATTATTTAATCGATATTATGGAAATTCTTATTTAAAAAGTGATTTAAAAACAAACTTAAACTTAACGAATAATTTTAAACCAGCAGCAGCAAACAAAATGATTTCAAATGTGGCTCAATTAGGTTCACAAATTTTTACTATCCTTGCAAAAGAAGGACTACCTGGTTTATTAACATTAATTGCAAATGGTCATTTATTAAATAATTTCTTATCACCAACGATTTTAAAATTTGCAAGTGATCTTCTTGATCAAGAAACGTTAAGTTCTTTCCGCGATGCTTTTGATGATTCAATTTATCAAGGGATGACTTATCAAGAATCATTAACATCGGGAATGATTGGTCTTGTTAATGCTGTAAATGAATTAACAGGGCAACCAGAACGGTTTGACTATAAAAATAAAGCAAATTTAGAAGCAACAGCAGTAAACTATACAACTGCCTTAAAAACATTTGGAACAACAATTGTTAAAATAATGAATCAGAAAATTGATTTTAAATTTAATCTAATTAATAATTTAACCGCAATTAGTGAAATAATTCGATTTAGTCGCATTGTTTTAAATTATTTGCAACAATTTAATGCAAATGAAATTGCAACATGAAATGATATTGTCAAAGTTCGTACTGCTTCTTATCAACTTAATTCAAAAATAGATTTACAACAAATTATGGGTAATTTATCACAATGATTAGGAGAACCAACAGGAAATGGCTTACGAAATTTAATTGCCATTTTATTGCAAAGTTCTGAACATCATCAAATTAGTTCAACGCTTTGAGAAAATATTGCCTTTTTAGCAAAAGAAGATTTAGCACCAGCTGGGTTATCAGCTTTTGGTAAAGTTATCATTAATATTTATCAACCACTTGATTTAATTGTGACAAAAGGTTATACCGGAAATTTAGTCTGAGATTTGATTAATACAATGGCTGCTGGTGAATCATTAAATGATATGGTTAGTTTTTTAACAAATTCATTAGTTGAAAAGAACTTACCAGCAAATTTAAAACCAATTGTCACAAAAATTGTTACTAATCCAAACGCTGTTAACGATTTATTTTTAGAATTATATCAGGGTGATATTTTAGGTGATATTTTTACAATGTTATTACCAAATTCATCCCTTGCAAAAATTAAAAATTTAAAAATGCTTTTGACAGAACCATTACAAAATTGATTACCAAATAATGAACTAACTAATTTTATTAAAAATAAAAGTATTGTTGAAGTTCTAAAAGAAGTAACAGCTGCCATAACACAACCAGCATTTATTGCTGCAAAAGATGTTTATCATTTGTTTGACCGTTTTTTAACGCCAACTGCTAATCACTCATGACTTTTACGTGATGCTTTATTAAATTCAGATACTTTTTTGGAAACATTAGGATTTAAAGATCAGGCAATTATTGAAAACAGTCCCTTATTTTATTTAAATAATATTTTAGAAAACATAAAAGGGATTAATGGTGTTTTTACAACTTTAACTAAATATCTTGCTGATTTTGATAAAAGCCAAAATGTCATTTTGCAAGAAATGAAAAAAACTGTTGCTAAAATAAATGTTACTGTCCTAGCACAACCAAACGATAATGTTTTTGAATATCAAATTAATGATAAAATTATTACAATTACGGTTGCATTCCACAATAATAAATATTTTATTAGTGAAATTATAATGAATTAAAGATGTTAAAAAGGTTATGATTTGTAGAAAAGAATAACCTTTTTTATTGAAAATTGATATAATAATAGCAAGAAATGAGGGTTTTAAAGGATGGCAAAGAATATTTTTGGGAAAAAAAAGAATCGTAATTTATTATTAAATTATTTTAAACCATCAATTTATGTTAAAAATGTTAATAAAATTAATCTTGAATCATTAAAAAAACATGGAATTAAAGTTTTTATTTGTGATTTAGATAATACTTTAACCCCATTTTATCGTGGTATTCCAAATGCGGATAATTTAAATTTAATTCAAAAGGTAAAAGAATTAGGAATGATTTTTGTGTTAGTATCAAATAATGCTCGAAAACGAGTTGAACGGTTTGCACAAAAAGCAGGAATTGAACATTATTATTGAAATGCTAAAAAACCATTATTAAAATATTTTCGCGTTATTTCACGGCAATTTAATGCTAATCCGCATGAAATGATTATGGTTGGTGATCAATTAATTACCGATGTTTTATTTGCTAATCGGGCACATATGGAAAGCATTTTGGTTGTACCAGTAACAGGTGTTAATGAATCAAATCGTTTAATGCGTTTATTAGAAAATTTACTTTATAAACGGTTAGCTCAAAAAAATATTTTACATAAGGGTTTCTTTGATGAAGGAGAATATGGATTAGACTATGATATCTTATAAAAAATGTTCTGGTTGTGGGGTTGTTTTGCAAGACACAAGACCAAACGACCTTGGGTATGTTGAAACATTAACGCAAGATTATTGTTATCGTTGTTTTCGATTAACACATTATAATGAATTAGTTACTTATAATGTCCCAGCAATTGATTTTCTTGCCAAATTACGCCAAGATTATCACTTGAATTGACATTATTTTTATGTTTTAGATGTTTATGATTTGGATGGAACACGAGAGTTGGCATTAGAACAACTATTACAAAATAATAAAGTAACTTTGATTATTAATAAAATTGATTTAGTAAATAAATTAATTAATCCTCATAAAATTATTACTTATATTAGTGAACTTTTTAGAACCTCAGTGCTTTTTTCGAAGCTAGAAGATATTATTTTAGTTAGTGGATTAAAGAATTATGGGTTAGATGAATTATGACGATATATTAAACGACAAACTAATGATATTGTTTTTGTTGGTAGTTCGAATACTGGGAAAAGTACATTATTAAATAGTTTAATTAAGTTAACTAACCAACAACAAAAAATTACTGTTTCAAATAATCTTGCAACAACATTAGATAAAATTGTTGTTAATTTGGGAACTAGACATAAAGTTTATGATACGCCTGGAATTATGAATAAGCATAGTTTGCTTTCGTATCTTGCCGAAAATAATAAAAATATGATTACTAAACAATTACTAAAACCAATTACATTTCAATTAAATTCAGAACAAACAATTTTTTATGAAGGATTAGCGAGTTTTTCATATCTTACAGGTTTAAAAACAAGTTTTCATTTTTATAAAAATAACAATTTGAAATTACACCGGACTAAATTAAGCAATAAGGATTATTATTTTACCCATCATTTATCAACCACTGCCGTTAAATTAAAAAATTATCAAGAATGAACTGAGCGAGTGATTGAAATTAATGAACCAGGTAATTATTCGTTATTTATTGCTGGGTTAGGATGAATTAGTTTTAAAGGCCAAAGTGGTCAAAAAATAATGGTTGGAACTCATCAAAACATTAAAATTACACTACGAAAACAGTTTATTTAGTTTTATAATTAACAGTAGATAAGTAGAAAGGAAATAGCTTATTATGAATCTTGTTAAAAAATATCCTTATGTAATTACGGATTTAGATGGCAAAATTGCGGGGAAAGGTTATTTAATTAATCCTGAAACATATGAAGCATTACAAACATATCAATTGGCTAGTAATTATCACTTGTTTTTAGCTTCAGGGCGATTAGACTTAATGGCAAAAGAATATTTTGCAAAGTTAAAAATTAAAACACCAATCATTTCATGTAATGGTGCTTTAATTCGTGATAGTTTAACAAATGAAATATTATATCAGCAACCGTTACCACAAGCATTAGCTCTTGCGGTGTTAACAAATGCTATTGAAGGAAATGTTGATCATATTGTTTATACTGCTAACATGGTTTATGGTCATCCTGGATCAAGTCGGATTGCTTTTATGTTAAAATATAATGCGCAATTAGATAATGATAATTATCGCATTCCAATTGATACTGAAACTGATTATGTATCATTATTAAAAAATAATGAAATTGAAGTTTTAAAAATTTTATTCCCTTTTAATTCATCCGCTGAATTAGAACAAGTGCAAGCTATTTATCAGCCATTTAAAAACGCGGTTGATGGTGTTTTCTCTCAAAAAGATTTATTTGATATCCAAGCATTAAATATTAATAAGGGTAATGCTTTTAAAAAATTATGTGCTTTAAAAGGGTATGATCCACAACAGTTTATTTTTTATGGTGATAATTATAATGATCTAGAACTTGCTAAAATTGTTGGTTATACTGTTGCGATGGGGAATAGTGTCTTAGAATTAAAAAAAATTGCTAATACAACAACAATGACAGTTACTGATAATGGGGTTCGTGAACATCTTTTTACCGAAGTTTTATCAAAAGAACAACTAGCAGAATTTCTGCCCCAAGTTAAAAATGTTTTTAAATAAAACATTTTTTTATTTTGTAAATTGTAAATCAATCATTTTGGTGGAGTTCCATTTAACAAATTATCGACTTAAGATTAAAAATTAGGCAAATAATTGGAAAAGATAAGGTGCTGCTTTTTTTATTATGATATAATGGCTCTATGAAGATGCTAAATTTTAAAAGAAATACAAATCAAAAGTTCTATGTCGACAGTTCTGCATTTATTAATAAAAATAGTAAGGATAAATTTGTTTTTAAAATATTGAAAATTATTGCCTTAACTGTTGTTATAACACTTTTTATCGTAGGAAGTATTTGAGATCAACAAATTGCAAAAGCGATTGGTGATTTAAATGATAATGGCATTGTCAGTTGGCTAAGTTTATTTTGAGATAAACTAGCTTATACGATGACAGTTCCATTTATGTTTGCAGGAGTTGGGATTTTATTAGAAAGTTTAAATATTAAATATAAATCGAAATTTAAATTTTTAGAAATTATCATTATTACCGTTTATGCTTTATTTATAATTTTATTTACTTTAATTATTAGTAGAATGATTTATCAGCAATCAACATTTCCCGCTTTTGGTGGTAAAGGAAGAGATTATTGATTTGGACTTGATGGAACAAGTACAATTGCCGCAATGACAATTCAACTTAGTATTGAAGTTATCTTAATGGGTGGGATTGCTTGGTTTTTAAGAGTTAAATTTTCAAAAAGAGATGATTTATTAACTAATAATTATTGAATTGATGCGTTAAAAATATTTGTAGTATTTGCGCTTTTTGGGATTATTTTTGATCCGCTTTTAAAAACTTTCTTTGGGCGACCATATTGAGTTCATGTTGATTATCAATATGTTATTGACCATTTACCAGATAATTGGTCAAACAAACCAACTAATATTGTTAATGCCGAATATTTAGATTGATGACAAATTCAAGGTTTTAAAGCTGAATATTGAGATTTCTTATTAGGGAAAGCGGGCGAAGGAACGCATCATTGAAGTGATAAGGCTTTTCCATCTGGTCATATGAATTCATCATCAATGCCTGTCTATGGTTTTTTGTTATATTTCATGAATGAAAAACGTAAACAAAAGATTACTTATTGAAAATGATTAATATTTGGATTTTTTATCGCAAATATTGCAATGATGGGATTTATGCAAATTCTTTCAAGAACACATTATTTAACAGATTTAATGTTTACTTTAATAGTTTTATTAACATTCTTTAAAGGAGTCGCTTATGCAACTGATCATGTTATTTATAAAGTTTTATCAATAATTTGAAACAAACAAAACAAAAAATATCATATGTTTGAATTAAATAATGGTAAAAAAACAACTTTGTTTATTGATATTGATGGAGTTTTATGAATTGTAGCGAAAGTTAGAACTGCTAAAATTGATAAATCTAAAAAATATAAATATTGACATCGTGATAATATTATTTACAAAAAATAGGGGAGTGTTGCAAAGATACGGGTTTTAGTTAAAAACAAGATATAATTTTGTTTTTTCTTTTATATATAGAAATTATTAATATTAAAGTTATTATTTTTAAAAAATTTTAAGGAGTTGAAATTATGCAAACAAAGCAATATTTTATTTTGCGGTCGTTAGTGAAAAAGTATGGTAAAGATATTGTTATTAATATTGTCAATAAGAT
The DNA here is from genome assembly GCF_000236085.2 of Spiroplasma melliferum KC3. Classification (NCBI taxonomy): domain Bacteria; kingdom Bacillati; phylum Mycoplasmatota; class Mollicutes; order Entomoplasmatales; family Spiroplasmataceae; genus Spiroplasma; species Spiroplasma melliferum. The sequence goes on along the minus strand of NZ_AGBZ02000001.1, from coordinate 608,353 downwards.
TGCAAAAGATATTGAAATTAAAAAGTAAAAGAATAAATTATTCTGCGTAATTTATTAGCGGATAATTTATTCAATAATGTTTTTAATGGAGCAAAGCGACAACGAGCGGAGCGAGTTTGCAAATTTCAATTTTTTAATTTATTGAAAGGAGTTATATCATGCCAGTATGATTAACATGAATATTTAGTATTTTGATTTTGTTAGGAATTTTTGCGTGAATTGGTTTATCAATTTATCAAAAAATTCGTCAAATTCAAGGTAAGAAAAAAGAAAAAAAAGAACTTGAAAAAAAGGAGGATAGAAAATAATGAATTTTTTAGCAGATGCAGTTACTTTTGGGACTGGAATGGATTCTATTTGAACTGGTTTAGGTAATGCAATGGGTAAAGTAAAAGATGCTGTATATGGTATTTTACCGCAATTAATGACCTTTTTAGGTGATGCGTGAATTATTTTAATTCCATTTGGATTATTTATTATTATTAAGATATTAAACTTTTTCCGTCATATGGTTAAAGGATTTTAAGAGTATATTACTCTATATTCAAAGTATTTTAACAAAAACTAAGGCACACTAGTTTATTTATTTTTTATTAATTTATTTTATATAACTATTACTTTAAAACTTAATAGTATTTTTCAGTGTGCCAATTTTTATTATTTTATATTTTTAACATTGTTAATAACATTGTTTATTAAACATTAAATAAGCAATATATTAGCATTATGTATAACATTGTTTTTATCAGTAAATAAGCAGTATATAAACATTAAATATAACATTGTTTAATTAAACAAATATTTATATTAGTTAGGAGTTGATAAAATTGAGTAATTTTGTTAAGAAAAATCAAAATATAGCAAATTATTTTATTTCTAAGGAACTTATCCCTTTTGAAACAGATAAAGCAAGTTTTATAAATTTACCTAATCACAATCGTCATATTGGTTTTTGGTTGAGTAATAAGTTTATTTATCCTAGTCAAAAACATTCAGAACAAGTAGCAATCGGTTTAATTTATGATAATTCTTATCGTATTGTAAAATATGATGAAAATTTAAAACAACATGATTGAAAATTTTTAACTGGAACAGAAATAATTGATTTGTATAATCAACATAAACAAAACTATTTTACGCGTATGCATAAAGCATTATTTTTAAATGAACCTAAAAAAGTAAAAACAAATAACAATAATAATTTAATAAATTGAAATGATGAAAAAGTAGAACAATTAATTCGCGATTTAGAAGAATTAGATAATGAGTTTATATAATTATTGAGTTCAATTTGTTAGTTATATTATTGGTTCAAATGCCCCTGAATTTTTATATGTTATATCGTTTGTGTTATTTATAATTTTATTTTTTGGAATGTTTTTTAAACTTATTCAGAAAATGTGGAGTTTTTAAAAATGCAAAATGATTGAGAAAAATTAAAAGAGTTTTTTATTCATGTCTTTTTGTTTATAGATAAAACGAATGTTGAAACTATTACAACTTGAAATTTAACTCAAAATGAATATTTAACTCTTATGATTGGCATTTGAATTGTAATTTTGTTTTTAACTTGATTCTTATTGTGAATGATTTTTAAAATAGTTGGGTATTTTAAGTAATGAAAAAGTTTGCATTTTTTCTAATAAACTTTTGTTATATTAGTGGTTCAATGGTTTTGTTTAGTTTAATTGATTTATTATTTTGGATAATTTCCTTAAATTTTACTGGTTTAGTATTTTGACTATTATTTGCTTTACAATGTGTATATTTTGTTTGGTGAGTTTGAAAAAATGTTTTTTATCAGTTAAATATCTTTCGTTTAGTTTACTTTATTTGAGATAATCCGTTATCAGTAATTATTGGTAAATTAGGAACTGGTAAAACATTACTTTTAACTTTTTTATCACAAGTTATGAAACTTTTAACAAAGAAAATTTATAGTAATTATCCAATCGAAGATGATGCAATAAAACTTTTAACTTTTAATAATTTAGATTTTACTGATAGAACCAAATTAGTACCACCTGATGATAGTTTAATTCTGTTTGATGAGAGTTTTTTATATATTGATGGAACTAGTCCCCACGAAGTTAAAAAAGTTCACGGTGGTAAAAGTGTGTGGATTGTTTTAGCAAGACATTTTAAAAATAGAGCAATTTTTACCGTACAGCGTGAGGGTATGATGTGAAATAATATTCGTCATTTAGCGAGTGGTATTATTATTCCTATTTCATTGAAAAAACCCGTTAAGTCAAAATTAGGTAATATTTTTAATCGTAGTTTTGTTATGCGAATTGGTATTTTTCAAGATATTACAGATTATGAAATTTGAAAAACAAAATCAGTAGAACGAACAGCAGAAGGTAAAAAAGCAAAACATAAGTCCGATGTTGGTTTAGGAATTCGGTTTTTTAAGATAATTATTCCGCTTGAATTTGCCAATAAATATGATAGTCATTGATTAAGTTTTGTTCGTGATTTAAAAAATGATGAAGTTATTAATAAAAAAGAATACTTTTGAAAAGATATATCAAAATTAAATAATAAACAACGCTTAGAATTATTTGATATTGATATTTTGAAAGAAAATTTAAAAGCAAAAAAAGGAAAGGAAAGATAAAAAATGAGTAATTTATTAAGTGAAAGCATTAATAACGATAATTGAAATAAGATTTTTAGTTTTATTTTTGATACTTTTTTATTTGTTTTTGATGTTATTTGAAATACTAAATTACCAATGACAAATATAACGATTGCTTATTTTTTAATCTTTTTTATGGTTATTAAATTATCAATTTATGCTATTCACGGAACATCAACTAATTATAACGATTTAGGTTCAACGGTTAAAAGTGGTGTTATTAATAGTTCTAAATTATACGGTGCTACTGTTAGGGGTGTTTCTAGTACTAAAAAAGGTTTACAAAAACACATCAAAGAACGAAAACAATTTAAAGTTAGTCGTAATAAACAACAATTATCAAGTTTAGTAAGACAAGCAAAAACAAGAGAACAAGGCTTTAAAAGAATTCATAGCACTAAAAGAATAAAAAAATAAGTAAGGAGTTGATTTTATATGATTAAGTTAGTTTTATTGGTAGCGGCAATCGCTATATTTGGTACTGGTTTTATTACAATTATTATTAATCAGTTGACATCAGCAAAAAATATTATTATGGATTTATATAATTCTGATACTTGGTTATTATTTATTTTTGGTAAAATGGCAATTTTATTTAGTCATCCGTTAATGTTAACAATATCAAGTTTATATATTATTGGTTTTATTATTTCAAAAACATTATATAGTTAGGAGTTAAATTTATGAAAAGTAATGTAGAAAATAAAAAAGAAAAGAAACAAAATGGTTTATTTATTTCTTGGGTTGATTTAATTTTGTATCTTATTATAAGTTTTTCATTAACGCTTGTATGTGTATTAGATACAGTTTCAACGATTGGCGAATTAAAAGAAAAATATGCTGGTATAAATGGTTATATAATTTATGGTTTATGATTTATTATATTATGAGATATTTTAATAATTCATTATTTTTATGGTTATTTATTTAATGAAATTATCAAATTAATAAAAGAACATCGTAAAAATAAGTTGGTAGAGAATAATGCGTAAGTTTTTAGTGTTATTTTCTTTTGTACCAATATTATTAATTTCTTTTTTCTCATTAGAGGCAATGACATTACAGCAAAACCATCAATCACAACAAACAACAGAAAAAGTAAGAACAAAGCGAAGTACAGAAACTGGTATTAATGAAACTGATTTTATTAATACGATGTTTTTACGCAGCACTTTTTTTGAAAATTGAAGTGATACCAATTATTTTATTAATCCTACTTTAAAAACATCAAAATCATTAACTTATAACGATAAATGATATTTAGATTTTTTAAAAGATAGTTATTCAACTGGTATTTCTTATGATAAACCTAGTGATAAATTTATGGATTTATATAAAAATTGAAATACTTATGCTAAACAGTATAACATTGATAAATTTTATGATGTTGATAAAAAACAATTTTTAAAAGAATTAACTAATTTTGTTTATTCTTTTACAAATAAGTATAATTTAACACAAATGTTAAATAAATTAAAAAAATATATATATGATTTGCAACAAGTTAATTTAAATTATGATTTTGATAATTGAAAATTAGTATCAAGTATTTTGGGAGAAGGAAATACTAAAAAATGATATATAGGTATCTTTAAAAAAGATAATAAATGAAATATTATAAAATGAAATGGTAATAAAGAATTTTATTCATATTATTATGATAAAGTTTATCGTTGAGATGGTGAAGGTCAACCACAAACACCCCAAATTGATAGCAATGGTAATGTTAAGTTTGAAATAGATATTTATAAACAAAAAGTTAAAGATTTTTTAAATAATTATTTAGATGTTATTATCCAAGAAAATATCCGAGTTCAGCAAGGTGGTAATCCAAACTATGATGACTCAAATTTAGGTAGTCAAAGAATAATATTTGATTTTGAAATTATTAATAATTTAGATAAATCTAGTACTGGTATTATTTTAACTAAAAAATCAATTTATCGAATGATTTTAACGATTGATGAGCATAAAAATATTGTTGCAGGCAGTTTAGAGTTAACACATCTTAAACAATATTGAAATGGATATGATTATAATAGTTATCGGTATACTGATGATTTAGGTTTTTTATTTTCTTTTATGAAAGATGAAGAAAATACATTTAATTTTAGTGCTGAAACTTATAATTATTATCAGGTCAATTCTCCCAATACTGGTAAAGAAGTTTTTGAACAGATGAAAGGTCAAATTGATATTAATAAATTTTTAAAAGCATTTTTTGCACACGCTTTGGTACCTGTATTTCAAAATCGTAGTAATTTTATTGAAAGTGGATATATTGATAATTTACAATATGATACTGTTTTAATTAACTTTTTTGGTTTAAAATTAGTTAATTTTAGAGATGTTTTAATTGATGAAAATAATACTAATAAAAGTCAATTTGAAAAGTTATTAAATAGTATTTTTACAGTTTCACAAAATTTTTATAAGGATTATTTACGAACAATTTTTGATTTAGAAAGTAATACTTATACACAAGGATATAACAAAAAATACGGTTTATTAGCAAATAATGGTTTTAAAATTTATCCAAGATATTTTTATTTTTCTGATAAGTATAAATTATTAGATTTTAAGATGTATTCTGCTTATAAAAATCGGTTTTATAACACAAATTATGGAGATGTATTTAATTATGATTTTTCTGTCTCAAATGATTATAATATTAATCAAAATGAGAGTTATGTTTTTGAAGGAACTTTAAAAGATAAATATGGCTTAAAATATAAAAAAATGGAAGAACAAAAAATAGGTTATAATGTTTTTGAATTACAAGCCCAAAAAGAAAATGATATGTATCGTTATTATGATTTTAATTTTGGAATTTATAACTGACAAGAAATTAATAACGGTGGATTATTCCCTGATAGTCAATGATGACAAGCACAATATGAAAGTTGTAGTTGATATAATTTAGCGTGTCATATAAGAAATGCGGCAATTTGAATAGTTAATAATATACCTGGTATAAAACAAGTAAACGAATTAGCGAGTGGTATTGGTAAAATTTTTCAAACAATATATAGTTTTTTCAGTCAAACATTCGAAGTATGAAAATTTAGTCCTGCATTGTACAGTACAATAACTAATTTATTTTTATTAATTATATTTATGAAATTTGTACGATTAATTTAAAAAGGAACTATTTTTAAGTTCCTTTTTAATCTTTTCAATCTGTAATTTTACCTGTTTTAGGGTTAATTGTTGGAATTTGTGTTTCAGTAGGTTCAGCACTACCATTTCAAAAATAAACTTTATCATAATAATATGAATAAAATTCTTTATTACCATTTCATTTTATAATATTTCATTTATTATCTTTTTTAAAGATACCTATATATCATTTTTTAGTATTTCCTTCTCCCAAAATACTTGATACTAATTTTCAATTATTATTTTCTGGTGGTTTTTCTGCTAATTTATCATCATAACAAGAAATTAAGTTTGTTGTACTTGTTGCTGTTAATCCGATTGCCCCTAAAATACTTAGTAATTTTTTCATATATTTATTCCTTTCTGTTAATTGTTATAATTAGCTTAATTATACTATACATTTTTTAATGTAGATGTAAATTTATGAAATATATTAACTAATAATTTTAATTTAATAAAGAAAGGAAATAATAAAATGTTTAATTTTAATAAATTTAGTGTAAATATTTATGAAAATGCTTTAAATCAGTTAAAAGAAAAGATAGAAGGAACTGATGATATAATTTTTATAAAACGAGATAAAACAAAATATTTTGTAAAAGAAATAAAAACTAGAAAAATTAAAACAGAATTTGGAATATTAATTTATAAGAGAAGAATTTATAAATATCTTTATAGGGGTAAGTGAAAATATGTTCCTCTTGTTGACAAACAATTTGGAGTTAAAAAATGGCAAAGAATAATTAATGATTTAAAACTAAAAATAACTGCTGAAATAGTAAAAAATAAAAGATATAGTGATATATTGGATATGTTTAATTGCAAATTACATTGTTCATCTGTTTCGCGTATTTTACGAAAAGCATTAATAAAAAGAAAAGATAAAAAAATAGATTTAAAAAATTGTAAAAATTTATATATTAATTTAGATGATGCACATGTAACTTTAAAAAATAAAAATAATAAATCTTATTTGCAAACTGTTAGAATAATTTCATTTAATACTGGAAAAGAAAATAATAAATCTTTAAATAAAAAATATTGTTATTTTTTTCTTAACAAGAAAACTCGCGGTGCAGAATTTAATGCTTTCTTTATTAAAAAACAAATTCAAAAATTTTTTAAAAATTATGAAAAAATTAAATTAATTATTGGTGGAGATAGTGCTAAATGAATTAAAAAAAGTGCTAAAATTTTAGATGGTATGTTTATATCTGATAGATTTCATGTAATAAGAGAATTAAAAAATAATATATATTGTGGTAATCGTAGTAAAGAATCATTTAAAAATTATTTACACGCAAAAAAAATATTTTTACAAGGAAAATATGATGAACTTATAACTTTTTTAAAATCATTACAGAATGAAAAAATTAAATTAAGATATTTTATTAATTTAAAAAATGGTATTTTAAATCAAAATAAAGAGTGAAATATTGGTGTATCTGCTGAAAGCGATGTTTCAAGAGTTGTAAAATCTTGTTTAGGATATGGAAATAAAACATTTTCATTTTCAACATTTAAAAATATTTTGGATTTAAAAATTATGAAATTTAATTTTAGTTAATTTAAAATAATTTAGTTTTAGTTTTGAAACTATTTTTTAGTGTGCTAAAATATAAAATTATTTTTTGTATTTTTATTTTTTTGTGTTATTATGTTTTTATAAAAGAAAAAAAGTTTCTTGTTTTTAAATAAATTAAATAATACCCGTTTATTTGCAACACTCCCAAAAATAGGAATGCTATCTATGTTGTTATGCTATCGTTTAAAAATTAAAAAAAATCTAGATATAATCTAGATTATTAAGGCAACTTTATAGTAAACAATGGATAATTTTTTAAATTATCTATCGTATGATTGTTCTTCAGTTTTTTCTTGTGTTTTTTCATGTAATTCATTCATAACATCCATAAAGTTTCTGAAAACTTCTTGATTAATTTCTGGAGATTGTGCTTTAACTTGGTTATGAATTTGGGCTTGTTTTTTTGTCATTGCTTGGCGTTTTGCTATTTCTTTTCCGCCATCTTTAAGCAATTTATCTGTAAATTCAGCTGCATCTTTTTTATTAAAACCAAGTTTTTTTAAAAATGAATTAACTCCTTTTTTAATTGATTTATAAGTTTTTTTCAAACTTTCTTTCATTTCTAATGTAAAACCCATATCAAAATTTTCTTTCCTATTATTTAATTAGATTAATTAAAGTCATTTATTTTAAAAATAGTATTGATATTTTTAAAATCATTTACAATACTCACTCTATCATAATTATTTTGAATTAGCAATATTTTTAAGTTAATAATAAAAAATATGCTTATTTTTAACAATTTAATGTAAGAAAAGGGAAAATTTAAATTTTCCCTTTTCTTACATACTATTTTTCTTAATTATTTATTATATTCATATTCTAAATTTTTTAATTCAGAATTAGATTCTTCATTAGGAATTGGGTTTTGCTCATTTCAATAAAAAACAGCATATCCTTTTTGAAAAATACCTCAAACCTTTCGGGTTGAATCAATTGTTACAATACGAAAATCTTCGGGTTGAACTTGATTAAGAAAATCATTAATATCATCTAAAGTATTTAATCTAATATATTTGTATGTTTTATTTTGCATTTTTTCCTCTTTCTATTTAGTTAAACTCTAATACTTTAATACTAACATATATATTAATAGATTTATTTAAAACAATATAAAACTGAGATAAGGGAAGTTTTATATTGATTTTCATAAGGATTATTTCATCCCATCGGAGCAAAACTGAGCTGGTGATAAACTAGTTTTCTCCCTAGTTTTGTGATATAATTAAATAGAAAATGTGTCAATGAGATAGGCCATCTAGGAGAAAAAAACCATATGAAAAAAGATATGATTATTTTATCAGTTGAAGATTTCTTAGCATTAGAACCTGATGAAAATATTCGTGAAGTACGACATGATGCAGAATATCAGTTTGATTATGAAAGTTGAAAAACAATTCTTTACTCGTCAGGAAAATTAAAATTTATTCTTCGTTATGTTCAAGCAATCTTTCAGTGAATGAAAGAAGTAACTGATTTAACTGGCTTAACAATTAGTATTAGTGCCATTATTGTTGATAAGTTTAATTTCTCATTATTTAAAAATCAACAACATTTATTTAATTGTAGTTTATCAACTAATTTTTATTTAATTCCTGAAACAGAATGAGCAGAAAAAATTACCGAAGCACATGCTTCAAATTATGATTTAGTTAAAAATCAATTAATGTATGATCCATTAGAAATGGAACATTGAAAAGGTGAAGAAGGATTTGGCAAATTTATTAATATGCTATTAATGATTATTCGTAATGCGGAAAAACTTGATCCATTAATATTACCAATTCAATGAATGATTGAATTTAAAGATAAAAAATTAACGATGTCACGAATTAGAATGCAAATTCAAGCGTTACAAAATCGAACACCACCGGATAAAGAATTTATCATTGATTCGCGGAAAAAAAATAATAATGTTGAAGATGAAATTGAATTAGAAAAACGACCATCATTAGAACCAGTTAATAAGAATGAAAATGATGATATTGCAGCATGAAATAAATATTATAAAGAAGATGTTTAATATTTTATTAATGGTAAAAAGGGTTAAGGAGGAACTTAACCCTTTTTGTATTATTTAATTTAATTTGGTAATTTATTTTACTTTTCTTAAAAAATAGGTATAATTTTAATTGAAAGAGATTATTGTTGACAATAATTTAACAGAGAAATAGTGGCTGGTGGAAACTATTGGAATTTTAAAGCGTGATGACAACATGAAGATAAAATTTAATAAATTTTGATAAGTAAGCGCATTAACTAAAAGATAATGAAATAGGATGGCACCGCGATTTTTCGTTCCTAAGCAATCTTTTAGTTTTTTATTTAGAAGGGAAGTTAGTTATGAATATACAAAAACCACGAGGAACTGAAGATATTTATTATGAAAAAGCAAGTGAATTAAGTGCCCTAGAATTAATGTTGCGTAGTCTTGCGATGCAATATAACTATCATGAAATTAGAACGCCAATTTTTGAAGCAAAGGATTTATTTGTCCGTTCAGTAGGAGCAGAAACCGATATTGTTAGCAAAGAAATGTTTGAATTATTAGATAAAAAAGAACGAGCATTTGTTTTACGCCCAGAAGGAACAGCACCTGTTATTCGCAGCATTATTGAAGATAAACTATATGGGAAATATGAATTACCGTTAAAGTTGTTTTACCTTGGGAATATGTTTCGTTATGAACGACCTCAACATGGTCGTTTACGTCAGTTTAATCAGTTTGGAGTTGAAGTGGTCGGAGCTAAGAATTATTTATTAGATGTTGAAGTAATTTTACTTGGGTATAATTTATTAAAAACTCTTGGATTAACAAACTTAACATTAAAACTAAATTATTTAATGGTTGGTGAAGCACGCACAAAGTATCTTGGCGTGTTAACAGCTTTCTTCCAAGACCAAACATTATGTGCTGATTGTAAAATTCGGGTACAAAAAAATCCATTACGAGTATTAGATTGTAAAATTGATCATGATAAATTTGGTAATGCTCCAAAAATTTATGATTATTTAACCCCAACAGAAAATGAAGAATTTGTGGCAATTCAAAAGTTGCTAACTAAATTAGGAATTCCTTTTACCTTAGATGCCCAATTAGTACGTGGATTAGATTATTACACTGGCATTGTTTTTGAAATTGTGATTGAGGATCAAGACCGAGAATTAACCTTATTAGGGGGAGGACGTTATGATCAATTAGTTCATACCTTTGAACCAAGTTTAGATTATCCAGCGGTAGGATTTGCCTTAGGGTTAGAACGATTGTTATTAACTTTAGCTACGAATGATATTGTACTAGCTGATGAGCCTTATCTTGATGCTTATTTAATTTGTTTATCCGATCATGCTCGCCATTTTGCTGCTTCGTTGTTGTTATTACTACGAGCAAGTGGTTTTCGTGCTGATTGTGATTATTTAACACGGAGTGTTAAAGCCCAATTTAAATCATTAGAACGATTAAAAGCGAAAAATGCTATTATTATTGGTGATGAAGAATTGAAAAAAAATGTTGTGAAAATTAAAAACCAACAAACGGGAAAAGAACAAGAAGTTAAGTTTGAAAAGATTATTGCAGTTTTAAGTAAGGAGAAGAAATAATGAAGAGAACACATCCTTGTGGGGAATTAACATTAAAAAATGTTAAGGCAAAAGTTGTTTTAAGTGGTTGAGTAGCAAAAAATCGTCGATTAGGGGGGATTATTTTCTTAGATTTACGAGATCGAACAGGAATTATCCAAATTGTCGTGCAACCAGATCATCCCCAATATGCGATGATTAATACAATTCGGAATGAATTTGTAATTAGTGTTGAAGGGGTTGTAATTGAACGAAAAAATAAGAATTTAGAATTACCAACCGGGGAAATTGAAATTGCCGCTGAACAAATCACAATTTTATCAAAAGCCCAAACGCCACCATTAATTATTAATGATATAACGGATGCCTTAGAAGATGTTCGGATGAAATATCGTTATTTAGATTTACGTCGTCCGATAATGCAACAAAAAATTATGTTACGAAATCAAGTAGTACAAACAATTCGCCAATTTTGTCAAGTTCATCAATTTATTGATATTGAAACACCAATTTTAAACAAATCAACGCCAGAAGGTGCCCGTGATTTTTTAGTTCCATCGCGTTTAAATCCTCATCATTTTTATGCTTTACCACAATCCCCACAATTATTTAAACAGTTATTAATGTTAGCCGGATTTGATAAATATTTTCAAATTGCAAAGTGTTTTCGTGATGAAGACTTACGTAGTGATCGTCAACCAGAATTTACACAATTAGATTTAGAAATGAGTTTTGTTACTCGAGATGATATTATGGATTTTGTTGAAACACTATTTCACACAATTATGCAAGATGTGATGAAGGTTAAAATTAAAACGCCATTTCTTCGGATGGATTATGATGAAGCAATTGAAAAATATGGCACTGATAAACCTGATACGCGTTATGATTTACAGTTATTTGATGCAAAAGATATTTTTGCTAAAACTGAATTTAGTATCTTTGCAACAGCGTTAAAAAAAGAGTTAAGTTTAAAAGGAATTTTTATTCCACAATTAGTAAGTAAAAAACAAGTTGAAGAATTAACGCGGATTGCCCAACAAAACAAAGCCAAAGGGTTGGCATGAGTTAAACACGAAAAGAATAATTGAGAAGGACCACTTGCTAAAGCACTTAGTGATAATGAAAAAACAAAATTATTACAAGTATGTAATAAACAGGCAGGAACATTCTTTTTTGTTAGTGATGAAAAAGCAATTACTTGTCAAGCTTTAGGAGCAGTACGTGTAGCATTAGCTAAAATGTTTGATTTAATCCCATCGAATGAATATCACTTCTTATGAATTGTTAATTGACCATTATATGAATGATCAGATGAGAATAAACGTTATGAAGCAGCTCATCATCCGTTTACTGCACCAACTAGTGAATTTATTGATAATTTTGAACAGAACATGGCAACTGCGCGGGCTGATGCTTATGATTTAGTTTTAAATGGTTATGAAATTGGGGGCGGGAGCATTCGTATTCATCAAAACGAGGTTCAAACACGAATGTTTAAATCGTTACAATTATCAAACCAAGAAATTGCGAATAAATTTGGTTGATTTTTAAATGCTTTTAATTATGGTGTCCCACCCCATGGGGGAATTGCTTTTGGTCTTGATCGATTAGCGATGATTTTAACGAATAGTGAGTCAATTCGTGATGTGATTGCTTTTCCGAAGAATGCAACAGGAATTGACCCAATGACAGCTTCACCAAGTCCAGTTGATGGTAAACAATTGGATGAATTAGGGATTAAGTTAAAATAATAAATATATAAAAGTAACTAGCAATAATGCTTTTTATGAAATATTAAAACTATAGCAAAGGTAATATTCTTTATTACCTTTTTTATTTTGAGTGAAGAGATTTATTTTGTTTTTGATTATGTATATTTTTATGTATAATTAAACTAAGAAAATAACTAGAAAAAGATATTAAATTATTGATTTAAGAAAAGGAAATAAATAATTAATAATTATGAGTGGATGAAGAACATTGATTAGGCAAATACAAGCAAATAATCAAAGATGAAGAAGAATAGAAAAACAGAAGTATCTTTTAAACAACAGCAATGAATTTGAAGAAAAAATTGAAGTTTATATTGATAATTTATTATTTAATAAAGAAACTAATTTTTTACAATTTAAAACAATTAAAAAAACAACTAAACCAAAAATAACACAATATGTTACAAGAAATTATGTTAGAACACCAATTTATGGTGATGTTTCTGTTAGAACAGCAGTTATTAAAAATTTTAATAAAATAATTAATCCACTTAAATTTGTTTCTCAAGATATTTTAGAGTTAAATTTAGAAAAAGAATTTATTTTAAAAATAATTGATGAAATTGGAATAATACCTAAATGAAGAGAAAAAGAAATAAAATTAGAAATTATTACGAATGAAATAGCACAAAATAATGATAAATTAAGAAATTATGAATTAGAAAAAAAGCAATATAATTTTAAAAAAATTGATTATCCAGAAAAACCAAGTAATTTTTGATTAAGGTTACTTTTGCTCCAATTACATTATTTTTTAGTTTTTGAGGTTTTTTAAGTAAAAATAATGCACAATTAAATATTATGACTAATAAAAAACATCAAGAATATAATTTTAATCATAAAAGAAATTGATTTATATAACGATCATTTGCAAAGAAAAATATTAATAGAGATAATGAAAAAATAAATATAAAAAATAATTTATTATATGAAAAATATTTGAAAGTTAAAAATGAAGAAATTAATTTAGTAGAAGTTATTAAAGATGATTGAATTAATTTACGACAAGCTTCTAATTTTACATATGATAATTTAGAAAATAAAAAAGGTGTATACATTATTTGAAATAAAACTAAAAATATTTATTATGTTGGCCAATCAAAAAATATGAAAAAACGATTAAACAATCATTTTAAAAATGGTGATGTTAATAATATTATTTTTGCAAAAGACTGATATAATGACGATGAATTTTATTATAAGTATTATTTTTGTGATACAAAAGATGAATTAGATTTATTAGAAAAAAAATATATTGAATTATATAATTCATTTGAAAATGGATATAATAAAACTGGAGGAAATAAATAATGAATAAGAATTTAAAGAAATAATATAATTTTTCTAAATGTTAAAAAAGTATACACAATTAATTTAGTATTAATTTTTACATTAAATAATAAACAATTTGGTAATATTATTAGTGAAATTCATAAAACAGGTTGAAAAAATATTTCAAGATATTGTAAATAATTTGTTTAAAGAAATAATAGAAAATAGGTGATAATAAAGTGAAAAAATATTTTCTTATAGCATCATTTATAACAATGATTTCATTTTCATCAATATCATTTACTCAATGTTCATGTTCAGGTCATACTACACAGTGCAAAGATGGAACTTGGTCAAATTCTTCAGGAAAAGGAACTTGTTCAGGTCATGGTGGAATCAAACGAAACAAAGTAAAAAAAATAATTAAAGGAAAAATATATTACTAAAAAATATATTAATTTTTAAAAAAGTAAACTTATATGAGTTTATTTTATTTTTATATTGATAAAATAACAAAATAACAATATGCACAAATAGATATTACAATTAAATCACAAGATGGAACAAATTCAAATGATAATATCATTGCTATCCATACTAAATGTAATAGAAGAAAAGCAGATTCTTAAAAACCAGGAAAATAAGACTTATTTTAAAAAATATGTTAAAATATTATAGGAATTATGCTAATAATTATTTATTACATATTGAAAAAAGGAGGACAACAAGAATGCCTTGATGAGCAGGACTTATTATTGGGATTGGTTGTTTAGTTATTGGTGGGGTTTTAGGATTTTTAATTACCAAAAAAATTGTGCAAAAACAATTACGTGATAATCCCCCAATTACTGAAAAACAAATTCGGGCAATGTATATGCAAATGGGACGTAAACCATCAGAAGCAGATATTAAAAAGGTTATGAATTCAATGAAACGTGCAAAATAAGGTTGTATTTAATATCTTTTGCCAATAATGAAACACATGTTAGATTATTAATCTAACATGTGTTTTTGTTTTATCAAATTATTACCATTACGAATACTTTTGCATAAATTTGCAAAAAATTTACAATTCCACCCGTTATTACCAAAAGAAAGAAAACAAATTGCAAAGAAGAAAGAAAAAAATAAAATCAGAATAGACATATGTTACATATGTTATGTTGATTTAAGGTGTTAGAAGAAGCCTTCGTTATCTTAATACTACAAAGATGATAATTAGTAAGGAGGGATAAAAATGTCGATTTTTTTATCTTTAACAACTGGGGATTATGTTCTAAATTTTTTTAAAGAATTTATTGGCACACCAGCAATCTTGATTGGTTTATTTGCCCTTGTTGGTTGTTTATTACAACGCAAGAAATTTACCGAAACAATTTCCGCAACGATTAAAACAACCATTGGGTTTTTAATTATTGGTGGGGGAGCTGGGATTTTAGCTGGTGCTGTTGGTAAATTAGGAAATGCTTTTAATTTATTATTTGGAATTAATGGCATTATTGCTAATAATGATGTTATTCCAGGATTATTTTTAAATAGTTTACCAAAAATTGTCTTAGCTGGAGCATTAATTATGATTTGTGCGATGTTATTAAATATTGTATTAGCGTGCATTACATCTTATAAATATATTTATTTAACTGGCCATGTTTTATTTTACTTATCAGTAATGTTTGCTAGTGTTTTAAATTTAGCGGGCTTAAATTTAGCGGAAGATTTACCAATTATTGTTATCACTGGTGCATTATTGGTATCGCTATGAATGATTATTTCTCCTGCGTTGTTAAATAAATATGTCATTAAAATTACGAAATCCGATACCTTAGCAGTTGGTCATACCGGCTCATTATCATACCTCTTTTCTGCTTGAATCGGAATTTTAATTACAAAAATAAGTCGTAAACCACTTAAATCAACAGAAGAAATTAAATTTCCAAAAGGACTAAGTTTCTTACGCAATAATAATATTGCAATTGCAATAACAATGTTTTTCTTATACTTAATTATTTACTTTACCGCTTGGGGTGTTAACGGTTATGATGCTTTAGTTAATGCTAACATTCTGAATACTGGCCAAGATGTCTTTGTTCAAGGATTATTACAATCATTTACATTTGCTGCTGGAGTTGAAGTGCTCCTAATCGGGGTACGAATGTTTATTGCCGAAATTGTTCCTTCCTTTAAAGGGATTTCTCAAAAGCTAGTGCCAAATGCAAAAGCAGCATTAGATTGTCCAACAATGTTTCCTTATGCTCAAAATGCCGTTTTAATTGGTTTTATTGCTTCATTTCTGGGCGGGATTATTGGGATGGCGATTACAATTATTATTGTTCATCAAATTGGCTGGCAAGATCATAGTTTTATTGGTTGAGCAATTGTGATTCCAAGTATTGTTCCGCATTTCTTTGTCGGAGCAACCGCTGGAGTTTTTGGAAATGCGTATGGTGGGATTTGAGGAGCAATTTTTGGTCCATTCCTAAATGGAATTTTAATGACTTTTATTCCATTCTTATTTTTTGGGTTAAAATATATGCACACATTAACAAATACTAATGGGAGTTTAAACGGTTTAACATGAGGGGATAGTGATTTTCTCTTAGGTTTACCAATTGCTGGATTAGGACAGTTAGTTGGACGGAAAGTTAGTTTATGATTGTTGCCAGTTCTTGCTATTACACTATGACTAATATTACCACTTCTTAATTTAATAACTTTTTTTGCGAAGAAAAAACATTACCAATCAAAACCACTTCCAATTAAAACAAATCTGACTTTACCATCCAATCAACCTATAACAGTTCCAAATTTGTCTCTTAAAACCTATGATCGTAAAAAACTTGTTGCTGTTTGCGGACAAGGATTAGGTTCATCATTACTAATTGAAATGAATATTAAAAAGCTTGTGCAAGAATTAAACTTACCACACTTAGAAGTAAGCCATACTAATGTTAATGCCTTTGATGCTACTGACCAACAAATTTTAGCAGTTATTTGTGGAACGGATTTAGCAGATTCCATTCCATATCAAGACAAAATTATGTTAGATAATTTATTAGACGAAACAGAGTTAAAAGAAAAACTAGTACGATTTTTACAAGAGTATGAATAAAACAGTTTTGTTGACCCCGTCAATTTATTGTGGTGATACTGCTAATTTAAGTGATGAAGTAAGAAAATTACAAGCAGTTGGTATTAATTGAATTCATTTTGATGTGATGGATGGTCATTTTGTTTCAAATTATGGGTTGGGACCAAAAGAACTAAATGATTTAAAAAACCATTATCCAAATTTAACCATTGATGTTCACATTATGGCCATGAATATTATGAATCTTCTCCCATTATTTATAAAAGCGGATTATTTAACTTTTCATTGAAATAGTATTAAAAATAGGGGAGAAGGGGAGAACATAATTCTTGCAATAAAACAATATCACTTTAAGGTTGGCATTGCTTTGGACCTTGATAATGATATTAATGAAATTGCTCCTCTCTTAGCATCAATTAATTTAGTAACTTTAATGGCTATTAAACCAGGCTTTACTGGCCAACAATTTGAGCCACTTGTTTGAAAGAAAATTAAAACAATCAGTGTTTGAAAGCAACAATTTCCGCATCTTTTATTTCAAATTGATGGTGGAGTTAGATGAAATAATATTCAACAATTAATAACAAGCGAGTTAGATTTGATTGTTGTTGGATCATTGTTATTTCAAGAACAAGATTATCAAAAAGTGATTGATAACATTAACAAAACAAAGAAATACTAATTTTATAACAATTAACAAAAAATAATATTAATTTTAACATTAATATTATTTTTTTGATTTTTATGTTATGATAAAGATATAAGGATGCATACTTATACGTTGAAATTACTTTGAAAAAACAATAATGGGTAAAAAATTTGATATTAAACATAAATTAAAACATAACAGTCACTTATCTAATTATGAAATATTAAATAATTGTATTATAAATTATTAGTTTAGCATAGGAAGCAAGTTATTAACGATTAACAACGCATAGGAACGGTTTAGAATATTTAATTACTATAAAAATCAAAAATAATAATATAAAAATATGAAAGGCAACATTCATACTTTAAAAGAAATAGGACAAAGAAGGTCATCTTTCTTTGTCTTTTTATTAATTTGGGAATTTAATTGTAAAGCAAAAAATTGCTTTAATTTATTTATAAAAAGTTTACTTAATGTAAACTTTTTAATTGTTTTTAAAATAAATTTGTTAAAATATAAACAATTAATTAAAGGAGCACACTTAGTTATTTATGAAAAAAATATTTTTTTGAAGTTTTATTAGTATTCCAATTGCGATGATAATTTTATTATTATCCTTATATTTTACCAATCTTTGAAAACCAACAGTAGTTGCAATTATAGTTAGTAGTATTTTATTAATTATTGTTGGGATTTTTGCGTACTTTTATTTCCGTAATAGTTATCTTAATTTTGAAAAAGATAATTCTGGGGAATTTCAATATAATATTAAACAAAAGTTTTGAAAATTAGGGCTTATTGGGTTTATTGCTGATTTTTGTGATACGATTGGGATTGGTTCATTTGCAATTAGTATTGTTCTTTTAAAGTTAACAAAACAAGTTAAAAATGATAAACAATTATTAGGAACCTTAAATGTTGGTCATGCAATTCCAACTTGTTTACAAGCTATTATTTTTATTTCGTTAGTGAAAGTGGAATGATTAACGTTAGTATTATTAATTACAGCAGCCGCAATAGGAGCTTATATTGGTGCGTTAATTGCTAATAAAATTAAATTAGGTTGAGCACAAATCTTATTGGGAGTTGCCCTAATTATTATTTCAATTATTATTTTGTTAGGGCAAAAGGAAGTTAGTGTGATGCCAAGAGCTGGAACAAGTGATTCATTAGAAGTATGATGAAAATATCTTTTAGGAGCAATTATCTTTTTTGGGTTAGGGATTTTACAATCATTAGGAATCGGGATTTATGCCCCAGCAATGGCGGTAACTTATTTAATGGGATTAAGTTCGCTTTGTGCTTTTCCAATTATGATGGGGTCAGCAGTTTTTTAATGCCAGTTGGTGCCTTTCGCTTTATTAAAGATCAAAATTATGATATTAAAATTGCTACTAGTTTTACCTTAGGAGGTAGTTTTGGAGTTATTGTTTCTTATCTAATAGTTTTTGTTGGCATTCAAAATGGATTAGGGTTAGATAAAGCTAATTTTATTAATGTTTTAAATTGAATTATTATTGTAGTAATTTGATATACTGCCGGGATGATGTTTTACAATTATTATCAACAACATAAAAAAAGCATCCATCATTCGTAAAAGGATTGTTACAAAACATGTTGCTAATTACAACAAAATATTATATAAAGTAACTACTGTACATGATTTTAAGATATTAATAATATTTTTAAAATAAATTACTTTAATTCAAATTAAAGGAATGTTTTAATGAAAAAACTATTAAGTTTATTAGGTATTGGATTATTAACAACAACTGGCACAACAAGTGTTCTTGCTTGTCAAAAGCAACGAACTGATTATTCTGACAGTAAAGATGATGATAAAAACAATGGTAAAGACGACAATAAAGATAAAGAAAATCAGGACCTTGAAACTTTTAATAACATTATTAGAATGGCAAAGACTGGTTTTCAAGACCTATTATTTAAGGAAGTAGTATTAGGGAATACTAGTGACTTGTTAAAAGGATATGAATGAGTTAGTAAGAAGGAACCACGGATAACGTTACAAGGTAATAATTCTGAACATCAAGCTTTAATTAATTATTTTTTAGCAATGTTTCGTGATGTTTATAATATTGTTAATCAACAAATTATTAATGAATATCCAAATTATTATTTAAATTCTGATCCATTAAGTTTTAATGATGATGATTATGTTATTAGTCTTAATTTTATTGATTTAAAACAAATGAATGAAAGTTTAGACTTAAAGATTGAAGGAATTGAAAAGGTTAAAGCTGTTCGCATTGATTTTAATATTAAATATGATGTTAAATTTAAATCATTAATTTCAACACAAGAATGCCAAACAAACTTCAATATGACAAATAATGTTGAAATATTTAGTAAATTATATGATGGTAGTTTTATTTACTTTCAAAATAATTTATTACAATGATTATCAAGTATTAAAACTGTTAAATTAAATGAAGGTTATTTTAAATCCTTATATGATGACTTTTATCTTGATTTTGGGATGGATGATTCGAATTTAGATTCCAAGTATAAAATGACATTAAAAGAGTTTATTAAAAGTAATCAACAATTAGCAAAACTTGATATTTCATATAATGAAGAAAGCTCATTTACATGAATAAAAAATTCTCTTATTGAACATCATCGTCCATCGGATAAAGGCCTTGATTTTGACTATTTATCAAGAAATCGGTTAAAACATTGAGGCGGTAATGAACCTTCTACAGCTAAAGCGGAATCTTTTGTAAAGCAATATAAACAATTAGTTCCAAAATTAGATCAAATAACAAATAACATGTTAAATTTAGCAACACTTGCTTTAAAATTAGATTATATTAATATTTATGGAATGACATTAAAAGGATATATGAAAGATTCACAAAATGTTATCTTTGAATCAAATGTTAGGTTATCAGCCGATGCTCTTAATACAAAGTTAAGTAATTTTGGGAATTTAATTATTACTTTTTTAAAATTTTATAATATCACTTATGATGGGATCCGTTTTAACTTTCAAGTTAATGCCATTGATTTTGATCAAATTGTTAAAAATGGATTAGAAAATAAAACAATTTTAAAAACATTATTTAAAATTTTTAAATCATCAAATGTGGGACAAAATTTGGTTGATATTAATTTATTTAATTTTACGCAGGCAAATGGCTATCCTGGTGGGGCCAATTTTGGTTTTAATGGTTCAAATCATCTTATTTTTTCTACTCCTGATCCAGGTGGATTTGATGCAACATTTTATTTTGGAAGATCACCATCAATATTTTACTATACACCATTTCAAAAGTTTTTTGGAACAAATAATGAAGTAATACCTGAAGATCAATATGGGGTTCAAAAAGTATAAAGTATATTAAAAGGATTGAGTCCTATTGAATATGGAATAACTCAATCCTAACTAAGTTTTATTTTTTATGTACACTTTTCTTTACATATTCAAAAAAGAGTTGATTTTTTAATGAAAAGAAAACATTATTTTATTTTGCGGTCTTATAAATTAATAGATTTGTTGCACTTCATTTTACATAATTCCATTTTAAATTATATATTTTATTATTTTTTCTTGTTTTCTTGCAATCTACAAAATGTGTGTGGTATACTACATAAATATTTCACACTCGTATTTCTATTTAATATAGTTGTTAATATGATTTTGATAATTTGATTTAAAATTAATAATTTATATATTTATGTGTAGTATAGCACTAATCAATAATTATTTAAATTAAGCATTTATAAAGTTTTGAATAACAAGCACATACTTTATTCCAACTTATTCCAACCAGAAGCATCCGAACCCTTTTTTTCATCTTAATTTTATAGTATAATAAATAGGTAAAAAAGTATGGGGGCTTTAATAATGGAGAATAATAAAAAAGTAATTGATTACTGAGATGATTATGACCCAAATGATTTTGATCCAGCAAAACGACCAACTTCAATTATGCAAGATAAAACAACATTAAGTGATAATAATCAAAATTATGCTAATAAAATTACTAGGTTAACGAATGATTTTGAAACATATTCATACTATAATGACAAGTTTAATGTTAAACAAAATAATGTTCAAAATGATGTTTTTGACCATAATGATAATTATGATGAATTAGATTATTCTGATTTTCAACCAATCGAAGGGGCAGAAATTGACCAGGCAACAGAATTAACTGATTTAGATGAGTTAAATTTAAATAATAAGAATCGGTTTGTTCCATTTAATGAAAATGATATGGTTGCTCCATCGCTTGATGTTAATAAAATTTATGATCGTTGACAAAAATCAAAAGCTAATTTAATTACGCGTAAATTAGATGTACTGCGGAACCGAGTTCAAGAACCTCGCATTGAAGGACGTCGAAAATATAGTTTTTATGCTCCTAAATCATTAGAAGAATTATTAAATAAACCAGCCCAAGTTGTCTTAGATGCAACTCCTTGTGTTGGGGGTGACGAGGTTTATCCTGACCAAAAATATTTTAATAATCCAGCGTTACTTTCAAAAGTGCAGGGTAAAAATAATGATAATTTATCATTATCTGACAGCAATGATGAAATAGCATTAATTTCAGATGAACCTTTAGACAATGAACCGTTAACAATGAACAACATCTTAAAAAATGCAAAAATAAATCTTGATGCAAGTAAGAAAGAAGCAATCTTTATTAATGATGAAGATGTACTAGATCCCGATAATTTAAATTATGAACAACGTTTACGTTTATTAAAATTAGCAGCTGACCCCAATAATGAA
Organism: Spiroplasma melliferum KC3; assembly: GCF_000236085.2. Taxonomy (NCBI): domain Bacteria; kingdom Bacillati; phylum Mycoplasmatota; class Mollicutes; order Entomoplasmatales; family Spiroplasmataceae; genus Spiroplasma; species Spiroplasma melliferum. The sequence continues at coordinate 585,840 of NZ_AGBZ02000001.1, read as the reverse complement.
GAACGAAAAAAATTGTTACAAATGAAATTAAATAATGGTAGTTTACGTTCCTTATCCGCAATTGTTAAAGAACGATTACAAAAAGTTCAAACTGGAGAAATTGAATTAGTTGAGGAAACATCCCTTACGAAAGATCATAATTAGAACCATTTACAATTTACAAGGAAAAGAAAAAATATTTTTTAGTACAATAACCTATTAATGTTAACACTTTCAAGTTATAATATGAGAAGTATCAGTTTATTTTATTATTTATAATAGTAGAGGATGATTACGATGATATTAGGAAATAGTGAAATAGCCTTTATTTTAATTGGATTTTTTATTGCGATTAATATTATTATATTAATTTTTTTAATTATGTCTTACCGAAATATTTTAGTCCCAATTCCAAATTTAAATAATGCTCCAAGTCAATCAATGATTTCATTAGAAGTTATTGATCGCTATTTAACGAAAAAGAAAATTACTGGGTTAAAAGTTGTTCGTAAACCAGGCCAAGTGTTAATTACACATTCTTATAAAAAGAAAACATTTTATATTAATGATTTACAATTATTTAATCAGTCCTATTTTTTATCAGGAATGGGATTAGATTATGTTTTAGGACGAACATTTTTTGTCACCCAACTATATTTAAAAAATAAACATGTTCAAACAATGCATTTCTTATTGTATTTAGCTCCACCATTATTACTACTTTTCTTTCTTATTGTTTCATTATTTACAATTATTTTTATTGCCATACTAAAAACTAACCCCGCCTTGTTAGACCATAATAATTTCTTTTATTTTATTAATCGTTATGGAGTCTTAAACTTATTATTAATTTTTATTATTGCAACATATTTAATTTTATTAAGCTTTAATGGCTATTTTAAACAAAATTTAGAAAATTGATATGAAACAGAAATGCGACCATTTGTTAAAAAAGAATTCCCGGAATTATATGATGATTGAATTATTGCCCGTAGTTATTCGCGGAGTATTCAGTTTACATATATTTTTGGTTATAATTTTATTTTTAAAAAGATTTATAAGTATACCGGACCCTTTGGCCTTTAACAGAGTAGGGGAGAGAAAGAATGAAAGTTATTTTTCATATTGATATGAATAGTTTTTTTGCTAGTTGTCATCAAGTTGCTAATCCCCACTTACAAGGAAAACCACTCGTTGTTGCCAATTCATCACGTCGAGCAGTTGTAACAACAGCAAATTATGAAGCACGGCAATTAGGTATTAATAGTCCAATGCCTTTATATAAAGCAAAAGAAATTTGTCATCATCTTGAAGTTGTTAAGTAAGATTTTGGCTTGTATGTTGATTTTGCTCAAAAATTATTTGATTTTATTAGTATGCATTATACGAATAAAATTGAAGTTGCTTCAATTGATGAATGTTATATTGATGTAACTGATATTTATTTAAAATATGGTTCGGCAATGCGATTAGCGCTTGATATGCAACAAAATGTTTTTCAACAAATTGGATTACCAAATAGTATTGGTATTTCATATAATAAATCATTAGCAAAAATTGCTATCGATATGAAAAAACCAATGGGAATTACCTTAATTCGACCAGAAGATGTTGCTCAGCTAGTTCAACCATTACCGGTCAATAAAATATTTGGTATTGGTAAACAAGCAACTCATCGCTTAAATGAAATTGGGATTCATACGATTAAAGATTTAGCAGAGTTTGCTGATATTACAACATTAGAAATCATTTTAGGCAAACAAGCGTATGGTTTTGTTGAACGAGCTAATGGTGGTGGTGAACAACAATTAAGTTTTGAACATAATCAACTAAAACAAATTGGGAATGAAACAACATTTGAATATGACTTAATTGATTATGAAGATATTAAGAATAAAATTTATTTATTAGCAAAACATGTTAGCCAACGAGCAACAAAACGAACAATGGTTGGAAATGTAATTTATGTTACATTTAAAAATGCTAATCGAAAACGTTTTACGAAACAGCAAACAATTAAAAAATATACTAACTTGCTAGATGATATTTATTCAGTGGCAATTATATTATTTGAGCAATTTTGATCGGGTCAACCAATTCGATTAATTGGTGTTGGTTTACGAGGAATTATTAGTAAATATGATTTAAAAGAACAACTTTCATTTGAATCATTAGGAACATTGCAACCAGATACTGTAACAAATAAATTAATTAAGGAAATTAATAAAAAATACTGCCAAGATGTGTTATTAACTGGCCAAAAATTAGAAGAAATAAAATACTTATTACATAGTCAAACAAAATATATTCAATCAGATCAGCGGATTTTAGATGAAACAAAATTAAAAGAAAAGGGGAAGTAAATAGTATTATTCTCCCCTTTTCTTTTTATTATTTTTTTCTTTTGCGATTGCTTTAACAACAGCTTTTTCAATTAAAGCTTCAATTTCTGTCGCAGTTAAGATAATCGTTGGCTCAAGTGGTTTATTTTTTTCCTTAGTAGTAACTTTATTAGTAACGTTTTGTTTTCTTGTTTGTGTTGAATTAGGTTTACTATTGGTTGACTTTTTTTGTTTTAATGCGTTTAAAGCGGTTTTTTTTACCTGGTTGGTTTGCATTTCAACATTTAATTGATCTAAGTCATTATTATCAAAATTAATAATTGTTTCATGTGGTTCTGCTTCAGATGGATTTTTAATGCGTTCAATGCCACGATTAACTTGATAAGCATGATCAATTATTTCTTGTAATCCAGGATCTTTTTTGCTAACACGAGTAGGGGAAGAAGATAAATTATTATTATCTTCTTCCCCTACTCCTTGGTGGCCAGTAACTGCAGCACGTAAGCGTGCCATTTTTGCTTTAATATCATTTTCATCAACACCAATAGTCTTTTCATCTTCATTTTCAATTCCTAATTTGTGTTTAATGTTTTCATTGTTTTTTTTAGCATTTGTTAATATATATTGAATTGTTCCCTTTTCAACTACTGCCGGTTTAACAGGTGCGCTACTAGTCGTAGTTGGATTTAGCATTCGACTCATTTTTGCTTTAATTTTATTTTCAGTTGCTCTTGAAATAGCTTTATTACTATTTTCTGGACACTCATGAATTTTTAAATGAATTGGACAAAATGTTGGTACTCCCATTGTAACTCCCCGCTTCTTTTTAATATCCTTGTATAATTATAACTTAAATTGGCATAAATGTGTATTAGAATAAATTTAATCCTTTTTTATGTAATAAAATAATATTATTATGAATTTATAGTATAATGATAAAAAATAAATTAGAAAGTGGCTGTAACTAATGAACATTTTTATTTTTCATCGTGATTTTAGAATTGAAGATAATCTTGGTCTTGCGCAGTTGGCTAATGAGGAAAACAAAATTTATTTATTATTTATTTTTACAAAAGAGCAAATAAAAGCGAATAATTATTTTTCACCCCGTAGTTTTCAAGCAATGGTCCATTGTTTAAAACAGTTAACTAAAAAAGTTCATGTTAATTTTTTAAAAAGTGAAAATGAACAAGCTGGAATTAAATTTTTGTTAGAACAGGGTTATAAAATTAATAAGATATATACTAACCGCGATTATACCCCATTTGCTCTTAACCGGAGTAAAGCAATGCGCCAATTATCAAAAGAATATAATTTTATTTATCGTGAATTTGATGATTATGTATTACTAGAACCGTGAACAATAAAAACTACTCAAAATGGATATTACACTGTTTTTACACCATTTTGAAATAAATTAAAAGGACATTTTAACGATAATCATATTATTACTTATAAGGTTAACCCCTTTTTGCCCCAACATTTAAAAGATCTTGAGATTTTACAAGACATTACAAATGTTAAATCTAGTGATTTTAATTTACCATTAGAATTTGAAAAAGTTAAAACAGCAATGTTTCAGTTAAATCAAAACTATCAACAAACTCGTGATTTGGTTGATTTAGAAAATGGGACAGCAAAAATTAGTACTGCTTTAAAATTTGGTGTTGTTTCAATTCGCCAATGTTACCTTTGAAGTATTGAAAAATTTGGTACTTTTGATAACGCTTTTGCACGACAATTGGCATGACGAGATTTTTATTATCAAGTAACTTATAATGCTCAATTACATCAACAATGATGTTTTAGTGAAAATTGAAATAAAAAAATAACAATTAACTGAACAAATAATCTAGAATGATTTCAAAAATGACAAAATGGTGAAACTGGGTATGATTTTATTGATGCCGGAATGAAAGAATTAAAAGAAACAGGTTTATTGCATAATCGAGCAAGAATGGTTTGTGCTTCTTTTTTAGTTAAAAATTTACAAATTAATTGACATAAAGGTGAACAATATTTTGCTCAACAGTTAATTGATTATGATCCTATTATAAATCAATGTTCATGACAATGAGTAGCAGGGACGGGGTTTGATGCCCAACCATTTTTTCGAATTTTTAATCCTGAGTTACAACAAAAAAAATATGACCCAACATCAAGTTATTGTAATAAATTTTTAAAAAGCCGCCCCACAATTAATAAAATTGTTGATTATAAAATATCAGTTAAAAAAGCGTTAGATATTTATAAAGGTGAGTAATATGACAAAAAATATAATTCTTTTGTAAAATGTTAATAATACTAATATTTTAATTTTGGAAAAATATTTTATTTTATTAAAAAATAAAAAAATATTGTATTATTTTAATATTAATAGTATACTATGGGTAAGGAAAAGTATTTTTCCTAAATCTCTAAAGTAAACAGAATAATTATATAAAGGATTTATAATTACACTACTATCTCTCCCCTTTAGGTTATCTCTTATCTTTTCTTTTTATTATAAGTTACCATAAAAAAATAATTTACATAAATCCTTATTTCGCCAACATAATTATTTTTGTTACCCAAACAGAAAAAGAGCAATCAACTGGTTTTTCCCAACACGTTGATTGTTTTTTAATTTGTTAATTTAATTTGCTCTAAAAATTGAAATGTTTTTTTCCCAACAATAACTTTTTTTTCAATTTCACCATCAACTTTGTAAATAACTTTATTAAACAAACCATTGATATCAATGCCAATTACTTGTGATAGCATAATTTCTTCATCTAGAAAGAAAATAGTTTCATCATTTACTTTAATTCATAAACTATTATTAACTAATGTTTGAATAATTAAATAACTTAAAATTAAGCCATAATTACAAATTGCAATAATTACAAATAAATAAGCAAAAGTATTTGGGATACTTGATAAAGTCATTAATAAAATATAATCAATAATAATGAAAATATTAAGTGGAGTTAAAAACAGATAGATGGTAATAAAGATAAAAATTAGCATTGCTTTTCATTTATATTCTTTATTTGCTTTATTATTTTCTTTTTGCTTTTGATAATGAATAAAAAATAAAGTATGAAAAGTATATAAAGCTAACATTAGAATTAGTGAAAAAACTAAAATAATGTGCATTTTCATTGTTAAATTATCCTCCCCTATTTTGCTGTCATGTTTTAAAAATTGTCATTGATATTTTAACATCATTTGTAATAAAGCGATAAATTTTTTCAGTAGTACTAATAAAAAAACCGATTTGATAAAAACCATTAAGGTTAAAAACACTTGGTAAAACAAAATTAATATCTTTTAATCAAATGAGAAGATTTTCATCTTTGATTTGAAAAACTAAGCGGTAATTTGTAACATAAATGATCCCATTAATTGTTTCCTTACTATTACTAGTAGTAAGATTTAAATAACCAGTCAAGTATTCAACATAATATTGTTCTTTCATTTGTTGAGTTAAATAGTAAACATTTTGTTTAAGTTCTTTTTGCTTTGTTATTTCATAACCACTAATTGGTGCTTGATAATAACAAATTTCATTTTTTGGTAATTCATATTTTATTTGAATTGCCACCAAGGTAGCATTTAAAAATTGTTGATGATTATCAATCATTGTTTGAAGTTCGTTCTTTTTTTGTTTGAAATCTTTTATTTTTTGTTGCTGGAATAAAGCTAAAATAGCAACAATAATTATTGCACCACCTAAAATAGTACTAAATAAAATAATTCCAATTAAATAACTATGATTCATGTTTTCACACCTTATAAATTAGATATGGCGTTTCTAAGCCTTTTACAATGATTATAAAACGTTTTTGTTCCGTATATAAATAAAAGCCTTGGCATAGAATATTATTAATCCGAAAAATACTTAATTCAAGATTATTAATTTCCCTTAATGGTCAGATCGTAGTAATTTCTTCATTTATAATTAAAATTCTTCGATTTGTAATAAACATATGACCATTTTGAAATGGAATTTGATACATTTCTTTAATTCTTTTGCCTTCACCATAACCAACACTAATCCCATTTTCAAATGGGATTGTATATTTAGAATGAGTTTGACTGCTTTTTAATTTATTCTGAAGGTAAATAGTAACAGGAATATTACTAAATACTTTTTCACCTGGTTCTAATTTGAATTTAACGTTAATTTCTTGCAAAGTTAATTTTGATAAATTATTATTAATATATTCTTGATTTTCAACTTCTAGTTGTTTGTAAATTTGGAAAAAAAGTTGTTGTTTTTTTTGATAAAATCATCCTAAAAAACCAACAAAAATAAATAATAAACTAAGAAAAAATCCAATTATAATTCACCCTAAGATTGTCATTTTCATCAACTTCCTATTTTAAAATATTAATACCATTATTAAAATTATTAATAAAGGTTTGAAGCATTAATTCTTCTGCTGAATTTCGTGGTTGTTCAAACCGGTTATAATAATAAATATTAATTAAATCTTTTGTTTTTTGATTTAGTTTATCATAATATTTTTTATCAATTAAAAAATGGGTACCTTGATTAAGAATAATACTTGATAGATAGTTTTGTCATTGTTTGTCATTTTTATTTTTTTCTTCTCATTCAGTAAAGTAAGTATTAAAAATACGATTATTTTTATGATAAATAAAATGAACTTCCCCTTTTTTCACATTATTAACTAATCTTGTGTATAAAATTTTATTTGGTAAAAATGGATTATTTGGTGAATTAATTGCTTGAAAAGTAATTGGAGTTAATTGAGCTAATAAAATGTCATTGCAAACAATTGAATGAATTTCTTTTGGCAAAGTTATTTTTTTAACAACATAACTATGTTGTTGATTATCTAAATCATTTAGTAAACGAGACAATTCTAATTGATAAACTAATGCTAATTTCATAATTCGACGAAGTTTAATTGTTAAAATGACTTGTTCAGCAACACTTAAACTATAATAATAATTAACATAAGTTTCATAAAGTTCTTGATGATCAACTAAATTATCGTTAATATTCATTAATAATGCTTCTAACTGTGGGACAAGTGTTTTGTTTGATTTAACATATTCAGTTAAATGTTTTTGACAAAAAACATTAAAAAAATAAGGTGCTTGCTCTGCAATTGATAAATCTAAAAAAGATGTCTTAATATTTTTAAAAAAATGTTTAGAATGATAACGATTTAAATAATAATGATTTTTAGTAATATCAAGCGAATAAAGATTATGCTGAGCCACTTTATTATTACATTCTTGTAAAATACATTTTTGTTTAGTACAATTTTTTAAAACTTGTTGATAATGCTTTGTTTCTTGTTGAATATATTGTTCTTTTAAAACTAAGTTTCCTACTGCTTGTAAAATTGAAATATATTTGGCGCGATTTTTAGTTGAATTTAATACCTTTGTTTTACAACAATTTGCGTACTGTTCTTTACTTAAACAAATACATGCTTCATTATCATCAAAAGTAAAAATTGGTCGGTAATGTTTATGCAAATAATCTAATTGATCATCATCTAAATAATAGCTTTTTAATAAAGCATCAAACATTGCTTGTTCAGAACTTTTAAATGTAGATTCCAACTGCTTTTCTAACCCATTTTGCATATAAAATAATTCCCCTCTGTTGTTTATACTCTCATATAATTATAAACTTATCTAGTTAATTTTGCTATAAAAAAAGCGTTTTACTAAAAGTAAAACGCTCAAAGGCAACATATAGATTTTTTTCACCAACATTGCAATTAGTTATTATTAAATAATTTTATAAACAATTACTTTAAAAGTAATATTTTGGACCGTTAAATGATTATACAATTATAAAGAGTACTTACTTGCAATGTTAGTTTCATTTTGTAGTTTTTTACAAAGGAAACATATAATTAAAAACACAATTAATTATTAAGATTGGACCATATTAATAACTAATTAGTCTTTATGTAACCTGTTTCAACTACATTGTTATTATATTTTATTTGCAAAATTTTTGCAAGTATTTTTTAATTTAACAAATTATTTTATAAAAAAGACTAAAAAAAATAATTTTTTCTTTTTTTAAAAAATATACCCATAAAGTAGAGCTTTTGAAAAGATATTTAGTTATCAATTATTCATTCTAGAAAAAAATAAATATGTTAAGATATTAGTAAGGGAGGAAAATATGAGAATTTTATTGATTGGGGCTCAAGGTAAATTGGGTCAGAAACTTATTAATGAACTTATCAATTATAACAACCTTACCATTACTAAATTTGCGGGCAATGCCAGCGATTTTGAACAACTTAAAGCCCAAGCAATTGGACATGATGTTTTAGTTTCAACAGTTAGTGCTCGTAGTATTGAAGAACTCGTAAAAATTGCAAATAATATGATTAAAATTGCAGCCGAAAATAATCAACGAATTGTTTGAAGTGGTGGTGCGGGGTCATTATGAACATGAGATCGCACAAGATTAGTTGATATTCCAATTGATCAATTTCCTACGAATTTAGAAAGTTGAAAACCAGCTATTTATGGTCATTATGAAGTATTAAAATTATTACAAAATAGTTCAATTACTTGATCATATATGTCACCAGCATTAGAATTCGAGGATATTGAACCACTAGGATGATATCAAACTAAAATTAGTGATGATGCTTTATACAACGAAATTAACATTATTTTTGCTAGTTATGCCAGTGGGGCCAAAGCACTAGCAGCGGAAATTACTAAGCCACAATATTTAAACCAACGCTTTACAATTTATGAAATATGTCATTAAAACTAAAATAGAATTTTAGTAGTTTTAAATGGCAACTTATGAAATTATTGGTTGAGTTGGGACTAGTTTAACAAGCATTTATCTTATTCCGCAGAGTATTAAAACAATTATTAAGCGAAATACAAAAGGAATTTCATTATTAATGTATTTATTACTAATAACTGCTTCATTATTTTGAATTTGTTATGCTGTTATTAGTCCAGAAATTAATTATCAAATAGCTGTCACAAATATTTTACAAGCTTTTTTTGCTAGTATTATCTTTATAATTAAACTAATTAATATTATTCGGAAAAAAGACCCGAATGAATTTCGCATTTTATTAGAAAAATGTCATTTTAAAAAAACAAAAAAAGACTAAATAGAAGACAAAAAAAGAAAAGGAAAAGTTATTCTTTAAATAACTTTTCCTTTTCTTATGTTTCATTTAACTAATCTTGTTGACTTGTTTTAAAATTATTAATAATTTGTTGTTGAATTTCCAAAAAAACTGATGGATTCATTTTTAAATATTCTTTTACACGTTCTCGTCCTTGACCAATTTTATTATTTTGATAAGCATATCATACCCCAGATTTTGCTAAAATATCATATTTTACTGCTAAATCAATTAATTCATAATATTTATCAATTCCTTCATTGTAATTAATATCAACAAGAGCTGTTTTAAACGGTGGTGAAACCTTATTTTTAACCACTTTAATTTTTACTTTATTGGCGGTTGCTACTCCCGCTGTTGTTAATGTTTCAGTACGACGGACATCTAATCGAACAGAAGCATAGAACCGAAGAGCACGTCCTCCCGCTGTTGTTTCAGGATTGCCAAATAAAACACCAACTTTTTCTCGAATCTGATTAATGAAAATGACGATTGAATTTGTTTTATTAATTACGCCATTTAATTTTCGTAAAGCTTTACTCATTAAACGTGCTTGTGCTCCAATTGTTACATCACTCATTTCTCCGTCTAATTCTACTTTGGGTACTAAGGCTGCAACAGAATCAATTACAACTAAATCAATTGCATTTGATTTAACAAGTGTTTCTAAAATATCTAGTGCTTGTTCACCTGAATCAGGTTGAGCAATAATTAATTCAGCAATATTAACACCAAGTTTTTTGGCATAATTTGGGTCTAAAGCGTGTTCAGCATCAATAAAAGCCCCTCGCCCACCATCTTTTTGTACTTCAGCAATAGCATGTAATGATAGGGTTGTTTTGCCTGATGATTATGGCCCAAAAATTTCAATAATTCTTCCTTTGGGATACCCACCGACTCCAATTGCTTCATCAAGTAATAAACTTCCAGTTGAGACAGCTTCAATTGTGAGATTACTCTTATCCCCTAATTTCATAATAGCTCCTTTACCATATGTTTTTTCAATTTCTTTCATTACAGTTTTTAAAATTTCATCTTGGTCAAGAGGTTTCGTTTGAGGAGGAACTGGTTTATTATCTTCCATTCTTTTATTCTCCTTTCTGTTTATTTTTCTCCTTTTTTACTATTAATTCCTTGTTCTTTTTCTAAAATTTGTTGTAAATGTTTAATTATTGTTGTAACAGTTGCAACTTTAATTTGTTCTCGTGATCAATTTGGATTAAATGTTAATGCGAATGTTGTTGCTTCGTTTTGAAAAAGAATAGTTGCAAATCCCGTTCCAATTGGTAAATTGTCTAATTGACCTGGACCAGCATTACCCGTAAAACTTACGGCAAGATCACTATTAAATTGTTTTTGACAAGCAAAAGCCATTGCTTCGGCTGTTTCTTTTGAAACAACACCATATTTTGTAATTATTGATTGAGAAACATGGCCAACTTTAATTTTAATTTCATTGGTATAAGTGACAATACTGCCTAAAAAAACTTGACTAGCATTTGGAACATTAGTTATATAATGACTAAACAGGCCGCCTGTTATTGATTCATATGCTGCAATTGTCATTTGTTTTTGTTGAAGTAATTGTACTAGTTCTTTAACCATTTTTCCCCTCACCTCATAAACTTTCTTTAATATTATACATTTATATAATATAATATGTAAGTAATATTAACATATCAAGATAAGATATCTTTAGAAAAGAGGACTTAAAATGAATTGAGCTAATCGTATTACATTAATTCGGATTTTTTTAATCCCAGTTATTATTGCTTTAATGGTAATTTTTCCATTTGAAAATAGTTCCTTATATAATGGATGAGATCAATGATTAACAATTAAAGGAGATAATGTTACTTATTCATTGCCAATTAGTTATTTAATTGCTGGGATTTTATTTATTATTGCTAGTTTAACTGACTTATTAGATGGTTTTATTGCTCGTCGTTATAATCAAGTGACAACATTTGGGAAATTTTTTGATTCAATTGCAGATAAATTATTAACAAATACTGTTTTAATTGTGTTTGCTTGTGCAAACATTATTCCAGTTTGAATGGTAGTGTTGTTAATTGCCCGTGATTTTGTAATTGATGTTGTTCGCCAAATTTTAGCAACACAAAAAGTAGTAATGGCTGCTAATCAATTAGGACGAGTGCGAGCAGCAATGGAAATGTTTGGAATGACAGTTTTGTTTTTTATTGGTTTTCGTATGTTTAATGGCCATTCTTTACAAACAGGACAATGAGATGAATTTGGTTGAGTGAACCAAATTATTATGATTCCAATGTATTTAGCTACGGTATTATCATTAGCAGCAGCAGGAAATTATATTTTCTTAAATCGTAAAACATTATTTGATATGACAGTTATTAAAAAACCAAAATTAGAAAATGGACAAGACAACAATGAAAAAAACAAATAATAATTTAGGATGAGCTGTTGTTACTGGTGCTAGTAAAGGATTAGGATATTGTTATTGCGAAGAATTATTAAAACTTGGTTATAATGTTATTGCCATTGCTCGTGATACAAGCCCTATTACAACTTTACAACAAAAATATTCAGCACAAACAATTAAAATGATTAATTATGATTTAAGTAATTTAGAGAATTGTGAAAAATTATTTAATGATGTTGCAAAAGATAATGTAACAATCTTAATTAATAATGCTGGATATGGTGTATGAGGTTATTTTAGTGAGTCTAGTTTAGAACAAGAAATGAACATGATTGATTTAAATATTAAAGCAGTTCATATTTTAACAAAATTATTTGTGCAACGTTTTATAGCACAACAACAAGGACGTGTTTTAAACATTGGTAGTTTAGCGGCATTTACGCCAGCTCCAGTTTTTGCTAGTTATTATGCTTCAAAAGCTTATGTTTGAAGTTTAGGCGTGGCTATTAATACAGAATTGAAAAAAACAAAATCACCAGTTCGAGTTATTACCTTATGTCCAGGACCATTAAAAACTGATTTCTGAAATCGAAGTAGTAACCAGAAAGATGCAAAATACCATTCAACTGTTAAAGTTATGAAAACATCTACTTATGCTCGAAAAAGTTTATTAAAAGGATTAAAAGTAAAAAGAAAAAATTATATCATAACGGGAAGTGTTAATAAAATTGTAAAAAAATTAACAAAATGAAGTCCCCAAAGTTGAGTATTAACATCGGTTTACAATTATCAAAGAAAACGAAAATAAAAACAACAATGTTGTTTTTATTTTTTTATCTTTTATATTCTTTATCTGATAATTGTTGGCTTACTTTTTTTAAGTTTGCTATTTTATTAAGGGTTTAATGCTATTGTTTTTCTAATTCGGCATTAATTGTTTTTAATTTATTGACTAATTCGTTATAGTCTTCAATATGTTTTTTATATTCTGTTATTTCTTCTTTTAAGAGATAGATAAAATCTCCTAAACTCTTAATAGTTTCAACTTTATCAAAACCCATTTTAATTAAAAAGTGATTAATTAACTTATCGCGCTATTTTAAAAACTTGCGATAGCTCTCCAATCACTTTTCAACTTACTTTTTGTAGTTTGTTTTTTACTTTTATATTAAAATTTTCTTTTAATAAAAAGTCATTTATTTTAAAATATTAAATAATATTTTAAAACCATATACAATACATTCATTATATCATATTTTTTGTAAATATTATATTTAATGATACAAAAAATATCAAATTATATTTTTATTTTATCTTGTGTTTTCATCAATATTTTTATTACTTTCATTTTCTTGTTTTATTGAATTTAATTGTTTATTAACCGATTTAATTTGCTCTTTTTGTCAATTTGATAAATTTGGTTTAATAGTAGGATTTGGTATTATTATATTTGTAAAACTTCTTGGTTGTGGTTCTACTCTTCTCAAGTTATTTTTTACTTTCATAATTTCTTCTAATAAACCATTATTTTTAGTAGTTTTCATAACACTATTTGGTTGTGGTTCTACTAATAAACCATTATTTTTAGTAGTTTTTGTTTGTTCTAAAATTTGATCTGCTCTAATTGTTGCCTTTGTATTTTGATTTTTAATTTCTGCTACATCTTTACTTTGTTTTGAAAATAAAGTATCAAATTCAGCAAGAATATTTTTATAAAATGCTACAAGTTTTTCGTTATCAATTTCATTTTTACTATCATCATTTTCAACATCTTTATTTTTTAAAAGTGCTAATTTTTCTAATAATTGCTCTTCATTTTGTTGATTTTTAAGTTTTTTATTTTTTTGAAATTTTAAAATTAATCATGAAATTAAAGCACCTAACGGACCAAATATAAATGAAGAACAAATGAAAAAAGAAGTTTTATAAAATTTTTTTTCATCTTTATTTGCCATATTTCTTGCATTACTTTCTATAATTTTTAAGTTATTTACTTATAATAAAAGTCATATACTAAATAAATAATACAATATTTAACTATTTCTCGCAATACATTATTGCAAAAGAAAAAAATCAATTAAAAAATTGATTTTTTTAAGAAAAAAGAAATCTTGTCTTTTTATTATCGACCATATGATTCGTCATCTTTCGTTTCTGTTGTTAAATTATGATTAAATTTTGTTCGTGGTAATGGTACTGGTGCTTTTGCTACGGTTTTTGATGATAATTGTTTTTCATTTGCTAAAAAACTATTTAATTCGGTCAACATTTCTTTATATTTATTAGCTTCTGTTTGACCATTACCATATGTTTTATTTACTTGTGGTTTTAATGGTTCTGCTAAACCTTTAATCGATGGATTTGGTGTAGATAACAAATCAACTTGTGGTTTTAATGGTTCTGCTAAACCTTTAATCGATGGATTTGGTGTAGATAACAAATCAACTTTTTGCATTTCTTCATTTAAAAATTGAGTTATTTCTACTTCTACTGCATTCAAAGTTCGTGCTGTTGCTTCTTGAACTTGACTTTTATTAAGACCAAGTTTTGCTAACATTGTCTTAATTGATTTTTTAATTGATCGATAAGATTCTTTTAAAGTTCCTTTAATTTTTGATGTAATTTTCATATTAAATTTATTCTTTTTCTATGTTTAATTAATTTAATAAAATAATTAATTAAAGTCATTTATTTAAAAATATAATTAATATTTTTAAAACCATATACATTTTATAGATTATCATATTTAATTAAAATTATCATCTAAAATTTTTAATTTTCTAAAAATAATTTGTTTAATCTTTTAAAACTAGAATTCATCAAATTAGTTGTCAGAAAAAATAATTTACAAATAATTTGACAAAATTAATCTTAAAAAGTAAAAGCAACAATTAATTGTTGCTTTTACTTTTTAACGTTCATATGATTCATCATCTTTTTCATTTGGGGCTATTGTTTCTAACTTTGCAATTGTTCCTTTTTTCTTATCAAAAAAAATTGTAGTATTAGTTGGACTAAAACGGACTTTCTTTTTAATTTTTGTAACTAATGTTTGTTCTTTTTTATCGATTTTTTGTAATGCTTCATTTAACCCTAAATTAAGTTTATTAAGTTTTTGGGCCTGGTCTTGTTTTTGAGCTTGCACATTATTTATCTCATGATTTACTAATTGTTTTGATTGATTATTTTTTGCAGTTAAAAATTTGATTGTTTCTGGTGATAAATCATCGAATGTTTCATCACGCAACGAGTTTTCATTTGCTTTATTTTCCGGAATAATTACGTCTAATAGTTCTTTTAACTTTTGATGTTCTCGTTCAAACCGTAATATTTCTTCTTTTATTTTCTTTTCAATATTTTTTTCTAATTTAATAGTATCATTATGTTTTAAACCAAGTTTTTTTAAAAATGAATTAATTGATTTTTTAACTGCTTTATAAGTTGATTTTAACGTATTTTTAGTTTTTAAAGTAATTTTCACGTTAACTTTCTTTCTATAATTTTTTAATTAATTATCTATCTTGCTAAAATAATTAATTAAAGTAATTTATTTTAGAAAATATTAATTATATTTTTAAAATCATATACAAAATCACTTTATCATATTCATTTGTAATTATCAATTGTATCAAAGTAATAAAAAATAAAAACGTTTACTTTAGTAACGTTTTTATTTTTTATTTTAATATTATTTTCCAGAAATTTCAGATAATTTAGTTGCAACAGCTTCAACATTTAAACCAATAATAATTTGAATGCCCTTTGTTTTAGAAACTAACACTAAACCAGCGACTCCGGTTGCTTTGATTGCTGCTTGATCAATTTTCGTGTTGTCTTCAACTGTTAAACGTAATCTAGTCATACAGTTATCAACTTTAACTAGATTATCATGACCAATTGCATCATAAATTACTTGTGCTAGTTTTAATGGCCCATTAGGATCTTTTTGAATGTCAATTCGTTGATTAACACTATTTTGTGAAGTTAAAATATTTTCACTACCCGCTTGACCACTTCCAACAATATTGATATTTGCTGTTTGTTGTTCTTGGTTTGCTTTTTTCTTTGCATTGTTTTTAACTGTTTTTTCAAATGATTTTGCTAATGCTATTACTTCTTCTTCACGACCAGGTGTTCCTAAATTCATTTTTTTAATAAGATATTTAAAACTAAAGAAATAAGCTGCTCCCTGGACTAATCCAATTGGAATAATCATTATGGGATTACCTAATACTTTATAAACCCCAGCTTGTAAGTTTGATGATATTGTTGACATATCTCATGAGGTTTTAATTGATACAACTCAATCAATAAAACCAGCTGAGAAACCAAATCCAACGCGAATTCCAAAGCCAATAGTTAATGCTGAAAATAAACCAGCTAAAACAGCATGTAATCCTAATAAAACAGGGGCTAAGAAAACAAAAGAAAATTCAATTGGTTCTGTAATTCCTGTTAAAAAACTAACTCCTGCAGCTGACCCTAAAATTCCAGCATATTCAGCACGACGCATTTTATCTTTAATTGATAAAATCATTGCTGCACAAGCTGCAGGTAATCCAAACATCATCATTGGGAAGAATCCTGATTGGAAAATTCCACTTCCTCCTGCTAAACCAAATTTAGCATCAGCATATAATTTTCCTAAAAAGGCGTTAATATCACCATTGACTGTAGTAATAATTCCAGTTGTATTTCAATCACTAATTCGTAATACACCGTTACTATCAATACTATATACAGCCCATTGTAGCGTTCCATCAACAATTTGTCATAAGTTTGTTCCTTGATAATTCATCAAATGGCCAATAATTGGTTGTTGGAACCATAAATAAGTGTTTAACACTTGGTGTAAGCCAAATGGTAATAATAACCGGTTAAAAATAGCATAGAAGAAAGCTCCTAATGGTGGAATCGCTCCTAAACCATAACCTAAGTATTGTAATCCTAATTGAAATCATGGTCAAATTGCTGCTAATGCAAAAGAACCTAAGAGAAAATAAACTGCTGTTATCATTGGCACAAAACGACGACCTGAAAAAAATCCTAAGGCTGCTGGTAACTTAATACCAGAATATTTATTATAAATTAGTGCAACAAGACAACCAGCTAAAATTCCACCAAAAACACCCATACTTATGTTATATTTTGCACCATAACCTTTAATAGCATTACCAACATTAAAATCAAAAACATATAGAATTTGTGAATGTGGTTTTGCTCAAAATTGATTATCTAAAAAATTACCAATTGGTGTATTTCCTAATAAAACATTATTGTAATATCATTGTGGGACAATTCCCATTAGTCCTTCTAAAACAGCTCATCCAAAGAAAGCAACTAGTGCTGCTTCTCCACGGAAGTCTTTTGCCATTCCGAAACCTAATCCGATTGCAAATAATGGTGCTAAATTACCAATCGCAGCATTACCAACCGCTTGAAAAATTGAACCAATATATCAAATTGCTGACAATGATCCAGTTTGATTTAACTCTGGATTGATTGAGGCATCATTCATAACCCCCCAATCGTAGCAACAAAGCAGCAATTGGTAGCACAACAATTGGAAATTGTAATGCTTTTCCTAATTTTTGTAAATATTGCATTTTATTTGTTCCTTTTCTTTTTATTTTTTTTAGTTTACATAAGTTGACATGTTATAACTAAATGATTAAAAGATTATATATTAAGTTTAATAATTGTAACTAGACCAACTATTAATGAGATTGCAAATAATGATGATAAAATCAAAAAAATATTTTGTTTAATTTCAAACAAAAAACTTCGTTCACGTTGAACTCCTAATCGTTGTTCTTTGAACTTAGCATTTTTATTTCGTCAGTATAAAAAGTGAATTAATAATAAAATGATGATGAAAATAATACTAATCCCAATTACACCAGCTCAAACTAATGTTTGGGTATGCTTATCTAGTTCTAGCAAATTATTGGTATTAGCAAGTAAGGTTTGATCCAGTAATTTATTGTTCATTTTAAATATCCTTTTCTACTTTTTAACTATACGTTTTATTATCTTTTTGAATACTATTTAAAAAATAATGTTATTTCATTAATTGATGTAACATTAATGAAAACATTGTAAAAATTTATAATAAAAAATAAATATTTTAAATATTCTTTGTTTTATAATAATTTAATTAATATAACTAGTATCATTTTTCATTATTCATTTTATTTTTTTATATGAATTAAACAGTTATATTTTAAATATCTATAATCTTTTTTCATTTTTTCTAAGTATAAGTAGTCATACTTATATTTGTATTATAACACTTTTGTTTTCTAAAAAAAAAAAAAAATTCCTATAAAAAAATTTATATTAGATTTTAAGTAATTAAAAACCTTCTTTTTCAAGAAGGTTTAAATATTAGTTTTCCCTAAATTATTTTTGTAATTGTTGATCATAATATTTTTTTGTTTTATTAATATTGTTTTTGCCAACAAAAACAAAGTTATGTTTTGATTTAACACAATCTGGATTGATACAATGCAATTTATACTCACAAGGTTTTGAGCGACAGAAAAACACCGGTTGTTCACACATTTGGCATGATAAAATTGATTTTTGTGATTCTTGCATTGCAGCACATTTTTTACATTCTTCAGCATGTTGTTCGCAGCCAATGAAGACACTATCTGGCATTGCTAATCTTTTTTTTGTTTCAGTTGAATTGTTATTTTCGAAAGCCATAGTTTTTGTGTTCTCCTTTCATAAAATACTTGTAATAAACACCTCTCTTATCAAAAAATTATCGACGCTAATGGTAAAACATTAATGCCGATGAATGATAAAACTTATCTTTAAGGGTTAATACAAATTTTAGTATATATTTTTTAATAAAAATTAACAATGTTATTCCTGCCAATAATGTTGATTATTAAGGCTTTGATGAAATAATTTGGTAATTTATGGAAAAAATTAAAGAAAATAAGTTATTTTATTTGAAATAATTTATACATATTCAATTTAATTTAATTATTAGTTTATAAAATAGAATTTATTGTAAATTTAAACTTGAAAAAAAAAAAAAAAAAATACAATAAAATTATCGATAACTTTAATCGAATAGAAAGGAACATATAAAAAATGAAAAAAAATTTAACAATTCTAGGAGCAATTAGTTTTTCTACAGTTGGAGCAAGTAATGTTATTGCTTGTAATTCAATACATGAAAATGAAATTAAAAGTCTTCAAAATCGACTATCAACTTTAAAAGGAAAAATTAATAACTTAAAAAATGTTAGCGAAGAGCAAAAAGAACAACTAAAGTTTGCATTAATAGAACTTGAAAATGGGTTAAAAGGATTAACTTCAGATGAAATTAAATCAATGCCAAGAACAGAGATTGATTTATTAAAGTCAGCAATATCTTTCTTAGAAGAGCAAATTAATAAATTAAGTTAAATAAATATTATTTCCGAAATATTAAAAATGTTTCTTTTAACTGGTAATATCCAGTTAAAAGAAACATTGTTTTATTTTATTACAAGTTTTTATTTTTGAAAAGTATCTAAAAACTGGTAAACTTCCTCATAATTTGGTTCGGAAGAAATTGGTGAAACAATTTGTAAATAAATAATTTTATTATCTTGATCTAAAATCATTACGCTTCGTGCTAATAAATTATTAAATGGAAAATATAATTTTGTTTGTGTGCCAAATTCACGATAATTAGTATCAGATAATAAAATATGGTTTGCATTAACAAAACCTTCACATGCTCGCTTCAAAGCAAATGGCAAATCACGTGAAATTGTTATTAATTGAACATTAGGATACTTGCTAATAATTGTTTCATTAAATTGTTTTGTTTGTGTTAAACAAACACTAGTATCTATACTAGGTACTGCGGAAATAACTTTATATTCTTTTGTTATGGTTTCTAATTCAAAATCTTGTCAATCAACCATATCAGCTTTAAATGATACCTTGTGACCAACTTGAAGATGATCTTTTGCAAGCAAATTTTTAACATCGCCACTCATTGTTCCTACTGCCATAAAAGTTGTTTCCTCCCTTCTTTTATAAGAATATTATATCCTAAAATATTGTTATGATAATAAAGTATTTCAAGCATTTTCAATTATTGTTGCGATGGCTTCGTCAGTTATATAGTTAATCGGATTTGTTGTTCGTTGTAGTAAACAAATAAATTCAATGTTTTTCTTTTTATTTCCTAAAATTGGAGAATAGTCGCAATTGCTAACACTAAAACCATTATTAAGGGCTAAAGCAAAGATTTTTTTAATAACATCATAGTGTATTGCTTTATGACTAATTTTTCCTCTCTTAACAGCTTCTTTTGTACTCTCAAACTGTGGTTTAATTAAGAAAAAAGCATAATGATTTAATAATATAATATCTTTTAAGGGTGGAATAATTTTATCTAATGAAATAAAAGAAACATCACAACAAGCAAATTCAATTTCATCAGGAGCAAATAATGCTTTAGTAACATACCGAAAATTAGTTTTCTCTAATGAAACAACATGCGGATTATTTCGTAATTTTCAAGCTAATTGATTTGTACCAACATCAACAGCATAAACTTTTTTAGCATCATTTTGTAATAAGCAATCAGTAAAACCACCAGTTGAAGCACCAATATCAAGACAAACGAGATTATTAACTGTTAAATTAAAAGCAGTTAAACCTTTGGCTAACTTTTCACCTGCGCGGGAAACATATTTTAATGGTTCACCACGTAATTTAATAATACTATCTAATTTTACCAGTTCACCTGGTTTTAAGGCCGGTACATTATCAACTAAAACATTATTTGCTAAAATCATTGCCTTAGCTTTTTCACGCGAAGGAGCTAAATTATTATTAACCATTAATTGGTCCAACCGAATTTTCATTAAAATTTATTCTCCTTTTCATCGACTTTTATTAAATGCACGTTGGTTCTGATAACGAAATAATAACCGTTGTTTTCGAGTTTTTGTTTCACGATAAGTTTCTAAGATTGTATCTTGTGCTAAAATGTAATTAGTAATTTCTTTAAAAAAGTAAGCCCCATATGATAATGACCATTCTAACGAAATAAAATTTTGATCAATTTTAGCTTCAATAATTTTTGAATAATTACTAATAATGTAATTACATTCTAGCATAATGTTATTAATATTATTATATTTAAAAAGGTAATATGTTGTTTGTGGTAATTGATATTTTTGTGCTAAAAAAGCAAGATTTTTTGGAATAATTAATTGTTGAGTATCTAAATCAATTGAAATATCAACTGGTTTTCATAATGGAACATAGTGGATTTTTCCCGATAAAGTTAATAAGCGTTGCTTAGTATCTTGTGATATTTGTCACTTTTTTGCTCATTTGTTATTTGCTCAATTATAATAATTAAACTTGTTATTTTGCATCTCATCACCCATTTGACTAAAGTAATTATACCAAATTTAACAAGAACAAAAAAGAATTTAAATAATAATTTTATTTTTAATTAAATTTAACAATTAATTATATCTTATTTTTAAAAAAAATAAATGACTTTTTTAAATAAAAAAAATATTTTTAAAAGGCAAATTATTTACAGTTCTTAACTCAAAAGTGGGAAAAAAATTGATATTTTAATAATTATAACTAAATTAATTGTACCCTAAAATGAGAAGAATATAATGAAAGTGTAAATAATATTTATGGCGTCAATATAGATATTTTTACAGGAGATGATTAATAATGTTTGGTTATAAGAATATCTTAGTTGGTGTTGGAGCAATTGCGTTGGCAACTACCCCGGCATTATTATTATCGAATACAGCATTTATCAATAATACATACAATAAAACTGCACATAATAATAAAAAACCGAGGAAAAACTAGGAATAACATATCAACAATTTTATCAAAATAATAAATCAAATATTAATCTAACAAATATTAAAAATTTAAAAGATGGGATTAATGAATGAGATTATTATTTTGTTTATTCACACTTATACTTAAATCATGCTTTATTAACCAAAGTTCAAAATGATTTAGGATCAGTTGGAGGAGTTATTGCAGCATTATTAAGCACAATCCCAGAAATTGCAACTGTCGCTGGAATTGTTGCTGCATTATTAATTGCACAATGATATGTCTGAAATATTCCATCATATGATCAGGGTAATGGCGTTGGTATTAACTTAATTGGAGTAGTTCCTCAACTCATAACTTCTGTTTGAGCACAGTAAGTTATTAGTTTATTATCAAAACAGACAAGGCCCAGATTTATTATTTACACTACTGCTAGCTGTTGCTAGCAGTTTTTATATGTTTTTTAAAAAGATTTTACTTGTGTTTTTTTATTTTTTGTAATTTAGTGACTTAAAACATAATTATTTTAAATTTGAAAATTAAAAAGCATAAACAATTCTTGGGAAAGATTAAAAAATTAATTAAGTTACTATTAAAGAAGCAAAAAAACAATTTAATACAATTTTTTAAAATAAACATTCTTAGTTTAAAACCAAAATCAATAATTATTGTTGAAACTTAATTCTGAGAACTTTTCTTTAACATTTTCCACATTAACAATAAGTTACCAATTATTTTATTTTGATGTATAAAGTTTTTACTTTTTGTTTAAAATCATAATGTGTTTTAAGATTATTTATAAAAAATAATGAAGGCTTACTATTTTTAGCCCCATAATTTTTAGGATTAAAATCTGGAACTTTTTTATATAAATTTTCAATTATGACCGAAAATTGTACAAAACCTTTTTTGTTTCATTACTTTTTGTGCTATTATTTTTTACCAATTCTTTTTTATCATTAGAGGTTTTCGCCTTTAAAATTTTATCAACGCTTATAAATCGATGATAAAGTTTTTTATAATCTTCTGCATTACGAATTACACCGGCTCCAATCACCGTTTTATTCTTTTGTTTAATTCTTCTAACAATGGGAGCAAAATCTAAATCACTTGTAGCTAGACAGAAACAATCAACATAATCTTTTCTTAATCATTCCATTACATCTAAAGCAATTCTAATATCAACCGCATTTTTCTGAGTTGAATACGTTGTTTCAACAATAAAATCATTAAAACCATATTTCTTTCCTTTTTCATTCATTTTTGTATCATTTGAATTGGAATAAAAGGCTCCTTTATAGATCACATTTCCCATTTGTTCTAATTCATCAAATAAAATATTTAAATCCTCCTCATTATTAAAATTATCAAAATCAATCATCACAACAATTGTTTTATTAGTTATTTCCATTCAACATTTTATCCCTTCTTAAATTATCATATTCTAATTAAGAAAAATAATTTAAAAAGGATTAAAGTCTATCAAAGATAACTTTAATCCTAAGTAAAAATTATTTTCTAGTCTGTTTTTCTCTTATGATTATCATTTGACTCACAATTGTGACAATTTGAACAATTGAGATAACCACCACTTTGCTCACAAGTACAATTGCAAGCATAACAAGATAAATTACAGTTTCCTCCCATTGTAATTCTTCCTTTTACTTTTCATAGTTTTTGCAAAGTGAATAAAAATTAAGTGAAAAATTTAAATATCATTAATTTAAAATTCTTATATGTGACATTCACAATAATATTATATTTCCTAATTATAAAAATAGCAAACCATTTTGTTAATTGTTCTTAATATTTTGCCTCTAATATTTTTCTGTTCCATTACTAAAATTAATTCTTCCTTTCCCCAATTCCAAAGGGCGGCGGATATTGCACAACACCGGTAATATTTTGTAAACTATTGGGATATAATTCTTTAACCATAAAATATTTTGATTCAATAGCAAAGGGAGCATGAATATAATAATTAGCGGCAGGAGTATAATTAAATCTTGTATAATAATTGGGATCACCTAAAATGAAAATTGCTGGATATCCCTTAGCTATTGCCGTTGTTTCTAAATGTTTAATGAGGTTTGTGCCAATTCCTTGCCTTTGCATTTCCGTTTGGACCGTGAGCGGTGCTAAACAAAGCAATTGATGATGACTAATAGTAACAATACTAAGAAAGGCATGGCCAACAACTTTATTATTAACAATTGCGACAACATCAAAGGCTGGGTCATATTCTGGTAATAACCGTAAATTATCAACGAGTAAATGTTCGATTACTTCGTGATTATCAACTGTTTTAAAAGTTTCATAAATTAGTTGTCTTGTCATAGTGATTTCATTAGCATGAATTGGTCTAATTTTCATCGTTACTCCATCTTATTCCTAATAATAAATTATTCCCCTTTATTATAACTTGTTAAATAAAAAAATGATTTTCAATTAGCAAATAATTGTAAAAGTTATGGAGCTTTTTTAATAATTCCTATCTTGTTTTATAGTAGCTTAAATTTCTTTTGCCAAATGGTTCTTTTGCTCCTTTTATAGTTTTAAATTTGGCATATATGATTTAAATTTTGACCTTTTTTGCCATATAAAAATGCACCTTTTATAAAAGTTTAGCAAAATCTTTTCTATTTTACTTACTTTTTGAGGTGCAGTCTTTTTTGTTTTTTTACCTTTCATTTTCAATTTCTTGATTTTGTTCTTGCTGTGTTGTTATATTTTCTTTATAAATTTTTATAGTTTGTTCTTTAGTTAATTTTTCTAATCTTGCTGGTTTAGGAACAACATTTGGAACATTTTTTATTCCACCTGTATAAAACATTGAATTACCTGTTTCTAATACTTTTTCATTCTTGGATGAAATTTTGCCTGCTTCTGGTGCTGGATTTGCCTTTAATTCAAAAGTATTCAGTTTACTTTTTAAATTGCTTAAAGTTTTTTGTGCTACATTAAGAATATCTGCTCCATCTACAATATTTTCTTTATCTTTATCATTGTGAAAATATTGTAAAACTACCCCATTAAATAAGTCATTATAGAAATTTTTAATGTCTGATAGTTCTTCTAAATTTATTGTTTCTTTTAAATTATTATCACTTGCGATAACTTCTTGGTATATTTTATATTTTTCATCTAATTCTAGTTTAAAATCTGCATATTCATTAGCAATAACCTTTAAATTATTAATAAATTCTATTCTTTTCATTGTGATTTTCTTTCTTGTTTTTTAATTATTATTTATCAAACAATAATTAAAGTAATCTATTTTAAAACTAATTTTAAAATCATATACTTATTAAGTTTATCATAATTTATTAGTCCAAACATTAATAAGCAAATAAAAACTCAACATTTGTTGAGCATTTATTATTTTTATTAATTAAAATGTTTTAACAACTTTTTGAATTTCTTCATCATATTGATCAATTAACTCATCTGGAGTTAGGGCATTGGTTGGAGCAACTTTTGTTCCTGCAACAAGAATTGGTTTATTAACAGTAGCACCAACAAATTCTCATGTTCCTTTTAAATATTCGGTATGATTTCCCCATGGATATCAACCAAAAGGAGCTCCTTGGGTTGTTAAAATTTGTACTTTTAAATGCGGTAATAACCCTATTGCATCACCTTTTTTTGAATATTTATATGAAAATGTTTTATCTGCAACTAAAACATGATCTAAGTAATTTTTCATTAATCCAGAAACATTAAAGTTATTCATTGGACATACAACAATAACTTTTTGTACTTCTTTTAATTGATTAACATAAACATCAGTATCCTCGGCATTAAAATAAGTACCAAAGTTATCACGAGTAAGTGTTTTAAGCGCCATTGGGGTTTCGTTTAAATCTAAATGAATAATTTCATCATTTGCGTTTGCTGCTTGATAATATTTAAGAAAACGAGCTGCTAAAGCTTTTGAATATGATTTTTCATTAGGACTAACCGTTCCATAAATTACTAATACTTTATTTACCATGATTTTCGTTCCTTTCTCGTTTTATTTTATCATATTTTATTCTCTAAACTAATGAATAATAATTGTTCGTAATTGTTTAAAATGATAATTTTTGATAATTTAAAAAATTTAACAAAATTTTTAAAATAGCAAATGATTTTTAACTTTTTAATAATGTAAATTGTAAAACGAATTAGGACAAAACAACTCTTATTAAAAGAAAGGAGTTGTTTTTTTAATTAAAAAATGACTCACTTAACATGTTAAATTATTTAATTTCATATTTTTGTAAAATAAACTATTAAAAATTAAATAGTGTTTTAAGTGTGTCAAAATTGTACTTTTTTTAATAATCAATGTTTTTAATGGAGGTTTTTATATGTATAGAAAAATTAAGAAAAAAACATTGAAAAAAATCAATGATTTATCAATCAATTCTTCTTATGTAACTAAACAAAAGAAAATATTAGAAGAATGAATAATTTAAATAAACCTATAGCAAATATTTTTATTAACAATAAGTTAATAAAATTACGGACAAATAATGCTATTTTTATAAATTTACCAAATCATGCTAATCATATTGGATGATGACTTAATAAAGTTTTTGTTTATCCAAGTAAAAAATATATTGATTATACAGCGATTGGGATTAAAAAAAATAATACTTTTATAATTTGAAAATATGATTTACAGCTGCAAAAACATCAATATTTAAAAATGGATGGTGAAGAGTTAATTAAATTATATGAATCAAATAAAAATAATTATGGATCAATAATGAAAAAAGCATTATTTGGAATTGATGATAAGGAGAATTAATTATGAATAAAGAAACATTAATTAAATTAATTGATAAATTTAGTGAAATGAGAAATAAAGCTAATGATGATGTTCAAAATGATAAAACAATTAATAAATTGGATTTTGGTAAAAAAATTGGATATTTTAATGCATTAGTTGATATTTTAATGATTTTACAATCAGAATTAATTAAATTGGAGGTGTAAATAATATGGATTTATTAGCATTATTAAAAGAGTTATTTGATAATTATCCGGAAGCGGCACAAGATTATGAAATGGATATTATGGATAGATATGAAGTTGAAGTGTTAAATAAAAAATTAACACCAGAACAATTTGCGAATTTACAAAAAGTTCACTCAAATATTATTAAAAAATAGAATTGAGTTAATTATTATGAAAAAAATATGAAAAAAAATACAACAATTAAAAGAATTTAAAAAATTACATGAATATGCTGTTGAATGAGCATATGATATTCCCCATTTTAATTTTAAAAAAATAAATAGAAAGGAAAAAATAAAATGAAAATTAAAGTAACACGAATTATGAGAGGTACGGAAAGACCTATCCCAAATTTTGAATTAGACACAGATTTAATAATTACATATTTTCCAAATTGAAATGGTTATGATGAAACATTAGTTTTTTTAAAAACATTTGGAAATAATCCAATTAGTATTGTAGAAACAGTCGAAGAACTTGAAGCTAAAATAAATGGTACATTTAAACCCACTCATTTTGTAGTAATGAGAACTTATAGCAATGGTTTTAAAGAACATAAAATTTATAATTTAGATCAAAAATCAGAATCAGAAAAAGAATGTAACGAACAAAATAAATTTGGAAGATGAAAATTTTGAATTGAACCACGAATATTAGAAACTAAGGAAGTGAAATAATGAGTGATATTGTTAAAAATACAGTTCAAAATATAGTTTACCCTTTTTACATAAAGGGTAATGATTTTAAAGAATTAAGTATTAAAGCAAAAGATATTAAAGAATGAATTATTAAAAATGGTCAAGAATTAAAAGATTTTATTTTTAGACATCGTAACCATTATGCTTTAAATAATTATCAAGAAGTACATTTAAATGATATGCCAAGAACTATTTCAAAAGTAGATATTGTTTTTAGAGAACCATTAGAAAAAATAAAAGCTTTTAAAGATGATTTAAATAAAATTAGAAATAATATTATATCTTTAGAAAAAGTGCTTGAAAATAATAAAATAGAAATTAAAAATGATATGATTCAAGCTCAAAAATATAAGCAAAAACAATTTATTAAAGAACAAGAAGAAATTAAAAATGAACGAATTGAATTTGCTAATAATTTAAAAGAAGATATTGGTTTAGATATGGATCAAATCCAGGATGAACAAGTTCGAGCAATGGAAGATGTTGCTGAAATTGATAAAAAAATGGAAAAAGTAGTAAGTAAATTTAGAAAAGATAAATTAAAAAATGACCAAATTATTATTAAAGGCTTTAAAAAAGAAATTAGTGCTTTTGATTTATTTGCATTATTAGAAAAAGATTTAATTTTATTGAATGAAAAAGAAATTAAAAATATTGTTAAGAAACAATATGAAGAAAATAATTTTTTAGGAATAAGTGGTATAGAAATTGAGGTGCAAAAATAATATGTCAAATATAGTGGAATTTTTAAAAACAGATAAAGCTACTGATTGAATTAAAAATAAATTTTCAAATGAAAATGAAATCGCACGATTTAAAAGTAATTTAGTAGCAATATCAAATAGTAATGATTTATTACAAAAAGCAGATCCAAGAACAATTATGACTGCTTGTTATCAGGGTGTTTTATTAAATTTACCGATGGAAAAACAATTTGGGTATGCTTATGTTGTGCCATATAATACAAAAATAGAACGAAAAGATGATTATGGTAAAACTATTTTTGGTAAAGATGGAAAACCTTTATATGATTGAATTAATCAAGCTCAATTTCAAATGGGTTATAAAGGTTATATTCAATTAGCACAAAGAAGCGGTCAATATTTAGATATGTCAGTATCAGATGTGAGAACTGGTGAATTAGTAATTTATGATCGTTTAAAAGGTACTACTTTTAATTGAATACAAAATGAAGATGAACGAGAAAAATTACCAATTATAGGTTATGTAGCATATTTTAAAATGGTTAATGGTTTTGAAAAAACATTATATATGACAAAAGAACAAATGGAAAATCATTTTATGAAATATTCGAAAACTTATGCTAAAAATAAATCATTTTACATTGCTAGTTTTGATGAAATGGCATTAAAAACAGTATTAACATCTTTATTAAGAAAATGAGGTATTATGTCTGTTGAATTACAACAAGCATATAAATCAGATCAAGCAGTTATTACTACTAATGATGAAAAAATCTATATTGATAATGATAATAATACTGTCGTTGAAAATAAACCCCAAATTAGCAATAAAAATAAAAAAGTTGAACAACCTATTATAATTGACCAAGATAGTTATAATAATCAAATTAATAATGTAGTAGTAGAAGATGATATTTCAAATGTAGTACCAACAGTTAATAACGATGAGGATATTTACTCATGATAAAAATAGGTATTGACCCATCAGGAACTGGTACTACTGCTATTGTTATATATCAAGATAATATTTTATTAGACAAAAAAGAAATTATAAATAAAGATTGAAAAAAACATTATGAATTTATTTATGATTTAGTAGATAAATATTATTATGCTGATGATGAAAATCACTATTTAATTCTTGAAAGTTGCACAGCAATTGTGAATATTGAAAATTGCTTATATACAAATGCAAATGGTTCAAAAGACCGCGATGATTTATTAAGGTTATTAGGAGTAGCAGAATGATATTTTACTGAATGAGAAATATATATTAATTGAGTATCACCACGCCATACTAAATCAGTTCTTAAAAATATGGAAAATTTGAGTAAATATAATGATAGTTGTTTATGAGAATTTGATAAAGATACTAATTTAACTTATGAATATGGTAAAGGTTGAAAATATAATAATGAAAAAATAAGTAATCATTTACGCGATGCTATTATTATTGCTAATTATGAAAGATAATATTATGAAACATTCATTTAATCAAAAAACAGGAAAATATTATTCTAAATTAATTCGTAATGTTAATATTTACTTAAATGAAAACGAAGAACAAGTTTGAAATAAATTTAATGACTTTACTTATTCACAAAAAATAGAATATCTTATCAATTTTTATATAAAACACAATAAAATTGATAAAGAATAATAAAATTAACTAACTTAACCTTGTATATATATATAATGTAAGAAATTAATAGAAAGAGGGTTAATTGGAATGAAAAAGATTTTAAGTATTTTAGGAGCAATTTCATTAGTAGGAACAAGTACAACAAGTTTAATTGCTTGTAATACACCAATATTATATACACCCGAAGAATTAAAAGAACTAAAAGAAAAAAATAACATAACTACAAAAGATGGTATTTTAGAATGAATAACACCACAAGAAAAACCATTTATTACTGTTGATAATAAATATTATTATGTAGTATGAAAAGGTCAAAATTGAAATATTACTAAGTTTAAAAATAATAATCTAATAGATAGAACTCATCCAAGTATTGAAATTGATAAAAAGAATGAAGATGAAAATTATACTTTAAATTTAGAATGAAAATCACCGATGGTTACAATTGTTATTCGTTCTTATAGCGTTATAAGTGATTGACCTGCTCCAAGATTTAAATCAGTTTATCGTTGAAATTTAGATACACAAGAACCTAATTTAGAAAATTTAGAAGTTGATAAAGATGGCAATATAATTGTCAATAATTAATAAAAAAATAGGGCTAAAACCCTATTTTTTAAATTTAATTCCAGATACTTTATGTGCTTTATGAGTAATGTCTCGTTTTGCTGCTTTATGTTGTAAAGTTGCTTCAATTAATTCTTCATTATCGTATTTTTCTAAATCAGAAATTGCTAATTTTAAATCATTAATATCTGCTTCAACACGAGCAATATTTTGAGTACCAACACCACCAAAATGATTTTTTAGATCTTGTAGTACTAATCCAATAGATTCAAAAGCATCTTCAATTTCTTCAAAGATTTTTTCTTCTGTTTTTTCTCTAAAATCATCCGTAATTCGTTCAGCTTTTAATGAGATTGCTTTATTTTTGATTAATTTTGAAAGATAACCAACTAATAAACTAGCAACAATCCCACCTACTACTGAACCAACAATTATAATTATAAACATTGTTGTTGATGTAAGCATAAATTGCCACCTTTCTATCTTTTAATTAACCACACATGACTATCATTATTATACATTATTCCATCTTTTTTTAATACAATATTGATTTCAACTTTCTACTTGTTCTTCAGTTTGTTTACAATTATGACAAATATTAACATTATGTTTTTTAAGATAATTCCGAAATATTAATCAACCAAATAATATTAAATATAATGCATAACTTGGTGTCTTATAAATTTGTTCTAAACATTTACCAACAGGTAATTTAATTGCTGGTATTTTAGGTATTTTTGTTGTTAATCAAGCAGTACCATGTAAAATTGGATAAGATATAACAATACCAGTATATCCAAAAAAGCCACCATCAGTTATATTATGCTGTCCAAACATAAACTCTTTAACTGGTTCTAATGAGGGAATTCAATTAAAATGTAAACTAGTAAAAAATAAACCATATAAACTTAAAAATGGAGTATGATATAAAATTGACATTGCATTATATCGCATAATATACGCTTTTTTGATATGAAATGGATATTTATCATATTTTAAAAACTTACGATTCTTTCAAGCCTTAAAACTTTGACTTGGATTTCTTTGTTCAAAACCTACACGCTGTCAATATGTTCCATTATCATTTTTAATTGTAATATTTTTATCAATCATATTAATTCACCATTTTTCTTTTAACAACTAATTTAGTAATTTTACCAGATGCATTTTTTGTAATTAATACAATTTTTCCACTTGCTCTTAATTGGGCATATTGATTATTATTATCAGTTGTAGTAATACCATTTGAAACATTACCTGTAAAATTTTCACATGTTGATAAATAAAAACTATTTAAATATTCATTATCAACTCAAACTTTATAAATATACTTACTTTTATCTCAATTTTTAATTTGATATTCATTTGAATTTATAATTAAATCACTAGTATCAACAATTTCTCAAGTAGGTAAATCTTTTTTTGTAAATAAAATTTATCAATATATTTTGTAGTCCCAAAAGTATCATCTGTGCTTTCAATACCTGCCACGGTACTATCAATTATATCATAATCAGCTGTATTTTTACCTCCACCAAAACTAGGGTCTCAAACTCTTAATTCACCTGTTTCAGAATTAAAATCAGCATTATTACGACCACTAGAATTAGGTAATAAAGTTATTTTATTTTGTTTTAAATTTGATACTGTAAGTTCATTATTTTCATTTTTTATAATAAATTTATTATCAATTTTAGATTCTTCACTTTGTTTTGCTTTTCATACACCATTTTCTTCATAAATAGTATCATTATCAAATGGAACTGATAACTCATTATTAGAATTATATATTATTGATTTATTATCAACTTTAGATTTATTATTAGGATTAACTTTTAAATCTAATTTTTTTGGAATTGCATCAGATTGATTTAAAAAACTAATTAAAATTGAATTATCACTTGAAGTAATATTATTATTAGCAATATAATTATTTCTAACTCAATCATATTGTGCATAACCTGCACCTTCATCAAATTCAAATCTTCATCCATTACCAAATCATGATCTATTTTTTTCTTTTAAATTACCAAAGCGAATATTTTCATACAAACCAGCATTAATTAATATTTTTTGTACTTCATCAGGTACAAATTGCATATCATCAGGTTGTTGAATACTATAAGATTGACTACCTTGTGAAAATGTTGTTGCTTGTAAAAGATATTCAGTACCTTTTGATAATCAATGTAAGGTATATATTGCTGTTGCTCATTTAACACCAATTTGTTGTTCTTCTGTTAAATTATCAATATTATCAGCATACCCAATATAACCACCAGTTCAATCATTAATTTTAACCGAACTTAAATTAATAGCTTTATTAATTCATTCATCACTATAAGTTTGTGGATTATCTTCAAAATCTTTTGTTCAAAAACCTGATTCTTTTAATTCTTTAATCGATATATACATTCATTTTAAAGTAATATCTTTTAATTCAATTGCCATTATCTTGTTCTCCTTACAAATTTAATTTCTTTTTGTATTTTTTTAGTTGTTTTAACAAATTGTTTTAATAAAGATTGAGTATTTCTTATTGTTTTAGCAAATTGAATTGGTTCATTAATTTTAGAATATTTATTTATAAAATCTCTTCTTTTATTTCTAAATTGTTGAGCCTGATTTCTTTTTCATTTATAAGTACCAATTTGTTTAACACTTCTTCTTTTATCATGACCAATATTATGATAAAAACCTTGTTCAAGTTTTCTAATATATTTTCTTACATCATTAACTTCTTTTGGTGAAACTACTAATGCTTGAATAAAAGTATCTGATTTTTTACCATGACGTATATTTTTATCAGTAATTAATCCTAATTTAATATGTCTTCTAATCATACTTGGCAATCATACTCTTAATCAAATTCTTCAAAATAAAGTTCCAGCATTTGAATTAGCATTTTTTAAAGCTAATCAAACATCTGCCGGCATTGATGGATAAGTATAAGGACCATATACTTTTGCTTTTGGTTGAAACAAAAATGTTGCACTTCCAGTATTAGTAATTTTATTAGTTAATTCAAATTTACCATATTTCATTCAACTTGATTGTAATTGAACTCATTCTTTTGAATCTTTATATTGTTCATTAAATAAATCTTTACCTTGCTGTAAACTTCTTTTTTCTATTTTATCTAATAAAGAATTAATTTCTTTTTTTGATGCAACTTTTAAATATTGTAAAATTTTTCGTGGATCTGTTCAATTATATAATTTTTTAAATTGTGAAGCTTCTTTTTTAATTAATCCATATTGTTCTAAACCTTTTTTTAATAATTCACCAACTGCAGTATCTTGTAAAGCACCAGTTAATAATCTAATTAGTTTTATCATAAATAAGAAAAGGTAGTTACCTACCTACCTCCTAATAAATATTTGTTGGATTTTTAGATTGAATAACACCTTTTAATTTACCATTATCTTTAACTAAAGTATATTCCATCTGTTCTTCAACTGTTTTATTACTTTTAATTGAACTTCATTGTATATTAGAATTATTAACTTTTTTTGATTTTTTATTTTCAACTTGTTCTTCAATTTTGTTATCAGATAAATCTGCTATAACTGTTTGTGCCATTATTACCTCCTATGGATTTAATCTTCCAAATGTTCCTTTAATTTCTAATGTTCCTTCATATTCACCAGCACCTGTTAATGTTGCTGTATAAGTACCATATACATATGGTGGTCCATCTTCAGGTTTTTTAGTAACTACTACACTATCATCTGCAATATTAAAATCATTAATAGTTGCATCAGAGTTTTTAGCAATTACAGCATTAGCAATTTGACCACCAACTGGCTTATCATCATTATTTGCTACAGGAACATTTTCACCACTTAAATCAGTAGTTTTGATTAAATCTCCGATTGCTTTTTTGCAGGTGGTGTCAACTCCATTCATGGTGCTAATTCAAATGTTATTCCACGATTTGCTTGTGCTTTAGTAATATCATCATTACTTGGGTCTCCTGTTACATATAAAGTATGTAATCCACGCATAAAAGTTGGTAATGAATATAATCCACGACCCATATAACGAACATTTCCAGTATTTTGATTAATTACTTGTTGTATACTTCTTCAACCTTGAGGCATTGCACAATCTTGTGTATGACCAGTAAATCCTCAAGCTCCTACTGTTTTATTATAATTTAAAGTAAAATCTAAATCTTTATTAATTCCAGTATCTTTACCTTTTTTAAATTCACGTCCTAAATATCAACTTTCAAATACATCTACTCCTAGAATCATTTTTTTTCATAATTGACCAGTAGCTAAAGTATCTGCAGCTATTTGTTCTAAAATTTTAATATATGCTTTTGAAAATTGAGCAAAAGCTGGCATTGATACATGAACCATTAAATCATCTTTTTTAGTACCAAACATTAATGCACTAACTTTTTGAACTAAATTAATTGAAATATCATTAATTTTATAAAATGTATCTTGTGCTGTATCAGTATCAGTTGGTATTGGTAATTTAACAAATTGACCTGTTGCAATACATGAATCAACTACTCCTTGTAAATAAATTGCATTCATATTTGAATATCAATTACGAGTAATTGTTCTCATTCATTCTCCAATTGTAGTAGTTCGTACTTCAACTGGTGATTCCATAAAACGAACAACATCAAATGTAGGAACATCATATTTAAATGTTAACATTTGGTCCATCATAACAGTTGCTCTTCGTACTGCTACAGATTGTTGTTCCATTCCAGAATCCATATCATAATCAGTACCTCAAACCATACGTTCTGGAAATACATATTGTCCTTGCTCTCAACCTTCTGCCATAGTTACTTGTTGAGCAGTTAACATCATCATTTCAGTAGCATCAATATA
Organism: Spiroplasma melliferum KC3; assembly: GCF_000236085.2. Lineage (NCBI taxonomy): Bacteria > Bacillati > Mycoplasmatota > Mollicutes > Entomoplasmatales > Spiroplasmataceae > Spiroplasma > Spiroplasma melliferum. Next base: position 550,665 of record NZ_AGBZ02000001.1, on the reverse strand, counting down.
TTCACTATCTGCTTCTAAAATTCTTTTAATTTGTAAAACAGCAATATCACCAATTGCTTTTTCTGTTGCAGTATTACCACCAACTTGAAAAACTGTTGGTAATGCAATACTTGATTTTCCACCTACTTTTGCCATAGGTTCTTATCCTCCTTATTATTGTCATGTTAAACTTTTAGCATAATCAATAATATCTTGGTCAGTTTTAGCACCATTTTTCTTAATTTCTTCTAATCTATTAGTTTTAATCTCTTCACTTCTTTTAAGCATTTGGTCAATAACTGACCCACCATCAACAGTACCATCTACTTGATCAATATTATATTCTTCTGCTATTTTGTTTATTCTTTCTTGTTTTGATAAATCTTTATATTCATCATTATTAATTAACGAAGAAATAATCTTTTTATCTTTATCTGTAAAATTTTTTAAATATAATTCATTTTCTAACGAATCACTTTTATTTTTTAATTCTTGTAATTGATTAGTAACATTTTCTAATTCTGTTTTATCAACTACATTTTCTCTTTTTTTAACTGATTCACGAATTTGTTTAGCTTGAGCATCTAATAATTCATTAACTGCTTGTGCTTTTTCATCATCAAGTTCTAAAATTTCTTTAATTTTTTCTAAATTTGCCATATTATTTACTCCTTATTTAAGTGTTGGATTAACACTTTCTAACAAATTAAGATTTAAGACTCTTTTTAAGGAAGATTAACCTTTAAAATTATTATATACTCATATTTTATAAATACAATATATTTTATTTCTAATTTATACCTTAAAATGTCTAATAATGGTATTTGTATTAAAATAAAAAATTAAACTATTAAAGTTTAATTTTTCTTAACAATCATTGTATATAAACAATCTTTTAATTCTTTATTTTTTTGTTGCATATATAACATTGTTTCTTTCATTTTAATTTGAAACTCTTTAAAATGTGTAATACATAATTGCACAGGTCAATCACCTTGCATTTGTCTTACTAAATCACCATTTTTATCTTTTTTAAATCTCGCTAATACCTTACTTTTACAATCAGGCATTTCACAATCTAACCATTTTTGAATAACTGCCATAATATTTCCTTATTCTAAAACAATATTTCCTTGATCATCAATGTTTGGAACATCATTATCTGTTGGAACTGAATTTTTTGTTCAAATATAAACTTCTTTTCAATTACTTGATCAACCCAATAAATCAGGTCTTCATTTATTATCTCCTTCTGTTCCATCTCAAAGTTTACGATTTATATGATATTTATTATCATTAGTGCGATGTATTAATAAATATCATTTATCAGTTGGTTTATTTTCATTAAATGGTTTATCTTTTTTGCATAATTCTTTTCAATTTCCAATTATTTTATTTTCACATTTATCATGTGTACAACTTATTAAACTTGTTGTGCTTGTTCCTACTAATGATATTGCACCTAAAATACTTAAAATCTTTTTCATATTTGAACTCCTTAATAATTTAATAACTCCAATGAATTATAACACAATACATTAATTAGACGGAACTAATTTAATATTAAAATTTGTACTTTGACTATTATTTTTTAAATCAATTCCTCCAATATAACTATATGTTTTTGATTTTCCATTATATATTGCACCTTTCCATAATTGACCATTTATTACTACTTCTTGCATTACTTTTTTAGAAAATATTATTTTCATTCTTAATGGATTATCATATAAATAAAATGTAATTGTAGCATTTTGACTATTTTGTTGTGGAGATGTTAATAAACTATAAACTTCTACTGTCATATCATTATTTGCTAATGTTCAACTCGAAGAAATTACTTTATTATCTGTAGTAGAATTAGCACATGTAAACGATTGAGTATATCCTGTATCTGTGATATTAGCGATAGATACACTTTTAATATTTCATGTAATTGAAGATGATTGAGAATTACCTATTCTATATTCTTTTGCATTTAAAATTTTATCCTGTGAACCATTACAGTTAGTTGATCCTGTTCCTAGTAATAAATTATTTATTGAATTATCATCAAAACCATTATATATTTCTCCTGATGAACTAGTATATTTTAATAATGTTGGTGGTATCATTGTAAATTGTAATGATAATTGGTTTGGAAAAAGGATAGTACTATACGCTCTTTTAAACTGATTTACTGTTTTTATTGTTGGATCAACCATATTTGCTAAATCAATATCTATATTAAAATCAATATTCATATAATCCAATGTTTTACTTGAAGGAATTATAATTCCTAATTGCTGACATTTAAATGTATTTGTTGCTATTGTATCATTTGGGGCACCTTTTAATATTCCTTGTGGTTTTATTAAATCAATTATTATTTCTTTATATGTAAATGGATCTGGTGGTAATACTGCTTTTGGATAAAAAAATGTTGTTTCTTCTGATAAGTCATAGTCTAAGGCACTTGTTTTAATAATACTATTTCATGCTTGGACATTTCCATTTGGTTTAATAAACTTAGCCATTGTTTGTCATTCACCTTGAAAGTTTTGAAAAGCAGTAATATTATCATTTAAAGTAAATGGATTTTCACTATAAGTTGTAATCTTAAAATTAGTTTTACCAATTGTTTGTAAATTAATTAAATCAATAACATAACTTTCTAATGTTCCATCAACAGTTGGATTAAATTCTAATTTATTATCTAAATTAGTTAATTTAGTATCTTTATCTAATGCTTGAAAATCTTGTGATAATATAACTATTTCATCATTTCCACCATTAATATCTATTCTATTTTGACCTAAATCAATTGTAGAATATATTTTTGTTCCTAAATCATCACCTGTTGAAGAATAATAATGGGTTCTAATTTTATCTGTTAGTTTTAACATACAACCAAAAGTTAATGAATTACTTCCTAATAACGCCCCTACTTGGTCTTCTGTTTCATTTCGAAACATATCATATGGAATATAACCTTGACCAGCAATATCAAATTTTCCTCTTCTATCACCTCATAAACTTTCTTGTATAATTTCATAACTTAAATAATCAATAAAAGCATTTAATTGTGCTATTTTTGGTATTAAACTAGTATTTTTTTGACTCATTAATTTAACTGGTAAACCTAAATCAAAAAATGAGATTATTTTACCAACAATAGGTAAATTATTAATACTAAATTTAGTAAATTCATTAACATCTCATGGTAATAATGAAATTGAAGAATGCGTATAACGATTAGCATTTAAAATATCATGAAATGATGATGATTTTAAAGATGAATAATCAAATGAAGCAACACCAAATGGAGCCTTTTTATATTCAGGGTCTTGATAGATAAATTTACGAATTTGTCTAGTATCATATACACCTGATGGTTTAAATTGTAATCCACTATCTCAAAAAGGTATTTTATTAGGATTTGTTTTTCTAGTAGATTCTAGTTCACTTTTTAATACTCCCTCAGCATTTTTCTTTGCTAATGGGTCTGCTAACGCATTAAAAATATTAGTTCATTCACCATATGTTGTTTGATTAACGGGTTTTAATCCTTGTAGATTATATAAAACATTAGCAGGGTTTGAATTAGTTAATAAAGTATCAGGCATTCCACTTAATTCATCTGAAAATAATAAATCTCGTGGCTGATATACTCTTGTATTAATTTGTCCTGCTTTTACAGGTCTTCCTATCATTGTTAAAGATGTAAATGCTGTTAAACCTAATACTTTTAAATCAATTCATTTAACACCAATATCTTTTGCTAATGCAGGGTCATAATCAACAACACCATTAATAATTCTTGGAAAAAAATAACCTTCACCAATTGCTCCGTGTTGTATTTTTTGTCATATTGCCATACCAGATTTACTTAATTGGTCATTAACACTACTAAATGTTATTTCTTGGAATAAAAACTTTTTATTATCAAATGGGTCATAGTAGTCTGTAATATTACTAATATATAATCATTGAATACTTTGATTATATTCATAAGTATTAATAGTTTCTCCACCAATATTTTCATTATTATTATTTAATACAATATATAAACTTAATTCATCATTTTGACCAAATTGTTTTTCAGTTGATAATAATGTATATTGTCGTTGAGTTGAAATACCTTGAAATACTGGATCAGGTGTACCTTGATTACTAAAATATGCATCACTTGTACTATTTTGTAAATATGCTTCATACATATCACCACGATTAGTAGGATAATTCATTGGATTAATAATTTTAGTATAAAAATTATCAGCATCTTTAAAATTATTTTCTTTTGTTCCTTTATTAACTTGTTCTAATTTAAATGCATTTTTTCATTGAGCAATAATAGTTGCATTACCAGTAATTGCTAATGTAAAATCTGAATAATCTTGGGGAATACTATTAATTGGTTTATATCCACTAGTAGTCATAGGAATAACTCCGTTTGTAATAACAAAGGGAAATATAAATCATTTATCTAATTCTTGTATTTTTCTTTTAATAACTTTACTATCAGTTGAAGCCATTCGCATTGCTGTATATAATACTTGGTTATTAATTTGTATTGCTTCTTTTGAATTATTTTTGTTTAAATTCATCTTTTATACCTCCAGTATTATTATTTTCATTATCTTTATCATTTTCATTATCAATATCAAATTTAGCATTAGTTTCTAATTGTTCTTTATCAATTCTTTCAACTTCTTTAATAGCAAATGTCATTGGAATACTATCAACAATATGAATATATTTTGCACGAGACATTGTGGCATTTTCTAATCGTGTATTATTTGTATCAACTAAACGCATTTGGTCAATAATTCCTGCTTGTTTAAATTTTAATGAGTATGGTCTTTCACTTTTAAATCAATTATTATTATCAACTTTTCAATATTTATGAAATATTCATCAACAATCAAATAAACGATATAAATAATCTAATAAAAATTCTTGTCATACTGCTTGTGATTCAATATCTTCTGCTTGCATTATTAATGTTTGATTTTGATTAGTATAAGTTCCTTGTTCATCTGCTTGCCATGATAATCCAATTCCACGAAATACTAATTTTAAAATATGGTCAGTATCTAAATTATAATCAATAGAATTATATTGTCCCTGCGTATAATTAACAGTAGATCCACCACCTTTGGCATCATAATTATTTTGAACAGTTTGAATAACAAAATCACTTTCATAATCATCTCAAGCATTTTTTTTATTTTTTACATTATCAGCTTCTTCACTTGTAGCCTGAATATAACCTCTTGCCCTTGAAAATCTTCTTGTTTTCTTTTTAATAAATAAATTATCTTGTAAATCTTCAATTAATCACATTGTAGGATATATATCAGGGTAAGCATTTAACATAGTACTACTTGCTTGTCCTTGTTGATTAACACGAATAAAATTAGGAATTTGTATTAATGGAAAACGACCTAATTTATTAATATATGTTCTTTTTTCAATTCTTAAACTTTTATCTATTTTACCACTAACTGCTCCTGCTTGAGTATTTTCATCATTAGGATATGAATCAATTTGAATATATTTATCATTAATAATTACATGAAATATATAACCAGTATCATCTTGATTAGGTAATATTCAAATATCTGCAGCTTGTTCTTCTTCATTAATTTTAGATACAAAATTAGTAAATAATGCTGTTCCTAACATAATATCTAAATCACCATCTCGTGTTTCATATATAAACATAACAGCCACACCTAATAATGATTTAGTTCATGACATTTTAATTAATTTTTCATATACTTTTCTTTTATGATATCAATGTTGTCAATGTATTAATGCTTGTTCATTTTCACTATCGCATAATAATCCACGACCAATTTCCATTCTTACTTTTCTTTGAGCAACAATTAATGGAACATGTAATTTTCAATTACGATTATTAAATTCTAATCATTTATCAATATGTTTATTCATTTTTATTTACCTCAAGTCTAGCAACATGACATATTAATAAATTACTTTCTTTTTCTGTTTTATCAACTTTTAATACTTTATATTCATTTTTATATTTATAAACAAAAATCTTATTTTTAGGAATTCTTCTTTTATATTTTCCAATTATTTTATCTAATTCAATTAAATATATATACATTTTAAATATACTCCTTTATTAATTGATTATTTACTGATTTAACAATATCTCTAATATATTCGCTTAAAGCATAATAATCAGAATCAAATTCATCATCATATAAATCAATTATTTCTTCTTTACCACCATTTGGTTTTTCTTTTCACTGAATCATTGGATATTCAGTATTACTTGCTTCTAATATAATATCATGTGTCATTTTCCCACTAATCATAGCACCAATAAATGCATTAACTCTATCAACAACTATTCATATTGATTTATCTACTTCTTCAAATCTTAATAATCTACCATACCTATATTTTAATTTTTCACGATTTAAAACATCAATAAATGCTCTTCCACCTGCACCTCAATCAACATTAATAGTTAAACCACTTTCAATAAATATAGTACTATTTTTTAAACTAGATAAATAAAATTTAATAATATCATTTGCTTGTTCAAAAACATCTTTATATTCCATTGTTGCATTTGAATGAGTATATTTACCTATTTTATGTACTTTTTTTAAAATTGAATTATATACTCATAAACTAGCACTTGTTTTATGCCCATTAGGACTATCTGCTTGAGCAAAATCAACACCAGCAAGTATTTTATCAAAGGACCATGTTAATTTAGTAAATTTTAAATATCTATCAAATACAGCACCTTGAACTTGTCCAGGTAATCCTCAACTTCATACTCTTGCTCTTGCTGGATCTAAATGTTCTAATTCTAATAATGTATTTTTAACATCAGCAGATAACATATTATTCATTCTTCAAGAACTATAATGATTTATTATTTTACGATTAAATCGATTAAATTTACCAATTTGCTCATATTTTGATTTCATTATTTGTTCATTAAATGGCATTAAATTATTACAATAATCAATTAAATATCTTCGAAGAGATTCAGGATTACATGTATTAATTTCTATTTTCTTTTTAGCACCACGCAATGCAAATCTAATTTCTGAAAAATCATTTTTATCATATTGGTCTGATTCTTCTCTTCAATCAATTACTAAAGCATATTTTTCTAAATCAGCAAAAGCTTTTAATTTTTCTCTTTTTGTTTGAGTATGCAAGCCACGACAAATAATTGTAGTTCCATTCGATAATGATAATTCATGATTACTTAAATTAACATTATAATTAATATTACTCTTATCAAGAGTATTAACAATATTTTGAAAAATACTACTTCTTACATCTTTATTCATTTTCATACTAGCAAATATAAAAATAGGTTTTTTAATATAATGTACAAAAGGTATTATAACTGATCAAGGTAAAGAATTTATTGAATGGAAGAAAATTGAAAAAATAACTACGGCTGATGTATATTTTTGTGATCCAGCAAGTCCTACACAAAAACCTATTGTTGAAAGAATGAATAGAGATATTAGACATTGATTACCAAAAGGTACTGATTTTAATAAAATTAATCAAAATAGGATTAATTGAATTATTCAAACTATTAATTCTAAAATAAGGCGTTGTTTAAATTGAAAAACTCCACATGAATTATTTTTCAAATATCTTAAATAAAAAAATTTATTATTAAAATTTGTAATAAATTACTTTTTAGTATGCTTCATTGTGCTAAAATTGAATCAAATTAAAAAAACAACTAAAAAAAGAGTTGCATTCTTATTTTTAAATGTTATTATTTTATTAATAAGGGTCGGAAGTCCTAATTGCTATTACAATCTGCAAAAATTAAAAAATCTTATTAATTAAAAATTAATAAGATTTTTTTATGATAATGTAATTAATTCTGGTGACTCTAAAATTTCTTTTAATCGTGTTAAGAAAATCCCTGCTTCTGCAGCATCAATAATTCGTTGATCAATTGTTAAAGCAAGATTCATTATTGAACGAATTACTAGTTTATCGCCTTTTATAACAATTGGTTTACGAACGATACGTCCAACACCAATTACTGCTGAATTAGGATAAAAAATTGTTGGTGTTGCATTAACTGCTCCAACCATTCCATAGTTGGCAATAGTAATAGTACTTCCTTTTAATTCATAATCATATAATTCACCTTGACGTAAACGTTCAATTGTTTCTTGAATGTTAATTGCAATTTGTTTTAAACTCATTCGTTCAGCAAATTTAATAACTGGAATGACTAATCCCTCGCTAGTTTCTGTTGCTAAACCAATGTGTTGCGAATTTTTAATTACAATTTGATTCGTTTTAGAATCATAATATGAATTTAATTTTGGATATTCACTTAGAACTAACGAAACTGCTTTTACTAAAAAACTCATTGTTGAAAAACGAACACCATGGTCAGCATTAGCATTTTTTAATTTTCGTTGTTGATCAATAATTGCTGACATATCAATTTCACTATTAATTGTTAATGGTGGCACATGTGCTTGAGACATAATCATTGATTGAATCGCAGGATATCTTGTCGATTTAATTTCTTCTCTTGTTTCTAATCCCTGTGGTTCAATTTGACTATTAGTATTAATAATATTCAAATTGTTATTTAATGGTTGTACCAAGTTTCCATAAGTATTAGGAATAGTAGTTTCTTCGGAATTAAATTTTTTAACTTGTAAATTATGTGTTTCACAATTATGTTCAGTTTTTAGTTCATTCCCCTGCTTATTATTAAATTTAAATTCTTTTAACATTTCTTTTAAAACAGGATCTGATTCATTCATTGTTTTTAACATTTGTTGCATTAACATATATTGCATCATTTTTTCAATGCTTGTTCCATCTGTATTATTATTATTATTATTATTATTATTATTATTTACTTGACGTAAACTTTGAATTTCTCGTAATAATTCATTTTGACGATTATTTTGTTCTTGATTAGCTAAACGCTCTTTTAAAATTGTCAATTCAATCATTACATTATTATCATTTACACCTTGTTGTAATGATAATGTTGTTCTTGAACCGTGATTACTTTCATCATGGTTTTCAGGCTGAATTAACTGTTTAGATGATTGTTGTTTTTCGTTTAGTGAAGATGGTTTAACTATATCATCATTTGGTTTTTTCTGTTGCGAATTATTATTATCATAATATTCATTATCTAACATTTCATATTGTGATTCAATTTCCTCAAAAGAAGGACGTTGATAATTACTAATTTCTCCTAAAACAGAATCAACTTCAACATTTCCTTTTGCAATTTGTTCCATTCTTTTCTTAATTAACTCTCGTTGATTTCTTGTTTTTAAAATTTTTTCTCGTTGCCCATTATCATTTAATTTTTCATATAAACGATCACGATAAGATTTTAATGGTGAAAAATACCCTGGTTTTTTTTCTTTCGCTTCTTTTGATTCATTTGGATCAATTGTATAACCATCAGCTGAAATATAAATTTCATCAGATAATTTTTTTTCACTTGTTTTAAAAGTATTAACATTATCATTATAATTAGAAGCAGAACTACTATACCCAGTTTGTACTTCTGGTGATACATTTCTTTTAATTAAATCATTCATTCTTCCTTGGACAATATTACGTAAAATTTTAGGACGACCATCTTCAGCTAAAAAATCCATTGAATTTTTAGAATTATCACTTTCTAATGATAACTCATGAAAATCATTATTATTATGTAATTGTTCACGACGTTGATTTACAAGATTACGAAAACTAGTATTTTCATTTTGGCCTCCTAAAAATGCTGCTGCGTTAATTGGTGCTTCATCTTGTTGTTTTGTTGTGTTAACTAAATATTTTGCATATTCTTTTGCTTGATTTTCTTCAATTAATTCTGCTTGGCCAATTGGAACAGCATTTGTTACAATATTCTGGTTAGGAAGCGATGGCGGCTGATTTAAACTATTTGTTTGTGATTCAAAGTTATTTTCTTGAAACATATTACTATTTAAATTAGGAATATTAACCATTGTTGACTTCGCCTCACTTTTTCTTTCTTGATTCATTGGATTTTTAATTGTATCAATTGAAGGGATTTTTTCCCGATTATTAATAATATCATTATCATCAATTTTTAAATTTTTAAATGATAATCTGCGTGTTTTCTTAGGACCAAAAGATAATTTTGTTTCATCTCATCGTTTGTGTTCTTCTTGTTTTATTTTAGTGGGTTCTTCAAAAAGTTGTTCTTGTGATGATATATTATTTTGTTGTTGAAAATTAATAGGCTGATTTTGTTCAATATTTGTTGAAAAATAAGGAATATTATTAATAGTGTTCTCTTCAAATAAAGGTTCTCCACTATTTTGACTAAAGTTTTGCGATAATATTGAATTATCATATGGTTGCTGATCATTAATTAATACAGCACTTGAATTAATAATGTTTTCATTATTGTAAACTTGATGTTGATTCAATAAAGGTGGCGTAAAAGTTGGATGTAAAGTATCTTCGCTCGCAATGCTAATTCCTGAATAATCATCTTCTTCAACATCTTTTCATTTTGTTCCAAATTGACCATTTTTTGTTGTCGAAAATTTTATCCCTTTTTTATTTAAGCGAGTAAATTCGTTATCTTCGAGACGTTTAAAATAATACTTTTCAATTTCATCTTCAGTTGTTAACAAATGAGCAATAACAGTATTGGGTTTAATTTTAGTCCCTTCTTTAATTGGCTTAACAATAATTCCATCCATTGGGGCTGTAATGATAGATTCACCATTTTCATTTTCAATTAAAGCAATTTCATCACCTAATTTAACCTCTTCATTCTGATACAAGAATTTTTTTAAAATTCCTTTTTTTTCTAGCGTTAATACTCTAATTTTTTCCATTGTTTCTGATTACCCCATTCAAAAAAACTTAATATGTTTTATTAAATTTAGTTTAGCCACTTTTATACCCGTTTTATTACAAAATAATTATATCATACATTCCCTGTTTTTTAGTATCAAAATAAAAAATAACATTATACACAAAAAATAAAAAAATGCAAAAGTTTTACATTTCTTTCACATTTCTTTTTATTTTTTTTACTTTATTATCAAATTCTGTAATATGCTTAGTTTCTGTTAAATTTTTTACCCATTTTTTTCGTTTTAAAATAATTAATGCTCAAATTGCTTTTAAACTGTCCACTGATTGCATAATTAATACAATATAAATGATATCTAAATTTGAAGTAAAAATTAAAATTGCTAATAATGGCACTGGCACTAATCATGTAAATAAAGCATCTAAAGCAAAGGCATTCATCACAGCACCACCCGTTCTAATAATGGCATAACTTGTCGCAGCAATCATTAAACAAGGATATCATAATCCATACGCAAAAAGCATTCAGTGAGTAATTCTAAAGGTTTCTGGCGTATTATTTGCAAACAATAACTCTGGTAAAAATCATCTCCCTGCAATTAAAATTAATCCCGCAATAATTCCAACTAGAAAAGACAAAATAACTAAATGTTTACCATTATATTCTGCTTCTTCTAAATTATTAGCGCCTAACCGACTGCCAACTAAAACTGAAGTTCCAGCAGCAAATCCATGATACAATGGCGTATACAACGCAGCAATAATTGTTGAAAAAATCGCATTTGCTGTTAAAGCATCTAAACTATAATATGCTCGTAATTTAACTTGTACTACCATTCCGACCGATCAAAAAATTTCATTTAAAACAATTGGTCAAGCTTTTTGAAATGCTCGTTTTGCAACATAACCATCAAAGTATCATCAATTTCGAGGAATAAATTTGTACCGTTTATATGAAAATAAAACTATTATAAAAGTAAGTTGCAAAACACGTGAGGCTGAAGTAGCAATTGCTGCTCCTTGTACACCAATTCCATTAAAATTTGGAATAAAATTTGGTTCAATTAAAAATGGATTCATAAAACAATTTGTACTTAAAGCAATAACTGAAATTCATACTGCTAAACCTGCTCGGCCAGTTTCACGTAAAGTTGTAATAAATGCAATGTTAATTGCTAGCAAGGGATACGATAACGCAACTATTTTAAAATACTCTGCACCTTCTAATGTTGAAATTGATGCTGCTCTATATTCAAAATATTTAAATCACTGCATTGCTAAATCTTTATCTTCAGGTTTTAATTGTGCAACTATTTCAGGACGAGGAGCATATTTTGGTGTTGTAGTAAAACTAATCATTTCATAACCGCAAACCTGGGATAAAATTAAGACAATAAAACAAACGATTAAACAAACATAAATTTTTAATAATGTCACTTGTTGTAATTCTTTATACTTTTCAGCACCATAATATTGTGCATTAAAAACACCAAAACCATAACAAATCCCACTTAAAATTGCAAACATAATGAAATAGAGTTGATTTGAAGCAGCAACTCCGTTAATTGCTAATTGTCCTGCTGTATAATGATACCCAACATAATTTCCTAAACCCCAACTGTCTCAAACTGCTTTTACATGATAAACATTATCTGCTCCAAAAATATATTTAATCTCGTCAAATAATTCTTGATAACCACGGATATTTTTTTGAATTGAACTGGCAAAAAAATTATCAACTAAGTCTGTTGATTCCATAATAATTTCTTGTAATGTTGCTAATAAAATTAATACTAATGCAGTTGCATATCATTTTTTTGAGGCAAAAAATTTTGGATGTTTTCTGCCTTGTGCTTTTATCATTGTATCCCCCTTTTGTATAATAAGTCAAAATATCCTGGAAATATTATAATATAAAAAAATATGATTTTTATTTTAACTTATTTTTTTTATAAAATTACAATCGAACATTAATTATTATCCTTATCTTGGTTTTTATTTTTATTCTTTTTTACTACTTTTTGTTTTTTATGTTTTTTCCTTGATTTACCAATTTTTTGCCACAAACTTTCCAACTTTTTATTTTCACTATGATTTGCAATTTGGTCAGTTCTTCGTTTAAAAAAAAGGACTAATCCAATTATAAGCATTAAAATTACTATTGAAATTAATAAAGCAGCTCATCATGGAAGAACATCAAATAATGATTTTACTAGCAAATTCATTGCCTTGTCCTCCTTTTATATTAATATTTTTCATTATACACAAAAAATAAAAAGATTAATAATTGTTATTATTAATCTTTTTTAATTTGGGTTTGATGATTATTTTTTTGTTATATGTTGGTGTTGCTGTTCTTTTTTTACTTTTTTAGGATTTTTGTTAGCAACTACTTTATCAGTATGTTTTTTTAGTACAAATTGTTTCATTGAAATTGTTTCACCAGTACGTTTTTTATCTACAATTTGTCAAAAACCATACATAAAGGCGGTAATTAAAGCCCCAATAAGCATAAATAAGAATGCTAATAATGTTCATCCTCAAGCACCAGCTCATCCATAAACTCCAGCATCACCATTACCACGACCTAATGCTGATAAGAATCCAACAATTGGACCACCGTGACCAGCTAAATCAGCAATTCCTACTGCACCAGCTAAAGCACCGGCAATTGCTGAACCAACAATGTTACTTGGAATAACACGTTTTGGATCATTAACTGCAAATGGAATTGCTCCTTCTGAGATTCCAATACATCCCATAAAGAATGCTGTTGAACCCATTGTGCGTTGTTCTTCATTATAGAATGGTTTAAAGATTCATGTTGCAATTCCCATTCCCATTGGTGTATAAATTTTTGAACCAATTAAACCTGTACATGCTAAGAATGCAACTTTATTAATTGGACCACCCATATCAAAGCCAGCCATTGCTCCGATCAATAGTCCGAAACCTAATCCAATTGCTACATTAGCAGCATTTGAAGTATTACCTCATGTTCGTGAAATTCAATCTTGGAATTTACCCATTACTCAACCAACAGTTGAACCAATCACAAACATCATAATCATTCCATAAATAAAGCCAACAACAATTGGAATAAAGAAGATTGGCATTACTGGTTTTAACCCTTTTGGAACATTTCAAGTATTAATTCATTTAACAGTATATCCAACCGCTAATCCAGCTGCAATTGCCCCAACGAATCCAGTTGGTGTATTAACTGCTTCAATTCCTGGTAAAGGATAAAAGTTAGCAGCATTATTTCCAATAAATGAAACAACTAAAGCTGGGGCAATTGCTGAGCGACCAGCAATTGAATTAGCAATAAATGCTCCTAAAATTGGAATCATTAATGTAAAGGCTGATACACCTATAACATTAAGATAATAGAAAAAGTTTTTTGGGTCAGTTAATGGGTCAGTATAAAATATTTCTCCTCAATGTGCTGTTTTTCCACCAGCATCAGGAATTCAGCCCATTCCTTTTAATGAACCGTGAAAATTCTCATAGTTAGGACCATAAATTGCTTTTGCTAATCCTAATGAAATAGCAATAAAAATTCCTCCCAAAATAACAATTGGAGCCATATATGAAACACCAGCCATTAAGTGTTTCATTACTCCAACTTTTTGGTTATTACCATTAGAACCCTTCGTAATGAATTCTCCAGTTGATTGTACTTTTCCTTCTTTTAGAGCGGCATTAATTATCCCCTCTGGGTCTTTAATTGCTTTTGCAACTGGACAGTTATAAACTTTTTTTCCACTAAATCTTGCCATATCAAGCCCAATATCCGTTGCAGCAATGATTACTTCGGCTTCTTTAATTTCTCCCTCCGTAAAATCATTGCGAACTCCTTCAGCTCCATGAGTTTCAACTTTAATGTCGTATCCCATTTTAGGAGCAGTTTGGTTTAGCTTATCAGCAGCTAAAAAGGTATGAGCTACTCCTGTTGCACAAGCTGTCATTGCTAAAAGCAACGGTTTTTTACCACTTGGAGCAGTTTGGTTGGCACATTCTTCTTTTTCAATCCCAGTTAATAATGCTGCTTGAATTTTTGCTTTGTCTGTCTCAACTTTCATTGCTTTTTTAAAATCTTCATCCATTAATTTTCGTGCTACTTCACTTAAAATTCCTAAATGAATTTCTCCTGATTTAGCTTCAGGAATAATTAAAGCAATTGCAACTTTTGTTGGTTTTCCATCCATTGCATTTCAGTCAACATCATTTTTAAAACGAATAAATAAAACCGCTGCTTTTGTAACGGCGCTAATTCGTGCATGAGGAATCGCAAAACCATCTTCAAAACCTGTTGAAGATTCTTTTTCTCGGGCCTCAAAACCTTTAACAAGTTCATTGCGGTCAGAAACATATCCAAGCTCTTCAGCTAATGAAGCAAGTTCTAAAAAAGCTTCTTCTTTAGTTTTAGCTGTTGAATCTAAAATAATATGTTTTTCATTAAAAATGTTATTATACATATAGTTTTTTCTCCTTCCATATATAGTTTACTATTTTAAAATTAAAACTCAATAATTTTATTAAAAAAAATCTATTTTTAAATATAAAATGGAATTTTTTTTCTATAAAATTACCACTTAATAACAGTTGTCTTTCTAATCTCAATTTAAAAAAGGACAAAAATTAAAATTTTTGTCCTTTTTTAAATTTATCTTTTATAACTTAATAATGCTTTACCAGCAACATTTATTGTTATCTTTTGTGCTAATTCTACAATTATTGCTGATTCTCCTGCCAAAAGTTCTGTTGTTCCAATTGCTATTTTTCCTTCAACAACTGTTATTTGCCCTCATTTTATACTAGTTAAATCAAGTTCTTGTGTTTTTGTTAATAAATGTAATGTAAAATATTCATTATCAATTAAAATTCCTTCATTTCGATGAATAACTTGGTCAGTTGTATCAGGAACTGTTGTTACATCAAAACATTCTTGTAAATGAAGGGGACGAAAGTTTCCATCTTTATCAGCACGATCAAAGTCATAAAAACGATAAGTTATATCTGATGAACGTTGTAACTCAAAAACTGTTACGCCTGGGGTAATGGCATGAACTTTGCCAGGAGGAACATATAAAAAATCACCTTTTTGCACTTTTACTTCTGTAAATAATTGTGCCCAGGCCTTTTTTTCAACCAATTGAATTAATTCAACTTTTGTTTGCGCATAATGTCCATAAATCATTTTAGCATCAGTCGGACAATCAAGAATATATCAACATTCGGGTTTACCTAACATTTTATTATGTTTTAAACTATATTCATCATCAGGATGAACTTGAACGGATAAATAATCATTTGCTGTAATAATTTTTGATAATAAAGGAAATTCTTTATCTGTCGTACCAAAATATTCCGGATGATTTGCAAAAAATGTTTTTAATGATACTCCTGCTTCTGAACCATTTGCAATATAACTCATTCCATTGTCTAATGCACTAATCACTCACGCTTCACCATACAAGTCATCTGTTGGTAATTGAAAACCAAAGTCGGCTAATTTCCGTCCTCCTCATAAACGTTCTGAAAAATATGGTGTCACTTTAATTACTTTATACATAAATGTCCTCCTCAGTTTTTCTATTATATTAAACCATAAAAAATGAAAAAATAATATTATCATTAAAATTTATAGTAAGATATATTCAACTAATAAAATGATTGGAGACAACAATGGAAATTATTCGTATTCGAAGTTATCTTAAAAAAATTAAGTGACATTTATTATGGCTTTTTGCTGCATTAGGTCTTGTAACAATTATTTTTATAATTATTTTCTTAGCATTAAAAAACATTTCATCACAAGATAAGTTAATTTATTGTTCAATTTTTCTTGTTGTTAATTTAATTATATTATTTATTAATTATTTAATTATTAAAAACCCCTTTATTTTTTCAAAAATTTATTATTATGACAATGAAAAAAATCGATTACGTTTGAGTTTATACTTTTATTTTTTTGTTTTAATAATTACAATTGTTTTTTTCTTTTTAACTTTAATTTCTATCCAACTAATTTTAAAAACAACTTTTAGTCTTGTAATTAAGCAATTGTGATATGTTGGCTTAGGATATGCTCTCTGAAGTTGTGCAATTATTGGTGGATTTAATACCATTAATTTAATTATTTTAAATAAACCAATTCCACCACAAAAATCTACTGCTTAAAATCATACACTAAAACTCATTGCAAAACAGTCAATAATCATTCAACATCTTGTTGAATAACCTCAATAATATTTGTCAAAATGTCTTGATAAGTTCCAATAAAATAAAATCCAAGTAATCGTCCTTTGGGATCATCAAAACTATTAACAAAATAATTATCAAAAACAATTGTTAAATATCCATCATCAAAGTGCATCGTTGGAATTTTTCTTTCTTCTTTTGCTAATTCAATTAAATTAACTATTACTTTTGGAGTTAATAATTTTCGTATTAAAATTTGGTCATTTGCGTTAACAGCAAACATCTTTTCAAATTCTGTTGACTCTAATGTTGTATTATCTCTTGTTTTAAAAATTTTTAAGAAGGTTTGCATTGCTTTAATTGTAGCAACTAATCCTGGCATTTCTTTAACATCAAGTGTTAAATATGGATATCGCGTATAAATAATTTCTTCATCTTTCCCTCAACCAATTACTTCGCGCCGTGTTAATGTTCCAAATGAGTAATTAATATTATTTTCATAAAAATTAATGACATAGTCTTCTTTAATATCTTTCGTATTGGGCACTCCCATATGTGGAAAAAGATTAAATTTTTGAGTAATAGTAGCAATTTGATACTGTTTTTTTGTCAAAGCATTAAGTCCAATTTGATAAAATTTCTCAAATGGTAATTCCTGCATAATAATTTTTTGTAATTTTGCTGCTTGATAATACTTTGTAAATAACCAAATTCCTAAACTTAAAGTAACTAAACTACTAAGAATTAAAATAATTTTACCAGCAATACCTATTCCTAATAATCCTTTTAAAAAACTAAGTGGCATTTGCATAATTATTGCTAATAGTAAAAATCATAAGAAAAAAGTAATAACAACTAATATAAAATTTAAAAAAATATATCGTTTTTTAAAATATTTAAAATTAAGATTTTTTAATTTATGTTTTTGCATTAATAATTGAAAATCATGTTCAACAATTGTTTCTAAATCTGATTTAATCATTTTTATTTTATCCTTTTATATTTTTTTAATTAATTAAAAAATAGAATTAAACCAAAATAATTATTGGCCTAAATCTATTTTAACATCTTGGCGGTCAGCAACATTAGCTTCAAAGTATAAGAATGTACTTAATTTTAATGAACTTGCCGCAACATTTGATGGCCATGTTTTTAAACTAGCATTAAAGTCACGAACTGCTGAATTATAAAAACGTCGTGCAGCTGCAATATTATCTTCACAATCTCTAATTCCTGCTTGTAATTCAATTACACTGTTATTAGCTTTTAAATCTGGATAATTTTCTAATAATACATTAATTTTACCTGCTTGGCTTGTAACAGCATTATTAATTTGATCTAATTCCTTAACATTTAAGTTTTTATTTGCTTGACTACGCAATTCTACAACTGCTGATAAAGTATCTTTTTCATATTTCATATATTGTTTTGTGCTATCAATTAATTTTGTTAACATATCAACTCTTCGTTTTAATTGAACATCAATATCAGAAGCTGTTTCTTCAATTTTTTCTTTATTTCTAATTAAATTATTTCTTGATAAAATAAATAAGAAAATTGGGATAATTAAAAGAAATGAAATGTATACAAAGAATTTTCCTCAAAAACTACTTGTTGCTGGAACTTCTGCATTATTAACTGTTGGATTATATCCCATTGTTACTACTCCTTTCAGAACTTACTTAATATTATATAAGAAAAAAATATAAAAACAAGATTAATTCTATTAATTAAAAAATAACTCAAAGCGAGTTATTTTTTAATGTTATTATTTACTAATTGAAACAACTGTTCCGGCACCAATTGTACGTCCACCTTCACGAATTGAGAATTTTGTTCCTTCTTCAATTGCAACTGGGGCAATTAATTCAACTGTCATCTCAACATTATCCCCTGGCATAACCATTTCAACACCACTTGGTAATTTAATTGAACCTGTAACATCAGTTGTACGGAAGTAAAATTGTGGACGGTAGTTTCCGAAGAATGGTGTATGACGTCCACCTTCTTCTTTTGTTAAAACATAAACTTGTGCTTTAAATTCTTTATGTGGTTTAACTGAACCTGGTTTAGCAATAACTTGTCCACGTTCAACATCACTACGATCAACTCCACGTAATAAAACCCCAACATTATCTCCAGCTTTAGCATCATCTAATAATTTTCTAAACATTTCTAAACCTGTTGCAACAACTTTTTTAGTTTCGCTTTTTAATCCAACAATTTCAACTTCTTCATTAACTTTAACAATTCCACGTTCAACACGACCTGTTGCCACTGTTCCACGACCTGTAATTGTGAAAACATCTTCAACTGGCATCATAAATGGTTTTGCAGTATCTCTTTCTGGTTCAGGAATTCATTCATCAATTGCATCCATTAATTCCATAATTTTTTCTTCTCATTGAGCATCACCTTCAAGAGCTTTTAAGGCTGAACCTCTAATAACTGGTGTTTTTTCTCCATCAAAACCATATTCACTTAATAGATCTCTAACTTCCATTTCGATTAAATCCATCATTTCAGTATCGCCATCCATCATATCACATTTGTTTAAGAAAACAACCATTTTTGGTACACCAACTTGTCTTGATAATAAGATATGCTCTCTTGTTTGAGGCATTGGACCATCTGTTGCCGCAACAACTAAAATTGCACCATCCATTTGCGCAGCACCAGTAATCATGTTTTTAACATAATCGGCATGTCCTGGACAGTCCACATGCGCATAGTGTCTTTTATCAGTACGATATTCAACGTGTGAAGTATTAATTGTAATTCCACGTTCTTTTTCTTCAGGAGCTTTATCAATATTGTCATATTTTTGGGCTTCTGCAAATCCTTTTTTAGCTAATACAGTTGTAATAGCTGCTGTTAAAGTAGTTTTACCATGGTCAACGTGGCCAATTGTTCCAACATTTACGTGTGGTAAACTTCTATCAAATTTTTGTTTTGCCATTTTAATCTTTTCCTCCTATATTTTTAATTAATAGACAAATGTCATAACTATTGTAAATTAATTCTTTTTACTTTGCAATCTTTTTTTAGTAATGGTAGATTAAACCATTTTGTAATAATTAGTCTGTTGATTTTCCTACTTTTTTAATAATTTCTTCAGTAATTGACTTTGGCGCTTCTTGGTAATGTGAAAACAACATTGTATAAGTTCCACGTCCTTGCGTAAAACTTCGTAAGTCAGTTGCATATCCAAACATTTCTGATAATGGAACTTTTGCCTTTACAACTTGGGCATTTCCACGTTGATCATTTCCTTCGATTTGACCACGACGTGAAGATAAGTTTCCCATTACATCCCCATAGTATTCTTCTGGAACAGTAACTTCAACAGCCATAATTGGTTCTAAAATAACTGGTTTACATTTTTTAGCTGCTTCTTTTAATGCTAAACTAGCAGCAAACTCATAAGCCATTTGTGATGAATCGACATCATGGTATGACCCATCATATAATGTTGCTTTAATATCAATCATTGGATATCCTGCTAATTTTCCTGTTTGCATTGATTCTTCTAATCCTTTTTTAACTGAACCAATGAATTCTTTTGGAATTTTTCCACCAACAATTGCATCAACAAACTCAAATCCTTTATCATGATTTGGTTCAAACTTGATTCATACGTGTCCATATTGTCCACGTCCTCCTGATTGTTTAATGTATTTTCCTTCCACTTCAGCACTATCTTTAAATGTTTCACGATATGAGACTTGCGGTGCTCCAACATTGGTTTCCACTTTAAATTCACGTTTCATTCGGTCAACTAAAATATCCAAGTGTAACTCACCCATTCCAGCAATAATTGTCTGTCCTGTTTCTTCATCTGTTCATGTTCGGAAAGTTGGATCTTCTTCTGCTAATTTTTGTAATGCTAAACTCATTTTTTCTTGGTCAGCTTTTGTTTTTGGTTCTAAAGCTAAGTTAATAACTGGTTCTGGGAAAACCATTGATTCTAAGATGACTTCGTTTTTCTCATCACAAAGTGTATCTCCCGTTGTTGTTAATTTTAAACCAACTGCTGCTGCAATATCACCAGCATACACTGCTTCAATTTCTTCACGATTATTAGCATGCATTTTTAACAAACGACCAATGCGCTCTGTTTTATCTTTTGTTGAGTTTAAAACAGAACTTCCTTTTTTTAACACTCCTGAGTAAACACGAAAGAATGTTAATTTTCCAACAAATGGGTCTGTCATAATTTTAAATGCTAACGCTGAAAATGGTTCACTATCGTCAGCATGACGTTCAACTTCGGTTCCATCTTCTAGAACACCTTTAATTGATGGAATATCAAGTGGTGAAGGTAAATAATCAATTACCCCATCCAGCATTAATTTAACTCCTTTGTTTTTAAAAGCACTTCCACAAAAGACTGGGAAAAAATCACCAGTTAATGTTGCAGCACGAATTGCACTTTTAATTTCTGGAATCGAAATATCATTCCCATCCAAGTATTTTAACATTAACTCTTCATTAAAGTTAACCGCTGCTTCAATTAATTTCATACGGTATTCTTCAACTAAGTCTTTTAAATCATCTGGAATTGGAATTTCTTTTGCTTCTTCGTTTGCTGCGCCATCATAATGATAAGCTTTTCGTTCAACGATATCAATAATTCCTGTAAACTGATCTTCAGCTCCAATTGGAATTTGAACTGGATGGGCATTAGCTTGTAAACGGTCATGAATTGTTTTTACTGAGTATAAAAAGTCAGCTCCAATTTTATCCATTTTATTAACAAAGACAATCCGTGGTACACCATAAGTTGTTGCTTGACGTCAAACCGTTTCTGTTTGGGGTTCAACTCCTGATTGCCCATCAAGGACAGCAACTGCCCCATCTAATACTCGTAATGATCTTTCTACTTCAACAGTAAAATCAACGTGTCCTGGAGTATCAATAATATTTAAACGCATATTTTTTCAAAACGCCGTTGTTGCTGCAGAAGTAATTGTAATTCCACGTTCTTGTTCTTGAGCCATTCAATCCATTTGACTAGCTCCATCATGGGTTTCACCAATTTTATGAATTTTACCAGTATGGAACAAGATGCGTTCTGTTGTTGTGGTTTTTCCAGCATCAATATGTGCCATAATTCCAATATTTCTCGTATTTTCTAGAGAATATTCTCTTGCCATTTTTCTTTTCCTTTCTATTTTTTATCAACGATAATGAGCAAAAGCCTTATTAGCTTCCGCCATTTTATGAGTATCATCTTTTTTCTTAACTGCTCCCCCAATTCCATTTGAAGCATCAATAATTTCATTTGCTAAACGATCAATCATACTTTTTTCATTACGTAATCTTGCATAATTAATTAATCATCTTAATCCTAATGTAACTTTCCGATCTTCATTTACTTCGATTGGAACTTGGTAATTAGCTCCTCCAATTCGGCGAACTTTTAATTCTAAATGTGGAGTAATATTTTCAATTGCTTTATTAAAAATTTCTAACGGTTCAGTCTTTGTTTTTTCTTTAACAATATCAAATGCTCCATATAAAATTGTTTGAGCAACTCCTCTTTTTCCATCAATCATAATTTTATTAATTGCACGCGTTACTAATTTTGAACTATAAATTGGATCTGGTAAAACATCTCTTTTCTCTGCTTGGTGTTTACGCATCGTAATAATCCTCCTTTCTGTTTAATTAAGCTTTTGTAGCTTTTGGTCTTTTTGTTCCGTATAGTGATCTTCCTTGTTGGCGTTTATTAACCCCAGCAGTATCTAAAGTACCACGAATAATATGGTAACGAACCCCTGGTAAGTCTTTAACCCTTCCCCCACGGATTAATACAACACTATGTTCTTGTAAGTTATGTCCTTCACCAGGAATATATGCTGTTACTTCCATTCCGTTTGTTAAACGAACACGAGCATATTTTCGTAACGCTGAGTTCGGTTTTTTTGGGGTCATTGTTGCAACCCTTGTACAAACACCTCTTTTTTGTGGTGCCGTAACATTAGTAGGTTTTTTTTGTAAAGAGTTTAGCCCTCTGTTTAAAGCAGGAGCTTTTGTTTTTCACACTTTATCTTTACGTGGTTTACGCACTAATTGATTAATTGTTGGCATTAAACTTTCTCCTTTCTGTTTCACATACCCGAGTGTATCAAAGAATACAATCCATATATAATATTACATAAAACAAAAAATTAAGTCAATATTTATCCGCAATATTCCCAAGAAAAAAAAGACCATATGGTCTTTTTAATATTCTTCAGCTTTCGCTGCAATTCCGGCCGTAATAATATCTTTTGGATTTTTTAACCCTGTTCCAGCTGGAATTAAATGTCCTAACATAATGTTTTCTTTTAATCCTTCTAAACAATCAACTTTGCCTTTAATAATTGCTTTAACCAATACTCGTGTTGTATCTTGGAATGACGCTGATGATAAGAATGATTCAGATTCTAATGGCGCTTTTTTAATTCCAAAAATAACATGTTTTGCCGTTGGCGGTTTTTTCATTGAACGAACAGCGTTAATTGTTTCATTGCGATAACGTTTAACCGTTACAATTTCCCCTGGTAATAATTCAGTATCACCAGCATCAATAATTTTAACTTTATTCAACATTTGTTTAATAATAATTTCAATATATTTATCAGAAATTTCAATTCCTTGTAAACGGTAAACTCGTTGCACTTCTTTTAAAATATAATTATGAACATCTTCAATTTTGGCAACTTCTAATAATTCTTTAATGTTAATTGAACCTTCAGTCAATTTTTGACCACGAACAACTTTATCACCAATTTTGATTCTTAAAACAGCATTATATTGTGTTTTATATTTTCGTTCATCACTATCTGATTTAACATAAATTGTATGAATTCCACCTTCATCACGAATGTCACTAATTTTTCCATCAATTTCAGAAATAACAGCAATTGATCCTTTTGGTGTGGTTACATCTAATAATTCTTTAATCCGTGGTAACCCTTGGGTAATATCAGCTCCCCCAGCCACACCACCAGTATGGAATGTTCGCATTGTTAACTGTGTCCCTGGTTCACCAATTGATTGCGCAGCGATTGTACCAACTGCTTCACCAATTTCAACTTCCATTCCTGTTGCAAGGTTTTTTCCATAACAACGTTGACAAACACCTTTTTCTGCTTCACAAGTTAAAACAGAACGAATAATAACTTCCTTAATATCATTATCAACAATTTTTCTACTATCTTCTTCGCTCAATAATGTATTAGCAAGAATAACTTCACCATTTTTTAATTTAATATCTTTTAAATTATAGCGACCAACTAAACGGTCAAATAATGGCACAATAATATTAGCATGTTTTTGTTCAATAATATCTGATACAACAAAACCACGACGAGCATTACAGTCCTTCATTGTAATAATAATTTCTTGCGAAACATCAACTAATCGTCTTGTTAAATATCCCGAGTCAGCTGTTTTTAAAGCAACATCCGCCATTCCTTTTCGCGCCCCATGGGTTGAAATAAAGAATTCTGACACTGTTAAGCCTTCACGGAAAGAAGACTTAATTGGTAATTCAATAATATCTCCTTTTGGATTATTCATTAATCCCCGCATCCCAACTAATTGGGTAAAGTTTGAGACATTTCCCCGTGCACCTGAATCCGCCATCATAAAGATTGGATTTTTTGGGTCTTCACGTAAAACATGTTCTAGTTCAGTTTGAATGTTATCTTTAACTTTTGATCAAACGCTAATAATACGGTGTTGTTTTTCACGACTTGTTAACATTCCCATTTTAAAGTAATCATTAATTTCTTTTACTTTTTGATCTGCCGCTTTAAATTCTTCGTGTTTTTTGTCGTATACTTTAACATCGCCTGCTGATACTGTTACACCCGATTTCCCTGAATATTTGAAACCAAGGTTTTTCATGTTATCTAACATTTCAGCCGTCTTATTAGCTCCATATTGTTTAAAGTAGCGATCAATAATATTTGATAAATCTTTTTTCTTAAACGGTGGATTAACTTTTCAAGTAGCTAAGTATTCAACCAAGTTAACATTGTCTTTAATTAATGAGCGCGCTGGTAATGCTGTTAAATTTTCAATATTAGGTTCATTTAAGTATGGAAACTCTTCTTTAAAAATTTGATTAAAAATAATTTTTCCTGGTGTTGTAATAATATAATCTTTCATTTGTTCTGAATTGAATTTTTTATTTACAAAACCAGCAACAGGGATGGCAACTAAAGCATGCAAAGCGACAGCTCCAGTTTCATATGCAATAACAGCTTCATTTAAATCTTTAAAGATTGTTCCTTCTCCTAATTGTCCTTTTTCTTCATAGGTTAAATAGTAATTCCCTAACACCATATCTTGGGTTGGTGTAACAATTGGCTTACCATCTTTTGGACCTAAAATATTTCGACTTCCTAACATTAAACTTCGTGCTTCAGCAACTGCTTCTTCTGTAATTGGTACATGAACCGCCATTTGGTCACCATCAAAGTCAGCATTAAAAGCAGTTGTTACTAATGGATGTAATCTAATTGCTTTCCCCTTTACTAATTTTGGCTCAAATGCTTGAATTCCTAATCGGTGTAAAGTTGGTGCACGGTTTAATAACACTGGCCGACTTTTAATAACTTCTTCTAAAACTTCTCATACTTTATCGTCTTGATTTAAAATTAGTTTTTCCGCAACTTTAATATTTGCTGCTAAACCATCTTTAACTAATTTGCTAATAACAAATGGTTTAAATAATGTAATGGCCATATCACGTGGTAATCCACATTGATACATTTTTAAGTCAGGACCAATTGCAATAACTGAACGTCCTGAATAGTCAACTCGTTTCCCTAATAAATTTTGACGGAAACGACCTTGTTTCCCTTTTAAAATACTTGTTAATGATTTTAATGGGCGTTTATCTTTTCCAGTTACTGGTCGCGCTTTGCGTTCATTATCTAATAAAGCATCAACGGCTTCTTGTAGCATCCTTTTTTCATTATTAACAATAACACTTGGTGCCCCCATTGCTTTAACTTTTTTTAATCGTTCATTTCGAATAATAATTCGACGATATAAATCATTAATCTCTGATGTTGTAAAACGACCACCATCTAATTGAATAATTGGGCGAATATCAGGCGGAATTACTGGTACTGCTCGTAAGATCATTCATTCTGGTCGTGAACCTGATTTTTTTAACGAATCTAAAACTTCTAAACGTTTCATTAATTTATTTTGATCCAATTGTGTTTTTTTATCTTTTAAATCTTGCTTAATTTTTTCAATTTCATCATCAATGTTTAAGTTTTTTAATAATACTTCCACCGCTTCTGCGCCAATTCCAAAGCGTGCATTAGTATGACGATTAATGAATTGGGCACATTCATCCATTGAAAATGGTAACGAAGTATTTTTTAAATATTCGATCATTGTTTCTCCCACTTCATAAGCAATTGTGTCAGGTTCTAGTGTATCCAAAATTTCACATAATGTTTTTGTTAATCGTTGACGTGTTTGGGCTGATGTTTTAGCATTTCCTAAATCTAATACCATTTTTTGTTTTAATGATTTTGCATCACCAGCATCTAACACAATATATGAAACAAAGTAAACAACTTCTTCAAGTTCTTTTGTCTTCATATCTAAAATTAAAGCAATCCGACTTGGTGCTGCTTTTAACATTCAAATATGTGTCACTGGTTCTTCTAATTCAATATGTCCCATTCTTTCACGACGAACAATCGCTTCAGTAATTTCTACACCACAACGTTCACAAATTTTTCCCTTATTTTTTGATTTTTTGTACTTCCCACAAGCACACTCAAAATTCTTGGTTGGGCCAAAAATCTTTTCATCAAATAATCCATCACGTTCTGGTTTTAATGTTTTATAATTAATTGTTTCTGGTTTTTTTACTTCCCCAAATGACCAACTGCGAATATCATCGGGGTTTGCTAAGCCGATTTTAATCATACGATTATTTTTTTCATTATTTTCAATCATTTTTTTCTTCCCCCTTAATCTAATTCATCTTGATCATTAATTTCATCAATCTCATTGTCAATGTCATCAAGTTCATTATCATCTAAGTTATCTACCAAATCAAAACTATCTTCAACTTTAACAAAGTCCTCTAAATGTTCTTTTTTTTGTGGTTCACGATTAGTACTTAAAATAAAATTATCAATATCAAATTCATCTTCAAATTCATCACAATCTGTTAATAAATCTTCATCAACATAATCTGCTTCATCATAACTCTTAATATTTTTAATATTTCCTTTTTCATCAATCATATGAATATTAAATCCTAACCCTTGGATTTCACGAGTTAGCACATTAAATGATTCTGGAATCCCTGGTTCTGGAATCTTTTTATCTTTAACAATTGATTCATATGCACGTGTTCTTCCTTTAATATCATCAGACTTAATTGTTAAAATTTCACGCAATGTATGGGCTGCACCATATGCTTCTAATGCTCATACTTCCATTTCTCCAAAACGCTGTCCCCCATTTTGAGCTTTTCCTCCTAATGGTTGTTGCGTAATTAATGAATATGATCCGACATTTCGCGCATGTAATTTATCATCAACCATGTGTGATAATTTCAACATATACATTACTCCTACCGAAACTGGATTATCAAATTTTTCACCTGTTCGACCATCAATTAAAACTTCTTTCCCAAAGTTTTTCATTCCTGCTTTATCCATAATTTCAATTAATTCTTCATTTGTCATTCCATCAAAAACAGGCGTTGAAATTTTTTGTCCCAACTTTTTCGCTGCCATTCCTAAGTGAATTTCTAACACCTGTCCAATATTCATCCGTGATGGTACCCCCAATGGATTTAACATAATATCAACTGGTGTTCCATCTTCCATATGTGGCATATCTTCCAATGGTAAAATTTTCGAAATAACCCCTTTGTTTCCATGACGACCAGCCATTTTATCTCCTTCTTGGATTTTTCGTTTTTGAACAATATAAATCTTAATAACTTCTAAAACATCAGCTGATAATTCATATTTTTCTCGTGGAAAGCGTTTAATTGCTTGAATAATTCCTTCACCACCATTTGGAACTCGTAATGAATTATCTTTAACATTTTTTGATTTCTCACCAAAAATTGCTTGCAATAATTTATCTTCTGGTGATAATTGGGTTTGTCCTTTTGGTGTTACTTTTCCAACTAAAATATCACCTGGTTTAACTTCTGTCCCAATAATAACTAATCCATCATCATCTAAAAATTTGCGTGCATTTTCAGAAATATTAGGAATCTCACGCGTAATTTCTTCTGGTCCTTGTTTTGTTTGACGACGTTCAATTGTATATTCTTCAATATGAATTGATGTAAAAACATCTTCTGATACTAAGCGTTCTGAAACAATAATAGCATCTTCATAGTTGTAACCATTTCATGTTGTAAAAGCAACTACCACATTTTGTCCTAAGGCTAGTTCCCCTTTATCAATTGATGGCCCATCAGCTAAAACCTGTCCTTTTTCAACTTTTTGTCCTTGACGCACTAATGGCACATGGGTTAATGATGTCCCTTGGTTACTACGAACAAAAGTGTCTAAATTATAATTTTTTAACCCTTCTTTTGTTTTTAAAACAATTCTTGTTGCATCAACAAAATCAACAATTCCATCATATTGTGAAACAATTGCTAATCCCGAGTCACGAGCAGCAGCATATTCAACTCCTGTTCCTACATATGGTGAATTTGGCGCAATTAAAGGAATTGCTTGTCGTTGCATATTGGCTCCCATCAAAGCACGATTGGCATCATCATTTTCTAAAAATGGAATACAACTTGTTGCAATTGAAACAATTTGTTTTGGTGAAACATCAACATAGTCAACATCATTTCGTCCGGCAATAATATTTTCTCCTTGGAAACGTGCAACCACTTGTTCATCTAAAATTTCACCCTTATCACTTAAACGAATATTAGCTTGTGCAACAACATAATTTTTTTCTTCATCCGCTGTTAAATAATCATTTTCCATGGTAACTTTGCAACCAATAACACGACGATATGGTGTTTCAATAAATCCATATGAATTAATTTTGGCATATGTTGCTAAGTTATTAATTAATCCAATATTTGGTCCTTCTGGTGTTTCAATTGGACAAATACGGCCATAATGTGAGTAGTGAACATCTCGGACTTCTAATCCAGCACGTTCTCTTGATAGTCCTCCTGGCCCTAGGGCTGTTAATCGACGTTTATTTGTTAATTCAGCTAAAGGATTTGTTTGATCCATAAATTGTGATAACTGTGATAAATTGAAAAATTCCCCAATAATCGCTGATAATGGTTTATTATTAATAATATTTGAAGGTTTCATTTTAAATAAATTTGAAGTTGACATTTTTTCTTTAACATTTTTTTCAATTCTTAGTAATCCAATTCGAAATTGATTTTGTAATAATTCCCCAATTGTTCGGACACGACGATTTCCTAAATGGTCAATATCATCAACTTCCCCAATTCCATCTGTTAAATTTAATAAATATGAAAATGTTGCCAAGACATCAGGAACTGTTACATATTCATCAGTTGCATTAGGATCAATTCCAATAATATTTGCCACACGAGAACGAACTTCATTATCAACATATACTTTAATTTTTTGGATTTTATTAGAACAAATAATTTCATCACTAAATTTAACTTCTTGTAAACAAGCACCTGCTTTTAAAATTCCTTTTAACTTGTTAATAGCTTCTTTATCCATTAAAGTTCCTTCGGTAAAAACAACTTTACCATTTACATCTTTAATGTCTTCAGCTAATATTTTGTTATAAATTCGGTTTTCAACTGATAATTTTTGAATTAATTTAAAACGTCCTGCTTTTGTTAAATCATATTTACGTTTATCAAATAATAATCCATATAAATATTTTGTCGCACCATCTGGTGTTGCCGTTTCTCCTGAACGAATTTTTTTATAAATTTCTTGAACAGCAATACTTTGGTCATATAAAATATCACCTGTATAAGGATCTAATTCGTAAGTACTTTTTACTAATTTATTATCGCCAAAAATATCTAGGGCATCTTCTTTAATAATTCCTAACGCTGTTAAGAAATTAGCAACCGATACTTTTCTAGATTTATCTATTTTTACATAAAAAACATTCTCAAATTTTTCTTCTTTTCCAACTTTAATTTTTTTATGATCTGATTCAAATTCTAACCATGTTCCTCGTGACGGAATTAAATCAACATAATAAACATTTTCTCCATTTTTACGATTTAAATCAATTTTATAATATGCTCCGGGTGAGCGAACTAATTGTGAAACAACAACTTTTTCTGAACCATTAACAATAAAAGTTCCTTTTCCTGTCATTAGTGGAAAATCACCAAAAAAGACTTCACCTTCTTTTTCAATTGTAATATCAACAATTAGTTTATCATCTAATCTTTCTTTAATTGTTACTGTACATGTTGCTATTTCATCGCCAGAATGAATATCATAATAAATAACATCAGTAGTTTTTTTTAAAATTGTAATCATATGCCCAACACGTTCTTCAATTCACGCTTTAATTAATTCGGGTTCTCCCTTAACAATTGCTTTTTCAACTTCTACATCTTTTGAATTAATTGTTAATTTTAAATTTGAATAAATTGGTGCTTCAAAAATTTTTGACTCATCTTTTGCTTGAGAAATTGTTCTTCGTGGCTCTCTAAATTCTCAATCTAACATCTCTAAAACGATATTTCCTTCATGCCCAACAATCGGAAATACCTCCCCGAACACTTCGCTAATCCCTGTTTTTTTGAATCAATCATATGTTTCAGTTTGAATTTCAATTAAGTTTGGTAAATCTAAATTCCCACTTACTTTTGTGTAATCAATTCTTTTAGCGTAATGCCCAAATTCTTTTTCTTTTAATGCCATTAATTATTAACCTCACTTTTCACAATATACGCTTATAAATTTTATATTGGTTTGAGACAAAAGTCAATTCTTTTTATTAAAAATTAAAAAAAGCATAAATTGCTTTTTTCTTCTATTAATTATTACTTATGACGATCACAAATAAAAATTTCATCATCAACAGTGCCAACCATTGCTTCTTTCATTTTCCCAAATAAAACTCCGGCAGCTCCGCCACTAACACCTTGTTTTTCTTGTTCTGCAACACATTTAAAACATTTTGGATTAAAATCCGCCATTTTCTAGACCTCCTTATATATTATTTTAATTTTACTAAAAAATAATTAAGTTGTAAAACTAAATTATTTATCAATTAAGATTCATGCTCATCATCCATATTTAACATCAATATCGCCACCATTTGAACCATAAGCTGCATAGAAAATTGAATTTGTTCGATTTAAACCAAATGTAAATGCTAAACAAAATGAACCTCGATAGTAATTGAACACAATTCGATTCTGAATGACTTCATAATTATTATTTCCAATTCAAACTGCTTTATCTTTAACTAAATTATAAAGATTAAATAACTTAAGGTCAGGTAAATTATGTGCAATTGAACTTTGTTTAAAATTATTTAATAGTTCTTTAAAAATTGCATTAGCACTACTAATGTTATTTTTAAATTTCTTAAACAATTCTTCACCAACATGAAATACACTCGTATGCTTAAAATTAATTTCATCTTTAAAGGTTGAAACTCGTTTTTTAATTTCAACTTGATAATATTTATGAAAAGCAACAATTATTTTCCCAAAATTCATTAATTTATTATCTAAACCTTGGCGACTAATTAAAATATTACTTTCAAAATTTTTACCATCTATTTTTAATGTTCCAGCTAATGGTAAACCATACAGTGAAATAAAATTTAAATTAACAGATAATCTAGCTAATATCATATGGTCATCATTGACATTAAAAATAGGTAAACTTTTTTTATAAGCTGTAACAAAATTTTCAGCAGTTAAACCGGGCGGGGTTATTCCTTCTCCTGCTCATAAGGCTGGTTGATAATTACCAATGTCAGCTGTTTCAGGTAACTGTCCTGAATTTTCAGCAGTTACGGTTCCTAAAATTAGTCGCATTAAATATTTATTACCAGTTTTATCAAAAGCAATTGCCTCTCGAATTTCTTGGTTAATTGCATTATTTTTCTTAATTTTTTCATTAAATTGTTTAATAAAAATTTTATCTAATGGTTTAACATTATTATTATAATTAATTTCAAAATCATCATAAATTGATTTGAATTCATTATTTTGATCAACTATAACATCTTCATAATTATTAAAAAAGTTAATTAAATATTTTTTGATTTTTTCAATTGATTTTTCTAAAATTTTTTTAATTTCATTTGGTTCATTTGTAACTACATAAGTAACTGTAAATGGCCGCATTTGTCTTAAAGATTTAAAACTTAAATCTAACATAAACTCATACTGAATTTGAACTGCCCGAACTCCAGTTGTTGCAGTATTAGTTAATTTATTAATTTTATCTAAATCAACATAAGTTAAAGTAAATTTATCTTCTTCTTCAAGATGATATAATGGTTTTTTCTCTAAAGTATTAAAATAATTTTGATATGTTTCACTAATTTTAACATTTAATTTTTGAAATATTTCCTTAAATTCATTTTGAAACTTTCTTAATCCTAAATTAATCTGAGCATTTGAACGGTCAAGAACAAGTGACTGATTATGTTGATTAACTAAATTATAAAACTGATTTAATTCTGGAAATTCGTTTGAATTTTTAATATTTCCATTGTTATCATAATTTGTTATCTCATTACTAATATCACTGGCAATTTTCATCCAAATTAACATATCATTTTGTAAATTTGAATTACTATAATTAGCATCACGATATTTGATCATTCGACAACTTGTAATTTTGCTAGTTATTCCAGTGATAAATAATCCGACAACACTAAAAATAATGAATAGTTTTTTCATAAATAGTTTTTCCCCTTATTTTTTACAGAATATATCCTCAGAATACATTAATTATAAAAAAAAATAAGAAAATGTAAATAAAAACAACCAATATCGGTTGTTTTTATCGTAATGATTTATCAAATGGGATTCCGGATGCTTTTGGTACTTTCGAATATTTCGAGAAAATGACCATTGTTACTAATGCAAAGACAAATGGTAAAATTTTTAATAATTGATTTGATGGATCCGCAATATTTCAACCAGCAAAACGTCATAATGTTCCTGCTAAAGCAATTAAAAAACTAAATAAAACTGCTCCCAATGTAATATATTGAATTCTTCATTGTCCAAAAATCATAATTGCCAAAGCAATATATCCTTGTCCTTGAACATCACCACGAAATTGTCCAGAAACATAATGGGTAAACATTGCCCCTGCTAGTCCTGCTAAACATCCAGAAATAATAACTGCCTTATATCTTGTTTTAATTACATTAATTCCCGCTGCATCAACTGCATTAGGATTCTCACCACATCCAACATAACGTAAACCTGTTTTTGTAAATCTAAAGAAAACAAAGGTAAAAACTGCTAAAGCAATTGCAATAATTAAGAAAATATTAATAATTTGATATGAATCAATCCCAATTGTACTAAAGCCTGTTTTAATCATATTTCCAGCTGCTAAGGATGGAATACTAACAAAAAATAATCCAATTCCAGTTGCTAATAAATTTAACGCCGTTCCAGAAATTACTTGTTGTGCTTTTAAAGTAATTGAAGCAAAACCATGTAATAAGGCAAAGGTTCCACCACAAATTGCGGCAATTAATAAAGCAATAATCTGCATTCCATTACCATATTGTGATAATACTTTTCCAAGCAACGCATAGACTAACGCACCAACGATCATCATTCCGTCAATAGCAATATTAACAACTCCTGCTCGTTCTGAATACAAACCCGCCATTGCGGCAATTAATAATACGGCAAAAAGAACTGACCCATTAGCAAATAATTGTGAAACTGCTTCCATTATTTTTTTCCTCCTTTTTGCACTTGATAAGTGGCATTTTGACGATGATATTCTGCTTTTAAAATTTTATTATCTTCTGAAACAACTTTTCTAATATGTTTTAATTTTTGATTTAATTCATTTTTTCACTGTGGCATCTTTGTTTTATGTTTTTTACGCATAACTTGATATTCAATATTAAATTGTTGTTTCATCTCTTTTAATTGCAGTTTTAAATTTTGTTTTAACAGTGCCACTTCTTGTTGAACCTTAACATCTCCTTTTATTTGACGATTAATCACTCTTAATTCCCGTTTAATTTTTTTCTTGCTTTGATAATTTGTTATTCTAAATTGATACATTTCATGACGTTGTTGACGCTTTAATGCTTTAATTTCTTGATTTAATTTTTTAGTAATCATTGCTTCTTTTTTTTGCAATGTTTTAAAATCATTTAAATATTTTTGTTGAATTTGATTAAAAACAGGATAATAACTTTCACGCAATTTTTTAATAGCTTCCTCTTGCTTTAGCACTAAGTCAGCATATTGTGACTGTAAATGTGCTAATTTAGCATACAATTCTTTTTTTGGCAAATTATAAAACTGTGATAATTCTTGTTTTGCTTGTCCTTTTACTTTCCATACTGCTTGATAATAATTATTTTTTAAAAAACTAATTTCTTGTTTTTTTAATAAATATTCATTTTTTACTTGTACAAAATGATCTAATGCCGAGCCAAGGGCAATAAATGTTGCTAATTTATATTTTGTTTTAAGACCACGTTGTCCAATTTTTGTTGCTTCTTTATATTTTAAATTTTCAAAAAAACGAATTTCTGTTTTTAAAGTGGTAATTTTTCCAGCATATAAAGTCAATTGATCATTAATTTCATTCCGATATGCTTTAATTTCTTCTTTAGTTCCTTGTTTTTTTAATTCTTGCATTTTAATTCGATACATTTTATTTGTATTCTTAATTTGTTTTTGATAATCCTTTATTTGTGCTTGATATTTATTATATTCTTGCTTTCATTCTCCATTGTGTTGAATATTTCATCAACGACGCAATCAAAAGATTGGTTTAAAATAAATAAATAAAGTAGAAATTGCAGTCATATAAATAATAATTCCAAAAATCAATTGACCCATCTGTTTTGACATTTGAAAATCAGGTAATTGCGTTGCTTGCAAAGCAGCTGTTTTAATAATTCCTCATAGTAAAGCAATTGGTAAAATAGCAAACCCATTTGTAAAAGCAACTAATGCAACAGCAATTGCATCAAATCCAACAACTGGTAATGCATCTGTTGTAAATTGTAATACTGTTGATTGCGTCATATAATATAACATTCCTAAAACGCCCGCTAAAGCACCTGATAGTGCCATTGAAACAATAGTATATGCTTTGACATTTGTTCCAGCATATAAAGAAGCATTTTTTGATTTTCCAACTGCTTTAATTCGAAACCCTAAAACAGTATAATTCATAATAAAAACAATTATTCCTAATAGTAACATTGCAATAATAAACGGAATAATTCACAGTTGTCCATTCAATACTAAATTAAAATTTGGGGCTGTTGTCACAATATCAATTGTTGAATTTTGATTTGAATTTCACATCCCATGCGCTGGATTCATAAACATTCATTTCATAACATATCAAACAATTCAATTTAGCATAATTGTTGAAACAACTTCATGAATATTAAAATAAGCTTTTAATGCTCCTGCAATTGTTGCTAACGCTGCACCAGCAATAATTGAAATAAATAATGCTCCAATTACACCAGCACCTTGACTAATTGCTGGGTTTTTTAAACCTAAAACAATCGTCATACTACCCGCTAATAACATTTGACCAGGAACACCGATATTAAATAGTCCGGCTTTAAAACCAACCGCAACAGCTAATCCTGCAACAATATAAATTGCTCAATAAGTTAATGTTGAATCTTTTAATAATGGGTGAAAAGCTAACCGAAAAACATAACTAAAAAATAATAATGGATCTGATGCATTTGCACCGATAATAATAAAACTAAGAAGAACTCCTGCAATAATTGCACAAATAGATGCTTTAAAATAATTCATTTTAGTTTTAAATTCATTTGAGCGAAAGAAAATTCTTGTTTTTTGTTTTAATAATCACCCATAATTTTTAATTTGTGTTTGCATTAATTTTTATTCCTTTCTTTTGATATCTTCCTGCCATCATTAAACCAATTTCCTCACGTTTAACTTTATTGCCAGCAACTTCACCAGTAATGCGTCCATTATGTAAAACAACAATGCGATCTGCTAAACTCATAATTTCTTCTAATTCATATGAAACTAATAAGACTGCTTTCCCCTGTGCTTTTTCTTCTAAAATTTTATTATGAATATATTCAATTGCCCCAACATCTAAGCCTCTTGTTGGTTGGACAACAACTAAAATATTATGTTGCCGTGATAACTCTCGCCCAATAATTAATTTTTGCTGATTACCTCCTGATAAACTACGTGTAACAGCAAATCCAGAATTTGCACCTCGCACGTCATATTTATTAACAATTTGTTGAGCATATAACTGAATTGCTCCTTTATCTAATAAACCACAATTTGAAAATGGCTTTTGATTAATATTTTGTAAAACAACATTATCAATTGCATTAAATTCTAAGATTAAGCCATATTTATGACGATCCTCAGGAATATGGGACATTCCATTTTGATAGCGCTCATAAATACTTTTTTTGGTTACATTAATATCATTAAAAATTATTTCCCCCGAGGTTCCTTTTTCTAATCCGGTTAAGACATTCACTAATTCGGTCTGTCCATTTCCTTCTACTCCAGCAATTGCAACAATTTCTCCCGCATGAACGGTTAAATTAAAATCATCTAAAGCCATCAAACGCGTTAGACCTTTTTTCTTCACTGATAAGTTTTCAATTCTTAATAAAACATCTTCTTGTGGTGCTTGCCCTGAATTTTTAATTTCAACTAAATTACGTCCAACCATTGCTTCAGCAATTTCTTTTTCATTTTTATCTTGCACATTAAAAGTTTCAACAACTTTTCCACGCCGAATAACCGTTGCTCGATCAGCAATTTTTTTCACCTCATCTAATTTATGGGAGATAAAAATAATCGTTTTCCCATCTTTTTTTAAATCTAGCATAATATTCAATAAACCTTCAATTTCTTGTGGGGTTAGCACAGCTGTTGGTTCATCAAAAACTAAAATATCTGCTCCACGGTACAAAATTTTTAAAATTTCAACCCGTTGTTGCATTCCAACTGAAATGTTTGCAATTTTTGAACCAAAATCAACTTGCAAATTATATTTAATTGCAATTTGAGCAATATCACGGGCTTCTTTTGAACGATCTAAAAATACTTTCCCTTTTAGCTGTTCATATCCTAACGTAATGTTATCAAGTACAGTAAAAATATCAACTAATTTAAAATGTTGATGAACCATACCAATCCCTAATTGATTTGCTTTAATAGGATTATTAATATATTCTGGTTTTCCATTAATAAGGATTTCTCCTTTTGTTGGTTCATACAAACCAAATAAAATACTCATTAATGTTGATTTTCCTGCTCCATTTTCTCCAATTAAAGCATGAATTTCACCTTTTTTAACTTTTAAGGTAATATCATCATTTGCAATTAAATCACCAAAAACCTTAGTAATATTATTCATTTCAATTACATATTCATTATTATTTTTCATATATTATGTCCTTTCCTTCTATTGCAAAGCAGCCTCAATTGCATCTAAAATATAAGCTTTCAATGTATCACTATTTTGATATGTATTTAATAATGTTGTTGTAAATACTTTCGCTGCAACAGGAGGGATATCACCAATTCCTCGTGAATAAACATCTTGTAATACTTTAATGATCTTATCAAATGCTGTATCCTTTGTTAAATCATCAGTTTTATTATGAATAAAGTTAACAGTATTTTCATTAATTGACTTTGTTGTTTCAATCCCTGTTCAAGTTGGATGTTGTACTGATGATTGGTCAGTATTAATTCAACATTCCGATGTTACTTTATTATTATCTCAAGTATTACTATTAGATTGATAACCACATTTATCCGAATAAATATTTTGTAGAGCTTCTTGGGTTGAAGTTACAATTTCTTTTAAAGCACTTGTTACAATTATGTCTTCTCCATAAATTTTAGATTGTTCTGTATCCACACCAATAACTTTAGCTGGTGATTTATTATATTTAATTCGGCCAATAGTATCTTGGGTTTGTGGACCTGCAACAGGGAAAATAATGCTTGCTCTGCGAGAAAGTAATTCATCTGAAATATCTTTCCCATGTCCAACTTCAAATGATTGTGAAAATCATGATTCATTATTTTTTATAACATTTTGTACTTTTTCAATTTTTTGTAAAGCAGTTATTGCTGGATTCATTTTTTGAACTTGTGCTAAAATATCTGCTCTAATTTTAAATAAGTTTGGAAAATTGTTGTTACTAATGATTGTATTAAAAACATCAGCAGCTACTAAAAAACCTCACATATAATTTGAAACAGCACCAGGATTATCCATTCCACCATATGTAGATATTTTTAAACCCGAAGGATATTTACTTTGATTAGCATTTAATCATAATGCTGCTGCAATTCCCGCAAAAAAACCAGAGGATTCAGCTTCATAACTTATTCCAACAACATTTGTTGCTAAGGGTTTTTTGGGGTCCATTCCTAAATGAATATTTTGACTACTTCCATCAATATAAATTAAATTATCAGCTAATTCAGCGCCTCATCCAATTGTATTACCATGAACAAAACCTGGTAAAATTAATGTTTTTGCTCCGGCAATATATGCTGTTAAATAAGCTGTTTTAAAGTCAGATGGTGTTTGACTTGCTGGTTCATAATAACTAGCTCGATAACGACTTGTTTTTCACTTTGATGGTAAAATTTCTTTATCTTTTTGTGAAACAACATATTTACTTGCTCCATCTCATGCTGATTCATTAAACGATGCATCGGTCACAATACCAGCATCGGTAATAACTCAAATATTACTATCGAAATAATATTTTTTGGCACATGCAACAAGAAAAAGACTCGAACCATTTAGCAAAGTTGCTGCTACAAAAACACTGAGCAATTTTCTCATTGTTTATTTCCTCCCATTTACTATTAATTATTAATAAATTATATTTTTTAATTAATTATTATTCGGCAATTGAATATTTCCTTTCATACTTAAATTATTATGTTTAATGCCCTAACAATGCAATATCTCATTGCTAATTTATTTTTAACATATTTTTAAACGAATGAAAAGAAAAACTACTTTCTAAATAAAAAAAGTTAAATTTAATTAACCTAAATTTAACTTTTTTAATAAAATTATTTACAATGTTAATCAACAAAATAATAATTTTTATTTGTTATTTTTTTTACAAAATGGACAATTTGTTTCAAAAGGAATATCTTGTTTAGTATATTTGGAAATATTATGTAAATTAAGGTGATTATAGTCAGCAAATTGATTATTATTTACACTTATTTCTTCTTGAGATGAACTACCATTTTTAGTTCGATAATAATTACCTAAGCCATATGAACTTTCACTAGAATTAGCAACTCCATATGTGTTAGAATATCCTTTTTTATTATATAAATTATAACGTGTTGATACTAAATTAATATCACTAATTTGAGGATAAAATTGATCAATCGGTACAACATCATGATGTTTAATATGTTTTTTAGTTTCAACATCTTTAATTTTTTTTGCAAAATCAGCTGATTTTGTTTCTAATGATTCTACTTTTAAAGTTAAAGTTTTTAAGTGCTCTTGTACTTCTCCTAATGTTTTTGTGTGTGCTGTATGCAAGTTAATTGAATCTTTAATTAATTCTTCAATTTTTTCAAAACGACATTCAAAATCATTTGGCATAACTTGTTGTAATGGTGGTGCTTGTTCCTTTAATGCTGGTTCTTCTGCAAACACTGTTTCTTTAATAGGTTCTGGTTTTTGCTGATTAAAGTATTCAATTACTTCATCATCCAAATTTGAAAAATCACCATTCATAATTTTATCATCTAATTCATCTAAACTATATGACACTTCTTCTTTTAAAATTGGTTTAATTTCTAATTGTAGCGTTTCATTTATTTCACTTGAGACAACATCATGCAATAATTGACTTTGATGAGTTTCTTCTTTATTTTCATTTGATTCATCTGTCTTAACTTCTAATTGATTTGTTGCTTCAGCATTTGTTGTAAGTATTTCTGCAAGTGTACTATCTTCTGTTTTTGTTAAAATAGTATTTTCTTTTTCATTCATTGGAATATTAAATATATCTGTTGCCATATTGTTTGCTTCTGCTGTATCTAGTGGATCAGGAGTTAATTCTAAATTAATTGCATCAGTTTTTAACTCATGTTCTGGTTTTATTTCATCTTCAACTAACTCTGCCAAATTGTTTTCTAGTTGTTCTTCTGTCTGTTGCTCAGCTGATAGTTCTGAAAGGTCATTGTTTTCAGAAGGTTTTATTTCATCATCATAATTATTTTCATTTACAACTGAATTAATTTCATCATTATGCTCGACTTGTGAATCATCTAACCCTACTAGTTCAGCAAAAGGATAATCATAATTATCTGAAACATTATCTGTCTTTGATTCTTCATCATCTGATGTTTTAATATCAGGTAATAATTCTCCTTTTAATTTATCAATATTATGGTCAGATGGAATAAAAATAATTCCTGTACGTTGTATTTCTTGGTTTTCTAGTTTAATATTGTTGTTCATAATTTCTATCTCTTTTTTTGTTTTATCATTATCTACAACATTATTAAAAGTATTAATTTCTAAACTAATATTTTCTGATGATTCATTAAACTTCTCATCAATATTAATGTTGTCATTCAAGACATTATCAATTACATTACTATCTGTTGCTAAAATTTGGTCATTAAGAAAA
This sequence comes from Spiroplasma melliferum KC3, assembly GCF_000236085.2. Classification (NCBI taxonomy): domain Bacteria; kingdom Bacillati; phylum Mycoplasmatota; class Mollicutes; order Entomoplasmatales; family Spiroplasmataceae; genus Spiroplasma; species Spiroplasma melliferum. Next base: position 509,751 of record NZ_AGBZ02000001.1, on the reverse strand, counting down.
TCAACTGTGGCTTGTGAATTATTACTAAATATTTCAGCAATACGCATTAATTTTAATTCATGCTCTGGTCCTAACTTCAATTTTTTTACTAATCCATTTGCTTGTTTAGCAAGGACATTATAAATTTTAGCTTTCTTTTTAATAAATTTAGGTTTTACTTCTGCTATTTCTACTTCTTCTTCTACCATTTGTTTGATATTAAGAGCCTGTTGCTGCATTTCACTTCATTTATTATAAAGTCTCTTTTCTTTTCTTGTCATTGTTTTGTCTGCTGCTCATGATGAATTTAAAAATTCATCATCTAAAAAAGAAAAATTTAGTTTTTCATCTTCTGATTCATTAAAATCATTATTTTCGTTTACAGCCGTTTTATCAACAAAACCTTTAATATCAGCATTGAACTTATAATCATCATTTGATTTGGTATCCAAGAATGGAAGAGGGATTTCCGCAACTGTTTCACCTTGCGAGTCATCATCATTTGATGAATTTTGCTCTTCTAATTGTTCTAATTCCAATTTTGATGTTTCCTGTTGCTCAACTTCATTAACAACTGGTGGTTTTGATAATTCTTTAGATTCGTTTTGCTTTAAATTAGTTTCCGTTGTATTTAATTTTGTTTCAAAAACCGCTGGTTTTGGTGGATTTGTCATAGTTTGTGTCATATCATTAATTAAATTTGCTAATTCATGTTCATCAACATCATTTTTATCAGAATTAAATAAATTATTTAATTCATTTGATGAAAAAAATGAATTTGATTTTTGATGAGATAATTTTTTACTATCATCCTCTCTTACGTAATCATTGTTTTTGAAATTTCTTTCGGTTTCTCCGATCCCTGCGATAGTCGCGTCAACTCCCAAAGTTGCGCTTCCATGATACTTTCCCTCTTTATTTACCTCTCTTTCAAGTTTTTTATCTTGGTGGTAAATAACAATCATATTTCGTTCTTCAACAAAATTTTGTAAAGACTCAACATCAAATAATGATGATTCAATGAATAATAAACCAATAAACATTAATGCTGCTAATATTAATACTGCTACTTTCCCATAAATTAGTGCTGCAATAATTAATGTAACAAAGATCATTTTAATATATGGTTTTGCAATTAATTGCCCTTTTTTAACACGATGCAGTTGAACTGATACTAATGTAATAACCAATAATGCAACAAAAATTGTTAAAGCAATAATTGTATATCCTCAAATATCTCCTGTTAAATAACTTAAAATTTGTTCTTGTTTAAAAATTGATTTTTGGAAAATATCATTCATTGAATTTAAAATTGATGGAAGCGCAACAGATTGAATTACCAAAAGGTTTAAAATAGCAATAAAAATTTGAACTATCGCTCCAATTATCATTAGGCTTCACCCTAATGTTACTAAAAACACAAACATTTTAATTATCCTCCTCTATTTACTTTCCACCGCGCATAGCTCAATAATCAAAGCCAATCGTTTCATCATCCTCATCTTCTGTTTCAACAGAAACAGAAGCAAAATCTGACATTGGATGATAAGAATCAACTGCTTCTTTTGTTGGTTCTTTAGTAACGACATTATCATCCTCATTTTTAATAATATATCGTTTGTTATAAACACTAACTTCATGCGCAACCAATTGGTCTGTTGCATAATTGCCATACATTTGTTTAACATAAGTTTCAATTAAAAGTGGATTTAATCCAGCAATAAATTTAAACTGTAAAATTCCTTTAAAAATAGCTTGTACTAGACTAAATATTTGTTTAAATTTGACATATCCCACTAAATCAATATTATTAAAAATTACTACAATATTTTCTGTAATGTCATAAGCACGTAGAATTTCTTCAAATTCTCTTCTAATATATTCTAATGGATCATCAAATTCTAACTCATTAACAATTACAATTGAATTCGAATCATTAACTTGTTCTAACGATTCACTTTGTTTTAAAGTTCGTGCAAATAGTTTAACACGATCTCATAAAACTTTTTTATCTTCTAAATTAACTTTCGGTAGTCCTTTAATAATTTTTTTAAGTAGAAATAAAAATGGTGAAGCATATAACTCAATACGTAATAAATCAATATTAACAAGCGGCATTGAAAAAAATGAAGTAGCAATTTCAGACATTGAATCACAATTTCCTTTGTCCATAACTGCTAAGAAAAACTGCATTTCGTTATTTTTTTCTTTAAATATTTTCATTAAATCACGAATAATTTCAAAACTTGATAATGTAATTCCATCAATCTTAAGTTCATTAGTTTTAATATTATGATTATTATTCTTTAGAGAATCTCCTGTTAGTTCCCCATCTTCATTGTTGCCTTGTAATAAATTTATGTTTCGATCATTGCTTTTCATATTTATTGTATTTGTTTCATCAGTATTTAATTTTAAATTTTTCATTCTTTCGAATGGATTGATGTACATCGTGTAGTCCTCCTGCCTCATTTCTTTATAGTTAAATTATATCATATTTCCAAAAAAAACTTATAAAAAAAATTGCATTATGAAATGCAATTTGGTATGATATTATCCTTTTCTAAAATTAACCATTGCGTTCTTTCTTTAAATCAGCAAGTTCTTGTTCTAATCGTTTAATTCTTTCTTCTTTGCTTTCTGATGGTGGATTGCTACCATCATCATCTTTTTTACGATAGTCCCTCATTAGTTTTCTTGCCCCAATTCAAAGATTATCTTTATTCATAAAAAGGAAATGCCCCATAAAGTAGCCAATAACTCAAACACCTAAAAATAAAATTGTAATTAAAAAAGCAACCGTATACTTTTCATGATTGATAACAAATAAAACAGTAAAAATACATGTTAACAAGATTAAAATACATAAAACAACAAGATTAACAATTCGATATCATGATCATTTTTTTTTATTTATTTTTTTTGCCATTTTTTATCTCCTTATCTAATAAATTCTTTCGTTAAAGAATTATAAATCTTTGAAGGACGATTATCTAAATAACCAGCGTCAACAATAATATCAACATTAAATTTTTGAAGATCATTAAATTCTTTAGCATAATTCTGACCGCTAATATTTACACTTGTCCCATAAATTGGTCCAACCTTATTAATAATTTTTTTTAATCATTTTGACTTTGTAATTCTAATCCCAATTGTATTATCTTCTGTAATGTTATAAAGCTTATTAATATCATCTTTTATGTTACCTATTATAGTAATAGTTTCATTCTTTTTAAAAAGTTTTAAATCTTCACGCGGCAAGTCAATAAAATTCTTTGCCATTCGAACTGAACTAACAATAACTGATAAATACATTTTTTCTGATCGACCTTTAACTTTAAAAATTCTTGCTTTTGCTACTGGTGAACTAATAATACATGTCATTCCATAAATAGTATCTGTTGGAACAATAATCACTTTTTCTGCTAAATAACTAGCAATAATTTCTTTGCGATCTTTTACAGTATATACTTTCATATATAATTAGCCTCCTTTCTTATTAACCTTTTGAATTTGATTTAATTTGTTCATTGCTAATATGATTACTTTTAATTTTTGAAATATGTGAAAGAGCAATAATTGATAAAACAGTAATGAAAGCAGATAATAAAATACCACTTGCTAATAATTCATTTCCTTGTAATCAAAAGTAATCCAAATGTGTTGTTTTAAAAAGTGGTTTCATTACCGTTTCTTTAAAATTCTCGCTTTGACTGTTTCAATAATCAACTGCTTTTGTTAATTCATATTGAGAAACCAGAAACATTACTAGTGAAGTTCCAGTTACAATTAAAAAACTAACATAAAAACTAATAAAACCCTTTTTAGTTAAATTTGGTTTTTTCAACATCACAAAAGTAAAAGCAAATAACATTGAAATAATTAAAGCAGAAGAAATAATTGGCACAACACTAATAAAAATTCCTGACCCTGGCATATTCATTGTCATATTAAAATAATCAATATTTGGCTTATCCAAAATACTACTTGTATCTGGAATAATAGCGTTAATTGTTAATTGCGGATAGAAATAAGAAAATAAAAAAAATCGGTTTGCATCAGTAAAACTACTGCCAATAATAATTGTATAAACAAATTGTGGAATAAAAACTATACTTGAAAAAAAAACGACTCATAGTGAAATATTAAATTCATTTGGAATTAAATATAAACTAATAAACTTTTTAAGACGGCTTTGATTAAATGTATCTTTTAAAACAAATAATTCTTCTTTTTTAGTTAGATTAATATTATCATTTAATAATCATTCTAATTTAAAACCAACTTTTAACATAATAAAAATAATAAAAATCATCTGTAATCCTGTAATTCATCAAATAGCATTAAGACCAATTCAAGTTAATGGATACTTATTGTTTGTTCCAGGTCCCGTAGCTAAGTTAATTAATGCGTTAACAATTGCTTCTCGATTTGGAATATCTGGATGAATCATATCTTGAATATTTTTAACAAACTCAGGCCCAGTATAACCGCCTCTTAAAGAACGACATCACTCTGTAAATAAATCATAATAATATTCTGCAAGTGAAAATAATAAACAAGCACTAAATAAAAAAGAGATAATAAAAACTGTTCCAATTAGCAACATTCTATTATTAAAATTAATTGTTCGTTTTTGGTGATGCATGTAAAAAACACTACTAATAATGGCACCTGCTAATGTTCCTAACGCAATATATGGCAAACCAAAGATTAAAAACTCATTTGGTAAATCAGGTGTTGTAAATGTTGCTAAAACATCCTTAGGTACTGTTGCAATAAAATGAAAGTATTTTTTTAAAAGTTGATCACTATGTGATACATACATAAAAGTAAAATATGGGACCATGATAAATAAAACTAGTAAAAAAGCAATACTAATAATGCGAGTTCTTTTAATATTTTTAAGTTTATCTTCCATATCTGCACCTCACACTTAAGTTTCTTTTATTTTACTACAAAATATTAATAAATAACATTCGTCATTTTTTATTTATATCTTTTTGAAAATAATATTTCTGATTCGGAAAATATTCCTTTACTAATTTTTCTAAATCTTTTTTTTGGTCATAACCATGTTCAAAACATAAAATACCATTTTTTTTAACAACTTTCTGTCAATTTTGAAAAATTTCTCGATAAAAATACAGGCCATCAGCATCACCAAATAAAGCAACATGCGGTTCATAATTTTTAACACGATGACTAATCTTTTGATTATTTGGAATATAAGGTGGATTACAAACTAGAAGATCAGCTTTAATCTTATTTTTAATAAATGGTTCTAGCATATCACCTTCCAATAATTTAACATTTTTGCAATTTAACTGCTTAATATTTCTTTTTGCTACTTTTAATGCTTCAATTGAAATATCACTAGCATAAATTGTTAGATTTGGATTTTCTAAGCCTAAACTAGTTGCAATTGCTCCACTCCCAGTTCCAATGTCAATTAAAGTTAATCGTTTATTACAATTATTAAGAAACATTTCATCAATTATAATATTAATATTATCAACTAATTCTTCTGTTTCATAACGGGGAATTAAAACATTATAATCAACATAAAAATCATATCCATAAAAATTTTGTAAATTAGTAATATGCTGAATTGGTTTTCCATTACGATACGCAATCAACTGTTGTCAATAATCATCAATCTTAAAGTTAATTTTATCATTTTGAATTGCATATAATTTTGCTAACGAAGTTTTCATAAAAAATGCTATTAAAATTTTAATATCGGCAAGATAATTAGCATTATTTGAGTCTTTCAAATAATCTTCTGACTTTTGAATTAATTCATTAACTGTCATTAGTTTCCTTCCATTTTCAATCTCTGTTCTTCATTAATTAATGCTACTACAATTTCGTCTAAATTACCTTCCATAATTTGGTCTAATTTTTGTAGTGTTAAATTAATAAGATGATCGGTAACCCGATTCTGAGGATAATTATATGTTCGAATCTTTTCGCTCCGGTCACCTGTTCCTACTGCATCTTTTCTTAATGTTCCACGTTCTTCATTAATTTTACGTTGTTGTTCTTCATATAACTTACTTCGTAAATGTTGCATTGCTAATGCTTTATTATCATGTTGACTACGACCATCTTGGGAAGTTACAACAACCCCCGTTGGTAAATGCGTAATTCGAACAGCTGAATCAGTTGTATTAACATGTTGTCCCCCTGCTCCTGAAGCACGGTAAGTATCAATTTTTAAATCAGCAGTTTTAATTTCAAAATCAACTTCTTCAATTTCTGGTAAAACAGCAACGGTTGCAGTTGATGTATGTACTCGACCTTTACTTTCTGTTTTTGGAATTCGTTGAACACGATGTGCCCCTGATTCAAATTTCATTTTTGAATAAACACGATCTCCTTTAACCATAAACGAAATTGTAGAAAAACCTCCTGCTTCTGATTCATTTGCTTCAATTAATTCTACTTTTCAATGTTGTTGCTCTGCATATTTTATATACATTCGATATAAATCACCAGCAAAAATATTTCCTTCATCACCACCCGCTGCTCCACGAATTTCAAAAATAACATTTTTATCATCATTAGGATCTTTTGGTAATAATATTACCTTTAATTCTGCTGCAAGTTGTTCTTTTCTTATTTCCGAAGTTTTTAATTCTTCTTTTGCTAATTCAATTAATTCATAATCTTTTTCTGTCTCTAAAATTAATTTTGCTTCATTAATATTATTTAAAACATTTTTATAATTTAAGTATAAAGCAACGGTTTCCTCTAATTGTGCTTGTTCTTTTGCTAAACTAGTTAATTTTTTTACATCATTAACTATTTCTGGTTTCGTTAATTCTTCATTAATTAAATTTCACCGCTTTAACATCGTTTCTAATCGTTCAATTGTTTTTTGATTCATTTGCTTCACCTCTTTTTTAGACACTTAACAATTATAATATATTTTAAATAATAATGATTAATTTAATTCATTATAATAAAAAAAATCATAATAATTAATGATTTTTTATTGATTTGAAATTAATGTTTGAAATTTTGGCAAATTTTTTAATTGGTCAACTAAAGTTAATCGATATTCACAACTTTCAAATGTTTTCTTAATGGGATGTTTATTAATAATTTTTTGACTAATTTTAAAAACATTACCATTAACAATCACATTGTCATTTTCTTTAATTAATAAATCTTCTAAAATAATAATCTTAGAATTAATTGGCAAGTTTTCAACAAAATGACCTTTAATTTTTTTTACATTTTTTGGCTTATTATTTATAACAAAATAAGCTTCAGCATTTAATCCATTTTTTGTTAACATTTTTTTCCTCCTAAATTAATATGTTACTTCATGACAATGACGACAACGAGCTTCATATTTATCCTTTTCACCAATTAAAACAATTGGATCATAATAATTAGCTGGTTTCCCATTAATTAAACGTTGTGTTCTATTTGCTAAATTTCCACATTTAACACAAATTGCATGTAATTTTTTAACCTCTTCTGCTCGTGTCATTAATTGCTCAATATTAGTAAAAGCTTCGCCTCGAAAATCTTTATCTAAACCATTAACAATAACAATAATTCCTTTATCTGCCAAAGAATCAGCAATTTTAACAATATTATTATCAAAAAATTGTACTTCATCAATCCCAACAACATTTGTTGTTGTTTTAAGGTTTGCTAATAACTCATCAGAATCCTTAACTGATATTGCTTCAACTGCTTTTTTACTATGACTAACAACTTGGTTTTCACTATAACGATTATCAATTGTTGGTTTAAAAACTTGAATTTCAAATTTAGCATAACTTAGGCGAACTAAACGACGAATAAACTCCTCAGTTTTTCCAGCAAACATACAACCAGTGATAACTTCTATTCATCCTATTTGAGCTTTACTATTTAAAAAATACATTCTTAACCTCCCATATATTTAATGTTATTTTTAATTACAAAACTTAAGTCTTTTAAAACTTGTTCTAAATCTTCTCACTGATAAATTTTCGCCCCGCTTGCTAACTGATGACCACCACCACAATACTTTTCTGCTACCTTATTAACAATATAAGTATTACTACGAATGCTAAGATTTATATAACCCTCTGCTTTATTTTCAATTGCTCACATTCAAATTTTAAATTCTTTAATATTACTCATAATATTGACTCATGGTTTAACAGTTTCATAACTCATTTTATGCTCTTTTAACATTTCATCAGTTATCTTAACATAACTAATTTCTTTATTATAAATAACTACTTGCGATAACAAATAATTTTTAAAGCGCACATTGACTCATGATTCTTCATATAAATTCTGATAAATTGATTGCAAATCAAAACCTGTAGCAACTAATTGCCCTGCTAACATAAAAGTATTTTGGCAAGTTTTACTATACATAAAACGATTTGAATCTGTTACAATTCCAGTAAAAATTAATCTAGCTGCTTCTGGCGTTACCGTTAATTTTGATGTTAAAACCAATTCAGCAATCATTTCTGAAACCGCAATTTTAGTTTCATCAATTCATTGTATATCACCAAATGGTGTAACATTAGGATGATGATCAATTTTAATAATTTCTTTTGCTTGCTGCCAATATTTACTATCAATTCGTTCAATGTTCGCTGTATCAGTTACGATTACTAATGCATCTTGATAATCTTCTACTTGCACAAGATCAGGTGTTGCTAAGAAAGCTAAAAAATCATTTGTTGCACCATCAACTAATACTCTCTTATTTGGAAAATTATCTTTAATGAATTGTGCTAATCCAAATGCTGAACCATATGCATCACCATCTGGTGAAATATGGCGTAAACAAATAATTGTTTTATAATCTTTAATTTTTTGTAAAATAAGCCCTTTTAAATCTTGCATTTGTTTTCCTCACTTATATGTTAGCAACTAAGTTACTGTTAACTTTATCATAAACTAATAATGCATTCTTTTCAAAATATATTGTCGTTGTTTTTTTTAAATTTAGTTCTTTTTCTGATACTAAAATTTTAAAAATAACATCATTATTAACTTCAAAAAAACAAACAATTGATTTAACAACTTTTTTAATCGACTTAACATGTCCTTTATATGCTAAATGTAAGTCTTTGTTAAATTCTTTTGTCTTCTGAAATGAAATTAAATTTGGATTAATTGCTAAAAAATATTCTTTTTGATCAATTAATTTAGTTCCTTTAGGTAATTTAATTTTAATTTGCTCATTTTCTAAAACATTTTCTGCTGCAGAATATTTCATACTAAAAATGTTTTCTGAACTATTATACATTATTTGATATAAATTAATTGTGTTAGGTAAAAATTCAGCATGATTTTTTGACATTAATTTGTAATTATTATCCTTATCAAAAAATAATAATTTTGTAACATAATTTTTAATATTTTCAATATTCTTTGTTAAAACTAAAAAAGTTAACTGCGGATTATAGTTTTTTAAACTAAGTAAAATTTCATTTAATTCATTTGCTTCATTATGAGTTAAATTGTCAAAAGTATTATGTAAAATAATTAATTCTTTCTTACTTAAAATGGCATTAATTAATCTGATTTTAGTATGATCAAAACTACTTAAGTTTTTAGTAAGTTTAAATCAATTCATTTTAATATTTAAACTACTCATTAATTTTTTAACTTCTTCAAAAGCTTGATTATAAACTGTCACAACTTTTTCATTTGCTTCTTCAATGGCAAGTGAATTATCTTTTTCTTGAGTTTGTAATGTATTATTTAATAATTCTAAATGATATTTATGAAAATATTCTAAAACTTTTCCTTTGATAATTGTTGCTTCATCTGGTAATAAATTTGCAATTAATTGTTCTTGTTTTTGATTATAGTTAAATCATTGATCTTCTGATAATTTTGTTCAAGTAATTATATTTGTAGAATTACTTTTATTTAAAATTCCTTTAATAACACTCTTATGTTTGCCATCCTTTTTTATAACATTAAGACGATATTTTTTTAATGCTTTTCGTGCTTTAATTAATAGATACCGTTCATATGTAATTTCAGTCTGCAATATTTTTAAATACTTTTCACAAACTAATTTTGCCCCAATAAAACCAAAACTTTTATCTTTACGTTTTCTTTTTTTAGCAATATCATAGCAATCACACAAATAATCTAAGTCAGAAATATAATAGATTTTATCTCATAAAGCTTGTAAAAATGCAAGATAACCTTCATATACACGAATTTCTTCTCTTTTGTATGTATAAGTATGTAAACTTTGAATTAAAATTGAATCTTTATCATCATCTAAAATTTTACTAATTTCTTTTTTATGGAATTCACTAATTTGAGTTAAATAAGTCTCTATTCATTCTTCTTTAATATGAATTGAATTAGTAAAATATTCATTAATAATTTTATCTGTTTTTAATATTAAATCTTGTTTATTCAAATCATTACCGATAAAAACTAAATTTTTATAAAAATATTTATTTTTGTTATATTTTAATGAACTATCATGTAAAAACTTTGGAGTTTTTAAAATATGATAAGCAAGACGTAATTTTGTTGGTAAAAAAGCTAATCTTAATGGTCCTGGTGACACATAACCAATTTTTCGTTCTTTTGGTAGTAAAGTTGTAATATTCCTATTGTTTAAATAAATCTTTCCACTACGTGGTTTTTTCTTTCCCAATAACAATTTTAAAAAATATAGTTGTGAAAACTTATTTTCAAAATGAGCCCCCAAAACTTCTTGACTATTAACACTAAAATTTAAATCATTAAAAATAACTTTTTTATATCGTTTATACTTTAAATTATTAATTTTCAATCCCATTAAAATATCACGCTCCCAATTAATTTTATTATACCCAAATAAAAATAATAAAAAATAGTTATTGTTAAGTTAAACTTACATTTATTCTAATTTAATAAAATTACATTACAAAATATCAAAAAAACCTTTATCTTGAAAAGATAAAGGTTTACCAATTATTCTGCTTTTTGGTCATCAGATTTTGGTTTAACTGTTTTTTTGTTAAGTTCTTTTTGTGCTTTTGATGCTTTTTCTGCTTGTTTTACTAACTCTTCTTTTTTATTAAATTTAGATTTAAATCGTTCAACACGTCCAGCTGCATTAGCAAACTGTTGACTACCTGTATAGAAGGGATGGCATGAAGAACAAGTATCAACTTTTAATTCTTCTCCTTTAGTAGAACCACTCATGTATTCTGTTCCACAAGTTGTACACATAATTTTAGTATCAAAATATTTTGGATGGATTCCTTCTCTTGCCATATAACTCACCTCACTTTTAATAATATGACTGCATATTATTTGCACGTAAATAATGATAACACATATTTAAATAAAAACAAAGATTATTTAATAATCTTTGCAAATTCATTAAAATCAATTCTAACACGTGGCATTGTTGCTTTATCATCATCTTCATCATAGTATCCTAAGGCTAAAACTAAAACTGTATGATGCTTTTCTTGATCAAACGAACAATGTTTTGCTAATAATTCATCACATTTTTTTGCATTAAAGCCACCCATGATAGTAGTTCCTATTTTTAAATCAGCAGCTTGAATTGTAATAAAACTAGTTACAATATGGGCTTGTTCTGAAACAAATGCAAAAAGATGTTCTTTTTGTTGTAAAAAAGTTTGATATTTTTTAATTGTCTTTTCTAACTCATCTGCTTGATTAATAACCCGTTTTAGTCGTTTTGTTAAAAATTCAGTTGAAACTAAATAAGATGGATTAATACCCGTAATAAGCATTATACAACTAGCATTTTTCACTTTTTCTTGATTTCATCCGAGCATTGCTTCATCAGCAAATTTGTTTTTTAATTCTTGATTTGTAATACTAACAACATTAGTCACTTCAATTCCTAATGAACAAGGTGCTAAGCGCCCTGCTTCAAGTATTACTGTTAAATCTTCATAATTAATTACTTTTTCACTATTATATTTTTTAACAGTTTTCCGTCAATTAATTGCATTTTTTACTGTCATTTAATATTATTATCTCCTTTAATTTTTATTACTCATTAATTTTTGCTAAAGCAACGTTTAATACATCAACACTTTTTGCAAAAGGAGGTGAATATGGTAAATCTAAATATTCAATTTCACCAATTTTAGTTTTTGTCCAAATAATTGGAATTAAAGCATTGATTCTTAAACTAGCCTTATTATAACCAAAAATTTGTGCTCCAACAATAATCCTATTTTTTTGGTCATAAATTATTTTAATTGTTACTGGCTTAGCATCAGCAACATAGTGTGTGTGATCTGTCCCATTTACAACAATCTCTTTGGCATTAAAACCATTTAAAATTGCCTGTTCTTTTGTATATCCTGTTCGAGCAATTTCACTTTCAAAAACCTGCATAATACTTGTTCCAATTGCTCCAGGAAAATGGTCCTTCTTTCCTGCTAAAATATTACCGAGAACCTTGCCATTTTTGGCTGCAATTGTTGCTAATGACATATAACTTAATTTATTATCAATAATATTTTTTGTCATCACACAATCACCTACAGCATAAACATCTTTAATATTTGTTTCAAATTGGCTGTTCACTAAAATTGCTCCAAATTCATTCATTTTTAAATCTGTTGTTTTCAAAAACTTAGTTGCCGGCACAACTCCAATTGCAACTAATACTAAATCTGTTGCAATTTCTTCTTGTGGTGATAATTTAATTTTTGTTACCTTATTATTTTCAACAACAAACTCCGTTACTTTGGTATTTGTTTTAACTTTAATTCCTTTTTTTTCTAAATCATTGACTAATAATTGTGCCATATCTTCATCAAGTAACTTTCGTGAAATTCATTTATCAGCTTCAATTAATGTAATTCTTTTTCTTGCCAAGCCAAAACTTTCACAAAATTCTAGTCCAATAAATCCTCCACCAATAATAGTAACATTTTTTACTTTTTTTAAACGCGAACGTAATTCAACTGCTGCTTCTAATGTTGTTCCTGTAAAAACATTTGTAGCATTTTCTCCTGCTAAATTTAGACGACGTGGTGTTGCTCCAACACTAATAATTAATTTGTCATAATTATCAATAAATTCTTGGTTTGTATTATAGTTAATTCCATAAATAGTTTTTGTTTTAAAATCAACGCGTGTTACTTCGCAACTAGTTTTAACAAGAATCCCATTATTTTGAAATTCTTCAACAGTTCGTGCAATCATTCTTTCAGCATTGTCAAAATGTTTTCCAACATAATAAGGGATTCCACAAGCTCCTAATGATGGGTATTGAAACTTTTGGTAAGCAATAATTTCAACATCATTTTTTAACATCCGTTTTAATTTACTTGCTGCTGTCATTCCAGCTGTTGAACCACCTATTACTATTACTTTCATATTTTTCAACTCACTTTCTTCTATAGTAATATTATAACCTTAGATTACTAAAATAAAAATAAAGGACTCCGCCTTTATTCTTGTTTTTTCTTTTTTTCCCGATTTCGTTTTCTTCGCAATCTTGATCATTTAAAAAGAATTAAGTCTTCATTTTCTAATGAATTAGTTAACCGAGCCGCAATTGTTGTTGCTTGTAGCCCCCCAGCAACATTGACGCTTGTTCGTCCCATATCAAATAGGCCATCTAGGGCCCCAATAATTGCATAAACTGGCACATATAAAGTTCCTAAACCAATTCCTCCTAAAACACCAGCAGTAACAACACTAGCTGTTCCTGGCACACCAGCAATTCCTAACGAAGCTACAACTACTACCAATAAAACAATAAAGAAATTAGCAACAGTTAAATCATATAAACCAGCTGTTGAAATAAAAGAAACAATAATCCCTGCTTGTACACCTGCACAACCAGTTAAACCCATCGTTGTGGTTAAAGGAGCGGATATCCCGACAAGATTTTCTTTTACTTTCATATCATCTTTTAAAACTTCCATTGTTAAGGGTAATGTTGCATTAGAAGATTGAGTTGTAAACCCTTGAATTACCGGCTTGATAGCAAACTTCCATCATTTAAATGGATTTACTCCTGACAATGTTAATAACAATGAATGCCAAATTAAAGCAATTATTAAACATAAGTACCCAACTCCAACAACAATTCCAATCTGTGCTAAGTATCCAATTGGTCGCGAAATAATAGCATAAGTAATCATTGACATTACAGCATATGGCATTAATTTAATAATAAACATTAAACATGACATAATAATTGTTCATCAACGGTCAAAACCATCACGAATCTTTTGCATATCTTCTGGATGTCGCTTAGTTGATTTCTTAACAGCTAACCCAATTAAACCAGCAATTACCATTACAGGAAGAATTGTTCCTAAAAGAAATGGCTGGACAAAATTAGAAGGCACATAATTCCAAATAATTTCTGGCAATGGCTTTGATGCATCCTTATCATAACTTCCGCTTCCTGAAATTGTAAAGCCATTACCAATATTAAATGCAATCCCAATAAATAATGAAATAATAAACATTGCTGCAACATTTAATAATAAAATAGTAATTGTAATAATAGTTCCTCTTCGCGAAGATACATCTTTTCCTGGTTTTGAAACAGCTCTTGCAATTGCTAAAAATACAACAGGAACAGTCATCAATAAAATTGCATTTAAGAAAATCATTCTAAATAAATTAACTCAAATTGAAAACTCATGTACTCATAAAACATAAATATTATTTGGAATAGTTTTTCCCGAATCATTTGGATCTGGAATCACTGGATTAATCATTGATCCTGATGGTTCAGTTGTATTATATGGGAAACCATTAATTGCTTGAATAGTAATTCCAAAAATTAAACCAATTGCTAATCCTAATAAAACGCGAAAAATAAATCGCATTTTTGTTTTTTTAATTCAAAATCATAATAAAACCATTATTCCAAAGAAAATAAGGATGCTAACAAGTGATTGTCAAGTTGAAATTGATAAAAAATCATGCAATGGATTATTATTGCCTGAACTAAATAATAAATTGAAATACATTTGGAATATCCTTTCTTAGAAGAAATTGATAGTTTAAGAATACATTTAAAACTATCATCAATAAGAAAAAATACAATATTTAATATTTTAAAAATAAAATTAATTATTTATGTTGTTTTTTTATTTTCTTCTTCTGTTGTTTTGTTGCTAATTGTGCAAAAACCTCTGTTTTTATTAAAGTTTGTTCTTCTTTTGTCAAGTAATTTAATGTACTAGTATTTTTTTTTATAATCTTTAATACTATCAATTTGATTCATTGCTTGATAAATTACTTTTATCTTGAATGTTCCATATTTTATTTTTAAAAAACGATAATAGGTTCCTACTAATCCTAGTATAGCAAAAATAATAACTCAAATAAATAAAATTGCCATATTTTTAATAATTTCAGTTTGATATTCACTAATTCCTACAATTGTTGGAGATGATAAACCATATATTATTGTACCAATATTATGTAATCCATAACGGAATGGTGTTATATAGGATAAAATATCAAAGAATTTTCCTTGCATAAAGGATGGGAAAGTCCCTCAACCTGCTGATAAATTAATAATTAAATAAACAACAGCAATAAAACGCGCCAACATTTCATCAGGAACTGCTAATCAAATTGAACAAATAATAATATTGAAAATTGAGCCTAAAAATAAGAGTCATAACCATAGTCAAGCATAAACTGGTCCAATTTGACCGAACCCTAAGATTAATAAGGAAAGCATCATTAATGTCACTTGAATCCAAGATGTTAATAACATTAATAACAATTTACTAAAATAGTGTTGATAAAACAAAGTATTTTTAGTTCTTCCTTTACGGTCATACACAAATGTTTGTGTTAAAGAACCAACTCAAATACCAATTAACATAAATAATTCACCCAAACCAATTCCATACTGGTTATATTCATGACCTTGCACATTATATGGAATATCAATTATGCTACCAATATCTTTTAAATGTTTCCCTAACTCATCACTATTCGCAAAATATTTTTCTTTGCTAACAACATTTTCTGCACCAAAAATAAATGAAAGCATTTTCCCCTTTACAATTCCATAAACCTTTAATAAGGAATTAATAATTTTTCCTTGTTCTGTAGTTAGTTTCCCTTCTGTTACTAATTTATTTGTTTCATCTATTAAATTTTTTGTATTAATTTTTTGAATATATTCTTGATAAACAGAACGATCAACTGAACCATCCGGGTTAGCTAAAATTGTATAAAGCATCGGTAAAATTAATTGCGGAACTGCTTCGCGAACAAAACTTTCTCGCAAATTTGTAAATGTTGTTGCAAAATAACCAATTAAAAAATTTTGTTTATAAGTAGCCCAAAGGTTAATTGGATTATTTATTATTCAAGTAATATCTGTCAAAAACTGATCAGCATCTAAAACACCGCTACCAATGTTGCGTAAAATACTAATTAAATGACTTGAATAATGTTCTGGAATTTGTAATTGTACTCAATATTTATCAATCGGATTAAAATCAGTTGCTTCATTTTTCAAATAATTTAATTTTAAAGTAATACTACTAATGTTAATTTGAACATTATTATTTTCCTTATCATAATAATGTGGTCCCACAATCGCATTATCACTAATACTTGTATAACGGGCAATCTCATTTTCTTTAACCGTTGCTAAACAAGTCGCCTCATCTTTTGTTGTTAAATAACGAACTTCTGTTGCATTAGCAATTGATTGATCCTTATCATTTTTAGGTTTATAAATCACACATAAATTAGCATCACGATTAACAATTGCCATTGGAATTTGGTCAGTTTTAAGAAATGGATTTCAAAAAGCCCAAACACAAAAGAAACCATACAAAAATGGCACAATACAAATTGCAATAAATTTTATAATGCGAGTTTTATCTTTAGCTGTTTGTTGATGCCATTCTTTTTTAAAAATTTCTTTAAAAGTTGGTAATTTTTTTTTGGTATCCATAACTGTTCTCCTTAATTATCTTTACATAATACTATCTCGATCTGTTTATTCTATTTCAACAGTAAAGGTTTTTGCTTTAATTTTTTTAATTCGATATAAATATTTTGGATCTTTTGTTGCTTCAAATTTTGTTTGCATTTTGTCAATCTTTTTAAGTTGCTGCTTTTCAAAAATATTTTGTTGGTCAATTAAAATCTGTTTTTTTATTCCTTCAACTTCTTGATCTGATAATTTTCTTAAAGTTTGATTAATATTTCTCTGAATTGGAATATTTTTTTCTAATAAAACAGTTTGTAAAGCTTTTAGTTTGAAAGTTCCGTATAATTCTTTTTGTCGTCATAAATAAGTTAACCCTAAACTAATTATTAATAGTATTGGAATCCAAATTAATAAAATGCCAGTATTTTGTAAAATTTCAGTTTGATATTGTGCTAAAGAGCCTTCACCTGTTCCAATTCCATAAATAATATTACCCATTCCATGAATTGCATATTTAAACGGTGTAATAAATGAAATAAAATGGAAGAACGTTGCTTGCATAAAGGCTGGGAAAGTCCCTCAACCTGCTGTTAAATTTAAAATTAAATAA
Organism: Spiroplasma melliferum KC3; assembly: GCF_000236085.2. Classification (NCBI taxonomy): domain Bacteria; kingdom Bacillati; phylum Mycoplasmatota; class Mollicutes; order Entomoplasmatales; family Spiroplasmataceae; genus Spiroplasma; species Spiroplasma melliferum. The sequence continues at coordinate 492,247 of NZ_AGBZ02000001.1, read as the reverse complement.
ATAACAATTAAATATTTTCCAACATCCCCATCAGCAGGAGCAAATCATATTGCATGTTCAATGATAGTAAAAATAATACTACAAAATAATAATCAAACATACAATAAACCAAAACTAATTCCCAAACGACTATAACCTAATGCCGCTAATGAAAGCGCAAGAATTGTGGTTTGAAGTACTGTTGTAATTAACATTAATAATAATTTTGAAAAATAGTGCTGATATCAACGGGCTCGTTTTGTTCGACAAGTACGGTCAAAAATAAATGTTTGCATTAAAACTCCAACTCACATTGCAATTGCCATAAAAAATTCACCTAAGCCAATTCCATATTCACCATATTGATAACCTTGAATATGAACTGGAATTTGAAAAATTGATGAATTTAAATTTGCTCAATCACGAATTACTTGCTGAGCTTTTGCACTATATCTTGGTCAAGTTACATGTTCATCCAAATTAGGAAAAATCTCACGAACAAAACCATCAATAAATTGTTTTCCTTCGCTTTCAATTCATTCTAATGTTTTTTTAATAATTTCATAATATTGTGAATGATTTTTCTCAACATAGTCTAAGATTATTTTTCCAATCGGAGTATTAGGACCAATAATTAATAAAATTTTTTCTAAATAATTGCTAAAATCACGGCCAGTTAAATAATATGTATTCGTTGATTCATCTCATTGCGCAAAAGCTCAAAACATTGAAGTGCCTAATGTTTCTGGCAAGGCAGAATGAACCAAAGCAGTTTTAATTTGAGTAAAAGTATATAACACTTGTCCAGCTAAAAAATTTTGTTTATATGTTGATCAAAACTGAGGAATATTTTCCATTAAATATTCTAAACTTTTAATAACTTCTGTTGGACTATGATTACCAATTGCACGCATTAATTTAAAAATATTCTCTGTAAAACCACTATTAACTTGTAATTGAGCTCAATATTTGTCAACTGGTTTAAAAGTAGTTTCATTACCATGCAAATAGTTTAATTTAATAGTCATACCGTTTTGTTCTAATTCTAATGCTTTTGTATTAGCATTATAAAACTTATTATTTGTAACAGATAAATTCACCATACTATCATAACGATATTGCAGTTTATAAAGAGCTTTATCAATTTTTTTATTATTTTCAAATCATTCTTGGGCTTTTTCTTGACAAACTGCTAATGTACTAGAATTAAAATATTCAACAGCTGGTGAAGTTAATAAGTTATTTTCATCAGTTCCTTTTTTCTGAACAACATAGGCAATACAAGGTGGTCTATCATTATCAACAATTGCCATCGGGATATTACCAATTTTTGTTAATGGATTTCAAAAAGCCCAGCAACAAATAAAACCATACAAAAAAGGCACAAAGCAAATTAGCATATACTTAATTATTTGTAGTCGATTTTTTGCTATTTTTTCTTTTGCCTCTGTTCTGAAAACATTAATAAATCTTGGACTTTGTTTCATAATGTCATCCCTTAACTTTTTTTAGTGCCTAGATATATATCATATTAATTCTACACGAAAAAAGAAAAAATACTCACAAAAGTAAGTATTTTTTTAATCAATAACAAATGGTAATAAAGCCATTTGACGAGCTCTTTTAATTGCTGTTGCTAACATTCTTTGGTTTTTAGCAGTTGTTCCCGTCACTCGTTTTGGTAAAATTTGACCATTACCAGAAATAAATTTTTTTAATAATTCAACATCTTTATAATCAATGTATGTTATTTTATTTTTTGTAAAATAACATTGTTTTTTAAAACGTTTAAATTTTGGATTCATTTTTACTTTCCTTTCTTTTTAATCTCATAAAATTGCATCATCGCCATCAAAAGTAATATTATTATCATCTTGTGGTTCTGATTGTTCAAAAGTTGTGTTATTAAAATCATTAGCAATTGGCATTGATGGACTACCAATGTTAGCACCAGCCCCTTTTGAATCTAAAAAAGAAACTATATCAGCAATTACTTGAACAATTGTTGTAACTTGACCATTAACATTATCAGTTCTCGTTTGCAAACGTCCATCTAATGCAATTAATGATCCTTTTTTTAAATAACGGGCCATATTTTCTGCCGTTTTATTCCAAGCAAAACATGGAATAAACGAAGCTTGGTTATTAAAATTATTATTTACTGCTAATGTGAAAGCAACAAATGGTTTACTATTAACAGAATTTTTTAATTCTAAATCACGGGTTAGTCTTCCTACTAATGAAACTCGATTTAACATAACTCTTGCACGATCCTAATTTTTCTTATTCTTTTGTTTCAGTTGGTTCATTTTCTGGTTTTGTTTCTTCACCTTCTGAACGTTGTTCATGACGTTTATAATCAGGTTTTCTATTCCCTGGTTTACGATCACGGTCTGGTTTATCATTCTTAACTTCTGTTTTTGCATAAACAGTTGATTGAATATATCCTTTTTCTTTTTCTGTATTAATTACTAGAATTCGTAATACATCTTGTTCAATATGACTAATTCGAACAAATTCATCAATATTTACTGATGTTGTATTAACAATTAATACTCCATAATATCCTTTTGTTTTCTTTTTAATTGGATATACTAAGTCCTTAATTCCTCATTTACCGTGTTCTTCTATTTTTCCCCCATTAGCTTCTAAAATTTGGTGTAATTTACTTTCTAATTCATCTAAATTAGTTGCTTCGGGATTTAATATATACATAATTTCATATTTACGCATTTTATTTTCCTCCTTTTGGTCTAGGTCCTATTCGGACAAGGAGCTAATAATTATAATTCAAGCATTATTAACTCTCCAATTATTATACCTTATATTTCCTTCAATTGTAAGAGTTATTTTATTAATTTTAATAATTTTAAATCATCAGCATAAGTTAATTTAATGTTTTGTTTTTCACCATAAATTGTATGAATTTTTGTTTTTGGTGAAAACAACTCTACTAAATAACTATCATCATAAATTATTGTTTTATTTTTCGTCTGGAAATATGCTTCATAAACTTGATATAATAATTCTGCCTTAAAAATTTGTGGAGTTTGAGTTGTAAAATATTCTTCTCGTGGTAATGTTTTTTCAACAAAATTATTTTTAACCTTTTTAAGGGTTTCTGTAATTGGCAAAATTGGAACTAACACTTCATAATTTTGTGACTGAAAAACTTGATTTAATTGATTAATAAAAGTTAAGCTCGTAAAACAACGGACACCATCATGAATCATTATAATATCATTACTAATTTTATGATTAATTAAACATTGATAAATTGTATCAACTCGTTCTGCTCCGCCCATAATAAATTGCACATTCTTTGCTTGATAATTTTTTTTCAATAAAAAAGTTAAAGTTTCTTCGCTAACACCAACAATAATTTCAGTACAAAGTGGATCGTTTAAAAATAACATTAATGTTTGCTCAATAATAGTTTGTTTATTATTAAGTTGATATAACAACTTATTGTCCTTTTGATTAAAACGTGATGACTTTCCCGCTGCAACAATAATTACCGTATAATTTTTCATTTATAAAATTTCAATTCCATTTTTCTTAACATATTCTAAAAAATCATCACTTCAAACCGAAGCAATAACTTCACCAATATGTTGTTTTTCTAACAAGAATAAATCTAATTGTGACTTAAAAAGTCCAAACGAAAGTGTAACTGGCAAGTCATTTGTTGCTACTTTTGCATCATATTCTGTTCTTAATTTACTTGTTTCTTTTGTTACTGCTAATTGGTTTTTTAAAACATCACGATTAACAGTAGCAGCACAATAACCAATACAAATAGCTTTTTCTAACACAAAATCATAAACAAAAATTTTCGCATAGAGTTCCCAATTAAAAACATCTTGCGATTCACTAATTTCAATTGTATTATTAGTAATACTATTTTTTAAACCATATAAAATTGTAGCACCATTTTCTCTTGTATATCGATTCAAACGTTCCTGATAACTTAATAATCGCATTGCTTTTTGCAATTCAATTTGACTTGTTCAATTTAATTTTTTCTTAAATTTTTTATTTAATTGCGGAAATTTTAATAATAAAATATCTTCTACATCACTAATAATATTCGTTGCTCTATCAATTGTTTCTTTAATTTTTAATAATGTAATGTCTTTTTCTTCCAATAATAAATCAAATCCAATTTCGCTAAAACTTACTGCTTGGCTATTTGATTGCTTAATGTCACGACGTAAAACCATTGCTGTTGTTAAAATTCCTTCGTTTTCTAACAATTCATATTGTTTAATTGCATTTCGTCGTCATTTATTATGTGACTGAAATATTTCACCAGTTAAATTAGTTGGTGAAATATCAAAATCAATTGGTCGTTCTGTCATTTGAAAATCATCGTTAAGTCCTTTTTCTTCTGTAGTAATTAAAGGTGCATCAACTTTTAATAAATTAAATTGAATAATAAAACGACGAACTAATTCACGTTTAATTAGACTAATTGCTTCTACTGTTTCACGTAATGTTAAAATTGAACTATAACCAATTTCAATACCAAATGCCATACAATCACCTATTTTCCTCTTGGCCGCATGTGGGGGAATAATAATACATCTTTAATCGAATCTTGTCCTGTTAATAACATAACTAAGCGATCAATTCCAATTCCTAATCCACCTGTTGGTGGCATTCCATATTCCAATGCTTCAATAAAATCAATATCTAATTCTTGTGCTTCATCATTCCCATTATCCCGTTCTGCTAATTGACTAACAAAACGATCATATTGTTCAACTGGATTATTTAATTCTGAATAAGCATTTGCATATTCGCGCCCTTTAATAAATAATTCAAATCGATCAGTAAATCTTGGGTCTTCTGCATTTGTTTTTGCCAAGGGAGAAACTTCAACAGGATGACCATAAATAAATGTTGGTTGAATTAATTTATCTTCCACAAATTCTTCAAAAAATAAATTAATAATATGTCCAACAGAAGTATGAAATTTTTCAATTGGTACTTTTTTTTCTTTTGCAATTTTCTTTGCTTCAGCAAAAGTCATTGGTTTTCAAAAATCAATTCCTACTAACTCTTTAATTGCATCAACCATATGTCAACGTTTTCATGGCTGTTGAAATGAAATCATTACTCCATCATATTCTGTTTCATTTTTATTTAAAATGTTTTTCGCAATGTAGCAAATAGTATCCTCTGTTAATTGCATCATAAAATTCATATCTTGATATGCAACATAAATTTCAACTGTTGTAAACTCTGGATTATGGCGTGTGTCCATTCCTTCATTTCTAAATAATCGTCCTATTTCATAAACTCCTTCAAAACCACCAACAATTAACCGTTTTAGGGGTAATTCTGTTGCTACTCGTAAATAAAAATCCATATCTAATGTATTATGATGAGTTACAAATGGTTTTGCCGCTGCGCCACCATGAATAGGCTGTAAAACAGGTGTCTCAACTTCTAAATATCCTTTACTATTAAAAAAATCTCGCATTAAAGCAATAATCTTACTACGCTTAATAAAAATATCTTTTGTTTCTGTTGATGTAATTAAATCAACATAACGACGACGATATTTTTCTTCAATATCAGTCATTCCATGATATTTATCAGGCAATGCACGTAATGCTTTTGCTAATAAAACAAATTCTTTAACTCGCACTGTTAACTCTCCAGTGTTTGTTTTCATCATTATTCCAGTAACCCCAATAATATCTCCCAAATCAAAATTAATAAATTCTTGATATTTTTCATCACCAACTTCATCATTTCGAACATAAATTTGAAAAATTCCATTTTGATCTTGTAATGTTGCAAAACTAGCTTTTCCTGCTTCTCGAAATGTTTTAATTCGACCCGCAATTTTAACTGTCATATTATCACTACTTGTGGCTAATGTCTCTTTTGATAAATGATTAAATTGTTCATTAAGTTCTTTACTCGTATGTGTTCGGTCAAACTTGGCAATTATAAAAGGATTATGTCCATCACTAACCAACTTTTTTAACTTATCACGTCTAATTTGCTCTTGCTCTGTAAAATTACGTTTCTCCATTTTAATTCTCCTTTTTACTATTTAGCAACACTAATATTACTATTATAATAGGCAATATATTCATTAACAAGCGTTTTTAACTCAAATATTGTATTTATTTGCGTTGCCCGAATTTTATAACTAGTAGCTTCTGGTTTTCCTTTAAAATAAAATGCTAAATTTTTCCGCATTTCACTAGCTGCAATTCGTTCTCCCTTTAAATTTAATAATAATTCTGCATGACGGAAAATAATATTCTGTCATTCATCTAATGGTGGTTGCTCAATTTTTTCACCAGTATCTAAAAAATGTTGAATTTGTTTAAATACTCATGGATTACCTTGTGCTCCTCGTGCTAACATAATTGCATCACAACCAGTCTCTTTTAACATTCGTTCTGCATCTTCGCAAGTAAAAACATCACCATTTCCAATTACTGGAATTGCAACATTTTCTTTTACTTTACTAATTCAATTTCAATCAGCTTTTCCAGAATAAAATTGATTTCGTGTTCGAGCGTGAACTGCAATTGCTTGTGCGCCTGCTTGCTCACAATATTTTGCAATTTCAACACAATTAATATTTTCTTCATCTCAACCAATTCGAATTTTAACAGTTACCGGTTTAGTAACATTTTCAACAACTGCTTTAACAACTTCATAAACGCGTTGGGGATGTTTTAATAAATATGACCCCGCTTGTGACTTAATTGCAATTTTTGGTGCAGGACAACCCATATTAATATCAATAATATCACAATCACTATGTTGGTCAACATATTTTGCCGCTGCAACAAAGGTTTCAATATCCGTTCCAAAAATTTGCATTGAAATTGGATGTTCTAATTTATTTACTTTAATCATTTGTAAAGTTCGTTCATTTTTTTGCAAAATTGCTTTATCACTAACCATTTCAGCATAAACTAATCCTGCTCCTAATTCATGGCAAATAATTCGGAATGCTTCATTCGTAATTCCCGCCATTGGTGCTAAAAAAACTTGCCCTTTGATTTCAATATTTCCAATTCTCATTTTTCTAATTCCTTCTTTAATTAACAGTCATTAGATAAATCTTAATCAAAAATAACAATAAATTCAATAAAAAAACTATTTTTAAGTTTAATTCCTCTTTTTTATAGTCAATATAATATATTTTGAAAAATAAAAAGTTTCTCGAGAACGAGAAACAAAATATTATTTTCGACCATGCGGTGGGTTACAATCACATTCAAAACATTTGTGATCACTGTTTGTACCTGCACATGAGCATTGGCATGCATGGCAAGAAAAATCACAATCTGGCATTTCAATTTCCTCCTTACAAAAAATATTCCTTAATAAATTATTACTTGTAAGTAAATAGTTGAATACTAGCTTCTATTTAATTGTAACAAATTTTAATAATTCATTAAAGTATTCTAAAATTATTTTATTATTTTTAAAAATATTTTTAATCTTGAAAATTGTAAATGCAAGTAGAAAAAAATGTAAAACACTAATATGTGTTTTACAGATTAAGATCAATCAATTTCACTTGGTTTCTTTGGATGTGCATTTTTCTTAATTTGGTCAATTAATCCATTACGAACATGAATAACTGTATTAGCAATATCGGCAATATTTGGGTTATGCGTAACAATAATAACCGTTGTTTTATATTTCTTATTAACATCAACTAAAATTTCAAGTACTTTTCGACCCATTTCTTCATCTAAAGCTCCTGTTGGTTCATCACCAAATAAGATGTCTGGATTTTTTGCTAATGCTCTAGCAATTGAAACCCGTTGTTGCTGTCCCCCTGACATTTGGTGAGGATATTTGTTCATTTGTTCTTCCATTCCAATTGTTTCAAAAATGTCCTTAATTGTCATATCTTTATTTTTATTTTTACTTAAATTTTCCCCAACTTCAGCATTTTCTTTAGCAGTTAAATTAGTTAATAAATTATATTGTTGGAAGATAAAGCCAACATTATCTCGTCTAAATTTTGTTAAATCAACATCTTTTAATAACGATAAGTTATAACCAATAACAAAAACATCCCCACTTGAAACTTTATCTAAACCTGAAATAATGTTTAGTAACGTTGTTTTTCCTGATCCAGAAGGACCTAAAATAACAATAAAGTCTCCTTTTTCTAACTTTAAATCAATTCCTTTTAAAACTGGTGTTTCAACTTCCCCGGTAATATAAGATTTTTTAACATTAACTAATTCAATTACATATTTACTTGTATCTGGTTTACTGTTTGTTGTCGAGATAATTTCCCCTTTTAAAATTCGTTTTGAATATAACTTAGTTTGTTTCTTTTGTTCTTTTAACTTTTGTTTAAATTCTTTAACGGCAGTATAATCAACTTTTTCTTTTGCTTCCTTGTCATTTGGTTTTTTTGCTTTAGCTTCTTTCCCATGTGGTTTTGTTTGGTCTGTATTAGGTACATCTTTAATTTCAGCCATCTTGTGTTGTGCCTCCCCTTTGAATATTAAAATACATTTTACAATTATTTTTTATCATAATAATATCATAACAAAATTATTATAATTTTATCAACTTATTTAAGATATCTTGTGCTTATTCTTTAAGTAAACTTTTTAAATCACTCGCTCTAATATGATATTTTTTGCGACAAAAATCACATGCAATTTCAATTTCACCATTATTTGTTAAAATTTCATTAAGCTGCTCATCGCCTAATAATTTTGTTGATTCTAAAGCCTTTTCATATGAGCAACTACATTCAAATTTAACTTCATCAGCTTCTAACACTTTAGCATTTTGATCAATGAGTTTAAAAATATTAATTAAGTTATCTTCAGCAATTAATTTATGACTAATATTTTCTAAATTTTCAATTTTTTCTTCTAAATAGTCAATATCTTCCTCTTTATGTTCTGGTAACAATTGAGCGAAAAAACCAACTGCTTTTGCAATTGTATTATCTTCATTCATTTTAATTGAACATGCAATAACTGATTTAATTTGTTCACTTTGTGCTAAATAATAAGTAAAATCTAAATTGATTTCACCAGAAATTAACTCAATTTGACCTGAGAAACTTTCTTTCATTCCTAAATCTTTCATCACTCGTAAATAACCATTTGTACCAACTACTTGTGAAATAACATTATGTTCACGATTAATTTGGTCAACATCAAATTGTGGATTAGCACAAAAACCCCGTACTTTATGACCACTATATTCTGCCATAATAGTTCCAATTGGACCATTTCCATTAATAATACTTGTCATTTTATCAGTTGCATTTTTCATATCACTACCAATTAAAATAGTAGCTAAAACAACTCTTGATAACACAATTGTTGCAAGCGGATTAGTCGCATGTAATTTAATAATATCATTTAATGATTTAGTTGCATCAACAACTGTCATTTTAACATTATGAACATTACTAATTGCTTTCGTTACTTTATCCATTCCTTTAAACTCCTTTATAAATTTCTTTCCTTTGCAATTATAGTATAATCATCGTTAAAAGTAAAACAAAAAGTAGACTTAATTAGTCTACTTCTTATTTGGATCATTATTTTTTTCATCTTCTGGGTGATCTTTTTTTCGTTCTTTTGGTTTAACTTCTAAAATTTCACCTTTTGCTTCTTTTTCTTTATGCTTTGCTGCACGTTCTTTTTCACGAATCACTTCATCAGGTAATTTATGATATTTATCAATATATTCAATTTGTTCTGCGGTAATTGTTTCTAATATTTTTAAACTTTCAGCAATTAAATCTAATAAACTACGATTTTCAGCAATTAATGCTTTTGCTGTTACATAACAATCATCTAAAATTTTGCGAACTTCAGTATCAATTTTAGCTGCAATATCCTCTGAATAGCGTTTTCTTGTTCCAGTATATTCATCTTTTGGTGATTCAAATTGTACTAATCCTAAAGAACTCATTCCATATTCAGTAACCATATGACGAGCAATATTAGTTGCTTTTTCTAAATCATCATGTGCTCCTGTTGTTATTTTTGTTTTTCCAAAAATAATTTCTTCTGATGCACGGCCACCTAAATAACCAGTAATTGTCGCATATAAGTTTTCTTTACTATGAAACATTGTTTCTTCTTTTGGAGTCATAATTGTATAACCCCCTGCTTGTCCTCGCGGAATAATAGTAACTTTTTGAACTTTGCTCGCTGCCTCTAAACGTAAACCAATTAAAGCATGACCAGCTTCATGATAAGAAACAATATCTTTATCCATTACTGAATATTTGCGTGATTCTTTTGCTGGTCCACCAACAACACGATCAATCGCTTCATCAATAATATTAACAGTAATAATTTTTAAATTCTTACGAACACATAAAATTGCTGCTTCATTTAAAACATTCTCTAATTGGGCTCCAGAAAATCCTGGCGTTCTTTCTGCGATTCGTCTAAAATCAACTTCTGTTGAAACTGCTTTATTTCGGGCATGTAATTTTAAAATTGCTTCTCGTTCATTAATATCTGGTAATGAAATTTGAATTTGACGGTCAAAACGTCCTGGTCTTAATAGAGCAGAGTCTAATACATCAACTCGGTTTGTTGCTGCCATAACAATAACTCCCGTATTAGTTCCAAAACCATCCATTTCAACTAATAATTGGTTCAATGTTTGTTCATTAGCACCACTTCCAATTGAAACAGTTCTTTTTCGACCAACAGCATCAATTTCATCAATAAAAATGATACATGGTGCCGCTTTTTTAGCAGCAATAAACATTTCACGAATTCTTGAAGCACCAACTCCAACAAACATTTCTTCAAATTCAGAACCTGAAATTGAGAAGAATGGTACACCAGCTTCTCCAGCAACAGCTTTTGCTAATAAAGTTTTTCCTGTCCCTGGTGGTCCTTCCATTAGGACTCCTTTTGGAGCACGAGCACCCATACTTGAATATTTCTGTGGATTTTTTAAATAATCAACTAACTCAACTAACTCTGTTTTTTCCTCATTGATTCCTGCAACATCAGAAAATTTAACGGTTGATTGAATTTGACGTGCTTTATTTTTCCCCATTGAAAAGGGATTAGCCCCCGACATTCCACCAGACATTTTTGATAATCGAGCAATCATAAAGACAGCAATTCCCATTATTAATAATCATGGTACTAATTGTATTAACATTGCTTGTCACATTGGAATAAATTCACGGTCAAGTGAAACAAGACCACCTTTTAATTTATTTTTGAAATTTTCATCTCATGTATTAGTTACTATTCCATCCTTATAAGTATAAGCTCTAAACCCTTCACGGTTTCATTCCGAACTATAACGAACAGTTTTGATAACACCATCTTCAGAATATCTAATGATTCCTTCCATAACTACAGTATTTTTACCAACATTAGCCTTAATAGTAATTTCATCAATATTTTTTTCGTTATACTTTTGAGTATTACCAATTTTTTGCATATCTCCTTCGCTAATTTTTGTAATATCTGATTTTGTTCATAGTACAATTGTTAAAATAATCAAACCAATAAAAATTAACGAACTTATAATTGCAAATCACATTCTTTTTTTATTCATAACTATTTCCTCTCTATTAAGACTTTTAAAATTAATCTTTTTCGGTCATTTAAAACAATGACCCAATTCTAGACTATTTTATCATAAAAAAAAATAAATTGTATTTTTCCGCTAAAGTATTATTAATAAATTTATTAATTTTTAAATCAACTAAATTGTTTCCATAAATAAGATTATTATTTTTATCTAACACAAAATAACTTTTTCGTGCTAAAAGTGGTACTTTATTTTTAATAAATCAACGATTTAAACGTACCTTATTAACCATTACATTTCTTAACAAAGATAAATCATTAGTAATTATGATTGGTCATTGTGCTGCTGTTATTTTAAAATCGTACTTATTTTTAGTTCCCCAATTAATAATATTTTCTTTTCATCTTATTGGTAACACAGTTGTTGGTGTAATTTGAATTGTTGTTAATTCTAAAAGCTCGTTATTAACAATGTCAACATTATCATATGATTTAATTAAAGAATATCTTGAATTAATTTTAAGAATAATATTTGGTTTTAAACTTCTTAATTCCTTAATTATTTCATCTAAAAACTTTCTTTTTTTATTACTAATTAAATGAACAACTTTATTAGTTTTAAAATAATTAAAAATAATAATTTTTTGCAACTGAATATTATTAAGAGCATTAAAACTAGTAACATTAATTTGTCCAAAATTTTCAATCAAATAATTTTTTGCAATTAATTTTAATTGTTCATTTTCTTTATTTCTTTGTTCAATTTCTAATAACATATCTTGTAAATTAATATGCTGAATTTCATTACGAATAATATTTCGATTATAAATTGCTAAAATATTAGTTGAATCAATCGCATAATTAATTTGCTGATGAAATAAATATTCAATAATTTCTTCTCTTGATATTTTTAACATAATTCGCAATATTTTTAGTTTTTTGTCCAACAATTGAGAATAATAATAACTAGTTTTATTTAGACCATAATATTCAACAATTCCATTTCGTTGCTTTTGCAAAATATATGTTTCAATATGATCAGTTAAATTATGGGCAATTAAAACTTCCTGGCAATGATATTTTTCACTAATTTGTAAAAAAAAATCATATCGTAACTCACGAGCAACTGCTTGAAAATTATGGGAATTAACCTGATATTGTTCATAGTCACTTGCGGTTACTTTTTTTACACATATTTTAATATTTCGTTTTTGACAATATTCAACAACAATTTCTTCATCATAGTCACTATCTTTTCGCTTCTGATAATTTACCAAGCACACAATAAAATTATTAATATCTAATTCTGAATTATAAATATTATCAAGTAAAAACATACTATCCGGACCACCAGACACACCAATAACATATTTTGCATTCTGTTTTAAAAGTTTAGTTTCCATTTTAATCACCTATTTTCGAAATAATTTTAAAACCTCTTCTGTATAATGATAATTCTTATTATGAACAATAATTGGTTTTTCAATAATAAGACCTTCACCACTTTGAAATCGAGCTTCAATTAAAACATTATTTGCTTCACTTTCTAAAAAAGGATGAATAAATTGTAGTCGCTTAATATTAAAACCATATTTAATTAACAATGAAGTAATTTCTAATAATCTTGTTGTACGATGAATAATCGCAAAATAACCACGATTTGCAACTAATTTCTTAGCAGCAAAAATAATCTCTTCTAATGTAACATTTGTTTCATGACGTGCTGGAATTAATAATTTATTTTTTTCATTTAATTTTGCTCCATCAACTTTAAAAAAAGGCGGATTACATATAATTAAATCATATTTAAAATCAGCATTAGTTTTAACATACTCATTAATATCATCATGGATAATTTTAATTTGCTCAGTTTTATTATTTAATAAAATATTTTCTTCTGCTAATTGCACGGCTTCTTTTTGCAATTCAATTCCAGTAATTATTGCTGAAGTTAAAGTTGATAAAATTAACGGAATTGCTGCGTTATTAGTACCAATATCTAAAATATTTTTTATTCTTGTATTTAATGTTGCAAAACGAGCCAATAACACTGTATCCAATGAAAAATTAAACATATCAGTTCGTTGGTTAATTTTAATTCCTTCATAATCTAATAAATCATTTAAAACTTTCACTTTACACCTCGTTATACCAATCAATTAATCCCTTTTCTAAAATTAATTCTTTATTTAAATTTTCTAGTAATAAATTTGCAATAGTATAACAAATTTCAATTAACCTACTATTTTTATGATTTAATTTTTGAATTAAATTTTGATCTGTAATTTGATATTTTTCTCATTCTTTGTTTTTTAAAACATTAGCAATTGCTAAAAAAAATTGGCGGCATTCAACGCTATCATAATTGTTTAACTGGCGAATATGAATAAAGTTATTTGTTGAGTTACTTATAAAATTGCTAAAAAAAGTACAAATAAATTCATTTTTAAAATCATCAATTTCTAATAAATCAGTTGTATTTTCTAAAATAATATTTAAACAACGTGATTTAATAGTATCAATGACATTTGTTTTATTAGTTGTTAATAAAAAAGCATATGTATTTTGACTAGGTTCTTCTAAAAATTTTAATAATGAATTAGCAGCTTCTAACGTTAATAAATCAATACCATTAATAACATATACTTTTATTCCTGTTTGTTCTAACGCAGAATAATTAAAGGTTTGAATAATTTCTTGAATTGCTTCTTTTTTGATTGTTGTTTCAAAATCACCTTTAATTTTTAAATCATAATAAGTTTTATTATTAACGCGTTGACAAATATCGCATTCACAATCTGCTTCTTGTTTTTTTAAACATAATAAAAATTTAATAATTTCTGTTGCAAATGTTTCTAACTTAACTTTATTATTGCAAGAAATCAAAAGTTGATTTGATAAATTATTTTTTAAAATTAAATTTTTAAATAATGTCATTTTCTCAACATCATGTTTTGTAAATAAATTATCCATTTTCTTTGTCCTTTATTTTTTGAATAATTTCATCAACATAATAATATACTTGCTCTAATACTTCATTAACTGGCTTGCTAGCATCAATAACTTTAATGCGCTCTGCATTCTCACTAATTAAAACTTGATATCCTTCGTATACTTTTTTGTGAAACGAATTTTTTTCTAAATCAAGACGGTTCATTTCAACCTCATTTCGAACTTTCATTCTTTCACTCGCCATTGTTGGTTCAATATCAAAAAAAAGAGTTAAATCTGGTTTTGTTGTACCTAAAACAATTGATTGTACTTCATCTAATGTTCGAATTCCTAACCCACGAGCATATCCCTGATATGCTGAAGTGGAATCCATAAAACGATCACAAATTACAATTTCTCCTCGTTTTAATGCAGGCAAAATATCTTCAACGACATGTTGCCTACGAGCAGCAATATATAATAAAGCTTCTGTTCATGGGTCCATTCCCAAATTATGTTTACTTAAAATAACATTTCTAATTTGTTCAGCAATTTCATTGCCCCCTGGTTCTCTTGTTAAAACAACCTGGTATCCCTCTGACCGTAATTTTTCTTTTAATAATTTTGAAATCGTTGTTTTCCCGGAACCATCAATTCCTTCTAATGTTATAAATAGCATCATTACACTCCCTGTTCCTAAACATCTTTACGCCCCTCTAAAGCTTGTTTTAACGTTACCTCATCAATATAATCTAAAGAACCACCAATTGGTATCCCTTGTGCTAAACGTGATATTTTTATATCAAAAGGTTGCAAAAATGTTTTTAAGTATTGAGCTGTTACTTCTCCTTCAAAAGTAGCACCAACAGCAATAATAACTTCTTTTATAATTTTATCATTCATTCGGGATTCTAACGCAGGAAAAGTCAATTTATCTGGTGTAATACCATTTTTTACATTAATTTCACCATTTAAAACATGATAAACTCCATTAAAAACTTTTGTTGCTTCAATTTTTATAATATCAAAGAAATTGCTAACAACACAAAGCTTTGTTTGATCACGTAAATCATTATGGCAAAACAAACAAACATTGTTTTGCATTAATGTTGAACAAATTGGACATTGATGATAATTATTTTTTATTTCATTAAAAACATGTTCTAATGTTTGTAATAATGATGGTTTAATAATTAATTTATTAAAAATTCTTTCAGCAGTTTTTTTACCAACACCTAAAATAGTTTTTAATTCCATAATTAATTCTTCATAATTCATTTTAAATCTCCAATCAATTATTCAACTATCTTAATGTTATCAAAAATTTGTTTACCAGTTTCAAGAACATCTTTATGTTCCTCATAGTTATCAATTTGTTTAACTAATAAATTTTGGTAAAACTCTTCAACATCAATTAATGTTGGTTGCGGTAATTTATTTGCTTGTCTAATTTTAACATAATCATTGCGAACATTATTTCACTCATTTTCACTTAAAGCAATAATAATAAAATCAAAATCAAATGCTTGGAAAATCTTATTACGAAATTCTCAATCACACATTTCAAAACTAATTCAATTTGCTTCTGGTTTTGTATTAGTTACAATAATCAGCCCTTGTTCTGATGCAGCCGCATATTTAACATCATAGAAACTAATTAGTTTATCTAATTGAACTACTTTACTTTTTTCGTTAATTAATTCCATAAATTTACTTTCAAATTTTTCTCGTTCTTCTTTACTAGCTTTAATTAAAATATTAAAAATTTGATTATTAGAATAATTAATATTAGAAAATTCATAAATATTAATTTTATTTTTCATATCATCACGATATTTTTGCAAGTCAGTTATTCCTTCTAATTCTTTTCCATAAGAAACTTGTTCTGGTCCAATTGTTTCAAAACTTTCTTTTTCCTTTGTTTGTTTAAAATTAGTTTGAATATCATTTTCATCTACTATGATTTTATCTTGCTGTGATTCTATGTTATTAAAAGAAGTAATATTAGGTTCTTCATCATCAAATAATGAAAAATTATGAAATAATGGTTGGTTATTAGGTAATTTTGGCTCTTTTAAATGAATTACTTCATCATTGGTTTTTAATTCTTTCTCTGGAATAAGATCATCTTTTAAAATTTGGACTTGACTTTTTTCAGAATTATTTTCTATTATTTTTTTATTTATAGAAATTTGTTCTGTTTTATGCTGATTAATTTCTTTTCCCTCTTCATGCGTTAAAATCATTAAATCACTTAATTTTAAAGCTTCTAAATTTTTAATATTATTTTCAAAGATTGCTAAAGCTTTTAATAAAATTAATTCAAAATACATTTCTTGTGTTTTACTATTTCGCATTTTACTTGCTGCTTCAGTAAATAAATCAAGTAACATAATTAATTCTTTTGAACTTAATTGTTCAGCAAATCCTTTTGCTTGCTCTTCTGATAATAAACTTAAAAAAATTAAATTATTAGTTTGTTTAAACTCAAAAATTTCTTTTAAAATATCTAACAAATTTAATGTTAAAACTTCAAAATCAGAACCCGCTTGGTAAATTTTTTTACTAGCGATTAAAACTTCAGTTGTTTTATACTCTAAAATATCTTTTAACAATTTTAATTTAATGGTTTTTGAAACTGTTGCAAAAATAATATTCACATTTTCCAAGGTAACATTACGATCAGAAAACATAATTACTTGTTCTAGAATACTTAGCGAATCGCGAGCACTACCATCAGCTAAAAGGGCAATTTCTTTAATTGCAGCCAAATCATATTTAATTTCTTCTTTTTGTAAAATATTAATAATATTATTTTCTAATTCAACTTTTGATATTTTACGAAAATTATATTGTTGACAACGTGAAATAATTGTTGCGGGAATCTTATGACTTTCGGTTGTTGCTAAAATAAAAACAACATGTTGTGGTGGTTCTTCTAATGTTTTTAATAACGCATTAAAAGCCGAATTAGTTAACATATGAATTTCATCAATAATATAAACTTTATATTTTGTCATTGTAGGAAGTAATTGGACATTATTTCTAATTTCTCTAATTTCATCAACACCATTGTTTGAAGCAGCATCAATTTCAAACACATCAACTGCTCCGGCACGGTTTATTTCCTTACAACTGGCACATTCATTACACGGATTTCCATTATCTAAATTAATACAATTAATTGCTTTTGCAAATATTTTTGCAATCGAAGTTTTCCCTGTCCCTCGTGGTCCTGAAAATAAATAAGCATGTGAAAATGTATTATTTATAATTGCATTTTTCAAAGCTTTTCTAATTTCAATTTGCCCAACAATTTTATCAAAATTATTTGGTCGATATTTACGATATAAAGAAATATAATCCATTTTTATGCCTCCGTCCAATATTGTTATTATAATAATCTTATTTTACTCTTTTAATTACAAATATTCTATCTTAATTGTTCAAAAAATTTCTTCATTAAATCTTTTAAAATCATATTTTCTTCATATTTTCTAACATGTTGAACTTTTAATTTTGAGACATCAAAAGTATGATTAGACTTTAAAAAACCATATTTTTCATTTGATAAATAATAATTAATAACTTTAATTCCTGAATTAATTATTGCTCCTAGGCACATCATACATGGTTCAACAGTAACTCATATTGAACAATCACTAATTTTATTTGTTCTTTTTTTTCGACATGCTTGATTTAAAGCATAAATCTCAGCGTGCGTTGTTACTGAATTTTTTGTTGTTTTATTATATCCAATGGCAATAATTTTACCATTTCGGTCAACAACTAATGCAGAAATTGGAACATGTTTTTTCTTATATGCTCGTTGTGATAACTTATATAATTTATTGAAAATTAATGTAGTATCTTTCATAAATTCACCCTTATCATAAAAAATGTCATTACACATAGTCCTTAGTCTTATGGCTGCTACCTTCCGGTCCTGACCAATTTCAAATGTAACTATTGTAATGACATAAATAATTATAGCATAGAATTTTATTTTGCATATCCTTTTTATTAAAATCCGCAATGTTTCACGTGAAACATTGCGGATTTTTGGTTTCTCTCTTCCTTGTTTATTTAAAATGTTTCACGTGAAACATTTTAGACAATAACAGTTTGGTTTTGAAAATAAGGTTGTAATTTTTTTGGAATTGTAATAGTTCCATCTTCATTTTGATAATTTTCTAAAATGGCAGCAATTAAACGATCAATTGCTAAACCTGAACCATTTAAAGTATGAACATATTTGATTTCATTATCATCACGATAACGTAATTTCATCCGGCGTGCTTGAAAATCAAGACAATTTGAACAAGATGAAATTTCACGATATTTATTTTGACCAGGCATTCATACTTCGACATCATATGTTTTTGTTGAAGAAAATCCCATATCACCTGAGCATAATAAGATTACACGGTATGGAATTTCCAATAATTGGAGAATATTTTCTGCATCTAATACCATTTTTTCTAATTCCTCAAATGAAGCTTCTTCTGTAGTAAATTTAACCATTTCAACCTTCTTAAATTGGTGCAAACGAATAATTCCTTTTGTATCACGCCCAGCAGAACCAGCTTCTTGACGAAAACATGGTGTATAAGCAGTATGGTAAATTGGCAACTGATCTTTTTCCAAAATTTCTTCACGGTATAAGTTAGTTACTGGTACTTCTGCAGTTGGAATTAAATATAAATTATCTTTTTCAATATAATATAAATCCTCTTTAAATTTTGGCAAGTTTCCCGTACCATACATAATTTGTGGTTGTACTAAAATTGGTGGTTCAATCTCAATATATCCTCGTTTTGCATGTTCATCTAACATAAAGTTCATTAAAGCACGTTCCAATTTGGCTCCCATTCCCTTATATACTACAAAACGTGAACCTGATATTTTAGTTCCCCGATCAAAATCAATTAAGTCTAATTTTGTTGCTACTTCTCAATGTTCTTTTACTTTCTGATGATTTGAGATTTTACCTCATTTACGAATCTCAACATTATCATTTTCATCTTCCCCACTAGGAACTGAATCATCTGGAATATTAGGCGTAACTTCTAAAATTGCTTTAATTTTTTCTTCAACTTCATCTAGTTGTCCATCAATTATTTCTATTTCTTGTTTAATTGTATTAATTAATTTTTTAATTTTTTGTACTTCTTGGTCTTTTTTTTCTGCTATTAAGGTCCCAACTTTTTTTGATTCAAGATTTCGTTTTTCTTTTAATTTTTCTGATTTACCAATTAATTCGCGACGTTGAACTGATAATTTTTTAATATCTTGTAAATATGAAAAATCATCATGACGGCGGTTTAATTTTTTTATTACTTCGTCAAAATTTTCAACAATTCCTTTTTGATCTAACATTTTTATCTTTCTCCTTCAATGTTAATTTTCTTTTTTAAAATTTCAATAACTTCTAATTTATCATCTTGTTCTAATCGCATAATTTTAACACCTGATGTTGTTCGTCCAAATAATGGAATTTGCTCTAGCGAAACACGAATAATATTTCCTTTTTTTGTTCCTACTAAAATGTCTTCATCACCATCTACAGTTTGGACAAATTTTAAATACCCTGTTTTATCTGTTAAGTTCATTGACTTAACACCCTTAGTATTTCGTCCTGTTAAACGATAATCTTTAATTAGTGTTTTTTTTGCATAACCATTTTCAGTTACTGATAAAACATATTTCGCAGACCGCCCTGAACTCACCCCAATTGTTTCTCCAGTAGCATCATTAGCAATTCCTTTAACCCCAACTGATTGTCGCGTCATTGGTCTAATTTCCTTTTCATTAAATCGAATTACTTTTCCAATATTATTTCCAATAATAACATCATCATATCCTTTTGTAATAATCACACTTACTAATTCATCATTATCTTTTAATTCAATTGCTACTTTCCCTGTTTGGCGAATTTGATTAAATTCACTTATTTTTGTTTTTTTAATAAGACCTTTTTTTGTTACGAAAAATAAATTATCCTCTGTTGAAATTGATTCATCTACAGCAATAATTGTTTGAATACTTTCTGTTTTATCAATTGCAATTAAATTAATAATTGGTAATCCCCGTGCATGCCGTGAATATGTTTCAATATTATAAGCTCGTAATTTATACACTTTCCCAAAATTTGAAAAAATTAATAATGAGTCAATACTATTAGCACTAATAATTTTTTTTAAACTATCTTCAATATTTGCTAAACCAATAATCCCTTTCCCACCACGATTTTGTAATTTAAAAGTATCATCAGATACTCGTTTAACATAACCATCTTGTGTTAACATAATTAAAATGTCTTCCCGGCGAATTAATTCTTCTGGATCAATTTCTGTTAGCTCTTCTTTAATAATTTGACTTCGACGCTCATCACCATATTTTTTCTTAATTTCTGTTAATTCCGTAATCATAATGTCAATTTGTTTTTCACTATTATTAATAATTTCTTCTAATTCGGTTATTGCCACTTTAATATCCTTAATTTCATTGTTAATTTTTTCAATTTCTAATCCGGTTAATCTTTGTAAGCGCATTTCTAAAATTGCCCGTGCTTGTTCACCTACTAAATTAAATTTATTAATCAAGGCATCTGATGCAATTTGTGTTGTTTGTGATTGTTTAATAATTGCAATTACTTCATCAATATTATCAAGAGCAATTTTTAATCCTTCTAAAATGATTAAACGATTACGATTTTTCTTTAATTCAAATTGACTACGTTTAATAATAATATCAATTTGATGTTCAATAAAATATTTTAAAATTTGTTTTAATCCCATTACTCTTGGTTGGTTTTTGTACAATGCTAAAATATTTAACGAAAAATTAGTTTGGAGTGGCGTTAATTTATATAATTTATTTAAAATAACATTTTCTTGAGCATCACGTTTTAATTCTAAAACAACACGAACCCCCTCCATGTTTGATTCATCACGAAGGTCACTAATTCCATTAATAATTTTATCGCGAACTAATTCTGCAATTCGTTCCAACAATTTTGCTTTATTAATTTGATATGGAATCTCTGACACAATAATTCGTCTTTTATTATTATTTTCTTCAATATCAATCTTTGAACGAATTGTAATTGCTCCATTACCTGTTTCATAAGCTTTAATTAAACCGTTTCCAGCCGTAATTAATGCCCCAGTTGGAAAATCAGGTCCTTTAATAATTTTCATTAATTCAACGGTCGTTATTTCAGGATTTTTTGTTACCGCAATAACTCCATCAATTACTTCATTCAAATTATGGGGTGGAATATTAGTTGCCATTCCAACAGCAATTCCACTAGCACCATTAACTAATAAATTTGGAAAATATCCTGGTAAAAAAGTCGGTTCTTCTTCACTACCATCATAATTATCAATAAAAATTGTTGTTTCTTTTTCAATATCTTTGATTAGTTCACCAGCAATTTTACTCATTTTTGCTTCCGTGTATCGCATTGCCGCTGGAGCGTCACCATCCATTGAACCAAAATTTCCATGACCATCAATTAAAGGATAACGATAAGAAAAATCTTGTGCCATCCGAACCATTGCTTCATAAACAGCAGTATCACCATGGGGATGATATTTCCCAATTACTTCACCAACAATTCGTGCTGATTTCTTGTGTTGTTTTTCGTAAGTCATTTTTAAATCTCACATTGCATAAATAATGCGTCGATGAACTGGTTTTAATCCATCACGAACATCAGGAATTGCACGTGAAACAATAACTGACATTGCATAATCTAAAAAACCATTTTTCATTTCATCAGCAATATCAATATCACGAATTTTACCATCATAATCATATCCATCATTTTCTGATTTCATCATTATACCTCCCTTCTAGACATCTAAATTTTTAACATATTTTGCATTTTCACGAATAAATTTTTTCCGTGGTTCAACATTTTCACCCATTAATTCATTACAAATTAAATTTGCTTCAAATGCATTATTAACAGAAACTTTCAGTAATAAACGCCGTTCTGGATTCATTGTTGTTTCTCATAATTGTTCTGGATTCATTTCTCCTAAACCTTTATAACGTTGAATTGTATAATTTTTATTTTGTTTTAATAATTCTTCTTTATAAAGTTCTAATTCATTATCACTATAAGCATATCGAATCTGATTACCATTTTGTATTTTATATAATGGTGGTTGAGCAATATAAATATTGCCATTTTCAATTAAATCTTTCATATAACGATAAAAAAATGTTAATAGTAAAATTCGTATATGTGCGCCATCAACATCAGCATCAGTCATAATGATTACCTTTTGATAACGTAATTTTTTATCATTAAAATTATCTTTAATACCTGCTCCTAATGCGGTAATAATTGAATTAATTTCATTATTTTCAAATATTTTTATTTGTTTTGCTTTTTCCACATTTAAAATTTTTCCTCGTAACGGTAAAATTGCTTGAAATTTTCGATTTCGTCCCGATTTAGCACTTCCACCAGCAGAATCTCCTTCGACAATATAAAGTTCAGCTATCTTAGCATCTTTTGTTTCACAATCTGCTAATTTGCCTGGTAATGAAAAACTATCCATAACTGTCTTACGACGTGTTGTTTCTTTTGCACGTTGTGCAGCAATTCTTGCTTTTAACGATAAACTTATTTTTTCAATAATTTTTTTTGCATCTTCTGGATTTTCTAACAAATAACTACTTAATCCTTTTCCAACAATATTGGAAACAATTTTTTTAACTTCACTATTTCCTAATTTTGTTTTAGTTTGACCTTCATATTGTGGATCAGGATGACGAATAGAAATTATTATTGTCATTCCTTCTTTAATATCATCTCAAGTAAATTTATCTTCATTACCTTTATTATTTTTATTAATATTTTTAAAATAATTATTTATTTCACGAACAATGGCTAATCTAGCACCTTCTTCGTGAGTTCCACCTTCATGGGTATTAATGTTATTACAAAAAGAGAAAATATTTTCTGAATAATTATCATTATATTGTAAACCAAATTCAACAACAATATTATCTTCTATTCCTTCCACATAAAAAACATCGTTTAATGGTGTCCCAATTGTTTTATTTAGTTCTAAAACATAATCTTTAATTCCATTATTAAATTGATAAAGAACAGTTTTTTCTTCATCTTCTTCTCGTAAATCAACTAATGATATTTCTAAGCCTTTATTTAAAAAAGCTAATTGCTTAATTCGATTTTGAATTGTTGAAAAACTAAAAATTGTTGTTTCTTTAAAAATCTTTTCATCTGGTAAAAAAGTTACTGTTGTTCCAGTTTCTGAAGTTGAACCAACTTCTTTAATTGGTGTCAAAATTTGACCACCATTATGAAATTCCATTACATATTTTTTATTATTTTTTCTAACTTCAACTTTTAAATATTTACTTAAAGCATTAACAACACTAGCTCCTACACCATGTAAACCTCCAGAAATTTTATATGTATTTGAATCAAATTTTCCTCCTGCATGTAAAATAGTAAAAACAGTTTCTAATGTTGAAACTTTTGTTTTTGGGTGAATTTCAATTGGAATTCCACGTCCATTATCAATAACTGTAATTGATTCATCCTTATTAAGAATAATTTTAATTTTATTAGCAAAATTAGCTAAAACTTCATCAATTGAGTTATCAACAATTTCTCAAACTAAATGATGTAAACCTCTTGCATTTGTCGCACCAATATACATCCCTGGTCGTTTTCGAACTGCTTCTAAACCTTCTAAAATTTGAATTGATTCTGAATTATAATTATCACCCATAAATAATTCTCTCCATTTCCGCTTTCTTTTATTTTACCATTATTACCTAATTTTAGGGCTAAATTATCAAATATATTTTTAAATATTCTAAAAAATATTTTTATATTTTTAGTGTCTAATTTAACCCTATAAAAAAGTTATAAAATAAAAAAACTCATTACTGAGTTTTTAATATGACCGAATTGGTAAAACTAATTGTTGTAATGTTGGATCATCATTAGCAGTAATAATTAATGGTTTTGTTTCATCAATCATTTTAATTGTAATTTCTTTTGTTTTAAAGGCTTTTAAAGCATCCAAAATATATTTTGAATTAAAAGCAATTATTTGGTCTGCTCCTTCAACTTTAAAGTCTCTAATTTCTTCTTCCGTGTTACCAATTTCTTGTGTAAATGAAGTAACTAAAACTTTTTGTTCTTTTATTTTTAATGTAACAATTGTTGTCATCGCCTCATTTGATAAAACACTAGCTCGCTCAATAATTTTAATTAGTTCACGATTATTGATTGTTAATGAAGTATTAAAGGAAGTTGGAATAACTTTACTTGTATCAGGATATTTTCCTTCAATAATTTTTGTTTGAACAATTGTATTATTAATAATAACGCTAACTGACTTATCAGTAATTTTCATTTTAATTTCTTGATCATTTTCTGAAATTAAACGCCCAATTTCATTAATAAATTTTCCAGGAATAATAACATCAAAATTATAATTATTACTATAGTCAATCTTTTTACATGATAATCGAAATGAATCAGTTGCAGTAATTATTAATTCTTTATTATTTTGATCTGTTTTAATATTTAAACCATTAAAAACTATTCTCTTTTCTTTTTCTCCAATTGCAAAACTTGTTTGTGAAATAATTTCTTTTAATACTGTACTTGTAAAAATTATTTCTTTACCCTCTGTCTCAAATGATAAATGTGGATAATCTGCTGAGTTTAATGTATTTAAAACTGAATCAAAATTATTTGCTTTAATTTTAATTAAATTGCCCTCAACTACTTCTAATGTAATAAATTCATCTTCAATTTTACGAATAACTTCAACAATAAATTTATTTTTAATTAAGACACTTCCAATTCGAGTAATGTTTAAATCATTGCCCATAATTTCTGATTTAATTGATGTATCACCATCAGAAGTAGTAAAAGTAATTTTGTCTTTTTTAACTTCAATTAAAATTCCCAATAATGAAGGAATTAAAGTCTTTTGAGAAATTATCCGACTTACTTTCAATAATTCATCTAATATCTTATCTCTTTTAATGTTTACAATCATTTTGTTACTCCTTACTTTAGTATATTCTGTAATATATAAATAATTATATACCATTGTTAAAATATTGTTTTTTATTTATTAGTATTATATTGTAGAAAATGTGGAAAACTTGATAAAGTTTTGAATAATATTATTTTTTATTAAAAAACAATCGTGGAAAATAATGTGCTATTTTCCTTCAATTTTTCTACGAATTGCATTTACTAAATGTTTAAATTCTTTGTTTGTACTAATGTGTGCTTCAACTTTTTTAACACTATTCATCACAGTTGTGTGGTCTTTGCCACCGAACTCTGTTCCAATTCTTGTAAATGGTTCATCTAGTAATGTTCTACAAAAATACATTGCTAATTGTCGTGCTTGCATAACATTACTAACTCGTGATTTACTCATCATTGCTTTGATAGTAATATTGTAATTGTCAGCAACAATTTGTTTAATTTTTTTAGGGGTAATTTTTTCATTATTTTGCAGGGGGGCATTTTTAAATGCCTTTTCAACATCAGCTAATGTAATAATTTCATTTGGTTTTTTGTTCATAACAGCTAAAAATAATAATCGTTTAATTGCTCCTTCTAACTTTCTAACATCACTGTTAAAATTTAAAGCAATAAATTCTAGTGATTCTTCTGAAAATAATCCTAAGTTATTTTGATGTTTTAGTTTTTGTTCTAATATTTTAAGTGCTGTTTCAAAATCTGGTGAATCTAAGCCAATACTTAAACCATATGAAAAACGAGAAATAATTCTAGCTTCAAAACCGCCTAGATCATCAGGATATTTATCAGAAGTGATTACAATTTGTTTATTTTTTTCAATATATGAGTTAAAAATATGAAAAAATAATTCATTTGTTTTATTTCGTTTTGCTAATAATTGTATATCATCAATTAATAAACAATCGTAAATGTCATAAGATGTTTTAAAAGCTTCAATAATTTCATGGCCTTGGTTTAAAATATCCATAGCAATTTTTCCAAACTCATCAGCTTTTAAATATTTTACTCGGTTATTTGTTTTATAAATTTCATTTACCTTATTTTCAATTGCATGTAATAGATGTGTTTTTCCTAGTCCAGAGTCTCCATATATGAATAATGGATTTCATTTTTTTCCAAGATCTAAAGCAACTGCTAAAGCTGCTTGCATTGCTTCGTGATTAGAATCACCACGAACAAAATTTTCAAAAGTATAATTTTCATAGTAAGCAAGGTTATTGTTTTCTGTTAATGTGTCAATTTTACTAATTACAGATGCTTGCTTATTGATATTTTTTTCTAATTCAAATGAAATATTATATTGGATTCCAGTTAGTTTTTTTAAGATATTTTTAATTTTTTCATTTAATCCTGCTTCAAAAACACCAATTGCAATTTCTGATTTTGTTGTAATTAAGCAGTTATTATCAGATACAGTATATAAGTTTGTGTCACTAATATAGTAGTTATAAATTTCTGGGGAAACTGATTCATCACGAGATAATATTTCTTTAACTTCAATCCATAATTCTTTTGTGTTCATTAATTTCATCTCCAATAGTTTTTATCGTTATTAATTATAAATAAAAGATGTGGAAAAGTACTAAAAAATGAGTAAAATTAATAAAAATTAATAGTTTTCCACATTAAATATTTTTTATATTTTCTTTAAAAGCATTGTTTTTATTGAATATTTTTATTGTTTTCCACATTATTAACATTTTATGGTGTAAATCATTTTTTATTGTGGAAAGTAATAAAATTTCATAATAAGCAAATTTTTTGTAAAATATCGAATGTTTTTAATAAATGTTTGAAATTTATGAGCAATAAGTTAAACTTTAAAAATTTTAGAAAAGTGAAGTTATATGAGTAAGTACAAACAATAATAGAATCTAATTTAAATGGGAATTTTATTGGTTTATTTTATTTTTTTTGTTATAATTAATATAATTTAATACTTACAATAATCCTATATATACTAGAAATATGGTCTAGTGTCTCTACAATTAACCTTAAATTAAATACTATAGGTCTTAATTTATTTTTAATTTGTTAAGACCTTTTATTAATTGGTTTTAATGGTCATGTTTCTTTTATTAAATTTTTTGTATTAAATATTTTGGAGGAAGAAACATGCAAATTAAAAAATCTTATACCTTTGATGATCTACTATTAGTTCCACAAAAATCAGATATTTTGCCATATCAGATTGATTTAAGAACTAAATTAACAAAAAATATTGAGTTAAATATTCCTTTTATATCTTCAGCAATGGATACTGTTACTGAATCAAAATTGGCAATTGCAATTGCTCGCGAAGGTGGTATTGGAATTATTCATAAAAATTTATCAATTGATAAACAAGCGGCAGAAGTTGAAAAAGTTAAACGTAATGAATCCGGTTTTATTATTAATCCAATAACATTAAAACCAACAATGACTGTTCAGGATGCTGAAAATATTATGGCTCAGTATCGTATTTCGGGTCTGCCAATTGTTGATGAAGAAAACAAATTATTAGGAATAATTACAAATCGTGATATTAGAGCATGTCATGATTTAACTGCTTCGGTTGATAAATTTATGACTGTAAAAAACTTGATTACAACTCATGAAAATATTGATTTAGAGCAAGCAAAAGATATTTTGTTAAATAATCGTATTGAAAAACTGCCAATTGTTAATGAAAAAAATATTTTAACTGGGTTAATTACCATTAAAGATATTAATAATCGTGATGAATATCCTAATGCTTGTAAAGATGAACAAGGGCGATTACGAGTTGGTGCAGCAGTTGGAATTGATGAAAGTACATTATTACGTGTTGAAAAACTTGTTGCAGTTGGAGTTGATGTAATTGTTGTTGATTCAGCACACGGTCATAGTCAAGGTATTATTAATATGGTTCAAAAAATTAGAAAAGCTTTTCCAACCATTGATTTAATCGTTGGGAATGTTGTTACTGCTCAAGGAGCGTTAGATTTAATTGCAGCTGGTGCTAATGCAATTAAAGTTGGTGTCGGGCCAGGAAGTATTTGTACAACAAGAGTTGTTGCTGGAGTTGGAGTTCCTCAAATGACAGCTATTAATGATGTCTATGAGGCTTGCAAAGGAAAAGAAATTCCAGTCATTGCTGATGGTGGAATTAAATATTCTGGTGATGTTGTTAAAGCACTTGCAGCTGGTGCTAATGCTGTAATGATGGGTTCAGTTTTTGCTTCAACATTTGAAGCACCCGGTGAAGAAATGATTGTTGAAGGTAAAAAATATAAAACATATATGGGAATGGGTTCATTAGCTGCTATGAAAAAAGGTAGTGCTGATCGTTATTTTCAAGATAAGAATCGTAAATTAGTTCCAGAAGGAGTTGAAGGACGAGTTTTATTAAAAGGTAAATTAAGTGATATTTTATTTCAATTTATTGGTGGTGTACGAAGCGGTTTTGGTTATTGTGGTGCAAAAAATATTTTAATGTTACAAAAAACAGCTCAGTTTGTGGAAATTTCAAATAATGGTTTAAAAGAATCACATCCCCATGATATTGCAATTACCAAAGAACCACCAAATTACACAAAATAATATTATTTTAAGTAGAAAGATAAATAGGGATAAGAAACATAGCATCTCTATTTTTTTATTTTTAAAAAAATATTTTTTTAATTGATATTTTTTATTAATTAATATATTATTTATATGATGTCTTAATAATTTATATCATAAGGAGGTGCTAGTAATGAAAAGAACGTGACAACCAAGTAAAATTAAACATAAAAGAACACATGGTTTTCGAGCAAGAATGGAATCAGCTTCAGGCCGTAAAGTTTTAAGTAAAAGAAGAGCGAAAGGAAGAAAAGTATTATCAGCTTAAGAAGGTTGATAAAATACTTTATTTTTCTATTTGTGTCGAAATGTGAAAAAAAAATTTATTGTTAAAAAAAATTATGAATTTCAAAAAATAATAAATAACCGTTCTTTTATTAAAACTAACCCTTATTTTATTTATTTTAAAAGAAATGATCTTAATTATCATCGTTTTGGAATATCTGTCGGTAAAAAATTAGGAAATGCCGTTGTTAGAAATAAAGTAAAAAGACAAATTCGAAGTATGTTAAATTTTGATTTTTCAGCAACAGAAGGTTATGATCAAATCATCATTGTTCGAAAATCATATTTTAGCAATAGTTATTTAATTAATAAAGAAATTTTATTAAAGCAAATCAAAATGTAAAAAGGAGGCGAAATAGTGAACTATCGTGATTATATTTTCTCAGATGGGAAAAAAACACGAAAACCTTGATATTCAATTGCCTGGAAATGAACAAAATTAGTCTTGTATCTTTTTTTAATTATATCAATGTTATGAGGTTGTGGGCAAATGATGGTTCCAAAATATGGAACTGCCCAAATTTTAGATGTTTCTGGTCAAAAAGTATATAAACCAGGAGTTTTCTTTGAAATTATTTTAGGATACGCTAATGTTGGGAAAGAACACTTTTTTCATTTTGAAAATGGACAATTATATGAATATCCATATTTAGCAATTAGAACATGATCTGATGCTTTTGTTAAAACATCTTCACCGTTTTATGGTTGTTTTGTGTTCCCTGTTGCTTGAATTTTAGTTAATTTAATTTATGGTTTTGGTGGATTAGACAATGGTGCAGGAATTATTGGTGCACTGTTATTAACTTCATTAATTGTGCGTTTAATTACTTTAATGTTTAGTTGAAAAGCACAACTAAATCAAGACAAAATGCAATTAATGCAAATTAAACAAGCAGAAATTCAGGCCAAGTATAAAGGTTCAAAAGATCCGGCGGCAAAACAAAAACAACAAATGGAAATGATGCAGTTGTATCGAAAAGAAGGAGTTTCACCATTATCAACAATTGGTTCTTCCTTTTTATCAATTCCGTTTTTAATTGCGATGTATACTGTTGTTAGAGCAACACGAGAATTAAAAATGGCCACAATTGGGCAAATTTCTTTAATTGAAAAGCCATGAGATATGATTACTAGTGGAAATTATGTTTATTTAGCTTTATTATTTGTATATTTGCCAATTCAAATTCTTTCAATGATTTTACCAACTATTTTAAACCTTCGTAAAACAAGAGTTATTACAAAGGAACAGAAAAAAGCACGTAAACGGCAATTTATTATGCAAGGAGTAATGATTGTTGTCTTCTTCGTAGTTACAATTTCAATCGCGTCTGGGGTTGCTATTTATTGGATTTTCTCAGCCTTTATTCAAATTTTACAAACATTAGGATTTCATTTTTTACGAGTTAAGAAACGAAGTAAAAAAAATAAAAACAGAGAACCATTTGGACAAAAAATTAAGCATTTATTTGTTCGAAAGCCACATTTAAAAACAACTAATAATAATGTTGAAAATATTGAGATTACAAAAACAAAACAAATAAAAACAAATAATGCCGATAAAATTTCTTATAATCCGGTTAAATCAAAACCTAAAAAATCTAAATTTTCTTTACATAATAAGAAAAAAAATAAAGATTAATGATTTTCATAAAAAAATTTAAGTCGCAAAAAAAATTTAGAGAATTTTTAAATAATTCAAGTAAAAACTTTTTTTATAAAACTGAATTATCAACAAAATGATTTTTTCAGCGACTAGAAGTGACCTTTTTTGAAATTAATGATATTATTTCTTTTTGTAAAGAACATTTAGACAGTATTATCAACGATATCTTATTAACGAAAGATTATGAGATGTCTTTTTCATATTCTAATAAACAATTTTTAATTACATTAAATATTAAAGGTTTCAAAATAAATATTAATATTTTTGATTTTGTTTTTATTCTAGAAACATTATTGCATACATATGTTAGTCGTAAATTTCAAAATGATTTTAAATTTATTATTATTTTTAATTATGATAAATTAATGTTAATGGAAGCTGTGCAAAGTGTTGTTAATAGAGTTTTATCATCAAAAAAAGAGCAATTGTTACCTGTTATGAATAAAGAACAACGAAAATTAGTTCATAGTAATGTTTTAAAATTTCCAGAAGTAATTTCAAAGTCAATTGGCTCGGAAAATACTCGCCAAATTATACTTAAGTATAATTATAAAAAATAATTATTTTTTATGGTTTAATAGATATGTTAAAATAATAGTGAATACCAAAGAATCCTTAGTGATACTAGCATATTTTTTCAAGAACATTTAAATTATGAAGAAATTAATGGCGAAATATATTATGATGCAGAAGAATATAGTAAATAAAACAAGTAATCACTCATTTTATTTACATAATAATGGAGAATTTAGATGGGTGTTTAAACCAAATCTAAAATATTAGTGAAATTTATAAAAAAATTTGACTTATTAGTTAAGTTATTATATTATTATTAACATAGTGTATGACTTTTACTTAGTAGATACTAGTATTAAAAATTAGGAATAATTAAAAATGAAGACTTGAATAAATATATTGTTGTTATCAATTTTAGGTTCAACTATTTTTTCATCAAAGGCAATAAATTTAAACAAAAATTATTTAAACAATATTTCTAATAGTCAATACAATAATAATATTGATCCAACATATCCAACTTTTAAAGATAAACAAACTTGATATGATTCACAACGGGTTTGTTGAGATGGAGGGACTTGTGAGCCACATCCTAGCTCAAAAACAATTTCATTTAATTGAAGACAATATGCTGATGATTGAAATACTTTTAAAAAAAATTATTCTAGTTTTACGATTGGCATATATGCTTCAGCTAATTCAAGATATAATTCGAGTACTTTAACAGATAGAACATTTAATACATCAGTGATTTCATCAAACCGAATGGATAGTGGTATTGGGAGATATAATTATAATAAGTTTTTATCAAATGCTAATGCACATTATGAAAATTATGGTAGTAATTCAGCTTATGCTGGTTACTATTTGTGGCATGATTCAACGTATATATATGTATTTTTATCTTTAGTTGCACAAACACAAAAGGGAGGTATCGGCGAAACTCGAGGAGCTGAAGCCTCGCTTAATTATAAAGGAATTACATTCCATTCATCATTTTCTTTGCAAAATGTAAAAAATAATTTAAATTATGCTCTAAATAAAGAAATTAGTTTAACATCTGATTATTCAGGTAGTTTGGAAGACAAAAAAAATATAAATGATCCAACTGGAAAAGGAAATGATTTAACAACATTATTAACTACAACTATAAAAAATGTATTAGGAAATGAATATTCGAAATGAAAACCATATATTCAACCATTTTCATTTAATAATAGTACACGTAAAGCAACAACTGTTTTTAAATTCAGGAATTCTACTACTGGAAATCAAGAAATATGAACTTTTGAAACGCCGGTTAATATAAAATTATCAGAAAATTATTGAGGGAAGTCACTAAGAGGCAGATTAAATATTTTCCCTGGACAAATTGTTAATCCAAATGATTCTACCCAAGGTATGGTTCCTGATAAACCAATACAATTAGAACCTGATAAAGTAAGTGATACTTATGGTGGTACTTTAGAATTTCATACAACTGCACATTTACAATTTGATGGACTTAATGATTCATCTGAATGAATGACAGTAAATGGTCAACCTGTTGAGGTTATTAATAACAAATTTGTTTATAATATGAAGGACCAACGCGTTATGGAAGGCAAAGAGGCCACAAATATTTATGATATTGTTGTTAATCATGATGATGAAACAAATAAAGCAAAATATCGAATAAAATATAAAATTTCTAATTTAGTTCCAACTTTATTACCTAAATGATATGCCTGAGATCCAGCTAAAAATCCTAATCAAAATGATTTAATTGTACCTTCAATTGATGGTAAACCTAATCCAAAATATGATCCAGAAGTTAATCCAGAGACTGGTACAAAAACTCAAATATTATGAGTAAAGAAAAAATCTAAATATCCTTTTCCGTTAGATCCTTTAAATAAATATGGAGAAGTTATTGACCCTAAAAGAAATCCTGGAGATTATGACTTAGGATTTTTAGCAGAAGGTTCAGTTGTTGGAATGGGAGTTCAGCAGCTATTTAACCCAGCAGAAGTTAGTGAGGTTTGACGAGAAGGGGTTAACAGTAATTTAATTAGTCCTTCTAATCCAACAGAACGTGAGCAATTAACTAAAATAAAACCTGATTCAGTTAATAAGTATTGATCTTGAGAAGGTTTTTGACATTATATTACAAAAACCAATGATAATTTAGCATATGAAAAATATGTATTAATTGGTGCAAAATACCAAGATAAATATCCTCGTTTTTTAGATATTTTAGGTAATAATAACATTGCGGTTGATTTTTGAACAACTATTCATGGTATTCATTTAAAAAATTATTTAATTGATTATAAAAAACTTGATTTAACTAAGATTAGTAAATTAAATTTTGAACAAGTTGCTAGTTATTGAAAAGAATATACTTCTGATATAATTGCTCAGCGTATTCCGCCAGATCCAAATCCAGCTGATTTTGTTGATATTTCTGGTAATTTTCCCGCAATTAAAATGAACGAAATTGATGTAAATAAAATCCGTTCCTTAGTTTTAGCTTATGCTCAAAATTATATTAATCAAAAAGCAAGCGGGGCAAAATTAGGTATTGATTATTATGTGGTAACAAAAGAGGGAATTGATATTAGTAGTAATGCTGATGCTTTAAAACCATTGTTAGATAATCTAACAGAACCAAAATATCTTGATATTATAATTAAAACAAAGCAATTTTCCTCTATACTAATTGGTGAAGCTAATGGAAGTATTAAGAATTCACGAAATTATGATCCAGAAAAAGTAAAAGATTTGTCAAAAATTAAATTTAATAATCAAAAATTTAACTTTGCTGGTTTTTCAATTGAGGAAATGAAAAATTGAATTATAAAATATATTAATCTTGGATTAAAAAAATCTGGTTATACAGATTTAGTTTTTAATAAAGACTATGGAATTTCAATTAACGATATTCCGCCAACTGATGAAAATCATAATAATGTTCCTGGTTATTTTAATGATGAAATATTTTCAGATTTCTTAAATAATTTAGAAAGGTCTAAAAAAATAACCATAGTAGTATATGCTAATGATGCAAGCGATTTAGCGGAAGGAAAAACCGAATTTGTTCTTGAAAATTATATTAATGGGGACAAACCTGATCCTGACCCAACGAATCCGACCAACCCTGTTGATCCGATTGAACCAAACCCTAATCCAACTAATCCGACAAATCCAGAAATACCAACATGGGGAGATAAAAAATATTTAAGATGATTGTTACCAGTTATTATTATTCCAATTATTGGAATAATAATTGGAATAATTTGATTCTATTTTCGCTTTAAGAAAAGAATTCGGTAGTGTAATAATTTACTTAAAGTTAGGGGAATTACAAAATAATTCCCTTTTAATTTTTCAAAAATCAATAAACATTGTGGAAATAAAAAAATTAAAATTATAAATTTTGTTAAATACAATAGTAACTAAATTAGATTTAAAAGAGAATAATACTAAAGTATTGGAAATAAAATAGATAGTCATTCATTATTATTTAAATTTGATTAAATATTCACATTTTTATATTAGGGTATTTTTTATGTTAAATTAGCACTAAAATCAAGATAATTATCTATGATATTATTAATGATTTAAATATAAGTTAAGCTATTAAAAAGTGGCTTTTATAAATAAATTAATTGTAACACTTGAATTTATAATTTATAGTTTGATATAATATAATGAATTAATAAAAGAGGAGTTTTATAAAATGATTGAAGATACAATAATTGCCCCAGCAACTGCAATGGTAAAACAAGCAATTGCAATTATTCGCATGTCTGGGGTAGATAGTTATAAAATTATTAATAAAGTTTTTTCAAAAAAAATTATTCAAGAGGGGAATCAAATTTACTATGGTTATTTACGAGATGGTAAAGAGATTATTGACCAAGTTATTTTAGTTTGTTTTCAAAAACCTAATTCTTTTACGGGAGAAGACATTATTGAAATTAATTGTCATGGTGGTGTATTAGTTACAAATAATATTATTAAGTTATTACTAAAAAATGGTGCACGTTTAGCAAATAAAGGTGAATTTTCGCAACGAGCATTTTTAAATGGAAAACTTAATTTAATTCAAACAGATGCTATTAATAACTTAGTTAATGCAACAAATGACACTAGTGCAAAAATAGCTTTAAATAATTTACAAAATAAAAATACTTATTTAATTAGTACTTATCGTGATGAACTGTTAGATATTATTGCAAATATTGAAGTAAATATTGATTACCCTGAATATGATGGTGTTGGTGATTTAACTACACAAGAATTAAATCAGCGTTTATTAATTTTAGAACAAAAAATTAATGATTTAGTTAAAATTAGTAAAGTTGGGAAAATGATCGATGATGGTATTAATGTCTTAATTTTAGGAAAACCAAATGTTGGAAAGTCATCATTATTAAATGCATTAATGAACGAAGATAAAGCTATTGTTTCTGACTTGCCAGGAACAACAAGAGATATTGTTGAAGGGAAGATTAATTTAGGACCATTAACCCTAAATATTATTGATACAGCTGGTTTACGTGAGACAGTTGATAAAATTGAGCAAATTGGAATTGATAAAGCACGTCAACAAGTTATTAATGCTGATTTAATTTTAATTGTCGCTGATAATTATGCTGATTTAATTAATTTAAATCCGGAGCTTAAAGAACTGATTAAAAATAAAGAATATTTGTTAGTGTTAAATAAAACCGATTTACTTAATATGCAAACACAAAAGAAAAATTTACAGCAAAATATTCTTTTGATTTCAGCATTAAAGCGAGATATCAAGTCTCTTATTGATAAAATTTTAAATTTATATAAAACGGCACAAATTACAAAAGATGATCAACTAGTTTTATCAAATATAAAACAAATTTCTTTATTAGAGAAGGTAGCAAATTCAATAAAAAATGCATATAATAATAGTACGAGTGGATTTCCGGTTGATATTATTAATGTCGACTTACATGAGGCTTGAGAAATATTGGGTGATATTCTAGGTGAAAACTATGAAGAAGACTTATTAACAACAATTTTTAGTAAGTATTGCCTAGGAAAATAGGAGGAAAATATGCAAGGAATTTTTGACACACATTGTCATTTAATGTCACATGAATATGAAAATGAAGAAACATCAGCCATTATTGCTGATGCCAAAATTAGTGGCGTGTCTTGGCTTAATAATGTTGGTTATGATTTAGCTTCTAGCCAAGCAGCAGTTCGTCATGCAATGCAGTATGATAATGTTTTTGCAACAATTGGCTTTCATCCAACTGATGTTGCTAAGTATGGTTTTTCAGATTTAGAGAAATTAGATCAATTATTAAATAGTGATAAAGTAATTGCTGTTGGTGAAATTGGATTAGATTATTTTCATAAAACTGTTTCTCCAGATTTACAAAAGCATTGATTTATTAAACAAATTGAATTAGCAAAACAACATAATCTTCCACTTGCGATTCATTGCCGTGATGCTTATGAAGATTGTTATGAAATATTAAAACAACAAAAAGTAACACAAGGTTTAATGCATT
The DNA here is from genome assembly GCF_000236085.2 of Spiroplasma melliferum KC3. NCBI lineage: Bacteria > Bacillati > Mycoplasmatota > Mollicutes > Entomoplasmatales > Spiroplasmataceae > Spiroplasma > Spiroplasma melliferum. The sequence continues at coordinate 455,140 of NZ_AGBZ02000001.1, read as the reverse complement.
GTTATAATGGGACAATTGAAATGGCTCAAAAATTTTTAGATTTAGGATTTTATCTTTCATTTGCTGGTAATATTACTTTTAAAAGTGCCGAACAATTACGTGAAGTTGCTAAAATGGTACCATTAAATAAGATTTTAGTGGAAACTGATGCACCATATTTAACTCCTGATCCATACCGTGGAAAAAAGAATTATCCTAAATTTATTATGTATACAGTTAAAAAATTAGCAGAATTAAAGAATATGCCGGTTGAAGAAATGATTCGTATTACTAATAAAAATGCACGCAAATTATTTAATCTTGATTAATTTTTAATTTCAAGTTTGAAAATTACAATAAAAAAATATTAGGTTAACCTAATATTTTTTTTGCTTCAATTTATTTTCTTTTTTTACCTAATGTTGATAATAATCCTTTTTCTTGAAAATTATACAAACCATTTTCAATGTTTTTCTTAATTGTTTTTTCAAAGATTTTTGTTCCTTCGATAACACAATTTAATGGATCTGAAGCTATTTTAGTTGGTAATTGGAAAATATCAAAGAAATATTTGTCAATATTTCTAATTAAAGCTCCTCCCCCACAAACTGTAATTCCATTTCTCATAATATCACCAGCTAATTCTGGTGGTGTATTTTCTAATAATTCAATTACTAAATCTGTAATTTTAGAAAAGGCATTTAGTAAAACATTTCTAATTTCTTCTGAAGAGATTTTTGCTTCTTTTGGTAATCCTGAAACAATATCACGTCCGTAGATTTGCATTGATCTTTCGTTATGGTATTTAACTAATGAACCAATGAATTTTTTAACATCTTCGGCTGTTTTTTGCCCAATTGCAATGTTATATTCTGAACGAATGTATTTACGAATATCATCATCAAAGTGATTTCCGGCAACTTTAATTGATCTTGAAACAACAATATCACTTGATGAAATAATAGCTAAATCAGTTGTTCCTCCACCGATATCAATGATTAAATGACCTTGAGGTAATTCAATATTAATTCCTGCTCCTAAAGCGGCCATTTTAGCCTCTTCTTCAATGATAACTAATTCAGCACCCATTTCTTTAGCAACATTTTTTAATGCTTCTCTTTCAAGTTCAGTAACTCCACTTGGACATGCTAATAATACAATAGCATTCTTTCAAATGTTCATCATTTTCATTCTTGAAAAGATATGTTTTAATAAATCTTGTGCAGCTTCCATATCTGCGATAACTCCATCTACTAATGGTGTTACCATTCTAATATCTCCGTGTGTTTTTCCTACCATATCATAGGCAGCTTTCCCTAAAGCAATTAAACTATTAGTTTTATTGTTATAAGCCATTAATGATGGTTCATTGTAGACTACACCTTGTCCTGAAACATATGCTAAAACATTAGCAGTTCCTAAGTCAAGAGAAATAAATGGTCTAGTTTCTGGTCTCACGTTTTTGTCCTCCTTAACAATTTAATAACTATTATAATCAATTAATGATTATTCTAGTAATTTAATTCTTTTACATGCATTGATTCTAATCTTAAGATATCAAAGATGTCTGATTCGAATTTTTTAGTTCCATTAATAACAGCTAATAATGGTTGTTCTCCAATTTTTGATGGTAATTGTAATGTATCTGTAAAGTAACGATCAATTCCTTTGATTAAAGCTCCTCCCCCACAGATGGTAATTCCATTTCTGAAGATATCACCAGCTAATTCTGGTGGTGTTTCTTCTAACACTTGAACTGTTAGGTCAATAATTCTTGACACTGGTACTTTTAATACTTCTCTGATTTCTTCAGGTGTTACTTCAATTTCTCTTGGTAACCCTGAAACAACATCACGTCCATAAACTTTCATTCTTCTTTCATCAGGGTATTTTGATAATGACCCAATTTCAATTTTAATTTGTTCAGCAGTTTTTGATCCAATTTCTAGACCGTATTGTGAACGAATGAATTTTTGTGCTTCATCATTTAAGTAGTTTCCAGCAACTTTAACTGATTTTGATAATACGATATCTCCTGAGGCCATAACAGCAATATCTGTTGTTCCTCCCCCCATATCAATGACTAGGTTTCCAGCAGGTTTGTAAATATCAACCCCACCACCTAATGCAGCCATTTTAACTTCTTCTTCTACAAAAACTTTCGATGCTCCTAAGTTCATAGCAATTTTTTTCAAAGCAGCTTTTTCTAATTCAGTAATTACTGATGGACAAGCCAATAACATAATTGAATGTTTTAATTGTTTTGTAATACGTAATTTTGTAAAGATATATCTTAATTGTGCTTCTGTTGCACGAATATCTGTAATAACTCCGTCAACCATTGGTCTAACAATACGAATTGACTTATTTCCTTTTCCAATCATTTTGTAAGCTTCGGCTCCTACAGCAATAATTCTGTTTTCTTTAATTCTGTAAGCAACAATTGAAGGCTCATTATAAACGATTCCTGAACCTGAAACATATACTAATGTATTAGCAGTTCCTAAATCCATAGAAACGAAAGCCGGTTTTTTTGCACTATTAAATAAAGCCATGTAATTTTGTCCTCCTGTTTCTTGTTAAATTAATTAGTTAGATTAATATATTTGATTAATCAATAAAATGAATTGCAAGTCTCTATATTTATTTTCAAATAGAGAATACAATACAAAATAATTATAACATAAATCCTAATCTTTCCTAAAAATTATTCCATAATTAAGTTTAGTACCGGTTTGTATTAATGCTTAAAGGAATTACAAAAGTGGGTGACATAATTGTTAAAATCCTAATTAAACTATTGACTAAATTTTCGATTCGTTGTTTTGCTTCATCAATTGTTAAAAAATATTTAGTTAATTTTAAATATTTAACTTCAACTGTTTCTTTCAAAAAAGTTAGATATTTTTTAACTAACTTTGTGATATAAGTACTAATATCAGTTGGCGTTTTATATTGGTATTTAATTTCAATTGCTGATTGGTCACGCTTATATTCATATTTAAAAATTTGTGTATCAGATAAAATTATAATTGGATTATAAATTGTCATATAAACAAAGAAAGTTTTTAAATCAGAAATATTAATTTTACCTTCTTCAATACTGGTAATGGTAGAATTAAATCAATCACTATAAATTTCTTCAATATTTGTTGAACTGGGATAAGGCCAGGCAATACCGCTATTGTTTAGTAATTGATTTCATGGTTTATCAATATTAATGTAACCAGACGAAGTTAAAATTTGCTGAATAAATCAATATGAAAAATATGGCTCATTAATTGTTTTGTCAGAACTAAAAACTGTCCCAAAAATTGGTTGATCAGTTTTTGATGTATAAGTTCAATTTGCCAAAGCTTGGCGAATTCGTACATCAATTGTTGAACAACTCACAACTGAATTAACTACTGGTGTTATAAAAGTTAGTGCTGTTAAAAATGATAATACTTTTTTCATTATTGCCTCACCTTATATAATATAATTTTATCATTTTTCTAAAAATTAATAATAAAAAAATAGATAAGTAGTTTTAAACTTATCTATTTTTTTTGTTTTCTTCAATTAAGTCGGTTCTAATTTTTTTCTCGTAAGCAATACATCCATCAATAACAGATGTTTCAGCGTTTTTAGCTACACGAACGGGAATTTGGAAATAATCTGATAAAAATTCTTTAATTCCTGCAATTTGGCCACATCCTCCAGTAACTAAAATTCCATTAGCAACAGCATCACCAGCTAATTCAGCCGGAGTTTTTTCTAAAACTTCGGTTATCAATTGTGTAATTGATGAAAAAATACTTATTAATAATTTTCTAATCTCTGAATCTAAAATCTCTGCTTCTTTTGGCATTCCTGTTACAACATCACGGCCGAAAATAATCATTTTTTTATTTTCTTTTGTTTTGTATAATGAACCAATTTGTTTTTTAATTTGTTCAGCAGTAACAACACCAATTGAAATGGTATGTTTTGCCCGAATATATTTTAAGATTTCTTCATCAATATAATTTCCAGCAGTTTTAATTGATTTACTTTCAACAATTCCACCAGCTGAGATAATAGCACAACTTGATTTTCCACCACCAATGTCTAAAATAAAAGTTCCTTTTGGTGCAAAAATATTTTCACCGGCTCCCAAGGCAGCCATTAATGAATCTTCCTCAATTTTTACAAAGTCAGCACCGATATTTTTACACATTTTGATTATTGCTTGTTTTTCTAAGTCTGTAACATTTTTGGGACATGCAATTAAAACAATAGCATTTTTTCATAAATCAGCTACCTTTGCTTTTTTTCCTATTTGTTGAATAAATTCTTCTGCAATAGTTAAGTTTGTAACTGCTCCATTACGTAATGGTGAGTAAATTTCAATTTTATCGTGTGTTTTTCCAATTAACTTTTTAGCATCATTACCTAATGCTATTAGTTTCTTAGTTCCGATTTCATATGCCATTACTGATGCTTCATTAAAAATAATGCCTCTCCCAGCAACATAAGCAATCGAATTAGTAGTTCCTAAATCGATAGCAATGAATTTCCGGGGTGCTTTTGGCGAAATGTTAAATGAATTTTTCAATACGTCTGATATTGCCATCTTTAAAATGTCTCCTTCCGTTTATTGCTTCGTTAAAAAACATAGCAATAATAATAACATAATAATTTTCTTTAATATTAAACCCTTTATTTGTTATAAAACATTCAATATCAAGTAATTTTATTATATAAAATCTGGTATAATTTGCAATTAAAAATGATGATTTCAAGTTTCTTTTTTCTTTTTTTAAAATTTTAATTATTTTTTATGGTATTAATGTCTTAAAAAATAAAAAAGTATATTTTAAAAATATACTTTTTTATGAAATTTTGTATTCATTTGCATCAAGTAACTGAATTCTTTCAATTACAGCACCTAAATTTTTTTCGTAAGTTTTAGCACCATCAATTACACACATTAATGGATCATTTGCAGCTTTTACTTTTAATTGGAAAATTGACTCAAAATATTTTACAATTCCACGAATTAAAGCGCCTCCACCACAGATGGTAATTCCATTTCTAATAACATCACCAGCTAATTCTGGTGGTGTTTGTTCTAACACTTCTACCAATAAGTCTGTAATTCTTGAAAAAGGGGCTAATAAAACGTTTTTAATTTCTTCAGGTTTAATTAATACTTCTCGTGGTAATCCTGTAATAATATCACGGCCAAAGGCACGAACTGGTTTTTCATTAATTATTTTAACTAATGCACCAATTTCTTTTTTAATTTGTTCAGCAGTTCTAATTCCAACTAGCACATTGTATTCAGCACGAATATATTTTTGAATTTCTTGATCTAACTGTTTTCCAGCAACTTTAACTGATTTTGAAATTACGATATCACCAGCTGAAATAATTGCAATATCTGTTGTTCCTCCACCAATATCAATTACTAAATTTCCTTGAGCTAGACCAATGTTAATGCCAGCTCCTAATGCTGCTAGTTTAACTTCTTCTTCTACTAAAACGTGACTTGCTCCCATATCTTTTGCAATAGCTTTTAAAGCACCACGTTCTAATTCGGTAACTCCGCTTGGGCATGCTAATATTACTAGTGAATTTTTTCAAATTCCTGATAATTTTAATCTACTAAAAATGTGCTTTAGTAAATCTTGGGCTGCTTCCATATCTGAGATAACTCCATCAACAAGAGGTGTTACCATTCTGATATGATCATGCGTTTTTCCAACCATTTTGTATGCTTCATTTCCTAAGGCAATTAATGAGTTGCTTAAAGTGTCATATGCCATCATTGAAGGTTCATTGTAAACAATTCCCTGACCTGATACATAGGCTACCGTATTAGCTGTACCTAAGTCTAATGCTAAAAACGAGTAGTCTTTTCCAAATTTATAATTAGCCATATTTCTTTTTGCCTCCTACTCCTATATTTAAAATTTATGATTATTTTAATATAACAGTCTAGTATAATTATACTATAAAATCATGATAAGTAAATGAAAAAGGTGTTTATCGGGGAGTGAAGGATAAAATGGGAGTATTTATTATTGTTGAAGGTAAGACCGATTCAACAAAGTTAAAAAGTATTTTTCCTGACATTAAAACAATTGAAACCAGTGGTAGTGGAATTACAAAAGAAAAGTTAGCATTGATTAAAAAAATTAGTTTAAACAATAAAATAATTATTTTTACTGATCCTGATTATCCTGGGCAAAAATTACGCCAAATTATTAGTGATTATTTGGAAAATAACTGCCTTCATGCTTTTATAAGTAAGAATGATGCAATTAAGGGTAAAAAAGTTGGCGTCGCTGAAGCATCTGAAATTGCGATTAAAAACAGTATTAATAATTTAATTAGTTTTTCAAACCAGCCAGTTGATAATTTATTATGAAGTGATTATATTAATTTAGTTGATTCAAAATTAAAGCGTGAAAAAATTATTAAGTATTATAACTTAATGCCAACTAATAATAAAACAACATTTAAATGACTAAATTATATGAATGTTAAAAAGCAAGATTTAATTGATATTTTAAAGGAGAAATAATGAAGAAACAAAACCAAGAAATGCGCACCGAAGGGATAGTTGCTAAAAAAAGCAAAGGACAAAACTTTTTAACAAATACTCATTTTATTAATTTAATTGTTGATAGCGCATTTGATTTACCAAACACAAATATTTTAGAAATTGGTCCAGGAATGGGGGCTTTGACAAGTTCTATTTTATTAAAAGCAAATAAACTTGTTTGTGTTGAAATTGATTCAACTTTAGTGGAATACTTAACATTAAAATTTAAAGATCAGAATTTAACTATTATTCAAGCAGATATTTTAACCCTTGATTTAGAAAAATTATTTTTAACAGAATTTTTAGATAATAATCCAATTAGTATTATTTCCAATATTCCTTATTATATTACTTCACCGATTATCTTTAAATTATTAAAAATAAAGAACCCAAAAGTAAAAGAAATTATTTTAATGATGCAAAAAGAGGTTGGTGAACGAATTATGGCGCAGCCAAATTCAAAAAATTATAATAGTCTTTCTGTTGTTTGTCAATTTTATAGTGATATTGAAAAAGTTTCTTTAGTTGGCCGTAATAATTTTGTTCCAGTACCAAAAGTTGATAGTATTGTTTTAAAATTTAAATTAAATAAAAAATATCCTGCGCTAATAAATGATAAAGAATTTATTAAGTTTATTCGAATGATGTTTGCAACAAAGCGAAAAACAATTTTAAATAACTTAGCAATTATTGTTAATAATAAAACTTTAGCAGAAGATATCTTATTAAAATTAAATTATGCATTAAATTTACGTTCAGAAAATTTAAGTTTAAATGATTTTTATCTTTTATATAATGAAATTAAACAAATTAAGGGAGAACTATAAGAATGAAAATTAGATCATATGGTAAGTTTAATTTAACCTTAGAAGTTTTTCATAAACATAAATTTAAAAAAATGCACCGTATTAAAAGTATTATTTTTCCTTATAAGGAAGAATATGATTTTGTTGAGTTATTGCCTTATCAAGGTCAACAAACAATTTTTACTTGCAATAAAAAAGAACTAGATTCAAATAATAATACTATTTTGGAAGCTTATCATAAATTTATTGTTATGTTCCCGAAGTTTAAATCAATTCCAGTTCATATTAATTTAATTAAAAATACAACTATTGGTTCAGGTCTTGGTTATTCTGCTAGTAATGCTGTTGCAATGATTAAACTTATTTGTCAATTTTTTAATATTAATTATTATTCTTGAAAAATTAAAAAGTTAATTCAAAATCTTAGTTCTGATGCCTTATTTTTTTATTTAGAAAAGCCAGCAATAGTCTCAGGTTATGGCCATAAAATTAAGTATTTAACAACCCATCAAATTAATAACTATCAAATTTCAAATCTTAAAATTATTGATTCAAAAATTTCATCAATTACAAAAGATGTTTATCAAGAATTTGACCATAATTATCAATACTATAAAACAAAAAAAATAATTAATAATCTTTATTTTAATATGTTACAACAGCCCGCTTTCAAAATTAATCCAAAATTAAAGCAATTTTATCTTACATTAAAGAAAGAGTATTCAAATGTAATGCTTTCTGGTAGTGGTGGTGCTTTTTTGGTTTGATAATTTAAGTTTTAAAGTATATTTTAAAATTAAATTAGGCTATAATTGGACATAAATGAGGAGATTGTAAAATGAAAAAAGTATTGTTAATTGATGGAAATTCTTTGCTTTTTAGAGCATTTTATGCCACAGCTTATAATGGCGAGATGTTAAAAAGTTTGGATGGAACACCAACAAATGCTGTTTATGCATTTGCCAATATGTTAAATAAAATATTAAAAGCAAATAACTACTATAGTGTTGTTGTTGCTTTTGATAAAGGAAAAAAGAATTTTCGTCATGATTTATTAGTTGACTACAAAGATGGTCGGAGCAAAACACCAAATGAATTAATTGTACAATTTCCAATTGTAAAGGAATTTTTAGATAGTTATCAAATTCCATATTTAGAGCAAGAAGGATATGAGGCTGATGATCTATTAGGATGTTTAGCAATGTTGGCTGAAAAAGAAGATTTTTATGTTGATATTTTTTCCAGTGATAAGGATTTATACCAACTAATTACTAATAAAACAAATATTTTAGTGCCACGTCAAGGCGATAGTGCTGATGTTATTGATGAAGCTGCTTTAATAGCAAAATGGGGAATTAAACCATTACAAGTTCCTGATTTAAAAGGGCTAATGGGTGACCCTTCCGATAATTTAAAGGGTGTTCCAAAAGTTGGCGAAAAAACAGCAATAAAATTAATTAAGGAATATCATTCAATTGAAAATTTATATGATAATATTGAACATATTAAGGGTGCTTTACAACAAAATTTATTGAATCATAAAGAAAGTGCATTATTGTGCAAAAAAATAGCTACTATTTTTTGTGATATTAATTTAGAGCATTTTACTTTCACTCCATTTTCACCAAATCAGGAAACATTAATGCAATTTTATTTAAAATATAATATGAATTCATTTGTAACAAAACTATTTAATAATCAAGATAATGATATCCAAAACTCAAATATAAAAGTAAAAATTATTGAAGAATGACGTTCTGAATTTAATGAAAACAATACTACTGTGTATTTAGAACTATTAGATGAAAATTATCATACTTCGGAAATTATTGGATTTGGAATTGTTAATTCCAAAGGCGTTTTTTATTTTGATTATATTCATGCAAAGCATGATAAACTATGACATCAATTTTTAAATGATAATAAATATCAAAAGTTAACTTATCATGCAAAAAGTTTAATTGTTGCTCTAGCTCGTGATAATATTTTTGTTCAAAATATTGAGTATGATATGATGTTGGCTGGTTATGTTTATAATTCAAATGCAAAAAATAGTTTAGATACTTATATTAATTTATTTGAGAAAAAACAAATTTTAACTGATGAATTATTTTATGGAAAAGGGGTTAAAAAACAAATTCCTGCTGATGTAATTAAATTAGGTCACTTTATTGGCGAAAAAGCAGCATATATTCATAAATTAAGACCAAAAATTATTGAGTTATTAAAAACTAATCAACAATATGATTTGTATCATAATATTGAGTTACCAACTGCTTTTGCATTAGCACGAATGGAAATTAATGGTGTTAAAGTTGACCAATATGAATTAACAACACAAACCTTACGAATTGAAAAAATTGTTCAAGAATTAAATAATGAAATTAATGATATTGCACAAAAAGAAATTAATCCTAATTCTCCAAAACAAATTTCAGAATTATTATTTCAAGATTTTTCCTTACCTGATCGGAAAAAAGGATCAACAGCACAAGAAACTTTAGAAGAAATAAAAAATAACCATGTAATTATTCCAAAGATCTTAGATTATCGAAAATATCAAAAATTATATTCAACTTATTTAAAAGGGATGGAAAAATATATTTTTGCTGATGGGAAAGTTCATACAATTTATAAACAAACCTTAACAAATACTGGCAGACTTTCATCTGTGGAACCTAATATGCAAAATATTAGTATTCGTGATGATATCCAAAAAGAGGTACGAAAAATTTTTGTTGTTTCATCACCAGATAATATTTTATTATCTTGTGATTATTCACAAATTGAATTACGAATTTTGGCACATATGTCAAAAGACCAAGATTTAATTGCTGCTTTTAATAATAATGAAGATATTCATACTAATACTGCAATGAAAATTTTTAATTTATCAAAAGATGAAATTACTCCAAATATTCGTCGTAGTGCAAAAGCTGTTAATTTTGGTATTATTTATGGAATTAGTGACTTTGGTTTAGCAACTGATTTAAATATTTCTGTTGCAAAAGCAAAAGCAATAATCAATAATTATTATCAGCAATTTCCAACAATTAAGGCTTTTATTGATAAACAAGTTGAGTTTTGTAAACAAAATGGCTATGTTACAACAATTTTTAATCGAAAACGTTATGTTCCAGAAATTAATGATCGGAATTATATGCAACGTGAATTTGGAAAGCGAATTGCAATGAATATGCCAATTCAAGGTAGTGCGGCAGATATTATTAAAATTGCTTTAAAAAATATTGACCAAGAGTTTTTAAAATTAAATTTAAAAGCAAAAATTATTGCACAAATTCATGATGAATTAATTTTTGAAATTCCGCAAGTTGAATTAATTCAAGTGCAAAAAATTGTTAAAACATTAATGGAAGATTCTACTAAATTAGATGTAAAGTTAATAGTTGATATGAAAACTGGTTTAAGCTGATATGATTTAAAATAAGATTAAATTATATTATTTTTTATAATTTTGATTACTTATTAGCATCTTGATTTTTATTAGATATAAAAATAAAATTAAATTATTAATTAAGAAAGAAGGAACAATATGCCAGAATTACCAGAAGTTGAAACGGTTCGTTGTATTTTAACAAAACATGTTGTTGGAAAAACAATTACTGATTGTCAAATTTTTTGAAATAAAATAATAAAATATCCTCTTGATTCAAAGGAATTTATAAAAGAGATTGTTAAACAAAAAATTAATCGAATTGATCGAATGGGAAAACATTTATTATTTATATTGGATGATTATGTTTTAATTAGTCATTTACGAATGGAAGGCAAATATTATTTTACATCAAAAGATGAACCTGGCGAATGACAACATATTATGGTTTTATTTGAACTTGATCATCAATTTCAATTGCGATATCATGATACAAGGAAATTTGGAACAATGCATTTATATAGTAAAAATGATTATTTACAACAAGCACCATTGAATAAGTTAGGATATGAACCATTTGATGAAAAGATTACAGTTTCATATTTGAAGAATGCTTGACAAAATAAATCGCAGCCAATTAAAACAACATTATTGGAACAAAATGTTATTGTTGGAATTGGGAATATTTATGCCAATGAAATTTTATTTGCCTCTAAAATTCATCCTGGTGAAAGAACAAAAAATTTAGTTGATCAAGATTATCAAAATATTATTGAGAATACAAAACTAGTTTTGCAAAAAGCTATTGATGAAGGAGGGACAACAATTGCAACTTACCATCCTGAACCAGGGATGGATGGTAAATTTTTACAACAATTAAAAGTACATGGGCGAAATAAAATGGAATGCCTTAATTGCCATCAATTAATTGATAAAATTTTTATTAATGGACGTGGAACTTATTTTTGTAATTATTGCCAAAAATTAAAATAAAAAGGCATCTCTTGAGTAGAAATGCCCTTTAGAAAAAACTATGAAAAAACTATTTACTAACGGATACCTATCTTTGGGTATTACCTTTTAGGAGGCCCATCCATCAGGTAATGATAAGCTCTGTTTGTTTACTATATGTTGCCATATAGTACTTTATTTATAACACGGGATTTTTAAAAAAGGGAACAAGAATTCTAAAAATTCTATTTTTTTTCTTTCTTTTTGGTAAATTTTGGTAAATTAGACAAATATTAATAAATTCCTTTGTTTTATACTATTTTTTAAAATAAAAAGTTTATAATATTAACGTAATATTTTATATTAGAAGGGAAAAAGAATTATGGGACAAAAATATCATGCTAGATTAGTTAATGCTAGTGAACTAATTAAAAAAGCACATCAAAATAAATATGCTGTTGGTCATTTTAATATTAATAACCTAGAATGAACAAAAGCTTTATTAGAAGCTGCACAAGCAACAAAAACACCAATTATTTTAGGAGCTTCAGAAGGAGCAATTAAATATATGGGAGGTTATAATTTAGTTGTTGCAATGGTTAATGCGTTATTAGACTCATTAGACATTACGGTTCCAGTAGCATTACATTTAGATCATGGTCAATCAGTAGAAAGTTGTAAAATGGCAATTGATGCTGGTTTTTCCTCAGTAATGTATGATGGTAGTCACCATCCATTTGCTGAAAATTTAAAAAATACAAAAGAAGTAGTAGCATATGCAAAAACAAATGCTGTATCAGTTGAAGTTGAAATTGGCACAATTGGTGGAGAAGAAGATGGTGTAGTTGGTGCTGGTGAAATTGGTGATCCAAAAGAAGCTGCAGAAATGGTAGCAACAGGAATTGATTTCCTTGCTGCAGGAATTGGAAATATTCATGGTCCTTATCCAACAGGATGACCAGGTTTAAATTTTCAAGCTTTAGAAGATATTCAAGCTGCTGCAAAAATTGGAATGGTTTTACACGGTGGTAGTGGAATTCCACAAGAACAAGTTAAAAAGGCGATTTCATTAGGAATTAGTAAAATAAATGTTAATACTGAATTACAAATTGCTTTTGCTGTTGCCACAAGAAAATATATTGAAGAGGGAAAAGACAAACCAGAAAATGGAAAAGGGTTTGACCCACGAAAATTATTAAAACCTGGATATGAAGCAATTAAAACAACATTTGATGAATTAACATCATGATTTGGATGCAAAGGTAAGGCATAAAAAACATTTCAAGAATGAAATGTTTTTTTCTTTAACTTTATGTTTAAATAATGTTAATAAACAATTTAAATATAAAGTTTATTAGAAGAAGGAGTTTTATTAGTTATGGTTCAAAAATTTAGTAATGTTTATCAATTTTCAACAATAACAAGTTTAGCCGCTGGAAATTTTGACGGTATGATTAAGTTTGAAGCGTTATTAAAGCAAGGTAATTTTGGATTAGGAACTTTTGACCATTTGGATGGTGAATTAATTGTTCTAGATGGTGAGGGGTATCAATTAAAATCAGATGGAACAGTTAATAAAGTTACGGCGAATATGACAAGTCCATTTGCTGTTATGGCATTTTTTGAAGAACATCAAAAAATTAATATCTCACAACCAACTAGTTATGAAGAAATTCAAAAAATTATTGTTGAAAATTTACCAAGTTTAAATTTATTTTATGGGATTAAAATTAATGGTTTATTTTCAGAAATAAAAACAAGAACTGTTTCGTGACAAGAAAAACCATATCCAACCTTAGTAAAAGCATCAGAACAGCAAGTAATTCTTAATGTTAAAAATATTAATGGTGATATTGTTGGTTTTTGAACCCCATCTTTTGCCAATACATTGGGAGTTAATGGTTTCCATTGTCATTTTATTAATATTGAAAAAAATACTGGGGGTCATGTTTTTGATTTCCAATTAGATTCAGGTACTGTTGAGATATGCTATTTTTCAAAAATTAACTTAGAATTACCCACAAATAAAGAATATTTGGAAAAAAATTTACGGGCTTTTGAATTACAAAAGGAAATTGAATTAGCAGAAAATGCCAAAAAATAGAATTATCTTAAATCTTAAAGTTCTTAATTAAGAACTTTAAGATTTTTTATTTAAAATGTAAATTGTAATATGAAGCAGAAAAAAATCAACTTTGAAAGGAGTTGATTTTTTTAATGGAAAGAAAACATTATTTTATTTTGCGGTCCTTAGTAACTAAGTATGGAAAAGATAATGTTATTAATACTGTTAATAAGATAGTAACTAATAATGTAAAAGAAAATGAATAAATTATCCGCGTAATTTATTAGCGGTGATTTATTCAATATTGTTTATTTTGAGCGTAGCGAACACGCGAAGCGTGCCGCGCAAGCTAAATTTCTAGGAGGAATTAAGTTATGCCAGTATGGTTAACATGAATATTTAGTATTGTTATTATTTTAGGAATTCTTGCTTGAATTGGTTTATCGATTTATCAAAAAATTCGTCAAATTCAAGGAAAGAAAAAAGATAAAAAAGAAATTAAAAATAAGGAGGATAAAGAATAATGTTAGGTATGTATTTAACAACAGCTGTTAATTTTCTAGCTGCAGATACTCCTACTATTTCAGGAGGAATGGATTCTATTTGAACTGGATTGGGTAATGCGATGATGAAAGTTAAAGATGCTGTTTATGCTGTGTTACCACAATTAATGACTTTTTTAGGTGATGCTTGAATTATTTTAATTCCATTTGGAATTTGAGTAATTATTAAAATATTAAACTTTTTCCGTGTTATGGTTAAAGGATTTTAATATTTATTATAATCGATCATATATCTTAGCTATGGCACACTAGCTTTTATGTGAATTGAATAAATAATTTTGTTGTTTATTTTTGCACTATACACTGTCTACAAATTTATTTTTAAATAAATTTAATTATTTTGGTTATTATTGATAATGTTAACAAGATGAAAAATCCTGTTGTGGAAATAAATATGACTATATCGCCAATAGTAGTTACATTTATATTGTTTATTGTTCATAATATTGAGTCTATTATGAAATATTTTTTTAGTAGTATTTAATAGAAATAATGTTGTAAAAAGTATTTCTTTTTTCAAAAACTTGTAGGCAGTATATAGTGTAAAAATATCAACTTAATTATAAACGTATAATTTTATATTTTAATAGCTATTAGTTAAAACTAAGTAGTTATTTTCAGTGTGCCTTAATTTTTGATTTTATATATTTAACAATGTTATTAACAGTGTTTATTACAATACATATACATTATTTAAGCATTAGATATAACAATGTTTGTTACAGTAAATGTTAAGGAGTATTTATATGAAAAAAATTATAGATAGTATCGAACAAGTAATTTCGATTTGTGGTCAAGATTTTGCAAAGTGGCCTAATAAAATGGCACCAGATGTTTTAAAAGCAACTTATGAAATGTTAAAAGAATATCAAGAACGATTAAATCATCATGAAGTGGATGAAATATTTTCTGAAAGTGATCGTGAACAAATTTTAGAAAAAGTAAAAAGTTTTTATGAAAATAAACTTGTTGAAAAAGATAATCATATAACTTTTTTAGAAAATACTATATCAAGTGAAATTCGTATTAAGAGATGAATTAATTCGAAAAATTAAAACAAAATCAATTAAAGAAAAGTGATTTTCGTATATATTCAAGGGAAATCATTAATTATTGGAACAGAAGGTGCTTATGTTATAAAATCTGAATTCAAAGAAAAAATAGAAAGTTTAGAGGAGTAAAATATGCAAGATTTATTAGATGAAATTAAAATGAAAATTAAAACTATGCAAGCTACTTTAATTCAATTAAATGAATATGAAATTCATCATGAATCCGTTAATATTATTCGAAAAGAAATGAGTTTTTATCAACATATCGCAGAACATTTAGAAAGTGAAATGAATAAAAATGGCAAATTATAAAAGGAATATTGTGATAATTGTCATTGAATTTTTCATCAAAAATTAAGAGAAAGGAAAAAATTATGTTAGGAATTTGAATATTTTTTATTAAACGTAAATGTCAAATTTGTCATTCTATTTTGAATAAAAAATTTGTTGGTAGTTTGTATTTTAAGTTAAATGTTTGTTCAATGCAGTGCAATAGAAAGCGAGTTGATTTGAATAATGTATCAGAAACCAAGTTATAAGAAGAATATTAACGTAGAAAATTACTTTATTCGAAGAGAATTTATAGTTTTTAGAACAGATAAAGCTTCATTTATAAATTTGCCTAATCACAATAAACATATTGGTTTTTGATTAAGCAATAGATTTATTTATTTTAGTGAAAAACATTCTGATCAAGTTGCTATTGGTTTAATTTATGATAATTCTTACCCTATTGTAAAATATAATGAAAATTTAAAACGTCATGTGTGAAAATATTTAACTGGAACAGAACTAATCAATTTGTATAATCAATATAAACAAAATTATTTTACACAAATGAAAAAAGCATTATTTCCGGGTGAACCTCAAAAAGTAAAAACAAATAACCATAATAATTTAACAAGTTGAAGTGTTGAAAAAGAACAAGAATTAATTAATGATTTGAAAGATTTAAATTAAATGAGTTTATATGATTACTGAGTTCAATTTGTTAGTTATATTATTGGTTCAAATGCCCCCGAATTTCTATATATATTATCTTTTGTATTATTTATAGTCTTATTTTTTGGAATGTTTTTTAAAATCATTCAAAAAATGTGAAGCTTTTAAATTATGATAAAAGATTGAGAAAAATTAAAAGAGTTTTTTATTCATGTATTTTTATTTATAGATAAATCTAATGTTGAAAGTATTACAACATGAAATTTAACTCAAAATGAATATTTAACTTTTATGATTGGTATTTGAATTGTTATTTTATTTTTAACTTGGTTTTTGTTGTGAATGGTTTTTAAAATAGTTAGTTGTTTTAAATAATTAAATTTTGTTATTATTATGGTTTTCTCTCCCCACAAATTTTTATATAAATATTGATATTATTCTTTTGATTATTATTATTCCTGCTCCTATTAAAACTGAAATAATGATAAATCAAATAAATGATGGGTTATTAATTTCTATTGTATTGAATAATCATATTATTTTATCTAATATGAATAATTCTTTTCCAAAAGGATTAAAACCTAAAAATAATAATATATAGGGCATTATTGGTGTGAATGTCCGTAGTATTGATAAAAAAATACTAAGTATTTTTATCACTCTCCTTTTTGATTTGTGGGGAGAGAAAACCATAATAATACTAGTTTAATTATAAATAACTATTGGAGGTAAAATGAAAAAGTTTATATTTTTTCTAAAAAATTATTGTTATATTAGCGGTTCAATGCTTTTGTTTAGTTTAGTTGATTTATTATTTTGAATTATTTCTTTAAATTATACCGGCTTAGTTTTTTGATTATTATTTGCTTTGCAATGTATTTATTTTCTTTGGTGATTATGAAAAAATATTTTTTATCAGTTAAATGCGTTTAGGTTAGTTAATTTTGTTTGAGATAATCCTTTATCAGTTATTATCGGTAAATTAGGAACAGGGAAAACATTACTTTTAACTTATTTGTCAGAAACAATGAAATTATTAACAGATAAAATTTATAGTAATTATCCATTAGAAGATGACAAAGTTAAAGTTTTAACATTTAAAAATTTAGACTTTACAGATAGAACAAAACCAGTTCCCCCAGATGATAGTTTAATTTTGTTTGATGAAAGTTTTTTATATATCGATGGGACAAGCCCGCACGATGAAAAAGTAACTCACCGTGGCAAAATTCCTTGAATTGTGTTGGCAAGACATTTTGGACATCGTGCTTTATTTACTGCACAACGCGAAGGTATGCTTTGAAATAATATTCGCCAATTAGCTAGTGGTATTATTATTCCTATTTCTTTGAAAAAACCAATTGTTAAAAAAGGATTTAACTTTTTTAATAGATTCTTTATTATGCGAATTGGTATTTTTCAAGATATTACTGATTATGAAATTTGAAAAACCGAGTCTGTCAAACGTACAGCCGAAGGTAAACATGCAAAACATAGATCTGATGTTGGATTAGGAATTCGGTTTTTTAAAATAATTATCCCATTAGAAATCGCCCAAAAGTATGAAAGTAAATGATTGTCATTTGTTCGTGAACTAAAAAATGATGATGTTCCTGTTACTAAAGAGTACTATTGAACACAACTTAAAGATTTAACAATAAAAGAACGTTTAGAATTGTTAGACATTGATATTTTAAAGAAAAATTTAAAACCTAAAAAAGAAAAAGGAAGTGGTAAAGATGATTAATTTATTTGCTGAGAATAATAGTAATTGAGACAAAATTTTTAGTTTTATTTTTGATGTATTTTTGTTTATTTTTGATGTGATTTGAAATACTAAATTGCCAATGACAAATACAACGATTGCTTATTTTATAATCTTTTTTTATGGTTATTTAAATTATCAATTTATGGCTATTCATGGTACATCAACACAATATAATGAATTAGGTTCAACTGTTCAAAATAGTACATCAAAATTATATTCTAGCAACAGCTCGTGGCGCTCGTGGCGCTGTTAACACTAGGCAAAGGTGTAAAAGCACATTTTAAAGAACGTAAACAATTTAAAATTAATCGTAATAAACAACAATTATCAAGTTTAGCAAAACAAGCAAAAACAAGAGAACAAGGATATCGGAGAGTGCATAAATAATGATTAGATTAGTTTTATTAGTTGCGGCAATTGCTATTTTTGGAACAGGATTTATTACAGTTATTATTAATCAGTTGACATCAGCAAAAAATATCATTATGGATTTATATAATTCTGATACTTTTTTACTTTCGTTGTTTGGTAAAATGGCAATTTTGTTTAGTCATCCGTTAATGTTAACAATATCAAGTTTATATATTGTTGGGTTTATTGTTTCAAAAACACTGTATAGTTAGGAGTTGAATTTATGAAAAGTAAAATTTTAAAATTTTTAAAAGAAAAATGATGAAAAATATTATTATATTTTTTGGTAATTAGTTTAGGAATGTTCGTACCTTTTCTTTATATTGATATTAAAGAATTTCAATTGTTTTTGAGTAAATTTGGTTCAGTTTCTTCAATTATGTGTATTGGATATATAATTTTTTGAATTTTAACTGCTGCGGGAATTATTGATTTAATATTATGAATTAAGAAAAAAATTAATAAAGATATAGTTAAAGGTAGTAAAGAATAATGCGTAAGTCATTATCTTTATTTGCAATATCTATTTTAGGTATTTTAGGTTTAATTATTCCTTTTATTACTTTAACAGCATTTAAACCCTTAAATCAGCAAAATTATACTGTTAATCAACAAACAACGGGAATTAATGAAACGGATTTTATTAATACAATGTTTTTACGCAGTAGTTTCTTTGAAAATTGGTCGGAAACAAATTATTTTATTAATCCGACTTTAAAAACATCACAATCATTAACTTATAATGATAAGTGATATTTAGACTTTTTAAAAGATAGTTATTCTACCGGAATTTCATTTGATAAACCTAGTGATGAATTTATGGATTTATATAAAAATTGAGATACTTATGCTAAACAGTATAATATTGATAAGTTCTATGATGTTGACAAAAAACAATTTTTAAAAGAATTAACTAATTTTTCTTATTCTTTTGCTAAGTATTTTAATACTGTTGAAATTATTAATAAATTAGAAAAAAGTGTTGATAATTTACAACAAGTTAATTTAAAATTTCAAAATTGAAAGTTAATCCCATTAGACAAATTGAATAGGAATCCAGATAATAAATGATATATTGGAATTGTAAAAAAGAAACAAAATGATAATTTTTCTATTATAAAATTTAATTTTTCAAATAAATCAATTTGAGATAATAGTGGTGTACCTTATCATATTATTAATGGTGTATGATATCTTTTTAAATCATATTACTGTTGAAATGGTAATGATGAACCTCAAACACCAGAAGTTAAAGATACAGGTGAAATAATTTTTTATACTGATAATGAATATCAAAATACTCGCTCTTTTTTGCTAAAGTATATTAATGCTATTGTGCAAGAAAATATTCGAGTTCAACAAGGTGGTAACCCTGATTATGATGATCCAAATTTAAGTAGTCCAAGAATTATTTTTGATTTTGAAATTATTAATAATTTAGATAAAACTAGTACTGGTATAATTTTAACTAAAAAGTCAATTTATCGAATGATTTTAACGATTGATGAACGAAAAAATATTATTGCTGGTAGTTTAGAGTTAACACACCTTAAGCAATATTGGAATGGATATGATTATAATAGTTATCGGTATACTGATGATTTAGGGTTTTTATTTTCTTTTATGAAAGATAAAGAAAATACATTTAATTTTAGTGCTGAAACATATAATTATTATCAAGGTAATACTCCTAATACTGGTAAGCGGGTTTTTGAGCAGATGAAAGGACAAATTGATATTAATAAATTTTTAAAAGCATTTTTTGCGCATGCATTGGTGCCAGTATTTCAAAATCGTAGTAATTTTATTGAAAGTGGTTATATTGATAATTTACAATATGATACGATTTTAATTAACTTTTTTGGTTTAAAGTTAGTTAATTTTAGAGATGTATTAATTGCAGAAAGTAATACTAATAAAACTCAATTTGAAAAGTTATTAAATAGTATGTTTAAGGTTTCGCAAAATTTTTATAAGGATTATTTACGAACCATTTTTGATTTAGAAAATAATACTTATGTGCAAGGTTATAACAAGAAATATGGTTTATTAGCGAATAATGGTTTTAAAATTTATCCACGATATTTTTATTTTTCTGATAAATATAAGCAATTAGATATTAAATTGTATTCAGCGTTTAAAAATCGATTTTATAGTACTAATTATGGTAATGTATTTAATTATGATTTTTCCGTTGCAAATGATTATAATATTAATCAAAATGAAGGTTATGTTTTTGAAGGTGCTTTAAAAAACAAATATGGTTTAAAATATAAAAAAATTGAAGAACAAAAAATTGGTTATAATGTTTTTGAATTACAAGCGCAAAAAGAAAATGATATGTATCGTTATTATGATTTTAATTTTGGTATTTATAATGGACAAGAAATAAATAATGGCGGATTATTTCCTGACGGACAATGATGACAAGCACAATATGAAAGTTGTAGTTGATATAATTTAGCATGTCATATTCGAAATGCTGCAATTTGAGTTGTAAATAATATTCCTGGTGTAAAACAAGTGAATGAGTTAGCAAGTGGTGTTGGTAAAATATTTCAAACAATATATAGTTTTTTTAATCAAACGTTTGAGGTGTGAAAATTTAGTCCGGCGTTATATAACACAATAACAAATATATTTTTATTAATTATCTTTATGAAATTTGTGCGATTAATATAAAAAGGACTTGTTAGTCCTTTTATTCTTTTCAATCTGTAATTTTTCCTGTTTTATTATCAATTGTTGGTATTTCCGGTTCATTATTGCCATATCAACAGTAATATGATTTAAAAAGATATCATACATCATTAATAATATGATAAGGTACACCACTATTATCTCAAATTGATTTATTTGAAAAATTAAATTTTATAATAGAAAAATTATCATTTTGTTTCTTTTTTACAATTCCAATATATCATTTATTATCTGGATTCCTATTCAATTTGTCTAATGGGATTAACTTTCAATTACTTCCAATTGGCGGTTGTTGTGGATTTCAAGGTTCTGGTTTATTACCCCCCCCGTTTTCATTGTTATTTGGTTTTTCACAACTAATTAATGATGTTGTGCTTGTTGCTGTTAATCCGATTGCTCCCAAAATACTTAATAACTTTTTCATTTTTAACTTATTCCTTCCTTTATTAAAAATATGTAATAATTATAACAAAAAATTTTAGAAAGGTATTTAATAATGAATTATAAGCATTTCAGTATTGATGAACGTGTTATATTAAGTCAGTTATTAGTATCAAAACTATTTCAAAAGAAAAATGGCAAACCAAATTTATTTAAAATTTCTAAATATATGGAAAGAAGTGTCTCTACAATTTGAAATGAAGTTAAACGTTTTCAAAAGTTAAAAGAATATAATCCTATTAAAGCTCATAAAAAGTATCTTAAAAATCGTAAAAAATCAGTTAAACATATAAAATTTTCATATCAACAATTAATGTGATTAGATGAAAAATTTAATAAATTTCATTGATCCCCAGAAATTATTTGCTATGCATATAAACGTGAATTTGGTATCAAATTTCCGGTGTGTTTTAAAACTTTATATAAGTATGTTTTTCTTGGTTTATTTGGTTTAAATAAACGTAATTTGTATTTTCACGGTCGAAAAAATAAAAGTAAACAAAATATTGATAATCGTGGTAAATTAACTAGTTTTAGAACTATTGCAGAAGCTAAACATAATAAAAATGAATTTGGTTGATTTGAAATGGATACAATAGTTGGCAAAGATTTGAAATCTGTATGTTTGGTTTTAACTGAACAATTAACTAAATTTGAAATTGTAAAAAAATTAAAAGATAGAACACCAAACGAAGTAATTAGAGTTATTAAAAGTATTTTTAAAACTAATATCTTAAAGAAAATAGTTAAAGGTATTATAACTGATCAAGGTAAAGAGTTTTCAGAATGAAAACAAATTGAAGCTTATATTGGTACTAAAGTTTATTTTTGTGATAAAGGTAAACCTACTCAAAAACCTATTGTAGAACGAATTAACCGGGATTTAAGGCATTGATTTCCTAAAGGTATTGATTTAGATATTTATTCACAACAATATTATGATGAAATAGTTAATATTATTAATGAAAGACCACGACAGTGTTTAGGTTGGAATTCAGCTAAAAAATTGTTTGTTAATAAAATTCAAAATTTTATTTAAATTTATTTATTTCTATTTGTATTAATGGATGAAAAATTCGTGGTATAAATTTTGAATTTAAGCAAGCTTGTAAAATTTTTTTTCTATATTTATCATGAATATTTTGACAATAAATACTTTTATAATTGAGGCAATTATTTTCTTTAATTATATGAAAGTTACTTTTACTTCCGTCTAATCTAACATAACAATCTTTATATAATTTTGTATCTGGTCTACCATTAATTTTAATTACAAGCTTTTCATATTCTTTTGGTTTTTGTGTAGTAAGTCTTATTACATGAATATCTTTGTCATCTTTAAAAATTGGTATACAAATTGAAGGATGAGGTGCTCCTGTTTCGGTTGTTGTCATATCTGCATTATCAATAAGGAATGAAACTATAATATTATTAATTTCCATTTTTTTTGTATCCTAGTTCTTTATACAATTTAATAATTTCATATGTTTCATCATCTTCATTTTTTGATATGTCTAATGCAAAATCAAAAATTATTGATTTCTTTCCTTCTTGTTGAGCTTTAGTTCATGCTTGTTTTCATGATTTCATTTTTAAGTGAGTATCTTCACTTAATTCTCCAACTTTATTAAAGGAAAAAATTCAATTAACTGCTTCTTTTAATAAAGGTTTTTCAACATCTGAAAAGTAATCTAAATTTATGAATTTTTCAGAATTCAAATCTTTTAAATAAAAAATTTTAGTTTTTGAATTATTATTATTTATATTTATATTTTTGCACATAAAATAATTGAATTTACAATTTGGATTATTATCAATATAGTCCATAAAACTTCCTGGAACTGGTCCATTTTCTAAAGCTATAAAATCAGTTCTAAAAAAATGTTCTCCATATTTTTGCGCCATTTTTCATTCTAAAAATGACATAAATTTTAAAACATAAGTTTTATAAATTGTACGATTAATTTTATTTGCTTCAACTAGTAAAAATAAAATAGACATCTCAATTTTTGTTGCTTGTATTTTAGAAATATCTAAATATTCTGCTAATTTTTTATTTATCATATTATGCTCCTCCAATTTAATATTAATTAATATAATTATACATCGTTTATGTCTTTTTATGTTATTTTAATATATCAATTATAAGCAAATAAGTTATTATTAAATTAATAGATTTGTTGAACTTCATATTACAGTTTACATTATTTTGTCAATTTTATTAAAAAATATGTTAATATAAAAGTATAAGATTTTTTTCTACTTGCATTTACAATTTTCAAAATTATATTTTAATAATTTATATTTTTAAAATAAATTTAGTAATTTAAGCTATTTATATTATAAAATTAATATGTAAAGTAAATTAAAAACTATGAAATTAAATTTTTAAATAATAAATAATAAATTTAGAAAGTGAGGGCATTATAAAAAGATGTGATTTAATAAATCAGATAAAGAATTAGAACAAGAATTTAGAAGCAATTTAAATGTTGGCTTATCTTCAAAGCAGGCTAAAGAAAGACTAATTAAAAATGGAAAAAATGAATTACCAAAACCTAAAAACAAACATTGAATTTTAATTTTTTTAGTTTCATTATTAGATCCATTATCTCTTATTTTAATTATTGCAGGAGTTACTTCGGTTATTATTGAAAAAGTTGTTAATAATCGAATTTATGTGATAGATTTCATTGTGATTCTATGTATTGTTTTATTAAATGCCTTCATTCAAACACTTGAACAAATTAAAGCAAGGAAATCCCTTGATTCTTTAAAAAAAATGACAATTCCAGTAACGATTGTTAAACGAGATGGTGCAATTTTTGAAATCCCAGTCGATGAATTAGTCATTGGGGATATTGTTATTTTAGAAGCAGGAAAATATATTCCAGCGGATATTCGCATTTTAGAAGCAAATAATTTATTAATTGATGAAGCTGCCTTAACTGGTGAATCAGTTCCTGTTGAAAAAAATAGTGAAATAATTTTAAAAGAAAAATTAGTGTTAGCAGAACAGACTAATATGGCTTTTATGTCAACTTTTATTACAAATGGTCGAGCAGTTGGGATTATTGTTGCAAATGCTGTTGATAGTGAAATTGGCAAAATTGCTGCTGCTATTGTTAAAACAAAACAAGAAAAAACACCATTGCAGTTACGCTTAACAAAATTAACAAAAGTTGTCAGTATTTTTGCGGTTTTATTAGCAATTTTTGTTTTTGTTTTCTTTTTATTAACTGATGAAAATAGTTGACCAATTAATTTGATGACAGCGGTTACAATTGCAATTGCTGTTATCCCAGAGTCCTTAATTGTCATTGTGTCAGTTATTTTATCATTATCAGTAAAGCGAATGACAAAAGTTAATGTTATTGTTAAAAAGTTAGATGCCGTTGAAACATTAGGCTCAGTTAATGTTATTTGTTCAGATAAAACAGGAACTTTGACGCAAAATAAAATGACCGTTAAAGAGATTATTTTCAATAATGAAATTTTTAAAGAAAATGATTTTAATTATCAACAAAATAATAAGGCAGCTTTTCATTTTATTAATTGTCTAACTTTATGTAATGATGCTATTAATCAAAAAAATGAACGAATTGGTGATCCAACCGAAATTGCTTTAATTGATTTTACAAGAAGATTTACAATTAGTGAAATAGAATATCGTGAAAAATATCTTCGTGTTTTAGAAGTTCCCTTTGATTCTGACCGAAAATTAATGTCAACTGTTAATCATGTTGATAAGCAAGAATTTGTTTATACAAAAGGTGCTCTTGACCAATTATTAATGCAGTGTAATTGAATTTATTTAAATAATGAAATTGTCCCATTAACTGAAGCAATGAAGGAAGAAATTCAAGAAGAAGCATTAGATTTATCAAGTCAAGCATTACGCGTTTTAGCCTTTGCTTTTAAGAAAAAAGATCAGCAAGAAATTGAGACTAATTTAATTTTCTTAGGTGCGGTTGGCATGATTGACCCACCCCGTCCAGAGGCTGTTGAAGCGGTTAGAAAGGCGCATGAAGCAGGGATTAGAGTAATTATGATTACTGGAGATCATAAAGCAACTGCTTTAGCTATTGCTAAAGAATTGCGATTAGCAGTTTCAGAAGCAAATGTTTTATCTGGTCATCAAATTGACAAAATGGATAATCATAAATTACAAGAAAAACTGCGTGATGTATCAGTTTTTGCACGAGTTAATCCTGATCACAAAACAAGAATTGTTGAGTGTTTGCAATCAATGAACTATGTTGTTTCAATGACAGGTGATGGGGTTAATGATGCTCCAAGTTTAAGTAAAGCTGACATTGGTGTTGCAATGGGAATAACAGGAACAGATGTTTCAAAAGAAGCTGCAAATATTATTTTACAAGATGATAATTTTTCAACAATTATTCGCGGTGTTGAAGAGGGACGAAATGTGTATCATAAAATTAAACGTGTGATTGCTTTTGTTTGTATTGCACAATTAGCAAATGTGTTAGCCTTTATTATTATTTCGGTTATAACTAAAATTAAACCATTTGATTCTGTTAACATTTTATGATTTAACTTAGTTATTGAAACATTAATGTCAATTCCAATCGGGTTAGGAAATAATGATAATGGATTAATGTTGGAAAAACCACGAAGTAAGAAAGAAACTTTTTTTACCAATAGTTTAGTTACAATTCTATATTTAGCTTTTGTGACAGCTGCTACTGTCATTGGTACATTTTTCATTGGTAAAGATATTTTCCACAATATTGAAGATGCTAAAATTGCGACAATTTTAGTGATGGCTTGTTCACCAGTAATTTTTGCTTTTGCAATTCAATTACCAAATTATCGAATTAAAACACAGTATAATGTGGCTCCAACTAATTATTATTTATTAGGTGCTTCATTAATTGCCTTAATATTAAATTTCTTGATGGTGTATACGCCGGGCTTAAACTTAATTTTTTTAACAACAACGAAAGAGCATAAATTTGATACATCACCACTGTTATCTTGGCAAATGACGGTAGTATCATTAGGAATGATGGTGCTTCCATTATTAATGTTATTAGGATATGATGCATTTCGTAAATTAATTAGACGGTAAAAAAAATAAAAATTGAAAATTATTTTATTAAGTTTGTTCAAGAAAAGAATAAAAGGTAATGAATCCAAGGATTAAGTAAATTCAAAAACTTTTAATTTGTTTATTAAGCAATTAAAGTTTTTGAATATTTTTTTAAAATTCATTATTTTTCTTATATAATTAACTTAATAATTCTTGAAGTGGGTGAAAATACTATGTGAAATCTTGCAAAAGAGGCTACGCGAGGGTTTACAAAAAAAATAACTCAATTTATTGGGTTAATTTTGTTTATTGTTGGAGCAGTTTTAACCTTTACAGCTCTTTTTTCAACTGTTTTTCAAGTTAAAAATGGCTTAAATGATATTAAGAAAAATAGCCTTCCTTATCAATATGAAATCCGAATAGATAGTTTAAATATTGATAATAATGTGTGAAAAAGAAATTCTGATTGAAAAATAAATGAAAATAATCGTGCCTTCTTAGCTCAGTTTTATGATGAATCAAAAATTGATGCTGAGCATTTAACATTTAATAATATTCGTGCTGATGCTTTAGGGTTAAATTGTGATTTAACTAATAATGAAATTTGTAAATGAACAAAAGAACCATCATATTTAAATCCAAAAACTGGGACAGCTTCTTTTACTGCCTTAGTTAAAAACTTTAATAACAGTCTTACTGCAACTTTTTTAAGTTATATTATTAATAATCCTAGTGAAAGTCGTTTAAATGATTTAATTAATGGTGACAAGGCTGGATTAGAACTTAGTTTTAATGTTGGTTATCAATTTACTGCAAATAATTTAGCAAAAGATACTCAATATTTTAATGCTACTGCTATTAACAAAAACAAAAATTTATTATATAACGGCGATAGTTGACGAGGTAATAATATTTTTTATACTCCGTTTAATCGTCTTTTTGAAGTAACGAAATGAAAACATATTAGTGATTTAACAGAAAATAATATTATTTTAAATAAACAATATGCTGATTATAATCATTTAAAACTTGGTGGACACTTTAATTTAGGAAACAGCCAAAATTTACAATTTAATATTATTGGTTATGGGGCTAAGTATAGTAATATTTATCCAGATTTAGTAAGTTTATCAACTCTTGCTACGGGTCATAAAATTATTGATTTAAAAAATGGTTCAGTATTGTTTATGAATGATATTAATTTTAATGCTATCAAACAAAATTTTTCAAATGGAACTGAAAAAATTACTGGTTTTATTAATGTTACTGGTAATTTAACTGAACCACAAAAAATAACCTTGTTACGAAAAGTTTTAAGCAATTATTTTGTAGCGCCTGATAATGCAATTGTTGCTTTTGAAGCATCATTGCCGGAACAAGTAGTGATGTTAACAAATACTGTTTTTATTATTAATACTTCAATTGCTGTTGCTTGTTCAATTATTATTTTATTTATTATTGCTTTTTTCATTAAAAAAGATATCACTAATTCAAAACGACAAATTGGAGTTTTAAAATCATTAGGATATCATCGTTTTGAATTATCATTTATTTTTACTTTTAGCATTATTTTTACAACTTTAATTGGCTGTTTATTAGGATGAGTTTTAAGTATTCCTCTCCAAATGTATTTCACTGGCTCAAATTTATATTCGATAGGATTACCATTATCATCATTTTATTTTAATCCACTAATTTTTGTTTCAGCAACAATTTTTATTCCACTTATTTTCATTGGGATGTCTTTCTTAATCTCCTTTGTTCTTTTGAGTCGGACAGCGTTAGATTTGATTTATGATTTAAAAGGTTCTAATTTAAGTTTTCGTCCTAAAAAAATAAAAAAAGGTCGTAAATATGCTCATTTTGGATTAACATTTAATGTTCATTTATCATTTACCTTTGCTCTAAAATCTTTAGGAAAATGAATTATGGTATTAGTTGTTTTAGCTTTTTCATCCTTTTTATTAATTTTCCAGTTGGATGCAGGGGTAATGGCACAAGGAATTGTTGAAGACTCTTTCCGCTATTTTAAGAATGATATTAAATCATATTTAATTGCTAGTTATGATCAACAAGATATTGCTCAAGAAGCTAGCAATGGTAAACCTTATCTGTGGATTACTGCTGATAAGCGCAAGGACTATTACCATGAGGTAAAAATTCTTGATGATAATAAAACATTTAACTTTCCAAATCCATTAAAATGTCTTTTAAGTTTATCTGGTTCAGATTCAAAAAATATGAAAAAAAATTGTGGTGATTTATCAAATATTATTGGGGATCCAAGCGGCCCAACTCTTGTTCGAAGTAAGATTAATTATGATGACAAAACAAACACATACCCATATATAAGTTCAGCAACAGTTAAGGCAATTGTTAATTATAAAGTTGAGGATAATGAGTCTGGAGATGAAATTAATGGATGAAATAATTTAGTAAAAATTATTAATCTTATGAAACCAGTTTTAATTGAAAAAGGGATAATAAGTGAAGCTGATATTCAAACAATTATTAGTGAAATTAATTTAGTTAATAGTTTAAGTACGATAACTAATGGCCAATATCCAGATATTTATTTATGACCATATATGGTCTATGATAAAAATTATGATTTTCCATATTATCTTTTAGCAGCGGGTTGAAGTTCAGATGATACTAAAAATTCAAAAAATCCGGTTTCACAATTAAATGTTGTTGGATTAACAAGTGATGAAACAGAGCGAAATCAATTATTGAATTATCGTTCGAAAACAACACCAAGTGATATTGCACAAAAAGAAGTCTTTGGTTATAAAATTAGTGAAGAGCCTACTGGTAATGCTCCAAATGCTCCAATTAATGAACCAATACCAGTTCTCTTAGCAAAACGGGTTTATCAATCTATGAATTTAGTTTCAGGTGATATTTTTAAATTAAATGTTCGAATTACAAATGCTATTGGGTATGTTCCAGTTGCTTTTAAAGTGATTGGTTCAAATGATGCTGATATTAGTTCGGGAAATATTTATATGAATCAAGATTCATTAGTTACAGTTATGAACCAATTGGTTAATTTAACTAAAAAAGGAGAACAATTTTTACCAAATTCTTATTATAATGTTGTTGCATCGCGAGCTAGTCCATTAGGAGTAACATTACAACCTTATCGTATTATCTCATCGTTTTCTTTAACTGATAATTATGATTTTACAATGTTTGATAATAATAAAAAGCTAGATCTTAAAAATGCGTTAGATTTAAGAACAAATTTAAAATTGTTAAATGGCCTTAATAAGATATGACCATTTGATACTTTACGAGAAAATTATTCACAAGGAATGCGAACTGTTCGTGATGTTCTTAATGTTTTAGAGGGTTTAACAATTGTTATTGTTGCTTTAATTTTATCAGTCTTAATTGCTATGGTGCTTGATGAAAATCGCCGTACAATCTTAACTTTAAAAGTGCTTGGGTATCCAACATGAAAAATTATTACAATTGTCTTAGGATTTTATTTATTTGCAATTATCCTAGGTTATGTCTTAAGTTATGTTATTGCCCAATTGTTATGGAATGTTATTGCTAATATTGTCTTTAAAAGTACCGGAATGTTATTAATTCCTTCCTTCTCATCGTATGTTGTTTCAATAGCAACATTAGCAATTGGCTTTATTTTGATTTCAGTAATTGGAGTAGGGATTTGAAAAATTAAAAAGAATAAATTAATAAATATTACTATGGAATAAAAAATGTTGTTTAACTAAACAACATTTTTTTAAAAATTTATTAATTTCTTATTAACTTTTTTGTTAAACTAAATATATAGTTATTATGTTAGCCTAATTTATGATAAGTAAAATTAATTGCTAGGGAAGTGGGAAAAGGTAACAATGAAAAAGATATATACTTTCTGTATTATTGCAAGTTCTATTTTTGCTCAAAATCTAGCCTTTAGTCAAGTTACTAATTATTATAGTCGTAATATTCCATTCAGTTTTAATGAAAAGCAATATATTAAAACAAGAATTGAAGGACTTGGTAATATTTCTCGTAATGCAATTAAAATTTCTAATAATAATATAGTTTATTTTGGAACTTCACAAGGAATTTATTTTTTACCTAATGATGCAACAAAAGTAAAAAAAATTAATGGGATTGATGATAATGTTATTGCTTTAACAGTTGACAAAGAAAATAATATTTATTATGCAACCGAAGATTATCAAGCATATATTTATTATAATAATGGTTCAATTGTTAAAATTGAGGGTTTAAATGATGAATTAGATGATAATCATATTACTGCTCTGGCCTTAGATAGCAATGATACTTTGTATTTAGGAACTTTTGCTGGAATTTATTATTTATTATCAGGCTCAACTAGAGTTGAAAAATTTAATGTTAATGATGAAGAAGGTACTAATAATAAACTTGATGGAAAAGTTTTTGCTTTAGTTATTGACCATAACGATAATTTATATTTTACTACTAATGAAGCTAAATTTTTTTCAATTCAAAATTTAAAAATTCCTATTTTAGTTGATGAACATCAACTAAATGAATTAATTTATGCCTTTGCTGTTGATCAAGAGAATAATATTTATTTTGGTAACCATGTGTATTCAAGTATTAAAAAAGAATTAAGAAACGACGTTGGTTTATTAGATAAAACAACGTTGTCTATTGCTATTGATACAAATAATAATGTTTATTATTCAACAGTACTTGCGGGAATGTATTTTTTAAAAAATAGAACAAAACAGCTTGAAAAAACTAATGTTTTTGGAACTTCTGTCCATGCCATTACTATTGATCAAAATGATAATATTTTTATTAATAATAATGAAGGTCCTTTTATTTTTCAAGTTTACGAAGCACCTGTTGTTCCTCCTATAGGAAAACAAAAAGATACTTTAGCTATTGAAGTTTTAGGATATGTTTTTTTAAGTTCTTCTGGTGCAGTTGGGCTATCTTGCTTGGGCACTTGATTATGGAATAAATACCGTTATAAGAAAATAGGCCGAAACTAAAAGAATATTATTAAATTAATAGATTTGTTGCACTTGCATTTACAATTTACACTTTAAAATAAAGTTTTTTGTAAGGTACCGTACACATTTATGACTAGTTAGTATTTTAAAAAAATGATACTATTAAATTAATTAACTTATGATTAGCATAATTAGATTTAAAGTTTATAAGGAGATAAAAATGTTAAGAAAAAAAATTATAATTGGAAATATGATTACTTGATGTTTGTTGTTATTAGCTACAATAATTTTAAATATTTTTATGACAACAAGCAACTATGAAGTAAATCGAATTAATACTAAACAAAAAATCGTTATGCTAACTTTTGATGATGGCCCAACAGTTGCTGATGAAAAAATCTTGGATATTTTAAAACAAGAAAATATTAAAGCTACTTTTTTCCAGACAGGTAAAAACATTGCTCGTTATGATAGTGAGCCAACAATTAAACATGTGTTGGATCGTATTATTAACGAAGGGCATGCCATTGGTAATCATTCATATTTTCATCAAAAATATATGACAAAACAAAAAACCTTAATAAACGAATTGCAAGCAACAAATAATTTAATAAAAAAAGTTTATAAAGCAAATAATATTTCAATTTCGGATATCAATATTCCCATTCGAATGCCATATTTGCAATATTATCGAGGATTAGATTATGTTCAAAAGAAACTAAATATTCCATATTGAATTCGTGGATATCTTGGGACAGATTATGATGAAGAAAAAGCTGGCAAAGATCTTATTCTAAAACAATATAAAAGTCATTTGAAACCAGGAATCATTTTTGTTGCACATACACGTGCATATGCCCAAAGCTGGTTAAAAGATTTAATTGTTTGATTAAAACAACAGGGATATCAATTTGCATCATTTAATCAAAATAATGCTAGTTATTATGGAAATTATGGAAATTTGGTGAATTAAAATGTGAAGTACATATGAAATTATTGATGTTGTTATAATAAGTACGATAATTCTTTTTAGTTTAATTAATAGTATTTATTTTCAATATGTTTTATTAAAAAACGAAGAAATTAAAAGCATTAAATGAAAAAAATATAGTTTATTTTCATTAAATATTTTTAGTTATGGTTTAGTAATATTTTTAATCTGTTTTATTTTTTTAACAAGTTTTACTCCATTTTTTATGTGATTGTCATATAATGTAATTAAAATTATAGTTCTTCTTTTAATTTTATTTTTAGTTTGTAGTCAATGAATAATTTACTTTTATAAAATTAAAAGAACAAATGAGAAAAAAGATTAAAGGAAGTGGATGAATTGTCTAACAACTTTAGGAAGAAATAGATAACATATTTTTTAAAGTTCAGTTAATGTTAAATTATAAAATTCATGAACATCGGTATCATATAATTGGCGATATTGCTTAATCATTTTTGCTACTTTAATTTTATATGTTTTCTCGTAAACATAATGAATTGTTTTTGGACATATAGATTTTTGTTAAACCATTCAAAATCATAAGAATTATTAATGAATTTTCTAATCTTTCTTTGATCATACATAAAATGTTTGCTTTGCTTTATAAAATAATTTAATCAACTAATTTAACATATCATTTTTTTAAACTCTCGTTGAAGTTTATATAATTCATTTTCTGAGATGATGCTTCTTGTCATTTTATTTTTCCTAAATTTATTTTAAAAACTTAAGTGGTCTAAAATGTCTATGGTTTTTACAAAATATTATTATTTTGTTGTTGTATAAAGTCATAAAATGGGTAAAATAAAAAATAGGTAAATAAGAAAAATTTTTTTAGTCTTTTGTTGTATGGATAATTTTTATTATTCCCTATAAAATTTATTTTTAAAAGTTCCAATTATTTCATCCCATCAAAATTAAATAAAATAAAGTTTTTATTTGACTTTTAACAAAAATTATAATACTATATTACTTGGTATTGTACCATAGTCATCAAAATACCATAGACAGCAACGGATTTTATTAAATCTTAATTATGTTGCCGAGGCATTATTGAGATATAGAACAATGACATGTTTTTATATTATTTAAATAATGTTTTAGGCAATTAACCAAATGGATTAATTGCCTTTGCTTTTAAAATTATTATAGGGAGGCGAAGAATGAAGCCAGCAATGAAAATTAAAACAGCAGTTGTTAATGAAATTGTTAATAACTTTAAAACTGCTAATTCAGCAGTTATTGTCGAATATCAAAAATTAACGGTTGCTGAATTTACAGAACTAAGAAGAATGCTTACAAAACAAGATGTAAACATTAAAGTATATAAAAATAACTTAGTAAGTTTGGCTGCTAAAGAAGCAGGATTTGCTGAATTAGACCAATTTTTAACAGGTCCTAATGCTTTTGCGTTTGGTACAGGTGAACAGATGGCTGCCGCAAAAACTTTAGCAAAATTTGCAAAAATACATCCAGCAATAAAATTAAAAGCTGGAATTTATGAGGGTAAAGTCTTAGACACAAAAGCGATTGTTGAAATTGCAGCGTTACCAACAAAAGACGAGTTACTATCAATGTTTGGAGCAAGTTTATTATACCCATTACGTATGTTTGCAATAGCAGTTAAAGAAATTGCTAAAACAAGAAGTGAATAATTAGTTAGTTTATTCAAACATTTTATAAAAAAATCTTAATGAGGAGGAAAATATTATGGCATTATCAAAAGATGATATTATTAAAGCATTAGAAGAAATGAAATTATCAGATTTAAATGAATTAGTAAAAGCAATTGAAGATCATTTTGGTGTTGTAGCTGCCGCAGCAGTTGCCGCAGCTCCAGCAGAAGGATCAGCAGCAGCGGGGCCTTCAGAGGTTAATATTGTGTTAACAGATACAGGACCAAGTAAAGTTGCAATTATTAAATTAGTTAAAGAAATTACTGGAAAAGAATTAATGGCAGCAAAAGCGATTGTTGATAAATTACCAGCAGTAATTAAAGAAAAAGTAAAAGTAGAAGAAGCAGAAGAAATTAAAGGACAATTAGTAGCAGCTGGAGCTTCAGTTGATCTTAAATAATTTAATTTTCTTAAAAAAAGCAAAAATAGACCTTTGCTTTTTTTTTTTTTTTTTGTAAAATATTACTATGTAAAAATATAGGAGCGGAAAAAAATGTTAATAAATTCTTTATCTAATATCACTTTTAATAGATTTATTAACTTTATAAATAATATCTTTTCATCAATTTTTATTTGAATTTTTATTTTTTTCATTATTAGTATTTTAATCCGCATTAGTTTTTTAAAAACAAAATCTATTAAAAATATTAGTAACAATTTTACTAAACTTGCAATTATCAGCTTTATTTTTACTTTTATTAGCAATTTATCAATTTTACTTGTTCTTAATATCTTTATTCAATTTTCTTTTGAATGAATAGAAAGATCGACAATTAATTTATTAAATTTTATTTTTTTACTATTCGTTATTTTTTTTAGTGCAACAAAAACAAAATATTTTAATTTTATTGTCTTATTTAATAAATTAATTGTTATTTTCTTTTTAATTATTTTTGCTCCAGTTATTTTTGATGCATTTTTAAAAACAGAAAACAACTTATTTCATTTAATTTTATGAGTGATTGGTTATGGAAGTTTAATTAGCACTATTGTAATTAACAATAATGTAATGGAAGTAAAGCAAATTTTTCGGAAATTATCTTTTGGTTTTATTTTGTTATTATTGTGTTTAATTTTAAATTTATATTTTATTGAAAATACAAATGATATTAAATTATCAACAATTTTTAAAAATATTTTTATGATTATTTTACTTTGAATTTATGTTTGAAATGTTGTTTTGATAAATAAAAACAATACTAAAACACAGAATAAAAAAAAGAACAATGAGGATTTAAATTTGTTTGTTTTAGTAATTAAAAATAATTGTTTGATTATGGATAAACCAATTAAATATACAACAATTTTTATTAATGGTTATAAGCGGGTAATGAAAATTTAATGTTATCTGCTGACTTTTAAATTAATGATTTTTATAAAAATTTAATAAATATAAAAGGAGTGAAGGAAATGAAAAAATTACTTTCTATACTAGGATCTACAACTTTAATGTCAGCAAGTATGCTGGGAGTAGTTTCTTGTGCAAAAGGAAAAAATAGTCAAAATGACGATTATTTTGATAGTGAACTTAATAAGATCGACCCGACAATTCGAAATTTAGTTAAATATACTAGTACAATTGCTAAAATTTTAATTGCTAGTCGTCATGAAAATATGAATACTTATGGGTTTCCGACATTACAATATTTCTTAAATAATGTTGGAAGAAACTTAAAAGGAGTTTTTACTACTAAAAGTGGAAAAGAAATTAAAATTAAAGATTATGTTGAAGAATATAAAAAATTAAATAATCTTTATTATAATCCTTGAAGAGCAACGGATAGTACTTATCAACCAGAACGAAATATTTATAATTTAATGTCATCAATTGTTGCAATGAGTGATTTTTCAAAATGAAATACAGAAGCTAACCAAGGACATCCTAGCAATAAAACAGATGCATCAGGGCGTTATACAGATTTTGTTGCAAATCCAAATTTAGCATGAGCTCAATATGATACTGGAGCTTTAGCAAATACATTATCACAAAAATCAGAATCAGTTCTTAATTATATTAAGAGAACTGCCGGTTGAAGTAATTATTATGATTCATCATCAGGTCCTTATGTATCAAATATTTTATATCATAATTCACTTTCAACACCGCCAACAAAGTCAACATTGTCTTATAACGATGGTGGTGAAGAAATTAAATTTGGAAAGAGTGTGGCGAACCAATCAAGTTCATTATATGATTTATTTGGTTTAAAATATTTTGATGAAGCAATTACCATGTTAGGTCAATTTGGACCGGGATTAGAATTACCAGTTTTATATTCATTAGCACAGTTATTACCATTTATTCAAAATAATCGTTATGGCGAAAAAACTGCAGGAATTTTCTTAGCAGCACCATTTTTTATTTTAATGCAAATAAAAAATCAGTTTTTTGACAGTTCAGGTAATGTTAAATTGGACAGTCCATTATTAGAAATATTTAGTCGTGATACGATTGAAAATACGGTTCTTAAAGTTGAACATCAAAGTGATGGTGAAGTGGCTGAACCTGATAAAACAATTAAAAATATGAAACTTTATGATATTTTTAGCAGTCCAGTTGTGGCAAAATCTCTGAGCGTAATTTTGCAAGAGGAGAAGCAATATTTAGATTTAACAAGTGATAATAAAGAACATAAAAATGCCTTTTTAAAATGGTATTCTGTTTTAGGAAACTGATTTACAGAAGCTTTAGCAAAAGAAGGTTCAAACTTTGATGTCCAAAAATTTAACCGTATAATGTCAAAGACAGTTTATGAAGGTCTTTTAAAATTCCAAGGCTTAATTGGGAATTTTGCTGAAGATAGTGTTGTTGCTTTAATTCGAACATTATTGCAAATTTTGAACGGACCAAACTTTGATTTGTTTAATTTATTAAAAGGAATTGCGGGGTTAGCAAATTGATTTTACACTAGTGATAGTGAAGGACATTATAAATTAAATACTAATAATGTTAAAACAATTGATAATGTTTATAATGAAGGACCGAAAAAAAACGGTTTTAAAGAGGACTTAATGGCAGTTGATCCTAATAGCGAATATGCTAAGTTTATTTTAAATAGTTATGGTTTTGTTGATGAAACAGGTCAATATAAACAAGGATCATTATTTGATGTCATTAATATTTGAGCGCATGGAGGTAATAATACGTATCCTGATTATGAATCAATGCATAAATTTATTACACAAATATTAGATTCAGAAAATGGTTATATTGGTGAATTAACAAATCAAGTTAATAAAGTAATGGCCGAGGATTGATTTGATAATATCTTTTTAGATCGAAAATGATATATTACAGCCTCAGGAACTGGCGTAGATGGTTCAAAATTAGGTGCAATTGTAACTGATGGTTCTGTAACTGGTGTTCGTTACCAATTAGATTATTATGGTCCCAAAGATGCTTCAACTAAATTAGAACGTCATAAAAAACCATTAGGATATACTGATCCTGCTTCAGGAAATTCTCCTTCATATGTTGAACAAGAAAAAGACCCAAAACAACGTCATAATATTGCACCAGAGGGCGAAACATGAAATAGTCAAGACTGAGTTGATTATGATGGACAGGGCAATGAATATTTAACAAATAGTGATAAAATTAAATATAGTTATGTTGTTGAATTTAATAATCAAGCTCGTTTTTTATATAATCCAGGGATTAAAGATGATTTAACAAAAAATTCATATTTATTAAGTGACTTTGTTTGATACTATAACAATACTCGTTATTATTAATAGTTAATTGAAAAAGAGGAGATCTAAAAATGTTGCTGTTTTTACAAACATTAAAAAGTATGTTTAAGCAAAAAGCACAGTTAATTATTTTTATAATATTAGCTGCGCTTTTAACATTATTAACAACTTCTTCGTGAATTGTTAATACACGTTTAACTAATGCATATTCATTTATGGGGGAAGGAACTTTTGCTTATGATTATTTATTAAGATTTGATAGTAAAAAGAAAACAGGACAAAATGTAGAAACAATTACCCCCTGATATGCTTTTAGCAATGATTATCATTTAATTACTGATGTTAATGGTGAACAGTGAACATTACCTTATGCTCATTTAGGTGAAGATGGAGCATTAAAAGCATTGGATAATAATGTTGAAATAGAATTTACTTTTGATTCTAGAACAAATAAAGTAAGTAATATTATTTTTACTGATCTTGATAAAACTGCTCCAATTTTTTTAAATAATGGTTTATATCGTTTTAACTTTAATAGCAAAGCTTTTCAAACTTCTGTAATTGGACAATTATATGATCAGAAAGGTTATCTTTTTAATCAAGATAATTTACCTTTAATTGAAGAATTTATGAATAATTTTACGCATAGTGATATTTCACAGAATACAGTAAATTTAATTATTGCATATTTAAATAAAAAATATCCTGGGATAACAGATAGAAAAAAATTAAAGGATGCAGTTATTGATTTTGTTAATAATGGTATAACAAAATGAAAAAAAGATGTTGATTTACGAGGGAGCGTAGATGAAATTCCTACTAAAGCTAGCATTGAAAATAGATTATTTGAGGAAAAATTAAATGGTGATTTAAGTTTTTTAGTAAAAGATACATCACAGCCTTTAACAAAAATTAGTCTTTATTATTCACCAACTGTTAATAATAATCTTGATGTTGGTTATAATAATAATATTGAAAATGCCGTTTTTAGTGTTAATGATTTTTATAATCAAAATAATAAGAATAGTAGTTTTAGGAATCAACCTTATGGACCTTATGGATTGACAAAATCCTATTATACTTTAGTTGCTAAAGCTTCAAATTTTTCAGTTCAGTTACGTGAACAATATGCATATTGAGACTTAACATCAAATTTAAAATATAAAATTATTAATTGACAACAATTATTACAAGATAATAAATTAAAACTTATTAAAAAATATGATTCTTTTGACCCAACTAATCCAATTAATGATGTATATGTTGTTATTACACCACAATTTGCACGGAGTCAAAAATTAAAAGTAGGAGATCAACTTACAATTGGTGAAAATTCAAATTTCTTTGTTGGTGCTATTGGTGGAGATCCGGCTAATATTTATCCAACAATTTATGATACTGATGTTTTTCCAGATCCAAAAACAGATGGTATTATTTATGTTTCTGAAAAAGTTTATCGTAGTGAGTCTATTGCTGCCAACACTGATATTGAAGAAAATTCCACATTATATATTAATCATGTTGGTTTATCTGAAAATAAAGGAACAGACTTTGAAAATTTTAAAAAATATTTAGCAGCTGATTTTTGAAGTTTAAATAATCCAAGTGATAAAAATGCTCCACTACAAAGTCGCGATGAAACAAAGTTGGTTTACTTACGTTATTCTTTATTGGGAACTACAATTAGATTTTATCGTACGATTACAATCGTTTTATGCATTATTTTCTTAATAATTTTAATTTTCACATTAATAATTTTAATTAAAAAAATTATTAATCAACAAAAAATTGAAAATGGAATTTTAAAAGCAAACGGCTATAGTGGATTAACAATTGCTAGTTCTTATTTAGCGCATGCAATTGTAGTAACTGGAATTGGAGTTCCACTTGGATGAATTATTGGTGTCTGTTTGCAACTCCCTATTATGAGTGTTTTTAATAGTTACTTTGTTATTCCAGTTAACTTTTCATTTTCATTGATTCCATTTGCAATTTGTTTTGGGATTATTGGTCTTGTTAGTAGTTTGTCAATTTTAGTAACAGCAATTCGACAATTAATAATTAGTCCGTTAGATTTATTAAATCCGAATAAAAATATTAAAACCTCAAAATTAGTATATTCTATTAGCAATGTTTTTCGTTTTAAAAAGTTTACAACAAAATTTCGTTTTGTGATGATGGCCGTTTCAATGAAAAAAATTGGTTGATTTTTCTTAACATTTTTTGTTGCTAGTTTATCTTTAACGTTAGCAACTTTAATTCCAACAGCAATCAATAAGTTTAGTAAAGATTATTATGCCAATTTAAATTATAATAATGAATACGAATATACGAATGTTATTGGTAATATTCCATTTAGTCGCTATGAAATGTATGACTGAAATGGTCCTAGTTTTTCGACTGAGGCAGCATATCCATTAACTAAAAATTCTTTAGTAAGTGATTATTTATATAATGGAAAATGGTTATCAACAAAAACTGATATTAGTGCTAAAAATGCTCATTTATACGCACAACAATTAAATAATATGATTATTTTTAATTTTATGGTTGGAAAAGGAGCAAGTTTATCAATTGGTACTTTTTATGATATGTATAAACATTATGGTGAAAATGTTGATATTCGAAATCAAATTGATACTTTATTATGTTCAACAATGCCACGTGCATTTGGAAAACCACCAGTCCACCCAACAGACCCAAATATTATTGATCGTTGGACTTATTGTGCACAATATGCAACAAGTGATATTATGCCAGGTAAAATTCGAGCAATGTGGTTAAAAGATGATTTGGCGAAATTACAATTTAATTTTACTTTTGGAACTTCAACTTATAATTCAAAAAATGAAGATGTTTATACCGGATATACAACAAATATATCAAATTCAAGTTTTATTCTTCCAACATATGGAATTAATGCAAATAATAAAACAATTATTTTTCCAAATCATACGGTTAAAAAAATCTTAGATGATAGTAAAAATTTAAATATTGGGGCAGATGAAATTCCAATGGTTGTAAATAAAGCCGCAGAAAGTAAATATAATTTATTGTTAAATAAAATAGTTGAAACTACTACTAATGTTCAACAATTACAGTATTGTGATGATGCACTGCATTGTGCTGTGGACCAAGCCGCATGGTCATATGAGTTACCAAGTGGTTTTACTGATGATAATCTTAATCCTTTTACCCTTGATTTAACGAAATTAACAATTGGAAACAAAACACGTGTTGGTTTTGAAAATAAAAATGGTAAAGTTCAAGATTATTATAATATTAAAAATTTTGTTTTAAAATTACCAGTTTCTGCTTTTAAACCAGGGGAATTTCAAAATTCAACAATTTCTGCAACAACAGGACGCCGTTTACCAGGGTTGCTAGACCTTAATAGCCCCCCTGATCAGAGAGTAGTCACTAAAGAAGTAACTGCAGAAGGTGATTATTATGTTATTCATCCTTTTGATAATAAATTTGACAAAGAAATTAATGGTATTGGTGATTTAACGGGCTTTCCAACTAATTGATATCGAGAAGCATTACGGCAAGGATTATTAAAAATTGGCAAAATTACTAAAAATATTAAATATAAAGTTGTTGGAATTCAAAATTCATATGATGTTCCGAGGGCATATGTAAATCAAGTTATTGCTAATAAAATTCTTGGTTTTAATACAAGTTCTAGTGAACTATATGATGACAAAGATGATAATCCGATGTTATGATTTAATGGTAAGTTTAGTAAATATAATGATCAAGTTGATCAAACAACACGATTTAATCTTTCTTCCCCAGATGGTTCGTATTCAATGAATGATTTTATGAATGGCCAATTAACTAGTGGAGTTGGGGGAACAGATTATTTAATTATTAAATCGCAAGTTATTGAAAAACTTGCTTGAATTTCAAGTATCTTATCGATTATCTTTGTTATTATTACGATTATAACCGCTATTATTATTGTATATATTATGACAGAATCCTTTGTTAATTCTTTCCTAAAATTTATGGCTGTAATGAAAGCTTTAGGATATTCAAATCGTGAAATTAATAGTTTAACATTAGGGATATTTACTCCGTTTGCTTTTCTAGCATGAATTTTAGGTGTTGGTATAATGTGATTAACATTATGACTAGGTGTTTATGGGTTTATTGCAATTGCTAAAGTAATTATTCCATTTGGATTCCCATGAATTACAATTCCAATTACTTTTATTTTAATGGCAGGAATCTATTTAATAACATATTGAATTTCAACTTATAAAATTAATCATATGAGTATTCAAGAACAAGTTACTGCAAACGAAGTATAAAACTAAAAAAATAAAAATCTAAGCAAAGCTTAGATTTTTATTTTTAAGTTATTTTTGAAATTTTGGTTGTCACTTGTTTTTTTTTTTTTTTTTAATATGTAAATTGTAAATGCAAGTAGAAAAAAATCTTATATTTTTATATTAACATATTTTTTAATAAAATTGACAAAATAATTTTTTGCTGAATTTCAACCTAAACACTGTCGTGGTCTTTCATTAATAATATTAACTATTTCATCGTAATATTCTTGTGAATAAACATCTAAATCTATTCCTTTAGGAAATCAATGCCTTAAATCCCGGTTAATTCGTTCAACAATAGGTTTTTGAGTAGGTTTACCTTTATCACAAAAATAAACTTTAGTATCAATATAAGCTTCAATTTGTTTTCATTCTGAAAACTCTTTACCTTGATCAGTTATAATACCTTTAACTATTTTCTTTAAAACACTAGTTTTAAAAATATTTTTAATAACACTGATTACTTCATTTGGTGTCCTATCTTTTAATTTTTTTACAATTTCAAATTTAGTTAATTGTTCAGTTAAAACCAAACAAACAGATTTAAAATCTTTGCCAACTATTGTATCCATTTCAAATCAACCAAATTCATTTTTATTATGTTTAGACTCTGCAATAGTTCTAAAATTACTTAATTTACCACGATTATCAATATTTTGTTTACTCTTATTTTTTCTACCGTGAAAATACAAATTACGTTTATTTAAACCAAATAAACCAAGAAAAACATACTTATATAAAGTTTTAAAACATACCGGAAATTTAATACCAAATTCACGTTTATATGCATAACAAATAATCTCGGGCGACCAATGAAACTTATTAAATTTTTCATCTAATCACATTAATTGTTGATATGAAAATTTAATATGCTTAACTGATTTTTTACGATTTTTAAGATACTTTTTATGAGCTTTAATAGGATTATATTCTTTTAACTTTTGAAAACGTTTAACTTCATTTCAAATTGTAGAGACACTTCTTTCCATATATTTAGAAATTTTAAATAAATTTGGTTTGCC
The DNA here is from genome assembly GCF_000236085.2 of Spiroplasma melliferum KC3. Lineage (NCBI taxonomy): Bacteria > Bacillati > Mycoplasmatota > Mollicutes > Entomoplasmatales > Spiroplasmataceae > Spiroplasma > Spiroplasma melliferum. The sequence continues at coordinate 411,752 of NZ_AGBZ02000001.1, read as the reverse complement.
ATTTTTCTTTTGAAATAGTTTTGATACTAATAACTGACTTAATATAACACGTTCATCAATATTGAAATGCTTATAATTCATTATTAAATACCTTTCTAAAATTTTTTGTTATAATTATTACATAGTTTAATAAAGGAAGGAACAATTAGCCAAATGAAAAAATTACTAAGTATTTTAGGAACAATAGGATTAACAGCAACAAGTACAACCACATTAATTAGTTGTGATAAACCAAATAATAAAAATATTCCTTGTGAAAAACAAGACCACGGAAATTGAAAACAACAATGTTACAACGATTCATCATTTAATGATATTGATAATAAATATTATATTGTTATTTGAAAAGGCTTAAATTTAGAAAAATGAAATATTGTTAAATTTAATAATAACAATGAAAAAATAGAAATTCAGATAGATAGTGGCCAAGAATTATGAAAATTTGATAAACAATTAATGCTTGATGTTGGTAAAGGAATTATTTTATGAAATAATGATTCGACAGGAAAAATTTTTAAATCAGTTTATCGTTGGAATGGAGATACTGAACCACAAATACCCGAAATAGACAAAAATACTGGTAAAATTACTGATTGAAAAGAATAAAAGGAACTTAATAGTTCCTTTTTTATATTAATCGTACAAATTTCATAAATATAATTAATAGGAATATATTTGTTATTGTATTATATAATGCTGGACTAAATTTTCATACTTCAAATGTTTGATTAAAAAAACTATATATTGTTTGAAATATTTTACCAACTCCGCTTGCTAATTCATTTACTTGCTTAACACCAGGAATATTATTAACAATTCATATTGCTGCATTTCTAATATGACATGCTAAATTATATCAACTGCAACTTTCATATTGTGCTTGTCATCATTGACCGTCAGGAAACAACCCACCATTATTAATTTCTTGTCAATTATAAATACCAAAATTAAAATCATAATAACGATACATATCATTTTCTTTTTGAGCTTGTAATTCAAAAACATTATAACCAATTTTTTGTTCTTCAATTTTTTTATATTTTAAACCATATTTGTCTTTTAAAGCACCTTCAAAAACATAACCCTCATTTTGATTAATATTATAATCATTTGAAACTGAAAAATCATAATTAAATACATTACCATAATTAGTACTATAAAAACGATTTTTATAAGCAGAATACAACTTGATATCTAATTGCTTATATTTATCAGAAAAATAAAAGTAACGTGGATAAATTTTAAAACCATTGTTCGCTAATAAACCATATTTCTTGTTATATCCTTGCACATAAGTGTTATTTTCTAAATCAAAAATGGTTCGTAAATAATCTTTATAAAAATTTTGAGAAACCGTAAACATACTATTTAATAACTTTTCAAATTGAGTTTTATTAGTATTATTTTCATCAATTAAAACATCTCTAAAATTAACTAATTTTAAACCAAAAAAGTTAATTAAAACTGTATCATATTGTAAATTATCAATATAACCACTTTCAATAAAATTACTACGATTTTGAAACACTGGCACCAACGCATGCGCAAAAAAGGCTTTTAAAAATTTATTAATATCAATTTGTCCTTTCATCTGTTCAAAAATCTCTTTACCAGTATTAGGAGTATTACCTTGATAATAATTATATGTTTCAGCACTAAAATTAAATGTATTTTCTTTATCCTTCATAAAAGAAAATAAAAAACCCAAATCATCAGTATACCGATAATTATTATAATCATATCCATTCCAATATTGCTTAAGGTGTGTTAACTCTAAACTCCCAGCAATAATATTTTTTCGTTCATCAATCGTTAAAATCATTCGATAAATTGACTTCTTAGTTAAAATTGTACTAGTATTAACTTTATCTAAATTATTAATAATTTCAAAATCAAAAATTATTCTTTGACTACCTAAATTTGGATCATCATAATCAGGGTTACCACCTTGCTGAACTCGAATATTTTCTTGAATAATAATATCAATATATTTTAATAAAAAATTACGAACACTTTCTCAATATTCTGAAAAATATTTTAAATTACCGTTTTTGTCTATTTCGGGTATTTGTGGTTCAGTATCTCCATTCCAACGATAAACTGATTTAAAAATTTTTCCTGTCGAATCATTATTTCATAAAATAATTCCTTTACCAACATCAAGCATTAATTGTTTATCAAATTTTCATAATTCTTGGCCACTATCTATCTGAATTTCTATTTTTTCATTGTTATTATTAAATTTAACAATATTTCATTTTTCTAAATTTAAGCCTTTTCAAATAACAATATAATATTTATTATCAATATCAGCAAATGGTTTATCATATCAATAAACTTGTTTCCAATTTCCAAAATTTGAAGTAATATCAACAATTTGTAAATTATCAACACTTTTTTCAAATTTATTAATAACTTCAACAGTATTAAAATATTTTGCAAAAGAATAAGAAAAATTAGTTAATTCTTTTAAAAATTGTTTTTTATCAACATCATAAAATTTATCAATGTTATATTGTTTAGCATAAGTATCTCAATTTTTATATAAGTCCATGAACTCATCACTGGGCTTATCGAATGAAATTCCGGTAGAATAACTATCCTTTAAAAAATCTAAATATCATTTATCATTGTAAGTTAATGTTTGTGATGTTTTTAAAGTTGGATTAATAAAATAATTTGTTTCTGACCAGTTTTCAAAAAAAGTACTACGTAAAAACATTGTATTAATAAAATCTGTTTCATTGATACCGGTTGCTTGTTGCTTAACAGTATAATTTTGCTGATTTAAGGGTTTAAATGCAGTTAATGTAATCAAAGGAATAACTAAACTTAAAATACCTAAAATAACAACTGCAAATAAAGATAAAGATTTTTTCATATAAATTCTCCTAACTAACAATTACTTTTGTTGTTAACTGGCCATATTAAATAACATATCACCTCCACAACATGGTTACATTAGCTACAACAAGTTATTACAAATTATTTTATTTTTAAAATATGACCAGTTAACAACAAAAGTAACTTAAAAAATATTTATCACATATGATTTTTAGAAATTATAACTGGTCGTCTTCTTGGCAAATTAAATTTATTAACACAATATGCAATATTTGCGTCACTAACATTTAACTCTTTTTTTATTTGTAAATACGAGCAACCTTTTAAATACATTTCTTTCATTTTTTCTCATTTTAAAAAATTCTTGGATTTCAAATTATATTCAGACACTTTAATAATTTTATCTAATTGATCAGAAATTCCACCTTCACAATAAAAACGATAACCTTTTCGATATTTAAAATAATGAATTCATAAACGAACTCTACCCGATGAAATATTATATTTTTTACCAACTTCAAAAGAAGTTAACCTATTAAAATAAACATCTTTTATACAACAAACAATAAATTCATCAGAATACTTTTGATTTCAATTCTTTTTTCTAAATCCTCTTGCATCATAATATAAATATTCATATGTTCCAAATGACGCATTATTAATTTTATTTAACATAATTAAAAACTCCTTACTGTAATAAACATTGGTATACTAATGTAACTTAATTCTTGTTAAATAAACATTGGTAATAACAATGTTAAATATATAAAATCAAAAATTAAGGCACACTGAAAATAACTACTTAGTTTTAACTAATAGCTATTAAAATATAAAATTATATGTTTATAATTAAGTTGATATTTTTACACTATATACTGCCTACAAGTTTTTAAAAGAAAGTAGGTATATTTATAAAAAATATTATAAAAATTTTTGGTTTAAAACTGTTATTATTATGACCTTTAATAGAAATATTCTTATTTCTATTAAATCCTACTAAAAAAATATGTTTCATAATAGACTCAATATTATAAACAATAAATTAGCGATATAACTAAATTTATTAATTGTAGACAGTATATAGTGCAAAAATAAACAACAAAATTATTTAATCAACTCACATAAAAGCTAGTGTGCCACAGCTAAAATATATAATCGATTATAATAAATATTAAAATCCTTTAACCATGACACGGAAAAAGTTTAAAATCTTAATAATTACAAAAATTCCAAATGGAATTAAAATAATTCACGCATCACCTAAAAAGGTCATTAATTGTGGTAACACAGCATAAACAGCATCTTTAACTTTTGTCATAGCTTGTCCTAAACCACTTCAAATAGAATCCATTCCACCTGAAATAGTAGGAGTATCTGCAGCTAGAAAATTAACAGCTGTTGTTAAATACATACCTAACATTATTTATTTTCCTCCTTATTTTTAATCTCTTTCTTATCTTTTTTCTTCCCTCGAATTTGGCGAATTTTTTGATAAATCGATAAACCAATTCAAGCAAAAATACCTAATATAATAACAACACTAAATATTGTCGTTAATCAAACTGGCATAACTTAATTCCTCCTAAAAATTTAGCTTGCGCGACACGCTCCGCGTGTTCGCTACGCTCAAAATAAACACTATTGAATAAATTACCGCTAATAAATTACGCGGATAATTTATTCATCTTCTTTTACATTATTAGTTACTATCTTATTAACAGTATTAATAACATTATCTTTTCCATACTTAGTTACTAAGGACCGCAAAATAAAATAATGTTTTCTTTCCATTAAAAAATCAACTCCTTTCAAAGTTGATTTTTTTCTGCTTCATATTACAATTTACAATATAATTAAATCTGAAACTATAAACCAAAAAATAAAATGGAGAAAATAAAATTGCGAAAATTATTTTATTTAATGATATTTATTTTTCCTATTGCTACAAGTTTTAGTTTAATTTCAACTAATCTATGATGAAAAGAAACAAAAAATTTAGGTCTTTTATTAAAACCACAATCAATTATGACTAATAACAAATGAGGTTTAAATAGCCTTCGAGGTTACGATGATGGATTAATGCCATCCATTCGTAGTAATGTTATGCTGGGTTTACAAAATAACTTAGGATTAAATATTGTCAAAAATTTAAGAGTTGATATTTATTATGGTCATGTTGATGATAGTAACTTTTATAATGCCAAAGCAATTAATTTTGCTGATTTTACTAATACTAATTATATTTTTTGGTTTACTGTTGGAATTTTTGCAACAGAAAAAAGTGAATTTTATGGACATAGTTTTTTACAATTTGATTATCGCCCAACTTGAAATTTTATTAATAATCAATTTATTAAATTTGATAATTCAAAGGGACAAATTAATAGTGAAGATAAACTTGTGGATAGTTGAAATAAATTATTAAGTAATCAAATAATTCTTAATAATTTTAATAATCAATTTCAAAAAATGGGATTAGATATTACCGCGGGGATGGAATTACAACCAGGACAAATGACCTTAAATAAGGATATTAGTTTTTTTATAAAATTAAGTAATAAATTTATTCCTGAGAAAGATAATATGTTAACAATTACCGATGATTTATTTAAATATATTCCAGAACGATTGCAAGCATCATTATTTAAACTTCCTGAGGAAAATTTTACAATGAATACGGCAGCAACTATTAAAATTACAAGTAAGGATTTTAAAAGTCATAATTTTGATTATGCAATTTTAGATAAAAATGTCACTTTAAATAGTACCTTAGCTAGTTTATATGATGATATAAAATTATTTGTTATTAAGGCAATTGATACAATATACCATTATAATTTGGCGATGAGTGTTTTTGAATTACAATTTCGTAAGAATGGATATTCTGATCCTAATTTACTTGAGGAGGAAACAACATTAGATAAATTATATACTTTTTCTTCAGGCGGAAAGAAAAAACATTGGGTATGATTAGAATTAATTAATGCAAAGGATACTTCACTAGATTTAAGCACCTTGCCAGGTGTGCATTTAGGATTTATGGTTTAAGTGAGGAGTAAACAAATGAAAAAAATATCGTTTAAAAATATGATTCAAATTTTATTAGTTATTGTTTTAATTCCTCCTTTTGTGATGATGGTTGTTAGTTGTAGTCGTTTTGAAGGGAATTATCCTGGTGGTGGCAGTGGTGGTCGTTATGATAACCAGTTTAATTTTCAATATGGTTGTGGCAATAATAAAAATCCGCAATCAGATGATAATTCATATTTCCATACTTTTTTTGGTGATTCAAAATTTACTTATAGTGCTTATAATGAAGATGAAAATGGCAATCCATTTTTTTATGGAAATCGCAAAGATTTATTAAAATGTACAAATGATCGCCCACGGTTAACAGCATGAAGAAATCAACATCTTAATACACAGTTAATTTTATTAAATAAGGAAGACATTACTAAATATCATGATTTACAAATATCAATTGTAAATGATAATAAGGACGCCGCTATTATTAGTGATATTGTTTTTTTAACTTATATTAAAGCTTTTCCAAATGCAGCAAGTTCTGATCGTTATATTTACCCAGGAGTACAATATATGCCTGATGCGCTAGGAGAAAACACATTGTCTGAGTTAACATATGATGTTCAACCGCTTTGAGTTAGTCTTTTCATTGGTCCACAAGCAAAACTAGGAATTCAAAATTTTACGATAAAATTAAGTTTTCATTTTAATAGCCAAGTTAAAACTAGTATTGAACGCAAGTTTAGTGTTGAAGTTAAAAATTATCTTTTAAAAACTGATGATTCAAATAAACCAATGCATGAACGCTTTGGGTTTAGTGCAACATCATTTCCTTCAAATGGTATGAAATATATTGATACTGGTGATAATTTAAGACAGAAAAGAGCAAATGTAAAGGAACTTGATGACAAAATTGGTCCTTTTGATAACAATTTACCAAGTTATTTATCCCCAAAAATGCGGCCATATTTATTAGCCCATTTAGAAGCATTAAAAAAATCTAATACATTTTATTTATATGGGCCAGGATGAAACTACCAATTAATTCAATGAGCAGGAAAATTAAATAAATCATCAGAAGGATGAAGTGATGAAGAATATGAAAATTATATTAAAAGTAGTGATTTAAATGCTGTTTTTAATGATCCAGATTGAGAATGAGAATTTGATTTTAATGCATTTGATGAATACTTAAAAGTTGTTGCGAAATTAGGATTTACGGAGTTTATGTTTTCAGCAATGGAACCAGGAGACTTTACCTTTTTTTACCTTAAAAATGGTGCTAAAAAGGGTCCTCAACGAACATTTAATGCTGAATTAGTAAAGTCAAGTAATGGTATGCCTGGGAAAAACTTTGATGCTTATTTAAAAACAATTCATAGTAAATTTATTAAAGCATTATCAAACCATTGAAATTCAATTCGAAACAAGCCAGAGTACTTAACACCAAATGGTAAACAAATTACTTTATATGAATCATTTGATGAATTAGCAGATAAAACTAATGAATTAACAATGAAAAATGTAGTTGAAAATGACCCGTATAATGTTATTAAATCTAGTATTTTTGCTGGCTGACGTTTCCGTTATAATCCATTTGATGAAGATGATATTCAAAATATTTTTGTTAATAAATATGACCAAATGATTTTGCAATACCGTGAAATAGTAGAAAAATTTAATAATATTAATATTTATAAGTTACGAAGTAATATCCTTCGTCGTCAAACATTTGGTAATGCAACCATGATTTATACTTCTTGAAATAATTTTCCAGCAGCGTATATTCAATCTGATAATAGTGAACAAATTTGAGGACCTTTAATGGCTTATAAATTAGGTGCAAATGGTTATGTAAGATGGTCATATGATTTATATCGTGATGATTATTATGCTAAAAAAGAAATGGATGGTCAATTTGAATCAGGAGATGATAATTTAGTTTATGTTGGAAATATTAATGGTCCACGTTATAGTGTCCGTTTTAAAAATTATATTGATGGAATAGAAATGGTTCATAAAATGATGATGTTAATGGAAATATATCCAGATAAAAAATATGATTTAAATCGCGCTCTAAATGCAATTGGTTTTCCTGCTTCAACAACAAGAGATAATAAATATAAGTGATATCCAAAACAATTTACATTAAATGATGTTGTGTTTGAACAACCAAGTTTAAATTATGGAAAAACAATAGGAGAACAAGTTTATGAATTATTTATGTATGTTAATTCCTTATAAAGGAGGATTATGAAAAAGTTATTAGGATCATTATTAGCAGGAACTATTTTATTTGGAAATATTAGCCCGCTTATTGCTTGTAAAACTGCACAAGAAAAGAGTCTTAATTTTGACTTAACACAAATTAATGAGACAGTATTTCAAAATTATCAGTGAACAGTTGATCAAATGTTGGGTAGTGAACTTGGTGGGTTTCAAACTTTACGAAGTACTGTTCTCAAAATTATTCAAATTAATTTTAAGGAAATCGATCTTTTTAAAATTAATGTTGATATTTATTATGGTTACCATACAACGCCTAATCCAGATTATTTAATTGACTTTAGTGTTGTTCGAAACTTATTACCAATTACTTATTTTTCAATTCATATTACGCCAAATAATTATGGTCATTATCAAAAGGAAAAATGAATTACAATTAATACTAATGTTGATTTAACTGAATTAAATATTTTAAAAAATAGTGTACTATTTTATTCTAATAATCCAGTCCCAATGGATAATGCTAAATTAATGGCGGGATTTATACAAAATGTTAATAATATTTTACAAACTGAAGAAGGATATGAGGAAATTGTAACCTACTATAGGAAAAAAGAAATGTGAAATGACAATAACCCATTACCAGTTGGTTTCTTTAATTTGGAAATTAATGCCAAAAAAGACAATAGTAACTTTATTAAATTTGATGCTCCAAAAGCAATGCTAATATTTAATCCCACAGTTATTGAAAGTAATTATAAAGTAATGCTAGAAAGTAAAGGATTTGGTTTTTATGAAAAACCAGAATTCTTGTCAGTTTGAAATGTTGCAATTGAAAGTAATGATTTTAATGCTAAGGACTGACGAAATATTGATTGAAAACCTATTGCTAACAAAACATATGATGGAACAACTACCATTGCAGAAGTCATTAACGATGTAACTGATTATTTAATTAAATGATCAGCGCATGTTCATAATTCACATTTTATGCAAGCAACTGATGTAAATGTTGTTTTAAAAAAGGGAGCACAGCCAAATGACTTAGATTTATGACCACCAACAACTCAGTTAAAAAATTTATGAAAGAGTGCTGACCATGGGGGATTACCATATGTTTTTGCTTGATTTAAAAGCAGTAATAAAAATTATCTTAAAATTAATCATGCAGCCGGAACTGTTGGTACACATGTTTCTTTTAAAATTGCTTAAGGAAGGAGAAAAAATATGACAGATTTAGTTTCTTTAAAATATTTTATTGTTTTAAATGTTTTGGTTTTTCTTTTTGGTAGTAGTTGGGAAGGAATTTATTTATTAAAACATTTTAAAAATAAAAAAAATAGTGAAAGTTGAAGTGCTAATAAATTATTTTATTTTTTATTAGTTATTATTAATATTGGTTTAATTCTAAATGTATTACAATTATTCTTATTATTTTTAACATCAGATTTCACTTTTAGCAATAATTATTTACCAGAATGAAGGTTATTGTCACGAAAGATTTTTTACGCTATTACAACAGCTGCTAGTATTTTTACTTTTATTTTATTTTTTATAATAACTTACTCATATCAGTGAAAAACAATTATTTATTTTAATCACCAAACATTAAAAAGTATTTTTAGTGAATATGACTTGGATGATAATCAAGTTAAAGTATCTATTTTTAATAACATTAGTTTGTTTCAGTTTCTAGATAAGTATTTAATTTGTAAAACAAATAGTAAATTTTATAATGAAATTACGACTTTCTTTAATTGTAAAATTCACGATAATAATAATTTACAAATTTTACAAATGAGAATATTACGATTGAAATATTATTCACCCAAAAAAATTAATTTTTTCTTAACAAAAAAATATGATTTTCAAAAATTTTGAACATGGTTAGTGTTTGAAAAAAATATTAATATTACTTTAATTGTTTTTAAAACTATTCAAATTCTTTTAACTTTTTATATTTTTTTATCAGGTATTTTTCAATGAAACCCCAATGATTGAATAGTTTATTATTATAATGGAACAAATTATTCTTTAGATTCTAATAACATTATTTATATTTTAAGTATTCTTACTATTATCTGTTTGATAATTGAAATATTATTGCAAAGTATTATATACTTGGTAAATTGAATTAATAAAAATGATAGTGTAATTGCAATAAATTTTTTAAAACTTATAATGCTAATTACTAGTCTTGGGTTATTTAGTTATTTTTTTAGTAGTTTAAGTCATTATGTTGAATATTTAAATTTAAAAAATAATAATTTAATTACAAAACCTAGTTTAATTGTTGAACGATTATTATTTTGACTACAAAAGGATTATATTCTAGGTATGGGGCTTTTCTTACTATTTACCTTATTTTTTAGTAATTTTAGTTTAATGATGGATTATTATGCTTTAATTCGAATTACTTTAGGTTTAAAAATTGGAAAAGAAATTAGTTATTAATATCATTTTAAGCAGTTATTTCAAAAAAAATGTAAGAAATAGTCCTTATTTACTATTTAATAATTTAAGAGTATAATGAACCTATGGGGATGTTCCGGTTTCGACAGGAATGATCTACTAATATTGGCAGTAGTTTGGCAGACTATAATGCTACTAGGTTTGAAGAAACGCAAACAAAAAACAAAAAGAAGACAAAATTGAAATTCCAGTTTCGTTGATGAACAATCAACTACCAGGTTCAATGTTAGCAGCTTAATTCCTCGTTGTTAGAGGATTGCTAGCCGTAATAATAGTTAATTATAGATTATTAACTATTATCGTATCTCAAGTCTTAATCTAATAGAAATTCTAATTGATAATGTTAGAATTTTGAAAATCTTATTATCTAGTTATTTAATTAGTTGTCTAGTCCTATTATTAAATAATGAAAGAAAGATGATTAGACTAAACTGTAGAAGGTATTAGAACATTATTTGTGGACGCGGGTTCAATTCCCGCCATCTCCACCATTTTTTATTTTTATAAAAATAAGTCAGAAATTAAAAGAAACTTGTCTTGTCATAAATAAATTACTCGGTTTAAGAAATTATTTATGAGAATTTTAGTTTCTTTTTTTAATTAAAAAATATTTTTAAAAGGAATGATATAATAAAAAAAGTATAAGGTTTGTTAAATGAGGTGAAAATAAGTGAGTAATATTTTAAATATTATTTTTGTATATCTATTATTTATAATTATTTTTTCTGTCATTTATATTTTTACATGAGGTCTAGTTCGTAATTATTTTGCTCGTTTTTCAATTTATTATCAAGTTGTTATTGATGGTGTTTTTGCAATTTTGGTTATTATTGCACAAGGATTAATCCCAGTTTTTGTACCGCCAAAAACTGGGGAAACCAATACAATGATTGCTATTAATATTTTTTTACCAATAATAGTTTGTTGAATGATAGGTGTTTTTATTTCTTGTTTTGCCACAATTCTATATACGATTATTATTTTTACTTTTCTTTTTGGAATTTTACCATTTTTAAATAATAACTATTTTTTGCCTTTAACAGGTACTCCTAATATTATTATGATTTCAGTGCTTTATGCTTTAACCCTTCTAATTGTTTTTGTGAGTTGGCATTTTAAATGAACAAAATGAACTAGATGGTCTTTATTGACATTAACAGGGTTTATTACGGCCTCAATTATTGTTTTAGCACAATCAAAAAGAATGGCTATGTCAGAAAACTTTGTAAGTGAACTATATGTTTTAGTTTGAATTGCAATGACTTATTTTGCTTATAGTATTTGTGGGATTGTTGAATTAATTTATGTTCATGCGATAAAATTACAAAATATTATTGAATACGATCGTAATAGTTATGTTCGTGAAGCTTTAGCACATGATGCTATTTATAATTTAATTCATAAAAATAAAATCCGTCGTGGAATTTATTTTACTTTTATGATTAATAATATTGAAAAACTAGATAAATTTCTAAATAGTAATGTTAAAAATAAAATTATTGATCTTATTTCTCATCAAGTTTTTACATTATGAAAAGAACAAAATGTTTTATTTTTTAAAGCAAGTTTAAATCATTTTGGCATTTTTCTTCCACTTGATCAAAATGAGAAACCTGATATTAGTAGTATCTTAGTGCATAATAAAAGTAAGTTACGGCCAGAAACTGATTTATTAAAACAATTTGAAATTTTATTGCGACAAGTTAATACTACTTTTATTTTAAAAAATTATAAAATAATTGTTAAATTGCAAGGATATGCTTCATTATATGGCTTACAATCAAATAATTTAAATAAGTTAAAGGAATATAATATTGCAACAGCAGATAATCGGTTAAATCTTGAATATTCAAATCAAATTATTTTTATTGACCCTGAAAATATTAAAGAATTATCAAACCAAAAACGTAGTATTTTAGCTTTAAATGAGCATATTCAGCTAGAAAAAATTGTTAGTTTATATTCTCCAATTATAAATGTGAATAATGGTCTTAAATTAGCGTATCATTATAGTAGTAATTTAGTTGATGGGGTTGATAGTGATTTAATATTTGCAAAAGATAGTAATGTTTTTGGTGGAATTGCGCATGAAACAATGCTAGTTCGTTTTAATGCTGCACTAAATATTAAAAATTTTCGTAAATTAGATAATTATTTAGAACAAAAATTATTTATTACTTATCCAGCTAGTTTTATTGCTAGTGAGCAGTTTAATTTAAAAAAATTTGCAACAAAATTAATTGAATTAAAAGTAAAACCGGGTAATTTAATTTTAACCTTTGATTTAATGGAAACTGGATTTGATCCTGAAAAATTTAAAAAAAATTTAAATACAATTAAAAATATTGGTATTGAAGTTGCTGTTAAAAATTTTGGGGCAATTGACACAGAATTAAATAGTTTGTATTATTATGAACCTAATTATGCTGTTTTTTCATCGACGAGTATTCGAGAAATGTTTATTCATTCTCATTATCAAAATTTAATTAAAGAATATATTATTTTGGCAGAAAAACTTGATATTATTTTAATTGCACCACAAGTTAATAGTTATTTAGGATATAGTAAATTAAAAGAACTAAAAATCAATTATATGTTTGGTTCATTATTTGGAACTTATGATGAACCACAAAATGAAATTGGTAATGAGATAAAATTAGCTTTATTAAAAAACAGTCGGAAAGGATTTAAAGATGAGACTAAGAAATAAACCTTGAGCAACAAAATATATTATGGAAAATTCTACCTTTGCAATTCAAAATCCAGAATATTATAGGGGGCAATGGGGGAAAAAGATCTTCAAAAATAATAATCCCTTAAATATTGAAATTGGTTCGGGAAAAGGGGATTTTATTATAGCATTAGCAAAGAAATATCCAAATCAAAATTTTTTAGCAATTGAACGGTATCCTTCAGTTTTAGTGTTAGCTTTAAAAAAAATTATTGCCGAAAATTTACCTAATTTAAAAATAATTGTTTTTGATGCTATTTTTTTGCCAGAAATTTTTGCATCTAAAGAAATTAATAAAATATATTTAAATTTCTCTGATCCTTGGCCTAAAGCCCGTCATGAAAAACGTCGGTTAACAAATAAAATATTTTTAAATTTTTATCAAATTATTTTACAGGATAATGGTGAAATTCATTTTAAAACAGATAATGATCAATTATTTAACTATTCATTAGAATCATTTAAAGAAAATAATTGAAAAATTGTTGATTATACAACAAATCTATATCAAAGTCAGTATTTGAAAAATAATATTCCAACTGAATATGAACAACGTTTTGTTAAACTTGGGAAAAATATTAATTATTTATATGTTCGGAAATAATTACATTAATTTTATTATTGTTGGCTCATAAAGTAAAAAGATAAATTTGTTCACTAGGCAGCGAAAATTGATAACTAATAGGTTCGGTAAAATTTTTATTAATTGCTAAATTTTGATAATGATATGTTAAATATTCATCAACTAATTTAATTTTATTAATTGGAAATTTAATAATAATATCTTTTGTTTCAAAAAAAGGAATTAATTCGGCTTTTTTTAAATTTGTTTTAACACTATTAGCATAAGCACGAATTAATCCGCCAGCACCTAATTTAATTCCTCCAAAATAACGAATAACTAAGCATACAACATTAGTTAAATTATGATGAAGTAAAATGTCTAAAATTGGTTTTCCAGCAGTATTAGTTGGTTCACCATCATCACTTTTTCGAATAATATTTTGATTTTTTCCAATAATATAAGCGTAACAGTTGTGCGTAGCGTTTACTTGTTGATTTGTTTTAATAAATTCAAGTGCTTCATGCTCGGAAGTAACTTTTTGTAAGAGACAAAGAAAGCGTGATTTTTTAATATTTATTTCATTTGTAATTAATTTATTTTCTTTTAACTGTTGCAACTCTTTCACCTTCCTTTTCATCTTTATTTTATTTTCATTATATTATCTTTTTTTTCTTTTTTTGATATAATTATTTTACAAAAAACGGAAATTAATAAATTTACTATAATAAAGAAAGTAACAGGAGAAATGGCAATGTGAATAAAGTACGCAGTTGGTTGAGGAGAATTCTTTGATAATGAAATTAAAAAGCCGTATTTTAAACAATTGTTAAAAAATATTGATAATGAGTATCAAAATAAACTTTGCTATCCCACAAAAACAGATATTTTTCGTTTGTTTACATTAATTGAGCCAAATGATATTAAAGTTGTTATTATTGGGCAAGATCCATATCATGGCCCTGGTCAAGCAAATGGTTTAGCTTTTAGTGTTAATGATGGTATTAAAAATCCACCAAGTTTAGTTAATATTTTTCATGAATTAAAAAAGGACTTAGGAATTGATCATCATGCTAGTGGTAATTTAGACCATTGAGCTAAAGAAGGTGTTTTTTTATATAATACAATTGGAAGTGTTGTTGCTAAAACCCCTTTAAGTCATAAGGATATTGGTTGAACTAATTTTAGTCAAAATTTAATTATTTATTTAAATGAAATTCGGGATGATATTGTCTATGTTTTATGAGGTAATTATGCAAAGCAGTATAGTGAATATATTTTGAATAAAAGTAATATTATTAAGGGAGCACATCCATCACCTTTTAGTTACAATTTATTTAAAGATCAACAATTTTTTGTAAAAATTAATAATTTACTTTTAAAAAATAAAAAAAACATAATTGATTGAAAAATGTAATGTATAATTGATATATGTAAAATATTGACAGGACAAAGGATTTATTTTATTAATATAGATTGTGGGGATATTATGGGTCTACTAACATCATTTAGTGATATATCAAAAATCTTATATAGTAATAAAATGGCATATATTGCTAGTGGTGTTATTGGCGCTCTTTTTATTATTTATTGTATTTATAATGGTTTATATTATTTAATTAATCCTAAACGTTATCATGGTATTCGTTTTACAACAAAAAATATTGCTTATATTACAATGTTGTCAGCAGTTTCTGCAACAGTTACTATTATTATTTCAATAACAGTACCAATTACAGTCTTTCCTCCTGTTAGGATTGCTTTTGAAGGTTTAATGGTTAAAATTAGTGGCTTTATTTTTGGACCAATTGTAGGACTTTTATCAGGTGTTGTTACTGATTTAATTGTAATGTTATTTGTTCCTTCTTATCTTCATGTTGCATATATTATTGTGATTGCTTCATATGGATTTTTATCGGGTTGTGCATCTTCAATTAATCGTGCCGTTGGTAAGCATAAATGAGTTTTATTTATGTTAACAAATATTTTTATTTTAATTTTTGGAACTTTTGCCGGAGTAATGACATGATATTCACCATTAGAAACCATTACATTATTTGCTGGATTGGAAGTTAGCAAAATTGTTTTAATTTACATTATTGGTTTTGGTACTGGCGGAACCATTATTATTATATGAATTATTATGTTTGTTTATCGCCATTTTGATAAAACAAAAAAACGTTATTGAGATTTAGTTGCTATTATTATGCTTGCCGTTGTTAATGAATATTGAGTCACCACCTTGATATCCGCCTGGGGTGATATCGCCTTTTTAACGGTTTCACAAAATAAAAATGTTGGAACAGATGGTTATGGAGTAACTATGATTACGCGGTTAGCAATGGCACCAATTAAAGTCTTATTTAATTCAGCAATTATTTATATTACATATCGAGCTGTTTCCCCATTAATTCATAAAGATACTAATGCAAATTTACAATATTAAAATCCTGAAAAAATAACTTTTATTCAAGTTATTTTTTATTTATCTCTATATAATGATATTAGAAATTATAGAATGGAGATGAAAATAATGAAAGTAAATTCACAAATTAAAAAATTAATTGATTTGGAATTAAAACGACAGCAAGATCATGTTGAGTTAATTGCGTCAGAAAATTATGTTAGTGAGGCAATTTTAGCTATTACAGGCTCAATTTTGACTAATAAATATGCTGAAGGGTATCCGTTTCACCGATATTATGGAGGATGTGAATATGTTGATCAAGTTGAACAATTAGCAATTGATAAGGTAAAGGAGTTATTCCAAGCTGAACATGCTAATGTTCAACCACATTCGGGTAGCCAAGCAAATGCTGCTGCTTATTATGCTTTGCTACAACCACGTGATACCATTTTAGCAATGGATTTAGCAGCAGGTGGTCACTTAACTCATGGTCATAATGTTAATTTTTCTGGTCGATTATATGATTTTCATAGTTATCAAGTTGATCCTACAACCGAAATGTTAGATTATGATGCAATTGAAAAAATTGCAATTGAAGTAAAACCAAAATTAATTGTTGCTGGGGCTAGTGCTTATTCACGTGAGATTGATTTTAAAAAGTTCCGCGCAATTGCTGATAAAGTTGGAGCTTTATTAATGGTAGATATGGCCCATATTGCAGGATTAATTGCGGCTGGTTTACATCAGTCTCCAATCCCCTATGCAGATGTTGTTACTTCAACAACACATAAAACATTGCGTGGACCTCGTGGGGGCTTAATTTTATCAAAGCAAAAATGAGCAAAAAAAATTAATAGTGCTGTTTTTCCAGGCAATCAAGGGGGACCATTAGAGCATGTTATTGCTGCAAAGGCACAATGTTTTTTAGAGGCTTTGCAACCAGATTTTAAAGCATATCAAGCAGAAATTATTAATAATGCGAAAGCATTAGCAGCAACATTAAAAGCAAATAATCTGCGTTTAGTAGCTGATGGCACAGATAACCATTTATTAATGGTTGATGTTAAAAGTAGTTTAGGGATTTCGGGGCAAATGGCGGAAGAGATTTTGCAAAAAATTGGTATTATTTGTAACAAGAATATGATTCCATTTGATAAAGAATCATCAATGGTTACTAGCGGAATTCGATTAGGAACAGCAGCTATGACAACACGTGGTTTTGGAAACAAAGAATTTAAACACATCGGAGAAATAATTTATAATGTTTTAAAAGAGCCAACTGAAAATAATATTGTTAAATATCAAAAAGAAGTAAAAACCTTATTAAATGATTTCCCAATTTACTCAACTTGAAAATTACAAGAGTAATTAAATTTGGAAATATCAAATTAAAATATTGATTATCCTATTATTTTTAGTTATAATATTATTGCTTTATACATTAGACCCTGGTACGGAATGATGTGAGGAGGCAGTGACATGAGACAAACAACTATCTTAAATTCAACTAAAGTTGAAAAAAAATGATATGTGATTGATGCTCAAGGTCTAGTTTTAGGACGTTTAGCAAGTAAAGTTGCAATGATCTTAAGAGGAAAAAATAAACCATCTTATACTCCACATGTTGATTGTGGTGATAATGTTATTATTCTTAATGCAGATAAAATTAATTTGTCAGGAAATAAATTAAAGGGTAAAATGTATTATCATCATTCACAACATCCAGGGGGATTAAAAAGAACAACAGCAAAGGATATGTTAGTAAAAAAACCAATTTATCCAGTTGAACACGCAATTAAAGGAATGTTACCAAAAAATAAATTAGGAAGTAAATTATTCCGTAATTTATTTGTTTATGCTGGTAATGAACATCCACATGAAGCACAACAACCAATTAAATTAGAATTAACTAATAAATAAAAGGAGAAAATATGGCAAAAAAACAAGAAGTTATATATCGCGGTACAGGAAGAAGAAAATCTTCTATTGCCCAAGTTGTATTGACTCCTGGTAAAGGAAATGTTGTTGTTAATGGGAAACCAGCATTAGAGTTTTTCCCATACGCAACATTAGTGCAAGATTTGGAACAACCTTTAGAGATTACTGGTTCAAAATCAGAATTTGATATTCGTGTTAAAGTGTCTGGTGGTGGTTTTACCGGACAAGCTGGCGCAACAAGATTAGGAATTGCAAGAGCCCTAGTCGAAGCGTCACAAGATTATAAAACTTTATTGAGACATGCTGGCATGCTAACTCGTGATGCTCGTATTAAAGAACGTAAAAAATATGGGTTACATGGGGCTAGAAGAGCACCGCAATATTCAAAAAGATAGATTTCAAAAAAAGTACATTTTGCTTTGCAATGTACTTTTTTTTAATTTGGTAGGTTTAATTTGTTATCTAATATAAGTTTAGTATAATTATTATGTAGATAAGAGGGTGAACAAATGACATTGATGGAATTTACAATTCAGGGCGATAAATTTAATAATAAAAATTTATTATTAAATTTGTATTTTTTAACAAATCCAAAAAGTAAATTTACTGATGATGATGTTAAAAACCTTCGGTTAAAAGATATTACAACAGTTCAAGGATTAGACACTTTTTTAAAGCATAATATTTGTATTTCTGATTTTTTTGTTTCTTTAATTAATGATCAGGCAAAAATTAAGAAAGATAAAAAAGGGTCAGAGAAAAAACTTTATGATATTTTAATTCGTTTTAAATCAATTACTTTACTGGATCAAATGTTAGATTCAAACTTATCATTAACAATACTAGGCGATATTGACCCAGAAATTGGCATTGTTAATGTTAAAAATATTTTTTTAACAGCAATGGAAAAGGAAAAGCAAGAATTTGAAACATTAGCAACAGGAGTAGTGCTTGAAGTTGCTGATAATTTTCGTCTTGATGAAGCAAAATTACGAACTATTTTTGATTCAAATGTTATGGCAAATATGAAATTTTTAACTTCATCTTTTGCTGAAGAAAAAGAACGGTGGTTACAATACTTACGCTTTCAAGAACAAAACTTAGAATACAAGCGTAATAATTCTTGTTTATATTTAAAACGGAAATTAACAGAATATATTAAAATTCCAAAAACAGTTCCAATCGGGGAAAAGATGCATGACACAAGATTTTTAGCTCATAATTTTTGATATGTTGATAAGAAAAATTTTACTAATAAGAATTTAACAATTGGTAATTTATTTGAAGAAATAATTATTGTAGAATTAGAACTATTATTAGATAATTTAAATAAATATTCAATCTTAAAAAAATTAAATAATTTAAGTCTCGCTAATTTACAAATTAATCGTACATATCAAAAAGATGTGCCATTAACGCTATTTTCTTTTAATTTTAGTGAAAATTATGTTCAAGATGGAGCAGATATTTATGATTTAGCGGTTAATATTCCTGAAACAAAAATGCAACAGAAAGATAACTATGATTTTAAAAAAGAGCTAATCAAAATATATATGCTTGAAAATGATATTAAGCAAGAAAGTGACATTGACCATGAAACGATTAAAGTAACTATTAATCAATTAGAACAGTATCAAATTGTTAATTGTTTTTATGAAATAAAAAATGAGGATGAAATATCATTTAATGAATTAAATAAAATAATACCTCCTTATGGTTATTTAACTTATATTGGCAAAGGAGACTCAACTTTACTTCGACGTAGTAATGTTATTTTAGATAAGATTAGTAAAAATGATGTTGCAAATCCCTACTTAATTAATTATATCTTCAATATTGAAGATATTAAGTTAAAGACACAATCTAACTTAATTACGGAAAAACAATTAACTTTTGCTTCAAATAATTTAAATGGAAATCAACAAAAAGCAATAGCAAAAGCTTTAAACTCACAAGATATTTTTCTATTGCAAGGACCACCAGGGACAGGGAAAACCGAATTTATTGCGGAATTAGTTTATCAATATGCTAAATTAGGAAAAAAAGTTTTAATTTCTTCACAAAATCATGTTGCAATTGACAATGTTTTAACAAGACTAGCTAAAACACCTTTGTTGGTTCCTTTACGCTTAACAGGAGAAGAAGTTCGTAAAAAAAATCGTTTTAATGATTTTAATCCGGATAAATTAATTTTTAATAATTATCGTTTTATTTATGCTCATTTATTACGGCAATATTTAACAAAATGAACTGGAATTGGAAATGATTATGAAAATCAAAAATATGAATTACAAAAATTAAAAGCAAATGCGAAAATGTTAGAAAAAGAAATTAATGATTACAATCATTATACTCAAAAGTTAAATACATTAGTTGCTGAGCGAGAAATAATCATTAATCAAAAATTACAATATCAAACTGATAATCGAAAATTAACAATTAATATTAATAATATTCGCAATCTATTAGATTTCTTAGGTAATATTAATTGAGATGGAATTGTCACTTCAACACCTGATCTTGTACAACTATTTAACAAACATTTTGGAAAATTATTGCAAGCGAAATTTGGATTTCAAATTGATGAGTCATATTCATTAATAGAAACATACAAAAAGCTATTAACAATTACTACTGATAATAAGGCACTAAAGGATAAAGAGATAGAATTAGCAGAGTTAAAACAAGTTAGTCAAGAATTACGCGATGATGATTGAATGGAAAGGTTAACTGTTGTTCAAAGTGAAATTTTAGAATTAAAGAATCAATTTACATTGAAGCAAGAAAACATTGTTTTTCAAAAAGAACAAGAAGCATTTAAAAATGATCTTGAGCAATTATTACAGCAATATGAAGAACAAAGTGCTATTGTTCAAAACAAAATTAGTGAAATTAATGAAAATAAATATGAACAAGAAATTTCTTATTTAGAAATTGAAACGGGAACATTAAATTATAAAATTAATGCTTTAAAAGTTGAAGTTGAAAATATTGTTAATAGTATTAATACAATTTTTAATTTAAATTTAGTAGTAAAAGATATTAGTGGAACAATTAATGAAATTGATAAAGAAATTAATAAAATTGAACACAACCTTAATTTTATGCTTCAAGAAAAAGCAACAAAGTTTAATTTTGTAAATAATATGATTACCTTTTTAAATAAAAATTATAAAATATCAGATTTTTTAACACAAGAGAATATTGAAACTAATCATTTCACGTCGGCTATGGAACGAGATACAATTAGTTATGCTAATCAATTTTTACAAGATAGTGTTAATGTTGTTGCAATGACTGCAACTTCAAATCAATCATATGCACAAAGTAAAAATAAAATTTTACGAGATTATAATATTTCTGATATTGATATTAAAAAATTTGCTTTTGATGTTGTCGTTATTGATGAGGTAAGTAAGTTGACACCAATGGAAATTTTTATGCCATTAGTATATGGTAAAACTGTTATTTTAGTTGGTGATTATCGGCAATTGCCACCAATTATGCCATATCAAGAAGAAGATGTTGCATTAATTAATGAAATTTATGAGGAAAATTATAGTTACCATAATTTTTTAGAATTAGTAACTAATTCATTATTTAAAAAAATTATCTCAAAATGTGATGATTCAGTAAAAGAAATTTTAGTTAATCAATATCGTAGTCATGAAGATATTATGCGAATTGTAAATGTTTTTTATGAAAATCAACTACAATTAGGTGATAAGACTAATCAAAATAATGAAAAACAACATTATATTACTGTTGAAAATAAAGAGGGATTAAAAATTTTTGATAGTAATAAAGCAATTTATTGAATTGATTCATCAAAAGATAAAACTAATATGAATTTTGTTTATGAACAAGGTGAAAGTGGCAGTACGAGTCTTTTTAATTGATTAGAAATTGACTTAACAATAAAAGCATTGGAATTAATTGAAGCAGGATATAATAATTTAACTGTTAAATTAAAAAAACAGCCTAAAGTTGCAGTTATTAGTTTTTATAGTCTCCATGTCAAAAAATTACGAAAAGCGATTAATAGTTTAAAATTTAAAAATATTAAAGTAGAAGTTTCAACAGTTGATGATTATCAAGGGCGAGAAACAGAAATTGTTATTGTTAATACAGTCCGAAATCCGCATAAGCAATTAAGTGCTAATAAAGAATTTATTAAAAAATATGAACGATTAAATGTTGCATTTTCAAGAGCAAAAAATATGTTAATTATTATTGGCGCAGTTAGTTTTTTTACTAATATTGATGTTGAAATTCCAACAATTGCTAACCCAAATATTACAAAAACAATCAAAGCATATTATGAAATTTTACGAATTATTGACAGTTATGGTCTTGTTTGGAGAGCAAAAGATTTATTATAATAAGAATTAGAGGTAAAAACATGAAATTAGGAATGGTAAAAGTTTATAAAAACTGGAAAAAATTAAAAGCAATAGTTAGTTATCAAACGCCAAAAAAACTAGCTTTTTTTCAATATGTAATTTTAAATGCTATTACTAATTACCCTAATAAAGAAAAATCATTAGCTGATATTTTACATAATGAATTACAAATTTTTAATTTTAAAATTTATGCAGAATGTTTAAAGGACTTAATTGAAAAAGAAAATATTATTGAAATTAATAAGCAAACATCATTAAATTATTTAGCAAATAGTTCTGCTGAACAAGATTGAATTGATCGGCCAATTGGCATTTTTTACATTTCAAAAGAAGTTTTAATGGCATTAGAACAGGGTTACTTATTAAGTAAAAATAGTAATCGTGAAGCAGTTATTAATTTTGATTTTAATATTTTTTCGGGTGAAAAATACATAAATAACGAACAATTATCTTTATTAGAAAAAAATAACAACGATTTAATTATTATCCCAGAACAAGAGCCAATTATTACTGGTGAAGATTTATTTCATTTGTTAGAAAAGTATAAGCTAAATATTAATAAAAATAATATTTTTAATGATGATACAACATTTACTTCAATTCGCACTAAAAAACAAGAAATCTACTATAATAGTAATCAAATTAACAATTTATTAATTGATGTTTATGAAGAAAAAGAAGTTATACTATCCTTAACTACTTTTAAAGATATTAAAATTCAAATTGGTAATGACCAACAATTGCAACAAATTATTGAAGACAATGTTAATTTAAAAACAAAAATTGTTGATTATTTTTTAACTGAGATGACCAAAACTTTAACAGATAATTTTAATTTAAATCTTCAAAAAGTAGCAACAAATATATTAGAAAGTGATTATCAGCAAGATCCGCGTTATATTACTTCTACGCTAGTAAATCCAAAAATTGTAATTATTAATGCAGCAAGTGTTAAACCAAAGGCAGTCTTAGCTAATAAATATTATTATGATAATAATATTAGTTGTATTATTTTTGTTAATGCTGATCAGGCAACTACAATGCCTAATTTAAATGGTCCAATGCCAATTTTTTATTTAACTAGTGAGGTTTTATCAATTAATGATAATTTTTTAGCTTTATTCATTAATGATAAAAATGACACGGAGCTTTATGTATTACAGCCAACAGAACTTATTATGCTAAATCGTAATATTATAACAGCACAAAAATTTCTTCCGAAATATAGTCAGATGTTATTTAAAAAAATTTTAGATGGATTAAAAAGTTTAATAAATAATGAACAAGCAAATATTTATGAAATAATTCATAATAACCAAATTGAAAATCTTTTTATTTATTGCTATTTAATTGATATTTTAAATAATAGTGAAGAAGCTTTTGATAATATATTAAAAAGTATGTCCATAAGTGATTTTCATAATAAAGTTAATGTTTTATATCAATCTGAACAAATTTTAAGTAATTTAAACTTAAAACCAAATTATTTTAATAAAATGCATAAAACTTTAATTATGTTAATGAAACAACAAGCAAAATTGCAAAAAAATATTATCAAAGCTTATCAAGTATTAACTAATAATAATTTATTATCAAATAAAGAAGTTTTAAATATGTTACAAGAACTTTATGACAAAAATGATGTTTCTTTAAACCAATTATTAACATTGACTAATATTGCAAACTCATCAATTATTGAAAAAATTTGAAATCAAAATCTGTTTGCAATTTTAGATAAATTTCTTTTTGCAATTAATAATAATGATTTACACCGTGAATTATTTGAAGCAGTAACAACAGCAACATTGGGGAAAAGTAACACTTTATTAATTAATTTGTATAGTTATGCTGAAGAATATATTAAATATTGTAAAGAAATGAAAAAGCGAGAAACAAGTGGTTTACAACGACATTGGCAAGAAATATGAGATAAAGTTGAGGTTATTATAGAACGTTGCAAAAATATTAACAATAGTAATGAATTAATAATCCAATTACTTTATTCTTTATCACAATTAGAAATAAAATATAAGGCAATTAAATTTAAAAATATGTTTAATTCCGAAAGCAAATTTCAAGAATATCTTAATTTATGTTCTTTTGATAAGGCAGCATTATATTTAATAAATTTAATGGAAGAAAAAATTACTCCGCTTTTAAAAACAAAACATCAATTTATACAACATATTAACGAAAAATTATTTGTTTTAAAAGATGTTTTTGATAAAAATAAATATAAACAAATTATGCAACTTTATCAAGAATTAACATTATATTTATATTGTGAAAAAGCACGAAATGAACACAATGATAATAAAAATCGCGATGCTTTAAAAAAATTAAAACTTGAATTAGAAGAGGTGTTAATATAATGAGTATGAGTGTTGAACAAGTAATGTATAATTACCAAAAAAAGATTGAGCGATTAAATTTAAATATTAATTTTGTTAAAAATAATTTAAAATTATTACTACAACAATTACAAGGAATTGATGCTAGTGGATTAAATTGTCAACAAATTGAACAATATTTAGTTGAGTTAGATCAAATTTTAGTTGATTTAGAAAATAATCCGTTGGTGAAAGAATTTACTAAAGTTGAACATGTTGAATTAGAATTAGCAAAGAGGGTTAATTTTTTCTTAGAACAAAAAAGCCTTCGTTTAGCAGAAATTCAACAAAAAATTGAAGTCTTGAAAATAAAAGTAATTGAAGATGAAACAAAACAACGGTTAGTTAATTTAAAAAACCGGATTAATTTAAATTATCAACAATTAGAACATGAATTAATAGCAATGTTTGATGATAATGAATCAAAAGCTTTTATTATGAATTTTTTTAAAACAAATAAGAATCACTTCAGTAATTTAAAACCAGAGACTATTTCTGAACTTGTTCAAACAGAAGTTAAAAATTATCATACTTCACCTGATTTTTTGAAAAAACAATATCTTAGTAGTTTTAAAAAACAAATTAGTGATGATAAATTTGTTAATACAGAATTAACTCCAGCATTAGAAGAATTTGATCAAATTTCGACAACTGATATCACTGTTTTAAATGAAAAAGCTTTAGCATTACAAAATAAAATTATTAATAAACAATTAGATGAATCAGCGCGGAAACATGCTATTACATCAATTTTACAAGCGATTCAAAAACGTGGTTTTATTGTTGATAGTAATGATATTCGTATTACGAAAGAAAATGAAGATAGTTTAGTTATTGTTTATGCAAAGAAAGTAACAGGAGAAGAAGCAATTTTTAAAGTATATTTAGATGGGCGATTTACATATAAATTTGAAGGTTATGAAGGTCATGCGCATGATACTGATGAACAACCGTTTATTAATGATTTATCAATGTATGATGTTTCTTTATCAAAAGAAATGAAAAAATCTTATTTAAATCCTGATAAAATTATGAATCAGGCAAAGGCTCAAATTGATAGTAAATCAAAAAAGAAATAATTAACATTTTTAGGTTAAAAAACATTATAATTAAAGAAATAGTTAGAGGTGGCTATAAATGAGTGTAAAAAGTAATTTAGATAAGTTAAAAAACCAAATTGGAATTAAACGATGTGTTATTCTTGAAGGGAATGTTAATGATATTTATCAAGCAAATAATTGCTATGTTGGTTTAAAAGACCGATTATTTGGGTTATTAAGAGAAAAGGGTTTTAATGATATTTTTATGTGAGACCGGATTGATGGTTTAAGCGGAGGAAATCTGAAAAATTTAACATTAACGACAGAAACACAACAGAAAAGTAAAGAAGGGGAAGCATATGATTTTGGCCAAGAAGTAATTAAAAATGCAAATGAACAAAAAAGTGGTCCAACGGGGCAGTTTCCAACCTTAGCAGAATTTTTTGCTATTGTTCGTCGTAATATGTTAGTTGCAAGTTCTAAAAAAGTTGCTTTTATTGCTGATTTTTCTGATTATTTATTTTCTAATGAACAAACTTTGAGCGAAGAAGAACGTGTTAATTTAATTTCATTAAGTAAAGCTTTTCGCGATAAAAAATTTGATCAATCAGAAATAATTGATTTTGATACAGCTATTATTTTTATTACTAATAGTGTTGGAAAATTGCCAACATCATTTTATTTGCATAATCCAGATGTAATAACAATTACTTTAACAAAACCAAATCGTGAAGAACGAGAAAAGTTTATTTTAACTAATAAGAATTTTTTTAAAATTACCGAAGATTTAAATACTGATATTTTAAAATTACAAGATATTTATGATACGATGGAAGGATGAACTTTGAAAGAAGTTTATCAATTAATTAAATTTTCAAATAATATTTCAGAACGGTTACCATTTGAAAAGTTACTAAATTCTTATCAATATGGGGATAAAGTTTCACCATGAGAAGAAATGAATTATGAAAAATTAGCAACTATTGAAAAAGAATTAAAAAAACGAGTTATTGGTCAAGATCATGCCATTGAAAAAGTAAAAAATGTTGTTTATAAAGCTTTTACTGGATTATCAGGTGTGCAATATTCATCAAAGCGAACAAAGCCAAAAGGTACGTTGTTTTTTGTTGGGCCAACTGGAGTAGGAAAAACCGAATTAGCAAAAGCATTGGCCAAATTTTTATTTGGTGATGAAAAAAATTGTATTCGGTTTGATATGTCAGAATATAACCAAGAAGCAAGCGATCAAAAATTAATTGGTGCACCGCCAGGCTATGTTGGATATGAAGAAGGTGGACAATTAACAAATGCAATTAAAGAAAAACCGTTTAGTGTTCTCTTATTTGATGAAATTGAAAAAGCTCATCCACGAATTTTAGATAAATTTTTACAAATTTTAGAAGATGGTCGTTTAACTGACAACAAAGGTCAAACTGTTGCTTTTTCTGATTCGTTTATTATTTTTACTTCAAATATTGGTGCAAGTGAAGTTGATGATAATTTATCATTTTTAGAAGTTGAAAAGCAATTTATTCAAAAAGTATCGGATCATTTTCGAACTGAATTAAAACGACCAGAATTATTAGGGCGAATTGGAAACAATATTATTCCATTTAATTTTATTAAGGATATTAATTTCAAAGCAAAATTAATTATGCAAAAATTACAGCCAATTCAAACAGCTGTTTGAGAAAAATATAAGATTAAATTAGAATTTATTGATTTACCACAAATTTTACCAATTATTATTCAGGATGCTGATGATAAAAAAGGCGGTCGTGATTTATTAAATAGTATTGAAAAGCATGTTGTTGATGGATTGAGTTCTTTTATTTTCGCAAATCAAACTAAATTTAAAGCTGGAGAAACAATATTGGCGCAAGTAAATGGTCATCAAATTGAATATTGTTTTAAATAAAAAATGAGTAATTTAATTAATTTTAATCGGTTTGTTTCTTTTACAACCATTGAAGGACCTGGCAAACGATTCGCATTATGAATGCAAGGATGTATTATTAATTGCAAAGGATGTAGTAATCAGGAAATGATTCCCCTCATTAATCGGAATGTAATGGAAGTGAATGCCCTTTTTCAGGCAATTAGAGATGCCAAAGAGCGGTTTCAAATTGAAGGGATTACTATTTTAGGGGGAGAACCATTTATTCAGCCACGAGCACTATTAGAACTAGTCACTTTATGTCAAGCAAATAATTTAACAGTAATTGTTTTTTCTGGTTTTTTATATGAACTATTGCAAGAAAAGCATCCAGCAATTTTATCTAAAATTGATATTTTAATTGATGGACCATTTATTATTGAAAAATTAGATAAAAAACGACGATTAATTGGTTCTACAAACCAACGTGTGATTAAACTAAGTGATGTTTATCAAAATAATGATTATTTTGAACAAAATATTATTGAAGCAGAATTTACTGTAACTAAAAATAATAGTATGATTATTAACGGAGATGGAGCTCATCTCATTGATAATGAAGAAAAAATGAAAAAAGAGGAGGCCATAAAAATGGGAGCATTTAAATTAAATGGGGATGTATTTTCGCATTTGCCCCAAGATATTATTAAAGTTGGCGATAAATTAGATTTTAAAGGAACTAATGCTGATATGACTGATTTTCATCTTAGTGATATTAAAACACAATATAAAGTTATATCAGTAATTCCAAGCATTGATACAAGTGTTTGTTATACGCAAACTGTTAAATTTAACAAAAATATGAAAGATTATCCTAATGCACGATTAATTACAGTTTCACGTGATTTACCATTTGCACAAGAAAGATGTTGTGAATCTTTTAGAGATGAAGCACATTTTTTAGTGTCAGATTATAATTATCGTGATTTTGGTACAAAGACAGGATTAGTTTTTACTGCTTTGCAAATTTTGCCACGTGCAGTTCTTATTTTAAACCAAGATAATATTGTAGAATATCTTGAGATTGTTAATCCAGTTGGAAATGAACCAAATTATCAAGCGATTTATGACTTTTTAGATAGTAGAAAATAAAAAAAGTATTTTGTTTATAAATACTTTTTTTATTTTAAGGTTAATATTTGTTGAATTTCTGCTAAATCACGTAATTTTTCTTTATCAACATTAATCTTAAAGTTATAGCCTTCATCTTTTTGATATTTTGGAATAATATGAAGATGATAATGAAAAACTTTTTGAAAAGCTTCACTTTTTTCATTGCTAACATAATTAATTCCGACAGGGCTTAATGTTTGATACATTTTTTGTGCAATTATTTTTCCAACTTTAGCAACTTCTGCTAAATATTCATCATCAGTAACACTATAATATTCAAAATGTTTTTTTGGAATAACCAAGGTATGACCATCACTGTTAGGGAAGGCATCTAAAAAAGCATAAACTAAGTTATTTTCATAAATTTTTTTACTTGGTATATTCTGTGCAATAATTTTACAAAAAATGCAATTGTTTTCGTTCATATTAATTTCAGCTCCTTATGTAATTAATTATAACAAATAACTACTATGGTTTATTAATTAAACCATTTTTAAGATAAAAAAAGAAGATTTTTAATCTTCTTTAATAATATATGATCCAATTGCATCATATAAAGTTTGTGAATAAACATTTTCTGGATTATTAGCAAAGGCTAAAGAATATAATCTTGTTTTTGCTGCTGTTTGTAAATTTTGTTGTTGTGCAAAAGTATATTCAATTCATTTTAGGATTTGACCTTTAATGTTTTTTGTAATATCAACTGGTGTTCCATTGTCATTATAAAGAGGTTGACCATTTTCATCGTATGTTCCTAAATAACCTTTTTTATTATATAATCATGATAATGAACGCTTAATTCCACCTTGCTGTGCTAATCAGGCTTGATCTAAATCAGTTGGTGTTCCTCCTGACCCATATCAAGTTAATGATAATTCTTTATTATTTTTATTATCATTTTTATAATTAATGTTCATATTTTTCATTAAATCAACGGCATAAATTGGTAATGTTAAGACAACTGACCCATATCTTTTATTGGTGTCTAAGAATTGATAACTTGAAGGGTCTGTTCCTTCACCTGATTTTATAATACCTGGTGTTGCTGTGTCAATAACTTTTTGTTTATATGCATCAGCATTGTTTAAAGTTGTAAAAATATCATTTGGGTTTTTATTTTTATCAATTCCAACAAATCCTTTAAAACCACTAATTCCAAAGATTGGGTCAATTCCGTCTTTAATCATATTATTAAAGATATTATCTTTTTTCGCATTAAACATCTCTTTAAGTATTTTCATTAAAATGTCTTGATTATTAGTTAAATCAGAATTTAATTTTTCAACATTTGCTAATGGTCCTTTATCCGCAAATAATTTGTCTAATCCTTCCTTATCTAGTTTTAATTCTCAAACCATTTTAATATATGATTTTCATCGTGCTCCACTAATTGTATCTCATGATTGAAGGGCATTAAATAGTGCACTATTTCGATTTAAATAAATTGAACTATTATCGCCACTACCATAGCGCTTAATCTCATTTTGATGTAAGTATGTTGCAGTAATAATTTTATCAATCACTGCTGGTACTTCAACATGCGTATAATAATCTTTAAAGCGAGTTTTTAATGCAGCTTTTTTATCATCTTCTGACATTGCATTAAAGTCCGTATAATTAGCTCCAGCACTTTTACTTTTAATTTCGAAATTAGATTCTCCTTGCTCTTTTCTTGATTGCATATAATTTGGTTTACCTGTTCCTTTTCAGAAATATGATTGAGTACCACCAACATACCAACCTTCTGATTGATAATCAGGTGCATATCCTTGTCCTGCAATTGTTGTTTCTAATGGTGTTGAATTAGAAATTCCAGTAGAATATTTTGTACTTAAATTATCAAGTGCAACTTGCTCAACAAAATTAATAAATTGTTTTATTAATAATGAATCAGGTTGGTTAACATCAATTGTTACTCCAGTATATCGTGCTCTTGTTGCTTCTTCTGATGCATAGAAAAACTTTGAAATATTAGTATCCAATAATCTTGTAGCCATTTCTTTTAGTGCTGCTTTAGTGAAAATGTCATTAAATGAATATTTGACAACATTTGATTCATTTTCTGAATTAATTTGAGCAATAATTCAACGTTTAACTTCATCAGCAATAGCAGGATCAGTAAATCTTTCAAAATCTTTTTTTGCACAGGCATAAAGACTTGTGCCAGTTGAAGAAAGAATAGACATTGCCCCTAAAATACTTAGTATTTTTTTCATTATCATTTACCTCCTGATTTATAATAATATTTTGTTGGATTTGTTGTTACAGGAGGAAATTGATGTACTCAGAATGGAGTTTTTATTGAAATAATTGATCCTGCGTAATTTAGACCAATTTCTTCATGCCATATTTTTGCGGTACTAATTTTTTCAACAATAGTTTTTGGGTCAATTTTAGCCGCTGGCCCTCCCATTTTATACTTTTCAATTGTTTTATTTTCTGTTTCAAAACTACTGTATAAACGTTGGACAGCGCCTCCTGCTAAATTAGTTGACATTGCATTAATAATTGAAATAAATCAATCATGATTTGTGGCGTGTCCTTCTGAATCTTTAAAAGTAAGAAAGTTTTTTAATCATTCTTGAGGTCCGGCACCATTTGTTAAGATTTTATTATTAAAATTACTGAAAAAGTCATAAATTCAGAATCATCATGTTTTATCATCAGCTGAGCCAGAACTTGAACTTAATGTAGCATATTTTTTAACTTCATTTAAAACATTAAATTTTAGTTTACTGTTATTACTACTATTTACTAAACTACGATTTACTAAATATCATAAGTATTGAGCATTACTAAATTGTGTATTCATCTTTTGTTTTGATTTGTCAACTGTCATGATCTCTGATTTATCTTCCAATGAACTATAAAAATTACTTGAATAATTTAAACTTTTAAATTGTCAATTAGTATCATAACTATTGTATGATGATGGGTCAGCATCCTGTAAATATTCGTGGCCATCAATATGGACTAAATTTAAACCATTTGTATCAAAGAAACTAATAACAATATCATTAGTAGTACCAATTTTTCAGTTAGCACTAATTGGATCGGTTGGATTTTTACGACTAATTTTATTTACGACATCATTTATATCAGTAGGTGCAGCTTCACCAGGTGCATTAATGCTATTATAAACACTTGATTTTAAAATATTTGATTTAACAGAATCAGCTTGTGTACTTAAAGTTAATAAATCTGTTGATGGAGTAACTGTGCCTTCACTGTTAGTAGTAAATTCTTCTCAATTTTTAGCTGAGGCTAAAGTTCCTAAATCTTTCTTAATTTGTGTCTTTGTTGTTTCATCAAAACTATCTGCTGTGAAACCAGTATCAGTTGGTGTTGCTCCTGATTTAAAGGCATAAGTTATTGTTGAAATTGCTAAAGGTTTTTCATTTTGGAATCATTTTTCAATCATATATTTTTGAAATAATGATAGTTGCCCAACATCATATGTTTCACTTAATTGAGGTGTACCAACTGATGTCTTAGATGAATTTTCAAAAATAGGTGTTGCAACTGGTGGATGATTATTACTCATATATTTATTAATGTCATAATTAAAAGTTTTTAAATCTGTTGCGATTGTCGTAATACGAGTATTAATTTCCTCAATTGTTAAGCTTGATAAATTATCAATAAATTGTTTATTGTTTTGATCTCAACTAAAAGCTAGTGCTAATTGAGTACGTAAATTTTGATTGTTAATATTTCAATCTTCTGCTTTATTTCCGTTTTTAAGGAAACTAGCAAAATTTTCTAAAATCTTAACTGCACTTTCAGTATTATTTTGTCTATACACACGCATATTATTATTTAATAAAACATTAGTTAACATTTGTGATGCACTAATTCCACCATCAGCACCAGTTGTCATAATAGCAGCTTTATAATTTTGTTCTTCAATTTCATATTTTTTGCTGCCACTTGCACCACTGATATCTTTATAGTTTGCATCTAAAAAATCATGATATTTTTTTTCTCAATTTTTTTTATCACTATCTTTAAAACTTTGTTTCTTTTTCTCAACAGTATTATCTGTGTTTGTGACTAATAATTGTCATTGTTTTTTTAAAATGTCTTTTAAATTTTTATAATCGGCAATATCACCAATTGTAGTTTTATCTGTTACAAAAAATTTATCAGGGTTCGCTAAAATTGCAACGCTTAAAATTTGCATTAATTGAACTGACATCTTAATTCTTGTTGCGCCATCTCATTGGGTTGGATCATTTGTTCATTTTCCATTTCCGGCATTTACAAATGGATTTTCTAAGACACTTCAAATGTCAGGAGAAGTGATTTTTTTCCCACCAAAAATTCCTGGAATTCATGCTCAGATGCTGTCACCATTTTCATCTTTATGTTGATTATTTTTTTCTTTAGTACTACAAGCCGCCGTTCCAAATGCGGTTGCACCCACTAATATCATACTGCTCAGTGATGATAAAAGTTTTTTCATTTTAGTTCATCCTTCCTTTTGACTTTTATTTTTGTACTTTTTGATAAAAAATACTAACTACATTCTATTAAAAAAATATAATAAAGTCTACTTTTATTGTACAATAAAAGTAGACTTTATTATTAAAAAATAAAGATAATTTTACTTCTGGATTAGTATAATACATATTTCAAAGGAGGGGTCAAAGTGAAAAAAATTGAAATTAAAGATCTATTTGTTTCTGCCGATAATGACATTATTTTAAATGGTTTAAATTTAACTGTTAATATTAATGAAATTCATGCTTTAATGGGACCTAATGGAAATGGAAAATCAACTTTATTATCAACAATTATGGGACATCCTAGTTATACCGTTGAAAGTGGGGATATTTTAATTGATGGTGAAAGTATTTTAGACAAAACAGTTGATGAACGAAGTAAAATGGGAATTTTTTTTGCAATGCAATCACCAGTTGAAATTTCTGGAGTTTTAAATTTAGATTTTTTAAAAGCAATTATTAACGCTCACCGTGATTCGCCAATCAAATTACCAGAATTATATCAGGATATTAATCGCAATATTAAGAACTTAAAAATTGATGATAGTATGATTCGCCGTTATTTAAATACTGGTTTTTCGGGGGGCGAAAAGAAAAAAAATGAGATTTTACAATTAAATTTATTAAAACCATCTTTAGGTTTAATTGATGAAATTGATTCAGGCTTAGATGTTGATGCTTTAAATGTTGTTAGTACTGAATTAAATAAAATGCGAAATAAAAATTTTGCTGCAATTATTGTGTCACATTATGATCGCTTTTTTAATTTAGTGCAACCAACGCATGCTCATGTTATTGTTAAGGGTAAAATTGTTAAAAGTGGAGATTATAATTTAGTTAAAAAAATTAATGAAGAAGGATACGAATGATTATTACAAGAATTAGATTTAACAGTAGAAAATAAACAAAGTGGTATCAAACCTTTAGCGGGAATTGGGTGCGCTGCACAAAAAGGGAAGTAAAAATGCAAGTTTGAATGAAAGAACGAGAACTTATTGGTGATAATTTTACTATTGATGCAACAACACCCGAATTAACCTTTACGAATAATAAAGTTGGTGAAGTTATTAATATTAATTTTACTACTAATCTTGTTAATAAAACTTTTTTGTTTTTTTTAAATTTAACTTCAGAAGTAACAATTAACTATAATATTCCAGCTAATAGTCAAATTAATATTATTAATATTTACAAAAATCGTGAATGTGAACAAATAGCTAATCTTTTTTATAACTTATTAGAAAAAGCGCAAGTTAATACTTATCACTTAAATATTGTTAATAGTAGTATTAGTGAAAATGTTACCTTCAATTTGCAGGGTAAACGTAGTGCTATTAAATATTATTTGGCAAGTTTATCAACGCATGATTATCATAAAAATGCAATTATTTATGCTCATCATTTAGCCCCAACAACGGAAAGCGAAATTAAAACTTACTCAATTGCAAAAGATAATTCATTACAAACTGTTAAGTGTACTAGTCATATTGAAAAAACAATGAGTAAATCAGAAGCACATCAAGAATTACGATTACTAGTTTTTGATAAAACTTCAAAAGCAATTTCTGATCCGATTTTGTTAATTGATGAAAATGATATTAAAGCAAGCCATGCTAATGCGGTTGGGATGCTTGACCCAGAACAAATCTTTTATTTACGAACAAGAGGCTTGACAATAACTCAGGCTCGAAAATTAATTTGTATGGGTTATTTTAAAAATGTAATTGATGCAATTGAGGATGAAGAATTACAAAAAAATATTATTGATGAAATCGATAAAGAAATTGGAGAATAACGATGATTGATTATAGAGAAATTAAAAAACAATTTCCTTTTTTTAAAAATAATTCTGAGCAAATTTATCTTGATAGTGCTGCTACTACTTTGAAACCACAAGTTGTTATTAATGCTATTAATGATTACTATACGAACTATGGAACTAATCCGCATAATACTGATAGTGATTTAGGATATAAAACAAATGTTCAATATGAACTTGTTCGTCAGAAACTTCAGCATTTTATTAATGCCAAAAAAACCTCGGAGATTATTTTTGTTCCCGGAGCAACATATGGATTAAACCAAATTGCATATGGTTTAAGTTCAAAGATTACGACAGGTGATGAAATCCTAATTACAAAACAAGAACATGGCGCAAATATTTTACCGTGATATCGATTGGCACAAGAAAAAAAAGCAATTGTTAAGTTTTTACCAGAAATAAATTTTCAAATTGATTTAAAACAATTAGCAACAGTTATTACTGCTAAAACAAAGATTGTTTCTTTTGCTAATGTGCCAAATATTTTAGGATATGAAAATGATCCAACGTCAATTGTTGCAATGATTAAAAAAATTAATCCAGCAATAATTGTTGTAATTGATTGTGCACAAGGTGTTATTCATATGCCAACTGATGTTCAAAAGTGAAATGCTGATTTTATTACTTTTTCAGCACATA
The DNA here is from genome assembly GCF_000236085.2 of Spiroplasma melliferum KC3. Lineage (NCBI taxonomy): Bacteria > Bacillati > Mycoplasmatota > Mollicutes > Entomoplasmatales > Spiroplasmataceae > Spiroplasma > Spiroplasma melliferum. The sequence goes on along the minus strand of NZ_AGBZ02000001.1, from coordinate 375,700 downwards.
AAATTTTTGGCCCAACTGGAATTGGGATTTTATGAGGAAAAGAAGAATTATTATTACAATTACAACCTTTAATTGTTGGTGGCGGTATGAATGCTCAAATTGATAGTAATAGTTTATATTATAGTTTAAAAAAATTACCAGACCGGCTGGAAGCAGGTTCAGCTAATATTGCTGATATTTTTGGTTTTGGAGCAGCAATTGATTTTGTTAATAGTCTTACTTTAACAGAAATTATTAAATATAATCATCAGTTAAAACAATATGCAATTCAACAGTTTAATAAAAAATTAAAAGATAAAGCAATAATTTATAATGCTGATAGCAAAGGACCAACATTAGTTTTTAACATTAAAAATGTTTTCTGTCAGGATGTTACAATGCATTTAGGAAGTCGGAATAATATTACTGTTCGTAGTGGTGATCATTGTGCCCGGTTAATTGGTACTGTTATTCTAGAGAAAAATACAATTAGAGTTAGTTTTTCAATTTACAATAGTTATGAAGATATTGATTTGTTAGTGTCGGCACTTGCAAATGAAAAAGATTTTTTAGGAAGGTTGGTTTAAATGGAATTTAATAAAAATGATCCAATGTTTTTACGACAAATTATTATGGACCATTATTCAGAACCACAATACAAAGGATTAACAAAAAAACCAACAGTTTATTCAATCCATCAAGCTTCTGAATCATGTATTGATGATATTTATTTAGAATTAATGATTGAAAGGAATAAAATTATAAGTGCTCGGTTTGATGGCGTTGGTTGTGCAATTTCAACAGCATCAAGTGATATTATGGCACAAGAACTGGAAGGAAAAGCAATTAAGGATGGTTTAGCAATTATTGAAAATTATTTAGCGATGGTTTTTGACCAGCCATATGATGAAAACAAGTTAAATGATTTAATTGCTTTTATTAATATTGCAAAACAACCTAATCGAATTAAATGTGCGACAATTGGTGTTACTGGTTTTCAAACATTATTATTAGATTTATTAAAAGCAAATGATAATTAATGCCAAAGGAGGGGGATTCTTTAATGCCAAAATTAAAGCAAGAAAAAGAAATTAAAGAAATTTCTAGTTATAAATATGGTTTTAATGATGGAGATATTTCCTACTATAATACGGGGAAAGGCCTTAATGAAACAATTATTAATGAAATTTCAGATCATAAAAATGAACCAGATTGAATGCGAGAATATCGGCTACAGTCATATTTTAATTTTTTAAAAATAAAAAACCCAAGTTGAGGACCAAATCTAGAGTTTATGGATTTTGATGAATATATTTATTATATTAAACCAACAGAACATATTGCAACAAAATGAGATGAGGTTCCTGAAAAAATTAAAAAAACTTTTGACCGGTTAGGTTTACCAGAAGCAGAACGTGAATATTTAGCTGGAATTAAGGCTCAATATGATAGTGAACCAGTTTATGGCAGTATGCTAAAAGAAGTTGAAGAAAAAGGAATTATTTTTTTAGATTGTGATACGGCATTACGTGAGCATCCGGAGTTATTTAAAAAATATTTTGGTACATTAGTACCAAATACAGATAATAAATATGCTGCTTTAAATGGTGCTGTTTGATCAGGTGGGTCATTTATTTATGTTCCAAAAGGAGTTAAATTAGAAAAACCATTGCAAGCTTATTTCCGGATTAATTATCAGAATAGTGGCCAGTTTGAACGTACATTAATTATTGTTGATGATGATGCAGAATTACATTATATTGAAGGATGTACAGCACCAATTTATGCTCGTGATTCTTTGCATGCTGCTATTGTTGAAATTTTTGTGGGAAAAAATGCAAAAATGCGTTATACAACTGTTCAAAACTGGAGTGATAATGTTTTAAATTTAGTAACAAAGCGTAGCATTGTTGATGAAAACGGTCAAATGGAATGAATTGATGGCAATATTGGCTCAAAAATTAATATGAAGTATCCAAGTGTTATTTTAAAAGGAAATAATAGTAAAGGGCAATGTATTTCAATTGCGGTAGCAAAAGAAAATGTTATTCAAGATGCTGGTTCAAAAATGATTCATTTGGGAAAAAATACTTCTTCTAAAATTATTTCTAAATCAATGACTTTTAACGGAGGGACAGCAAACTATCGTGGATTAGTTCATATTGGACCAAAGGCACAGTATTCAAAAGCCAGGGTTGAATGTGATACTCTAATTTTAGATGGAAAATCACATTCTGATACAATTCCCCAGAATAAAGTTTATAATAATGAATCACAAATTGAACATGAAGCAACAGTAAGTAAAGTTTCTGAAGAACAATTGTTTTATTTACAAAGTCGTGGCTTATCAGAACAAGAAGCTTTGGAAATGATTATTATGGGATTTTTAGAACCATTTACAAGAGAATTACCAATGGAATATGCAGTTGAATTAAATCAGTTAATTAAAATGGATATGGAAGGTAGTGTTGGTTAGTGATAACTCGTGGTAAACAAGAAATTCGACAAGAAAAATTACTTGCAAGAAGTAAGATTTCATCTGAATTACGAGAGCAAAAAGAAACTAAGATTTTTGATACTTTTTTTCAACATCCAGGTGTGCAAAATAGTAAAACGATTGCTCTTTATTATTCAATTAAAAAGGAAGTTAATACTCTTCTTATTATTAAGCGATTATTCGCCTTAAAAGTTAATGTTTTATTGCCACGAATGGATGGGAATAATTTAAAATTTTATCATATTACCAATTTAACAACTGATTTAGAATTTAATTTACGCTTTAACCTTTATGAACCATTAAATTCATTGCCAATAATTAATGCAGAAAAAATTGATGTTCTTGTTGTTCCAATTGTTGCTTTTGATCAAAATAATTTTCGGTTAGGATATGGGAAAGGTTATTATGATCGGTTTTTAAAAAATTATCATCATCTTGTTATTGGGTTAGCATTTATTGAACAATTAGTGCCGACCCCATTACCGGTTGAAGAACACGATGTTAAAATAGAAATTATTATTAGTGCTTAAAAATTAAGGAGCAAGGATGAACTTACCATTATTACGTGTTGTTAGCAAATATTGATTTACATCATGACATACTTATTTAGTAACATTATTTTTACCAATTATTTTATATTTTATTAGCATTCGTGTTACTAATATGTTTAATAGTAATGCTAGTTATTTATCATTGCCAGGGTCAATTTTATTAGTGGGGGTTCTTAACGGTATTCTTGACTTAGCAATTGCTTTTTATGAATTTCGAAAAACTACTTTTGCACGGCAATTGCATTTGTTAAAAGCTTCAATTTATCAATTAATTTTAGTTTTAATTATAATTAGTTTAATTACTAATTTAATTGGTTCAATTTGATTATTTTTAATTGCTTTTTTTAGTTATGGTGAAGGAATTCATATTGAATGAATTAATTGACTTGCTTTATTTTGAGCAATTATATTAGCCTCATTTTTATCATCTTTAATTGGTATTTTAATTGTGCTTTGTCCAAATGACTTGAAGATTATTTTAGTAATAGCAATTTTATTTTTTTTACTATTTGCTTTTTTATCTGGATTATTTTTTCCAATTGGTGTTGTTCGTAGTGACAAATTTTTAAATATTATTAGTTATTTGTTACCCCTAAGTTATCCATCGTCAATTATAGGAAGCGCTTGTTTTTGAAATGTTCCAGCATGAATTTTAGACTCTAATTTATATCCTAATCTAACATATTTTACTGATTTACATAATATTTGAGTTCCTTCGCTAGTTAGTTTAAGTTGAAGTTTTGTTTTTTTTATTTTAATTTTTGTTATTAATTATTATAAAGATAACTAAAAAATGTGGTATGATAATTTTAGACAATTTAATAAATAGTTATTTAGAGTTAGGGAATTGAGTGTAAATCTTGAGCTGTCCCAGCAACTGTGATATTGACGAAAGCCACATTAGCCACTGAAAGGAAAACTTTTGGGAAGGCGGTTAGTAGGATGAAATTAAGCCAGTAGACCTTTCTAAATTTAATTAGTCTTATTATATAACTCCTGGGTGTGAGTCATGTAATTATTTTGTAAATAAATAATTTAGTGATTGTTATATAAAAAGCATGTTGGGGAATGCTTTTTAATTTACTGGAACTAGAATTAAATTGTCCATTGTTAATTTGCTAGAAAAAAATAAGAAAATGAAAAAAATATTATTACTATTCCTAAGTTCTACATTTATTTTTTCACCAACATTAACAACAATTTCTTGTAAAAATGTTGATGAATCGCTTTCCTATTGTGATCCAGATTGAATCTATCAAATGAAAACGGAGGAAAATGAAGAATTTGTGGTTGGCTATAATAATTATTATTTGTCAACTGCATCAAGTACCTTCCAACAAAAAGATTGATTAGATCTTAATCAAGAAGCACATATTTATCTTTATTTTAAAAATGTTGTAAGTCTTGATGAAGTAATACAAAAATTACAGTTTGGTGATACTGCTCATATGCAAGATGTAACTCATCTGTATGAGCCAATAACATTTACAAAAACTGATGATGGTAATGTTTATATTTCTAATTCCTTTTTGACGCAAAATACCCCCGTTAATGGTTATACAATAATGGCACAAGATAAGTGAGAAGACCTTAAAAATAGTAAGAATATGAAGCAACTAAATGACCGATTTCAAAAAGAATTTAAACAATGAGGAACAATTCGTGATTCTCATCCAGTTCAAGAAGTGGATGGAAAACAATTTGTTTGATGAAATTCTAACCGTTGGGATGTTTTATTGCAGACGGAAATCCAAAAGGCAATATATGGAGTTTGAAGTAGCGCTGAAAATAAAATTCAAGTGGGAATGAATATTCCATTAAGCCTTGTTAGTAAAGGTTCAATTAGAGTGTCAAAAACTAAGGCTCAAAATGTATTTCGAATAGATCTAAATTATCAAGAAGATTGAATAAATAATAGTTTTAATAAAATAAAATACCGATTACCCCACTGAGGTTTTTATTTTAAAATCATTGGTGAAAATAAGGCCCAATATATTTCACCACAACTAATTCCTGCAATTAATAATACTTTTCGTGTGACTGATGTTTTGACATATTTAACATCGCGAAATTGAAATTCTTTTAATGATAAAGGTTATAAAAATGCCAAAATAATTTCATAATTTTATTGTATAATTATTGTTGTAATTATCTTGGAAGGAGATGAAATTATTAAGACATTAACATGACCAAAAATTTTAATGTTTATTGGCGCAGCTTGAATTATTATTATTGGCATTTTATTCGCTGCTGGCGTTCCAACAAAAACTTCAATTTACGGATGAGACACAAGTTGACCAGTTCTTTTGATTTTAGGAATTTTGTATATTTTGGTTCCGCTATCAGTTAAACCAGGCTTTTGATCATTATTATGAGCACTTGCCATTGCTAGTTTAGCAGTAATTTTCTTAGTTGGATTTTTTGTAAAAGCAGATTATCAATCACCCTGAACCTATTTAGGGGCCATTCCTAATCTTTTTATTGGAGTTGGAGCATTAGGATGGATTTTTGTTCACGAGTAAAAATTTAATGCTATTAAGAAATGATATTAAAATTATTTTAATATCATTTTTTATTTAAGATGTAAATTGTGGAAGCAAATCAAATAATACTTTAGTCTCAATAATTAATTTATTAAATAGTGGATTTTGTAGTAATAAATTAAAAAGAACAAAATCGTCTTTTTATTTTTCTTGTTCAAGTTCTTGATTTTGTTCTGTTTGATTAAATTCTGTATAAATTTTTTGAATATCTTTTATTCTTTGTGGTTTTGCAATTGGATTAATTTTTGCTGCAGGATTATTAATGCTGTTTGTTGACATGCGTGGTTGGATTGGAACAAGTCTACCATTTTTATCAATCATTTTTTGTAATTCTGCTTGTCCTGTTTGTGGTGAAGAAATTTGGTGTTTTTTCCCTTCTCTTGAAGCGTCTGTAGCAATTGAACTTCACTCATTTACTACATTTTCATTAATTCCCATTTGTTTTCAATTTTTTGTTACATTTTTACAAGTAGAAGCTGCTATTTTTTCAGATTCTTTTTTATTAAAACCAAGTGTTGTAAAAAAAGAATTAAGACTTTTTTTAAATGATTTATATATTTTTTTCAGCTGATTTTTCATTTCTGATGTAAATTCCATATTAAAATTTCCTTATTATTTTAATTATTAATTAAGCCATTTATTTTAAAAATATAATATTTTTAAAATCATTTACAATATTTACCTTATCATATTTATTTAAAATTAACAATATTTTTTAATTAATAATTGTTTTTATTTAATTTTTTATTTGTTATTTTTTGTTTTAAAATAAAGTTGTTTTTTATTTTTTTATTGTTATAATTAACTAGGCATTTATTCTATTATATAGAGTATGCTTAAATGTGGTAGTAATGTTAACATTACGTTTGGACCACAGCGAGAATTTAATTAAAAGGAGGAAATTGCTCGTGGCAAGAATTACAAGAATTGCAAAATTAGAATTTCAAGCAGGACAAGCAAAACCAGGGCCAGAATTAGCTTCATTAGGAATTAATATGCCTCAATTTTGTACACAGTTCAATGATGCAACAAAAGAACGAATGGGTGATGTCGTTCCAGTTGTTATTACTGCTTTTGATGATAAGACATTTAAATTTGAATTAAAAACAACACCAGCCGCAATTTTATTAAAAAAAGCAGCAAAAATCCAAAAGGGGTCAGCAAAGGCAAAAGATGAGAAAGTAGCAACGATTTCAGTTGATGAAGTTCGTAAAATTGCGGAATATAAACTTATTGATTTAAACGCAAATGATGTTGAAGCAGCAATGAATATTATTGAGGGAACTGCTCGTAATATGGGGATAGTTGTTGAAGGTATGCCAAGTAAGAAGGAGAAAAACTAAGGATGGCAAAATTTGGTAAAAAATATAACAAAGCTGCTGAATTAGTTGACAAAAATAAGGTATACCCAATTGTAGAAGCAATTGAATTAGCAAAACAAACTGCAACAACAAAGTTTGATTCAACCGTTGAAGTTGCCTTTAATCTAAATGTTGATCCACGTCATGCTGACCAACAAATTCGTGGAGCTGTTGTGTTAACAAAAGGAACAGGAAAAACACAACGAATCTTAGTTTTAACAAATAGCAAGGAAGCTGATGCTAAAGCAGCGGGTGCTGATTTTGTTGGTGGTAAAGATTTAATTGAAAAAATTCAAAAAGAAAATTGATTTGATTATGATGTTATTATCGCAACACCAGATATTATGGCAGAATTAGGAAAAATTGGGAAATTATTAGGGCCAAAAGGATTAATGCCAAACCCTAAAACAGGAACAGTTACTCCAGATGTTGCTAAAGCAATTGGTGATGTTAAAAAAGGAAAAATTGAATACCGTGTTGATAAAAATGGAAACATTCATTCAATTATCGGTAAAGCATCATTCAAAGTTGAAGCTTTAAAAGCTAATTATGATGTAATTTATGAAACAATTCGTAAGGCAAAACCAGCAGCTGTTAAAGGATCATATATTAAAAATATTGCTATAACAACAACAATGGGACCAGGAATTAAAGTTTTAATTGAATTATAATTAATATAAAAAAGGAAAAGATTAATAGTTGTTAATCTTTTCCTTTTTTTGTTTCTTTTTAGTTCTTAATGAAAATAATGCTAAATAACTAACTAAAGTTGAAATACCATAAATCCCAATGCCTGAAAAGATTACTAATAACGGTGCTAAAACTGGATGAAGATAGGGGTTTAAAATTTTATAACTATTTCATCACATTATTCTTCCATCTGTTGGAGCATAACCATGGTATTCAACATATATCACTAGTCTAGTTCATGAAAATACAATATATAAAATTGGTAATATTAAACTAAAGTAATTAATTCTTTTAATAAAATATTTAAAATCTTGTTGCTCATAATATGAAAAAATACCAAATAAAATAAATGCAATGATTGGTGTTATAAAGTGAATGTTAATTGTAATAATGTTTTTTAAAAGTGAATTTGTAAAAATAAATCCTTTTCCAAGAAATAATTGTTTAATAACATCTGGTCAAAAGACAAGAACAATAACAATTGAATATGTTGCTAAAAAAACACAATTAAAAATAAATTTTTTAAACTCTGAAGGTTCATTTTTATATCCTAACCTTGCAAGAAAAACTATGGCATAAATTACGCAATATAAGGCATACCAATTTGTAAAAGCAACAAATAATCATGCAATTAATTGATCAATTGTGTTTTCACTATGTCCATTTTTATTTGGTTTAAAATAATCATAATTAAGCATTCTATCACATAAATCTATGATAACACCAGAGATAGGGACAATAATTAAGAAAGCTATTAAAGTTATAATTATTATTTTTAAATTTTTACTATACTTTGATAATTTATACATTTGCGCCTCTTTATATATTAGATTTTATATAACTTATTCTAGCATTATATCATAATTACAGATTAAACTACTATGTAAAACAAAAATTAAATATTTTATATTTCTAATTTTAAAATAGTTTCTTCTTAAAAGTTTAATTCTTGAATTTACCAAAATTTTTCATTTTTTATGTTATTATTTTTAGTAATTGATTATAATATTAATAGTACAAAAAGTACACTAGGCATTATTTAAAAAACTATGAAAGGAAAAAATACAATGCATTTATATTTACAAGCCAATGTTGGTACAGCAGTCGTTGATACTTTAAAAGCGTGGGGTTTTTGAAGTGCAATTATTGCAACAATGTTTGTAATTTTTTTAGGTTGGTTTTTAACAAAACGTGGAACCTTTAAAAAAGATTGAGAAACTGTTCTAATTAAAATTGTAATGGTTGTTGGATTACCATGTTTAGCATTTGATGGTTTTATGGCTGATACAACAGTTGAACAAGTTAAAACACAAGCAGCGATTTTATTAGTCGGATTTTTATTCTATATTATTTTAGGAATTGTAGCAAAATATTTTTATATTAAATATGAGCAAGATGTTCGTGATACGTTAGCAATGTGTACGGTTTTTGCATCAACTACTTTCTTTGGAATTCCAGTTGTTACTGCTTTATTTGAAGCCGGACAAGCAACATTACCAGCTAATATCTTTAATATTCCTTATCGAGTATTTTTATATTTACTAGGATTTATTGTTATGAGCAAACCAACGCAAGGACAATTAGCAACTATAGCCGAAACAAAAACAGAAACAATTGTTGATGCAAAAATAGATCCAACTGGATATGCTCAAGTAAAAACTGAAATACGAGCTAAAAAAATGGCAACCGTTAAGGCAAATTTAAAACAAATTTTTGTTAATCCAATCTTAATTGCAACAATTATTGGATTTATCTTTTGAGTAACACAATTAATTCCAGGAATTGAAATTGTTCCTGATCAAAATAAAATTGGTAGTGGTCGGTTATTCTCACCATTACGATTAGATAATACTTTTCCACCATTATTTAAAATAACAAAAACATTAGAAGGATTATGTACCCCATTAGCATGATTAGCAATTGGGATGACTTTAGCAAAAGGAAAATTGCGTGAAGCAATGCAAGATAAAAAAGTCTGATATGGAATGATTATGAAAGTTATTCTAGCACCAATTATTGGATTAGTTTTAGCAATTATTTTTGCTGTAATTGGAAAAGAAACAGGAGTATGAAAATTAAATTCAGTTGGCTTAACTGTTATTGTCATTATGTTAGCAGCACCGCCAGCATCTGTTATTGTGGCATATTCAATAGGATATAAAAAACAACCAATGTTAGCAAGTAATTTAACATTAGTTTCAACTTTATTTTCAATTATTTCGTTACCATTCTGAGTAATTATTACTACAGCAATTGGAGCAACTTCATTATTTACATAAACTTTATTATTACATATTAGGAGAAAATAAGAATGAATATAAAAATTAAAATGGTTTGTTATGGCGTTCGGAAAACCGAACGACCATTTTTTGAAAAACTAAATGAAAAATATGGTTATGATTTAACTTTAATTGAAGAATATTTAACAAAAGATAATATTGAAACAGTTAAAGGACATCAAGCAGTAATGGTTCGTGCAAATTGTGACTGTTATGAAGAAAACTTATTAAAAATGCAAGAATATGGCGTTAAATATTTATTAACAAGAACAGTTGGTTATAATCATATTGACTTAACAAAAGCACATGAATTAGGGTTTAAAATGGCTTATGTTCCAGGATATTCGCCTAATGCAGTTAGCGAATTAGCGGTAGCAATGGGAAATGCTTTTTTACGTAATTTATTTTATATGGCTAATAATGAACGTAAAACAAATTTTAAAGTTGATGATTTTATGTTTGCAAAAGAAATTCGTAATTCTACAATTGGAATTATTGGAACTGGTCGAATTGGTTTTGAAGCAGCAAAAGCTTGACACGGAATGGGAGCTAAAGTATTAGGATACGATATTTATGAAAACGATAGTGTTCGAACAGTTTTAACATATACTGATTTAAATACTTTGCTTAAAGAATCAGACTTAGTTTCATTACATTGTCCATATATTAAAGAACAAAATCATCATTTTGTTAATAAAGAATTTCTAGCACAAATGAAACCAGGGTCAGTGTTAATTAATGCAGCGCGTGGACAACTAATGGATAGTGAGGCAGTTTATGAAGCTATTAAGTCAAATCACTTAAAAGGTGTTGGGTTAGATGTATTAGAAAATGAAGGTGATGTTTTTTTTCAAGATTTTAATGAAAATATAACACCAGATAATATTACAAATAAATTACTTACCTTATATCCACGAGTAATTATTACACCGCATATAGGATCTTATACTGATGAAGCTGTCAAAAATATGATTGAAACAACATATGAAAATTTAAAAGAAATTTTAGCAAATGGTGAATCAAAAAATAAAATATAAAATAAATTTTTAAAAAGTAGAGAAAACTCTACTTTTTATTATTTAAAATAACTTTTAATAAAAAAATAACAAAATAAATAAAATTATTGTATTAAGTAACACAACTGCACATAATTAAAATAAATATTGCAAAATTAAAAATAATATATTACAATAAAAATAACTTTCAAATATAAACACTTAATTATATTGAAAGTTTCAAACTATTTATAGTTTCCTCACACGAAACTTTTAAATGTAATTTAGTGTTTTTTTATTTGAAAGGAGTTTATAAAAATGAATAATGTTTTTATTCAAGATAATTTAACAAATAAAGGTCATAATGTAATTATGAATGCTTTAAATTATGTTAAAAAAGAATATTATTTAAAAAAAGTATTCTATGGTAATTATGTTAAAAATGTTGTTTTACCACTAGAATTAGTTAATAATAATCCTCGTAATAAAACGGGAGTTAAAAATACTGGAAAAAATGATAAAAAATTGTGGAATAGTCGTATTCGTTCCCAAGGAAATTGTATTCGAAAAGCGTATGAAAATTTTTGAAATTGTAAAAATTTAAGTTTTCTAACTTTAACTTATGCCGTTAATGAGAAAGATGTTAAAAAATGTAAAAATGATTTAAAGTTATTTTTTAATAATATAAATCGTTGATGAAATAATCCTATTCGTTCTAAACATCATAAAGGAATTTTAAAATATATGTATACTTATGAGTATCAAAATCGCGGAGCAGTCCATTTTCACATCATATTAAATCAAAAAATACCTAATAGTATTGTTTTACAGTATTGAAAATATGGTATTAATAAAAATATTAAAGTTCGTGCTGGTTCTAATGAAGATGTAGTAAAATATTTGGCAAAGTATATTGTTAAGACTGCAAATGATAATAAAAGTCAAAATCATTATGATTTAAATATCAAGGCATATCAATTTAGTAAAAATTGTAAAAACCCAAAAGTAAAAGTTGGAGTTGTTGAATTATCTGAACAAGATTTAATTTATTCAGTTAAAGATAATTTAAATTATTTTGCTTTTGGTGATGAAAACGGTTATAAAATCGGTTTTAGTTGTGATAGTTATTATGGTTTAGATAAGTTCAAAGAATATAAAAAATATGTTTCTGCTGATAGAAAAATATTTAGAAATTTAGTTAAAAATAATAATTTTACTGTTAATAAAAATACTAATTTAAGGTGTTAAAAATAGTTTATTCGTTTAATTTCGAAATTGAATGTACAGGCTTGTTAATTCAAATACGTATTTGAAGGGAGATTAATTTTATGGCAGATAGAGATGTTAAATGTAAAGAATGTGGTAAAATTTGAAATTTTACTACTAAAAATACAACTTATAATAGTTTTAGGGGTTTAGCAAAAGATACTATGTTATCTTATGCACGTTATTATTTTTGTCCTGATACTAACTGTTTGGTTTTATGAAAACATCGAATGCAAGATAATTGTTGTATTCATAAAAAATAAAAAATGAGTTAAAAACTCATTAAAAAATGTGGTAATCGCCTCACACAACAATTACCACAAATTAATTAAAACAAAAAAAAAAAAAAAAACAAGATGAGGATGTATATTTTACAATATCTTTATTTTTTATGTTGAAAATTTGACTTTTTAATATTTTATTGTATTATTAATTTAACTTAAACATTTTATTATGTTTGAGTTTCAAATCTTAAAAGGTTTCCTCACACGAAACTTAAATATAATTAAATGTTTTTTTATGCTTATTTATAAACTTATTCAAATAAAAAACACTATAAAAATTCTAGTATTTAAATAGCAATTTTATGCATAATAAAACTCCTTTTTAATAATTAAAAAATTAACGTGGTTGTTTTTGATTTAATTATAATAGTTATTTTAAGTTTCAATTTTTTAAGAAATCTTTTAAGAAACTATATAGTTTTTTAAAAGAAAGGAGAAATCTTATGAATAGATTTCTAGTACAGTTGATAGATATTGCAACGGGTAAAATTATTAAAGATGATAAAGGTAATGAAAGTAAATGAGATAGTTATACATTTACGCCAGTTATTAAATTAGAAAATGGTACTTTTAAAGGTACAAAAGATTTGTCAAAATCAAAATGATTTAAAATAACTGATGAAAATTATTTAAAATTAAAACCTTATTTAATTGATGGTAATTTATTTTATGTTTCGCTTAAATGGGATGGAAAAATTAATATTGTTGAACCATATATAGAAAATTATAACGAGCAAGAATTTATTAACAAATATTCTAATAATTCAGTAATAACAGAAAGCAATAATTAATATGAAACAACAGTTATGTATGGTTTGTGTTAATGATACTGTTTGAGAAAATGGGTCTCGTTATTGTTGGAATTGTGTTAATGAAAATGTTATTTTAATTAATCAATATTATTCTAGGTTACATAATGACAAAGAATAAAAATAAATTAAAAATTAATTGAGATTGAATTATTTTAATAATTTCTTGTTTTCAACTTATTATTTGATTTATATTGTTTTTTGTTTATGTTGGAGTTTTTTAATGAAAAAACAAACTAAATTATATAATCAACGATTAGAATATTTGGTTAATGTTATACATCAATGTTTATCAATAAAAATACCATTATTTATATTAAGAAAAGCATTAAAACAATTATTAATAAAAGAAAATATTAATTTACAAATTATGACAGAAAAAGATTTTTTAATTTTAAATGAAAAATTAAAAGATAAATTTTTAAAAATAGAAAGTGAGTGTGATTAATTTGAGTAATGAAATATTTTCAATGATTATTGTATTTTTGTTAGTTATTTTATTATATGCCTATGTTATTTTTTCTGTTTTTAATAAAAAAGAAATTAAAAAGTCAAAATTAGAACTTGAAAAATTACAACTTGAAAATGAGAAATTAAAGTTAGAGATTTTAGAATTAAAAAATAAGGAGAGTGATTAATTTGGCGATTTTATCTGAAATTATTTTATTAATTATTATGTTGCCTATTACTGCTTATTTTATTGCAGGAATAATAAATGTTATTAGAAAAAAAGAAAGTTCAATAATTTTAAGACAACAGAAGAAAATAAGAAAATTACAAATTGAACTGGAAAAAAGAAAAAACAAGGAGGTTAAATAATATGATTATATTTTTATATGTAATGGTATTTATTACAATGTTTTTTGTTTTATGTTTTTATCTTGCTGATAGCATTATAGCGTTTAAACATAGAAAAGAAATTCAAAATAATCGTTCAATTATTAAGTCTCTTAAAGAACAAATTAAACAGCAACAAGTTATTAATAAAATTTAACAAGTTAATTATTAGTAATATTTTTATATTACTTTTTAACTTTTTAGGGGTTTAAAAAAATATTATTTTTAATTAGAAAGGAATTTACTATATGAATTTAATGACAATGGATAGCGGAACAGATGGAATTATTAAAGCGATTGAAGCCTGAGTTGGTGTTATTGCAAATTGAGCGAAAGAATTTACGACTTGATTTTTAACATTTTTAGGTGCAAATGCAATTTTAATTATTCCTATTGTTTTAATGTTTTTAGTGCTTGGAATTGAAACATTAAGAAAATTAATTCACGGATATTAATATTAATAATTTTAAACCCCTAAAAAGTTAAAAAGTAAAATTTATATTACTAAATGGAAAGGAATAAATAAAATGTTAGAAAAAAGTGTTTTTGATATTTATATTGAATTTATGCAGATTATATTTGGTGCAGATATGCCCCCAGCATTAGCGTATATATGTTTTGTTTTATTTTTAACTTTTATTATTGCTGTTATTTTTTGAATATTTAGATTGATATTTAGGGGGTTTAGTTAATGACTTGAAATCAGTTTTTAGATAAAGTTTATCAAGGTTTATATCAGTTTGCTTTTTTTATTCCAGCAAATAAATTAGGCTTGGTTGATAAAACGGTTGAATATTATGTTTGTATGATAGTTATATGATTATTTATTTTCTTTACTATATGATTTGTTATTTATATGGTTTCTAAAATATGTAAGGTGGTGTTTTAAAATGTTAAATATTAGAAAATGAATTATAAATTGATATTTAATGAATTGGTTTTTTACTTTAATTATGATTGTTTTAAATTGTTTAATTATATTTAAACCTAATATGTTTAAAGGTTGATTAAATATTGTTTTTTTAATTTTTACTTATTTATTTAGTATATTTGTATTATTTTTATTTTTTAAAGATTTACGAAATCAACTTGCATTTTTTAAAACTATTAAACAAAGTCCTATAACAATGGTAATTGGTAGTTTGGGAAGCGGTAAAACATTATTAGCAACTCATTTATTAGTTAATTCTAAATATGATACTAAATATTCTAATTATCCTATTAAAAATGAAGATATAGCATTAGCAACTTTTGATATGTTTGATAATAATAATTTAAAAAACCCAATACCTTATAGTGAAAGTAATTTGGTTGTTTTAGATGAAATGGCGTTATATGTTCCTGCTAATGAGGTTAAAGATGGTGCAATGAAAAAATATAGTGGTGTTATTCCTAGTTTAGTTCTTATGCGGCAATATAATATAAATGTTGTATTTATCGGGCAACGAGAAAAACACCATTGAGTAGAATATAGAGAATTAGCGACAGGGTTAATGTTGCCTTTAAGTTGTAAAAAACCACCTTTTCAATTTAAAGGAATATTAAAATATTTTATTTGATTTTTTCCTAAGTTTAAGTTTCATATTGGTATTTTTGATGATAAGGATAATTATGATATTTGAAAATCTGAAAGTGTTAAGCGTTCTGCTAATGGTAAAAAAGTTAAATTAAAAAATGCTAGTTCTATCGGTATGCGTAATTTTAAAATTTCTATTTCTTTGTTAGATGCAATGAAATATGATACTAAATATTTGCAATTTGTTAGAGATGTTAAAAATGATATTGTTAAAGATAAGTCATTGACTTATTGAGATTATGTTAATTTTGATAGTTTAGAAGATTTAGAAAAAATGGGAGCAACAAGATTAGTTGAAAATTTACAAAAAGGAGGTAAATAATTATGAATTTATTAACGAGTTGGGATGATGCTTTTAATGTTGTTATTGATATATTTATGAAGATTATGGATTGAATGTGAACTTTAAAATTGCCAGCAACAGATATACCTTTATATGTTCTTTGAATTATAGGGGGTATTTTAGGAATTGCTATGCGTTTGGTTGGTTCAGCACCACAATTAAGTACAATGTCTCAAAATACCGCTTCTGCCATGTCTACGGGTTTAGGTGCTATTCGTTTAAAAGAAAGCAAACAAATTCAACATACTAAAGCAAATAAAGGCGAAAAATAATGGTTAAATTATTATGGTTTTTTTTCGTGGCAAGTATTATTGGTATAACATTTGTTGCAAATATTTTTTTAGCATCAGAGACAGCAATGGCGACAATTAAACAGTGATTTAATAGTTCAAATGATTTTTATAAATTAATCGCTCATTTATTTATTATAGCAACTCATCCTATTTTTAGATTATTTATTGCTTTTGGAATTATGTTAATGATTATAAGAGTTATATTTGCAGTTAGATAGAAAGGAAACAAAAAAAATGAAAAAGATTTTTATTATTTATTTTTATGTTATTTTTCTATTATTTTCTTTAATATCTCCTTTTGTTTTTATAACATCTAATTTAGATAATTTTAATAAAATTAATTCCAATTTTTTATATTTAGAAAATTTAAAAAGTAATGATATTTTTAAAGATTTAAGTTATAAAGAAACAAATAAATATGATTTTCAATCTACTTTAATGTTGCGACAAGACTATTTTATGCAAGGTTTAGATCCTAGTAATTATGCGTTTAGTTTTGGTTTTCAATATTTTAGTCCTTTGACCTCTGTTAGTGCTGATAAAAATGATAGTAATTATTGATTTAATGTTGTTAGTGTGAAAAATATTGATTTTAACTTATCTTTATATAATAAAGATGAAATTAGTTCTTTAAAAATTATAAATGATAATTCTGGTTTTAACTTTAATTTGAATTTTAGATATGGAGATATTAATTATAAATTTTTAGCAAAAAATATTAAAATATTAAAATATTTTTTTATTCCGTATTTTTCTAATCAAAGTTATCGACATTTTGATTTAGATTTTTTAATGTTTAATTTTAATTATAAAAGTTTAATTAATTTACAAATTTTAAATGAATTAAATGTTGATTTTTTTATTAATAATATAAAACAAGAAGAAATAAATATTAATGATTTTTATAAAATGTTTGATAATTTTTTTCTCAAACATTAATGAGTATTTTTGATATTACTAATATTGGAACTAAAATTGTTTATTATTCAAATAATGGTTTTACTAATTTTACTTTTTTTGTAAAAAATGGTTTTTTATTATATCCTAAGTCAATGTTATTTAATTTAAGAGATGTTAGTTCTGAAAAAGCAAACCCTTATGTTATTATGTATAATGCTTATAAAATTAATAGTACTAGTGATTATTATTCATTTTACTCAAATTGAGAATATAAAACTGATATTTTGCCTTTAAATAACAATTTTTCTAAAAGTATAAAAATGTTAGATATGGATGATACTAGTAAATATAAAGGTTTTAATGTTTTTACTTTTTATTCTGGTGCATTAGATATAAAACAGAATCAATTTTCTATTTTTGGTTTTAATTTTAGCATTTATAATTCTGATGCTTGAAATGATGAGATTAATGCTGGTGATATATGGAAATTACCTTATAGTTCTTGTGCTTGATTTAATGTATTTTGTCATATAAAAAATGGTTTTATTTTAGCATTTAATACTTTGCCGGGTATTAAAGAGGTTGGAAAGTATGCTAATGCATTAGTAAATACAATGCAAAATGTTAATTTGCTTTGAGATAATATTAGTAATTTTTTTGCTTTTGATATTGCTTTTAAATTATTGCTTGGGGCAATTATTACTCTTGCGATGTTTAATGGTATTTTGCGATTTTTATAAAAACAAAAAGATACAAATACATACATAGACCAAGAAAAACAGATAGCAAACACCACGGTGCAAAAAATTTATTTTTGCCCGTGTGTTGTTTGCTGGGGTGAGTAGTGAGCGTAGCGAACTACGAGGGGCGAAGCCCCTTTACTTGGTAAAAAACTATGATTTCTATTTATTTTTTTTTATTTTATATTAACTAATAAAACTTGTGGGGTGACAAAAAAAGAAAGGCGAGGTATGTTTTGTCATGCAAGAAAATGGACAGCAAATAATTTGTGATGAATGTCAGTTTAAATTTAAATCTTTTTATAGACAATGAAAATTAAATAATAATAACAATAAGTTATTTATTTTTCGTGTACAAAAAAAGTATCAAACATTAAGTAAAAATGTTGATTTGAGTGAATTAATTCCAGACTATGCTTTTGTTTGTAATTCAACTTGGTTTGCTCTTTATAGTATTAAAAAAATTCAACGAATGAGAACCAATACAATAAGAAATTTAAATTTCAAACAAGGTACTTTATTAATTGGATTTTATTGATATCGGATTTTTATTAACGGAATTATGCAAACTCGTTGATATAATCTTCCACGAGTATAATATGAGATGTTTTTTAATTTGTAAACTGTAAATGCAAGTGCAATAAATCTATTGAGTTAGTAATAACAGATACTTTAAAAATGATATAACATTTTAGGGAGTTAACTATGAACATAAATGAAAGGAATGAATATAGATATGAATAAATTACTAAGTTTGTTAAGTACAATAACAATTAGTGTAATGTTCATGCCATTGGTAATTGCTGAAAGTTTCTATCAATCACAAAATATTAGAAATAAAAGGCAAACTGAAAACCCACAGCCTAGCCCATCGCGAATTTCGCTATCAACTGTAATTACAAACCCTGACTTAGGAGAATTACCCAATAATAATTCCAAAACAATTCTGGCTAGATTAAGGGAACGTAATCCGAATGTAAACATAGAAGATATAAAAGTATTGTATGGTCATTATGATAATACTTATTTTTATTTTCATATTTCTGCAAAACCAAATTCACAATACTTTGGCTGAGAAATTGTTAATTTTTCTATTCTTCAAAAAAAACCTATATAAACTGTAATTACAAATCCTGACTTGGGGGAACTACCTAATGATAACCGCGAAACAATTCTGGCTAGATTAAGGGAACGTAATCCGAATGTAGATATAAAAGAAATCATAGTCACTTTTGTTAGTGACAATCAAGATGGCAGTCAATCATGAAAAATTAGTCCCCGTTCAAATTCAATTTATTATGGCTCAAATAATATTCGTTCTGCAAACAATTATGAAATTTGAAATAACTAAAATAAAAAGAAAATTTCTTAATAGAATTTTAACATAATTTTTTATCTCTACTTTATTTTAGATGTTCATTTCTGAATTGATTTGCTGCACTTGCATTTACAGTTTACAATTTTATAAAATGAACAAAGATAAAATAATTACTTAAGTTTGTTGCTTATTTATAGAAAATAATGTTTTATAACAAAAAGTCTAGTTAAAATGCAACAATTTTTCAGTTTTCGGTATATAATAAAAATAGTTTTAGTAGAAAGAGAAGTGAGGATTTTTTATTATGTCAAAAAAACTGCATGGGATAGGTGCTAGTAATGGAATTGCGATTGCCAAAGTTTTTAAGTTAGAAGAACCAAAATATGAAATTTCGAATAATACGGTTTCTGATTCAGCAAAAGAAATTAAAATACTAGAAGCAGCAATGCAAAAGGCAAACACAGATATTGAAAAACTACAAAAGATTGCCTTAGAAAAATTAGGGGCAGAAAAAGCAGCAATTTTTGAAGCACATAAGGAAATTTTGCGTGACCCAGCAATGATTGATGAAGCAAAAAATATTGTTAAGAGTAATAACAATAATGCAGCATATGCAATTCATACTGTTGCTCAAAAGTTTATTACAATGTTTGCAAGTATGGATGATCCATATTTTAAAGAACGTGCAGCAGATGTTAAAGATGTAACTGATCGTTTAATTAAGTATATTTTAAATGTTCCGGTATTAGATTTAGCAACTATTCATGAAGAAGTTATTATTGTTGCTGAAGATTTAACACCTTCACAAACAGCACAGTTAAATCCTAAATTTGTTAAAGGATTTAGTTGTGATATGGGAGGGCGTACTAGCCATGCTGCAATTATGGCCCGTAGTTTAGAAATTCCAGCCGTATTAGGATTAAAAGATATTACGAAACAAGCAAATCATCATGAATTAGTTATGATTAATGGGACAACAGGAGAAGTTATCTTAAATCCAATGTCAACAGAGGTTAAAACTTGGACAGCAGAAAAAGAAAAATTTTTACAATTACAACAAGAATTATTGGCATTTAAAAATAAGCCAACGGTTTCAAAAGATGGATATCAAAAATTTGTTTTAGAAGGAAATATTGGAGCGCCAAAAGATGTTCAAGGTGTTTTGGATAATGGTGGTCAAGGAATTGGTTTATTTAGAAGCGAGTTCTTATATATGGATAATGACCATTTCCCAACTGAAGATGAGCAATATGAAGCTTATAAAGGTGTCTTAGAAGGAATGCAAGGACGCCCAGTTATTATTCGAACATTAGATATTGGTGGCGATAAAAAATTATCGTATTTTAAATTTCCAGAAGAAATGAACCCATTTTTAGGATATCGTGCAATTCGTCTTTGTTTAGATAAAACAGATGTTTTCCGAACACAATTACGTGCTTTATTACGTGCAAGTGTTCATGGCAAAATCGGAATTATGTTTCCAATGATTGCAACAATTGATGAATTTAAAGCTGCAAAAAAAATTACCTTAGAAGAAAAAGCAACTTTAATTAAAGAAGGACATAAAGTTGCAGATAATATTGAAATTGGAATGATGATGGAAATTCCAGCAGCAGCAATGTTAGTTGATCAGTTTGCAAAACACGCTGATTTCTTTTCAATTGGAACCAATGATTTAATTCAATATACAATGGCAGCTGATCGAATGAGCCAATTTGTGGCGTATTTATACCAACCATATAATCCATCTGTTTTACGCTTAATTAAAACAATTATTGACGGTGCCCATAAAGAAGGAAAATGGGTTGGAATGTGTGGCGAAATGGCTGGAGAAGAGCAAGCAATTCCGCTTTTAATGGGAATGAAATTAGATTACTTTTCAATGTCTGCAACAAGTATTTTAAATGCTCGTCGAATTATTAGCAAATTAGAAGTTTCGGCAATGGAACAATTAGTGACAGAAGCATTAGAATGCCAAACAGCTGATGAAGTTTTAGCTTTAGTTGAAAAAAGTACAAAAAATGCTTTAAAGGCCTAAATTTTTGATAAAATAACACTATATAGTGTTATTTTTTATTAAAATAGGTGGTTTAAATGATAAATCTAAATACTCATGCAATAATTGATCTTCCGTTACCAGTTTTAATTACTTTAGTTGTTGCTTTTGCGGTATTATCAATTATTAGTGGGGTTTGATATTGAAGACAATGGCGTAAAACACGGCGTAATTCTAAAAATGATAATTTTACAGTTAAACAGAAGTTAACAATTCGAGCTGCTTTTCAAAAAAATAAGTATTTAATTTTATTTTTATTATGTTTCTTTTGCTTAATTGGTTCTGTTCTGGTCTTAATTAAACAAGTAGTTGGTTTCCCGTTGTTTTAAAAATAGCACATAAATTTAATAATTTTATAGTATACTAAATATAGATGACAAAGTTATCTGCTTAATAAAAAAAGGAGAAGAAAAGATGGGATTATTTAGTAAAAAACCAAAAGAACTTGAAATAATTGCCCCTGTAGATGGTGAAGTTATTGCTTTAGATAAAGTTGAAGATGAAGTATTTTCACAAAAAATGTTAGGTGAGGGTTTAGCAATTAAACCAAGTGCTGGTAATTTTATTGCTCCAATTGCTGGAAAATTAATTACCGTTTTTCCGACAGGTCATGCTTATGGAATTAAAAGTAATAATGGTGTTGAAATGTTATTACATATTGGAATGGATACAGTTTCATTAAATGGAAAAGGATTTGATATTCAAGTAAAACAAGATGATAATATTAAACAAGGGGATTTATTATGTAATGTTGATTTAACTGTTTTAAAAGCTGAAAATGTACCAAGTTTAGATACGCCAATTGTTTTTACACCAGAAACAATGAGCGGTAAAACAATTAATATTGTTAAAACAGGAAATGTTAAACAAGGAGAAATTATTGCTGTTATTAAATAGGAAATAATTTTAAACTAATAAGTGATTTATAAAGTAGAAATCACTTTTATTTTTGCTTTATAAGGCATATTCTGGAGTGTTTTTGCTATAATTGTTAAGAAAGGAAGAAGGTCAAATGGTAAAAATAGTTTTAATTGCGATTGTTTTTTTCTTATATTATTACTGAGTCTTTTCTTCAACAGGAGCAATTTTAGCCGAATTTTTAAAAATTCGAACTAAAAATATTTATTTTGGAATGATTATGGGTTTTTTCTTTTATTTTGCTGTTATTTCCTTTTTGCTAATTCCATTAGAATTTATTCCTAATTTACGTTATATTATTTTAGTTTATTCATTATTGTCAATTAATATTTTATATTCATTATTTTTGTTATTATTTATTCGTTATTGATTTAATATTAATTTATGGGATTGAAATCACGCCATTTTTTTTGTTGCGTTTGGTGTTTTTATGGCATTATACTATGCTAAAAATTATTTTATTGCTCCTTCAGGTTCAAACATTACTAATAGTTATATTTTAAGTTTTTACTTTTTTGATTCAGTTGATAATAATATTATTTTTAAATTAAATCCAAATGTTACGGTTGCTAAAGCTCAAGCTTTAGCAACATTATCTTGATTTACGAATGTTTCAGTTTGGTTTGTGATGACTGGGATTGATCCAAATGATATTATTTGAAATTTACTAAATATTTTAGATGCAATGTTATTTGCTTCAATTTTTGTAACATTATTGAGTAATTTTGCTAATAAAAAAAGTAATCGTTTTTTAATTGGTTCTTTATCGCTCCTTGTTTTATCTGCTTCAAAATTGTTAATTTACTATTTTGGATATGATTCATGGCATCAGCAAAATATGTTAACTGGTCTATTTTTTGTCACTTTTATTTTAATGACAATTTACACAAATGAAGAATATCGTAGCCGTAATATGCCATGAATTATTGGTATTATTTTTGCAAGTTATATTACCTTTGAATGAGATGCATCATATATTATGTTATTTATTATTTATGTTTCAACATGAATTAGTATGTTAAAATATAAAACTAATTTCTTAAAAGATATGGTGAAGTTTACCTTATTTTCAACGTTATGTTTTATTTTCTACAATGCGCAAATAAAAAATATTTTATTAATTTTTATTTTTTTAGGATTATTTTTGTTAATGATAATTTTATCATTTTTGTTATATCGTAATTATTCACGAGTACATGATATTGAAATAATGATGTATCTTGGGCAAAAAAAATTATTATTTGTTGTACCAATTATTTTTACCCTAATTTCATTGGTCATTGTTTTAGCAACGGGGGAAAATAATTTAAATTTCTGAACATTAGAAACAATTGCATCAGCCTTATATGTACAGTTAGAATTGGGACGTTGAGAACCATGAATAAATATTGTCTTTT
The DNA here is from genome assembly GCF_000236085.2 of Spiroplasma melliferum KC3. Lineage (NCBI taxonomy): Bacteria > Bacillati > Mycoplasmatota > Mollicutes > Entomoplasmatales > Spiroplasmataceae > Spiroplasma > Spiroplasma melliferum. Next base: position 352,068 of record NZ_AGBZ02000001.1, on the reverse strand, counting down.
TAATTATTTCCTTTGTCTTTTTAGGGTTAGCTTTAATTTGATTATTGTTTTTTGAACGAATTCCTAATTTTGTTGCAAAAACCCCAATTAATATGCTATCAATTTTAACAGTGACTTTCTTTAATCCGTTAGTTGGGCGTTTTTTAATTTTAATTTTTAATGAACAGGCTTTATTAAACAATGCTACGGTTTTTATTGTTGCTTTATTAGTTGCCTTAAATATTAGTGTTTATGCATTGAAAATTAAGCCATTTAAAAAATGGCATTTCAAAAAACCAACAATCCCCCCACATTACAACAAGAATCTAAAAATAATAAAATAAAGGAGGATATTATGACTTTTGAGCAAGCAAAAAAACGTAGTTTAGTGTTAAAAGAACAATTAGAAAAATGAAATTATGAATATTATGTTAATGATAACCCTAGTGTTAGTGACCAAGAATATGATCGAGCAATGCAAGAATTAATTGCAATTGAACAGCAATATAGTGAATTAATTACAATTGATTCACCAACGCAACGTGTTTCTGGCCAAATTAGTGAAAAGTTTAATAAATATGTTCATACAAGTCCAATGCTAAGTTTAGGAAACGCGTTTAATTATGATGATTTAATTCATTTTGATGAGCAAATTAAAGAATTAACTGGTTTGCCAGAAATTGAATATACTTGTGAATTAAAAATTGATGGATTATCAATTTCATTAGTTTATGATAATCATCTTTTAGTGATGGGGGCAACTCGGGGCGATGGTCTTACCGGTGAAGATGTTACTATTAATATTAAACAAATTAAATCAATTCCCCTTCGAATTGACCAACCAACTTTAATTGTTCGGGGAGAAGTTTATTTATCAGTTGAAGAGTTTAATAAGATTAATGAAGAACGTGTTAAAAATGGTGAATCTGAATTTGCTAATCCTCGAAATGCAGCAGCAGGCACTTTACGTCAATTAGATTCAACAATTGTTGCAAAACGAAAGTTAAATGCATTTTTATATTATTATGTTAATGCTTTACAGGATGGGATTCAATCACAATACGAAGCATTACAAAGATTAGAACAATTGAAATTTAAAACAAATCCTGAATATCGTTATTGCTCAAATATTGCGGCAGTGTGAGCATATATTCAAGAATATGAGCCAAAACGTCATCAGTTAGGTTATGAAATTGATGGAATTGTGATTAAAGTTAATAACTTAAATTTATATAATCGTATTGGTTATACTGCTAAAAATCCAAAATGAGCAATCGCTTATAAATTTCCAGCGGAAGTTGTGGTTACTAAATTGCTTAATATTTTTCCTTCCGTTGGGAGAACGGGGCGCATTACTTATAATGCTGTTCTTGAACCAATTCGTATTGCAGGAACAATCGTACGAGCTGCAACATTACATAATGCTGATTTTATTACTGAACGTGATATTCGGATTGGTGATAATGTCCAAGTTAAAAAAGCGGGAGATATTATTCCAGAAGTAATTAATTATGTTGCAGCTCGTCGCCAAAAAAATGCTCAGAAGTGACAAGAAGCAACGCATTGCCCAGAATGTAATTCTTTATTAGAACGTGTTGAAGGGGAGGTTGACCAGTATTGCATTAATTCTGTTTGTCCCAAAAAAATTACACGTGGATTAGAACATTATTGTTCACGAAATGCGATGAATATTGAAGGAATTAGTGAAAAAATTATTGAACGATTATTTAAATTAGAATATTTAAAAAGTTTTAGTGATTTATATCAATTAGAACAATACCGCGCTGAAATTATTGAATTAGAAAATTTTGGTGAAAAATCGTTTGAAAATATGATTACTTCAATTAATAATTCAAAAAATAATTCCTTAGAACGACTATTATTTGCGTTAGGAATTCGTCATGTTGGTCAAAAAACAGCAAAATTATTAGCACGACAATTTAAAACAATTGATAATTTAGCTGCTATGAATATTGAACAATTATCAATTATTAATGATATTGGTCCAATTGTAGCAGCTAGTGTTGTGGATTATTTTGCAATTCCAGCTAACCAACAAGAACTGGCTTTATTACGCCAAAATGGGGTTAAAATGGAGTATTTTGCTACTAATCAGCATTTAGCACAGAAGTTTGAAAATTATCGGTTTGTGATTACTGGAGTCTTATCAAAATCACGAGAATACTTTAAAGAATTAATTGAAAGTTATGGTGGACAAGTTTCTGAAAGTGTTAGTGCAAAAACCACTTATTTACTGGCGGGAACTGATGCTGGTAATAAATTAGTAAAAGCACAAAAATTAAATGTTAAAATTATTAATGAAGAAGAATTTCAACAATTATTAAATAAGGAGGACTAAGATGGCACGAATTACAAAAGAAGTGCTACAGATGTTAGCACATGATATTATGCTAGATTTACAAGATGAGGAACTAACTAATTTAAGTCAAGAATTTGATGTTATTTTAAAGCAAATGGATTTAGTACAAAAAATTAATACAACTAATGTTCATTCAATGCATTTTCCATTTGACTTAACAGTTGACTATTTGCGTGAGGATGATGAAATTGATGTTGCTCCACAAGCTGAAATTTTAGCGGCAGCACCAAAAAAAATAGATGATTATATTGTAATTAATAAGGTGGTTAAATAAAATGACATATTATTCAATCAAAGAATTGCATCATCTTTTAGTTAGTAAAAAAATTACTCCATCGCAAATAGTCAAAGATGCTTTTACTAATTTAGCTAAATATCAGGTTTTAAATGCAACTGTAACAGAATTAGAAGCAGAAGCCACAGCTTTGGCAGCAAAGTTAGACCACCTTGTTGTTCCTAAAAATAATTATTTATTTGCATTACCATATTTTGCAAAAGATAATTTTGCAACAAAGGGAATTAAAACAACGGCGAGTTCAAAAATTTTAGAAAACTTTATTCCAAATTATGAATCAACGGTAACTAATATTTTAAAAGAAAACAATAGTATTTTATTAGGAAAAACAGCTTTAGATGAATTAGGAATGGGAGGGCATGGTTTATATGCCTTAACAGGAGATGTTTTAAATCCTTGGGATTTAACCCGGATTACTGGTGGTTCATCATCTGGTTCAGTAGCTTTGGTTGCAGCGGGAGTTGTTCCATTTGCGTTAGGAACAGATACAGGTGATTCAGTCCGAAAACCAGCTGGTTACTGTGGTGTTGTTGGTTTTAAACCAACTTATGGTTTAATTTCACGATATGGTGTTTTCCCTTATGCACCATCATTAGATACTGTTGGATATTTTACCCGAACTGTTGAAGACAGTGCAATTGTTTTTGATTATTTAGCACAAGAAGATCGTAAGGATGCAACCTCATTAAAAAGCAAAGATCAAGATTATTTTAAAAATTTATCATTAGAAAAAGTCAAAAAACAAAAATTTGCTTATTTAAAAAATGCGCATTCAATTCTTCCAGAAGAGATTAGAACTCATTTTGATCATTTATATGAACAATTAACAGCACGCGGCATTAGTGTTACAGCAATTGATTTTCCAGAAGATTTATTAAAAGCATTAATGCCAGTTTATATGGTGATTTCTTTTGCTGAAGCAGTAAGTAGTCATTCAATGTTGGATGGAATTAATTATGGGACAAGAGTTAATGGGGATACTTATCAAGAAGTAATGATGAACTCACGAACTAATGGTTTTGGCCATGTTGTTAAACGTCGTTATGTTATTGGTTCTTATACTTTAACAAAAAATAACCAAACATTATTATTTTTAAAAGCAAAAAGAGTAAGACGTTTAATTGTCAATGCTTTAAATAATGTTTTTACAAAATATGACATTTTATTATTACCAGCTGCATCAACAGTTGCTCCAAAAATTACCACTATTAAGGGTCAAATTTTAACAGAGGCAGAATTAGAAAATTATGTTGATGATTTATTAGTATTGGGTAATTTAATGGGTAATCCATCATTAACTGTTCCACTTGCTTTTGTTGATAAAATGCCAATTGGAATAAATGTTAATGCTGCGCCTTTTGCTGATCAGAAAGTCTTTAATGCTAGTTTATTAATTGAGGAGATTGCTGGAATTAAAAATAAAGTGGCACCAGAAGGAGGAAACAATCATGGTTAATTTTGAAGTAGTAATTGGGATTGAAAATCATGTTGAATTAAAAACAAAGACAAAAATGTTTTCTTCTGGAGCAGTTAGTTATGGAGCTCAGCCCAATAGTATGGTTAATCCGATGGATGCTGGATATCCGGGAGTAATGCCAACAGTTAATAAAAAAGGGGTTGAGTTAGCATTAATTGCTTGCCAAGCACTTAATTTAACAATTGATCCAATTGTTCAATTTGATCGTAAAAATTATTATTATCCTGATTTAGCCAAGGGTTTTCAAATTACGCAGCAATATTATCCAATTGGTAAAAATGGCTATTTAACCATTATTGATGAAAATGGTAAACCTTTTAAAGTAGAAATTGAACGATTACATATCGAAGAAGATACTGCCAAACAGTTACATGAGGAAGATTGAACATTATTAGATTATAATCGCGCTGGAATTGGTTTAATTGAAATCGTAACCCGTCCCGTGTTACGGTCAGCATTTCAAGTTCGTCAATATTTAGAAACTTTACGTGAGATTTTAGTTTATACCAAAGTTAGTGATGCTAAAATGAATGAGGGTTCATTACGATGTGATGTTAATATTTCGTTACGGCCAGTTGGTGCGAAAACATTTGGTGATAAGGTTGAATTAAAAAACCTTAATTCAATTGCAAATGTTGAAAAGGCAATTGAATATGAAATTAAAAGACAAAGTGAACTTTTTTTAATAGGAAAAAGAATTGAACAAGAAACACGACGATTTGATGAAAAAACAAAAACAACAGTTTTAATGCGTCATAAAACTGATGCAATTGATTATAAGTATTTTTCTGAGCCAAATATTTTTCCAATTAAATTAGATCCAAATTGAATGGCAAAAGTTCTTAAAAATATGCCAGAATTACCAGCTGTCAAGCGGGAACGTTATTTATCAAAATTAAAGTTAAAGCCAGACGATATTGAAATTATTTTACAAGATTATACTTTAATGAATTTTTTTGAAGCAGCAATTAAGTTATCACCACATTATGAAATGATTGCGCATTATTTAATTGGTGATATTAGTGCTTATTTAAACCAAAAGGGATTAACAATAACTGAAACAGCATTAACACCACAAAATTTAGTTGAAATGATTATGTTAATTAATCAAAATGTAATTTCAAATAAGCAGGCTAAAACAGTGCTCCAACGAATTTTAAATGAAGATTGTCCTCCAACTAAAATTGTTACTGAATTAGGATTAAAACAAATTAGTGATCCAGTTGAGATTAAAGCAATTATTGAGCCAGTTTTTAATGCTAATATAGCAATGTTAGAACAATATGAACAACGACCAGAACGAGTAATTAAGTTTTTTATGGGTGAATTAATGAAATTAACAAAAGGACAGGTTGCACCAGAAATTGGTCAACAAGTAGTTATTGAATTAATTATGGCAAAAGAAGGAAAATAAAAAAAGATGGTTATTTACCATCTTTTTCATATTCTTGGTCAATTTTTTGTAATTTAATTGTTAAATCATTAATTGCACTAATTTTAGCAATAAATAATAATTCATCATCTAATTTAATTGTTTCAACATCTCCGGGTAAAATAACGCGGCCTTTACGTTTAACATAAACAATATTATAATCTTTATTATTAATAAAACGTAATTCTGATAATGTTTGTCCTTCAATATTTGGATCAGTCACTTGAATAATTAATGATGCATAATTTTCATCAACAGTTTGCATTTCAATGTCAATATCAAACATTGCTTTAGTTGCAGTAATGCTTCCGGCCATTGTATCGGGTTGGATAATATTATTAATTCCTAATGCTTTTAGAATTCGCGCATGACGAATATCTTTTACTTTCGCAATAATATTAGTAATTCCAAGGTCTTGCAACCCAATAATTGTTAAAATACTAGCTTCAATATTACTTGCGATTGTGATAATGACAGTATCATATTCGTCTAGTCCTTGTTCAATTAGATTTGTTTTAACTGTTGCATCTAATGCTACTCCATCAACTTGATCATAACTAGCAATCATATTATTAACCTTAGTTTGGTCAATATCAAAGACCATAATATGTTGTTTTCGCGCAATTAGTGTTTCAATTATTGAACGTCCAAAATTATTTAGTCCAATAATTGCAAAACTTTTTCTTCGTGCCATTCCGTTTCCCCCTTATTGCATCTTTAATTATACTATTTTTTTTATTATTAGCAATAATTCCTAACTTGTAGTATATAATAATATTAATGAAAGAGGGACACAAATGGTTTTTTTTCAATTATATTTCAAAAATATTTTTAAAAGAAAAAATGATAATAAACGACAACGTAATAATGATCCAACTGCACCATTAACACGTCGTCGTCATTGGTTACCCTTCTCAAAAATATCGGGAAGATTATTTTTAGTTTATATTTTAATTGTTCTTTTAGGAGGACTATTATTATCAATTCCCGGTTTTGTTCATAGTGGAGAACGAATGGTTCTTGATGGAAAAGGTAAAATTTTAGACCATTCAGTTACTTTTGCATGAAATTATTTAATTGGTTTATTTACTGCTTCTAGTGCTTTTTCTGATACTGGGATTACCATTAGTAATCCAGCAGCGGATTATACTTTTTGGGGTCAATTAGTAATTTTAATTTTAATCCAAACAGGTGGTTTTGGAATTGTTACTTTTAAAATTATGATTTTTGTATGATTAGGGCGCCGAATTTCAATTAAAGATAAAATGCTAGTTCAAGGTGAACGAGGAAGTAGTAACTTTGGGCATACAATGGATTTAATTAAAAATAGTTTTATTTTTTTAATTATTTTGGAATGTTTTGGGGCAATTTTATTATTTTGTAATTTTTATTTTTCGGAATTATCAGTAGAAGGAAAATTCATGATTGATAATGTTACTTATCATAATTTTTGACGAAGTTTATGAAGCGGTGTTTTCCACTCAATTTCATCAATCAATAATGCTGGTTTTGATATTATTGGTAATTCATCATTAATGCCTTATAATACTAATTATTTTATTCAATTTGTGTTTTTATTTCAATTTATTATTGGTGGTTTAGGTTTTCCAACTTTTTACGATTTAAAACGAAAATTTGTGGCATGACGACGAAAAGAACATGTTAAATTTACCTTATTTACCAAAATTAATTTAATTACTTATATTGGTTTATCAATTGTTGGTGTTTTTAGTGTTTGATTAATTGAATTTACTAATATTAATACAATTATGCCTGAAACTGGACAGTATGTGGAAAGTATTTTACGAAATTCAAAATCAAATTGAAATGGATTTATGAATATTTTCTTTAATACAATGTCAACCAGAAATGCAGGTTATTCAACAGTTGAAATGAGTAACTTTTTACCAGGCTCACGAATTGTAATGTCAATTATGATGTTTATTGGATCAGCACCATCTTCTACCGCGGGGGGGATTCGGACAACAACCTTAGCTGTTATTATCATTACAATTTGGTCTATTATTCGAAATAATAATAGTGTTAATGCTTTTAAACGGAAAATTCCAAATGAAACAGTAAAGCGGGCTTTGGGAGTTACTGTTATTTCAGGAGCTTTAATTGCAATTGCTATTATTTGTATTAGTGCTGAAAATCCTCATCTTGATGTTTTAAATACTTTCTTTACAATTTGTAGTGCATTTGGGACAACAGGATTAAGTACTTTAAATTTTACCGAACTATATAACATTGGTATTTTAAGTACTTTAATATTGATTTTATTAATGTTTATTGGGCAATTGGGAGTTTCTTCAACATTATTAGTTTCAATTCGTGGAAGTGGTGAAAAAGAGTATAGCTATGTTGAAGAAAATATTTTAATTGGATAGGTTGAAAAAAATAATCTTTTTCTCTTGTTTAAAATGATATCTTTTGTATAATATATAAGGTATCACTACGGAACAGTACTCAAGTTGGTGAAGAGGGCACCCTGCTAAGGTGTTAGGTCGGGTAACCGGCGCGAGAGTTCGAGTCTCTCCTGTTCCGCCATTAAATTACATTTAACGAGAAAAAGTAACAAAGAGTTATAATAATTTTTATAACTCTTTTTAAATTATTGGTATAATAAAAGTATTACTATTGTGCAATAAAGGGGAAACATAATGAAAAATTGATTAAAAATTATTTTATCAATGATTTTTTTATTTGGTATGGCGATTATGGGATTACTTGTTGTCGTTGTTATTTTCAATGTTAAATTCTTATATATTTTTTTAGGAATTGTTATTATTGATTTAATTTTCTCATTCTTTTTCTTTTTTTCCAAACGACGTTATGAAGTTAAATTTTCTTGAATTATTTTTATTAATTTTGTGCCATTTATTGGTTTATGTTCATATGTTTTTTTTGGACGAAAATATCACTATTCAAATAAAAAATCATTATTGTACAATCATTTAAATAAGTTAGAATATGATACTTATTATAAAAAAAATAAAACATGTTTAATAAAATATACTGCTCCTAATCAAAAATTTGGGAATGTTGTTGAATTATTAATGCGGCATGCAAATAAACCATTATATCAAAATAATAAAATTAAAATAATCACAAATGGGACACGTGTTTTTAAATCATTATTAACAGATTTACAACAAGCACAAGAATATATTTTATTAACTTATTTTATTATTGCTGATGGTGAACTATTTGAATCTTTTTTAGCAGTTTTAAAAGAGCGAATTGCTGCTGGTGTCCGAGTTTATATGATTTATGACCATGTTGGTAGTTATTTTAAAATTAGTAAAAAGAGTATTAAAAAATTAGTTAAAGCTGGTGTTCGGGTTCATAAATATTTGCCAATTATTACACCTTTTATTAGTGGGAATGCTAATTATCGTAATCATCGTAAAGATGTTATTATTGATGGTTTGATTGGTTATACTGGTGGAATTAATCTAGCCGATTTATATGCTGATAAATCATGAAAATTTGGAATTTTTCATGATACACAAGTGCGAATTGAAGGTGAAGCGGTTCGAGGTTTAGAAGTGATTTTTGCTGATGACTGATTTTTTGCAACTAAACGACATGAAATAATCACAGATTTAGAGCCAGCTATTTTAGCACCAAAACAATATAATGTTAAGGGTAAGTCACATTTACAAATTGTTAATCATAGTCCTAGTATTGATCATTCAATTACGAAAGATTTATATATTTCATTAATTAACAAAGCTCGAAAACGAGTTTGATTATCAACGCCTTATTTTATTCCACCAGATGATCTTATTCAAGCTTTGGTTCTTGCAGCACGCGCTGGAGTTGATGTTCGTTTAACAATTCCAGGTTTGACGGATAAAATTTTTGTTTTAGATATAACAAAAAGTTATTGTAAACCTTTACTTGCCAGTGGTGTTAAAATTTATGAAATGAATAATACTTTTAGTCATAATAAAATTGCTATTTTTGATGATGATATTGCTGTGATTGGGACTTGCAATTTGGATTATCGTAGTTTCTTTTCTGATCATCAAACAACAGCAGTTATTTATGATCCAGAAGTAGTGGCAAGCTTTATTCCACGTTGGGAATGAGATTATGAACATTCAATTTTATGACATGAATGACCAATTAAATATAAACCGTTAAGTTATCGGTTGTTGTTAACATGTTTAAAATTAGTAGCACCAATTTTATAAGTTAATGCTAATATCAAGAATAATTTTTTGTATAATTAATATGTGAAGGAGGGGGCATCATGCTATTTAATAAATTAAAAAATAAAGATGACAAAAAAAAGGACCATCAGAAGGAAAAAAAGCATAACTTATTACAAGAAAAATCATCGTCATCATCAGAAAATTTAGAAAGTAGTTTGTTTGAAGACGACGATGATAATAATAAAATTAAAACTGGTTTTAGTTTTAAACGGCGTAAAACACACAAAATTATTAAAGAATTAAATCGCCAACGAATTAAATCATTATTATTTTACACTGATATTAGTAATGTTTTGCGACAATTGGAATTTGGACTACAACCAGTTAAAAATATTCATCTAGCAAAAGAAAGTGAATATATTGTTTGAACATATTTAGAAAAACCTGATCATTTAGAGTTTGAGTTAGATAATTCAACGCGACATTATTTTTGGAGTTGAATTGCAGAGCAAAAAGTTGATCCAAGTCAAATTGCTGTGATTGCAATTGATATTCAAAATTTATTTCATTTAACAAAAAAAGATTGAGAATATGATGATGTAACCCGACGCGTAAAAGTTTTTGAAGATGTGAAACCAGGTGCAATTCGATGAGTATTAATGAAAAATAATCAGTATTTAAATCGAATTCAAATGTATGTTAAAAGTAATAATTTAAAACTTAAAATTTTTCAAGGTGAAAAAGGAAATATTTCTAATGTTTTAACAGAAGGTAGAAAGAAGTAAATAATGAAAAGAAAGTTAGAGAAAATTACTCTGCGTGAAGTTGATTTTGCGCAATGATATACTGATATTGTTTTAAATGCTGATTTAATTGCCTATGGGCCGATCAAGGGAACAACTATTTTTAAACCTTATGGATATGCAATTTGAGAAAACATTCAAAAAATTTTAGATGCTGAATTTAAAAAAAATGGTGTCAAAAATGTTTATTTTCCTTTATTAATTCCAAAAACTCTTTTTAATAAAGAAAAAGAACATATTGAAGGATTTTCACCAGAAATTGCAACGGTAACAAAGGTTGGAGATAAAGTTTTAGATGAAGAATTATACATTCGACCAACATCAGAAGTTCTTTTTGGAACCTTTTTTAGTAAAGAAATCCAGGGTTATCGTGATTTACCATTGTTATATAATCAATGAGTTAATGTTTTACGTTGAGAAAAAACAACTCGTCCTTTTTTACGAACAAGTGAATTTTTATGACAAGAAGGACATACAATTCATAGTTCAAAACAAGAAGCACAGCAATTTACTTTAAAAATTTTAGATATTTATGCTACTTTTGCAGAAAAAACTTTATTATTGCCAGTTATTAAAGGGCAAAAAACAGAACGTGAAAAATTTGCTGGTGCAGAGGAAACGTATACGATTGAATCATTAATGTATGATGGTCAAGCTTTACAATGTGGTACTAGTCATTATTTTGGCCAAAATTTTTCTAAAGCATTTGACATTAAATTTGCAAATCAAAAAAATACTTTAGAATATGCTTATTCAACATCGTGAGGGGTTTCAACACGTTTGATAGGGGGGATTATTATGACACATAGTGATGATAATGGCCTAGTGTTACCACCGCAAATTGCGCCCATTCAAATTATGATTTTACCAATTAATAATGATAGTAACGAGCAATTATCTGCAGCACAGCAACTCCAAAAAAAATTACAGAAATATCGTTGCGAAATTGATCAATCAGATAAAGGCTTTGGATTCCGTGCAGCTAACGCAGAAATTAAGGGAATTCCATTGCGAATTGAAATTGGACCTCGTGATTTAGCACAACAACAAGTTACAATTGCTCGTCGTGATACTTTTGAAAAAATTACTGTTTCATTAGCAGAAGTTGAAAAAGTAGTTTCTGATTTATTAGTTCAAATTGCTACAAATTTATATCAAAAAGCTTTGAATAATCGCCATCAACGAACAAAAGAAATTGATAATTATTCAGAGTATAAAAAAACTTTAGCAAAGATGAATGGCTTGTTTTTAGTGCCATTTTGTGGTCGCATTGAGTGCGAAGATACAATTAAAGCTGAAACACAAACAACATCACGTTGTATTCCATTTGATGCTCCAACCAAAAAAACAACTTGTTTTCATTGTGGGCAACCATCAACTAATTTAGTTTATTTTGCTCGTGCTTACTAATAACAAGGAAATCTCTTTTATTTTTGATAAATTTCAATTGTAAAGGAGGTTTTTATTTGTTTAATCAAAATTTTGTTGAAGAACCATTAGCAGTTTATAATTCTTTTCAGTTTGCTTATAATAATAAAATTAATTTAGCATTAGATTTAACAATTCCGCTATTTGCTTTTGATAATGGCGATAATAGTAAAGCATATGCTTTTTATATTCGTCCTAATATTGGTAATTTAAAACCATGGTTTACTCCGACTGGTGAATTAACAACAGCATATAAAATTGACCATGAACCAAACACAAAATTACTTGATGTTTTTAAAAAACGTTTTTCTCAATTTAATTTTAATTTTTCAATGTTAAAAGTATATTGAAATATTAACAATAAAAAACACTGTCAAATTACAACTGAATTGCAAGCAGCATCTAGTTCAACAATTTTAAAAATATCACAAACACAAGTAGAATATTCAAAGTGAGGGAAAGTTATTATTCCAGCCCAGTGTCTTGATACGAATAAAGCAAATAAAATTAGTTTAGTTATTAATGCCCCTAATCTTGGAGACAATGATTTAGTAACAAAAAATTCTTATCAAGAATTTTATTTAAATTTTAATTATAAAAAAGACTTTCTTGAACAAACAAAAAAATTGTTCGGAATTATTCAATATAAAAATTACGATGAAAAACAAAAAAAATTTAAGACTTTTTATGATATTTTTGCTAATTATTTTCAATTAATTCCCCCAAAAATAGTTGAAACAAAATTACCTAGTTTATTTGCTTTGCGTAGTTTAAGTGTTTTTAATTCTTTAGATATAACTGATTTTCCAATTGATTTGAATACTAAAATCGCAAAATTATGAACATTTTTTAATAATCAACATCTTTTAATTCCAACAACAACGACAGTAATTAGCAAACAAACAAAATATAATTTTAAGATTTTACAAGGTTATTTAAAATATAATTTAAACCAGAAGGTTTATGAACATTTTTTTGCTGAGAATACAGTTTATAATCAAAATAAAGATCAAATTGAAATTGAAGCAAATAATAATTTAGCAGTAAATAATTTTCTTGTTAATCCCTTTCTTGCACAAAGTGAAATAAACTTCATTACAACAATAGAACAATTTAATTTTAATCTTGTTCAAAATTTTATTTTTAAACCAATTATTCCTAAGGTAAATATTAATAATAATTTTTTTGTTAACTCAAATTGGTTTAAATGTTTAACAACTACTTACCGAATCATTACGCAACAATTACCGAATTATTATAATAAAGAATTTAACCAAGATTTATTAGCACAATTTGAATTTGATTTTTTTGTTGAACAAAAATTAGTTATAGATGAAAAAAATTTTTAATAAAAGATTGGTTATTATTCTTGGTTTTTTGTTGTCAATATTAGTTTTTTTAAGTGTTATTTTTATTTATGTTTATAAAAATATTTTAATTAGTAATAATAAACCTGAAGTTAATTTGCATGTTTTTAATAAAGACGATGAAAATATTGAATTACAACCAGAACAAAAATTTGTTTTAGATCCTAGAAAATTACGAACAAAAATTAATTATGTATATGGTCAATATTATTTTGATAATATTCGTTTTCATTATTATTTTTTAAAATGTTGAATTCCGCAAATGATGTTTTTTCATAATCCAATAAGTTATCTTAGTTTCTATTATAGTAATGAAAAAATTAGTTATTCAAAAGCAATATTCGTTTATCATTACCATAATGAACAACAATTATATCAAGTTTGGAAACTTACCTTAGGAAGGTTACACTAGTGAACGCTATTATTTTATTGTTAAACTTGTTATAATTATATTAATTATTAAGAGAATGTGAGGGATTTTAAATGAATGTGCTAGATGAAGTTAAAAAAGTTTTAAAAGAACGTGGAATTTCTAAACCAATTGATTTAAATACGGAGTTTAAATCATTAGGATTAGATTCATTAGATTTAATGGATTTAGTTATTGAAGCTGAAAAAAAATGTGAAATTCAAATTCCAGATGATAAATTAATGGATATTAAAACAGTTGCAGATTTAGTTGAAGTTATTAAAGAAATTAAAAAATAAAGGAGCTGGTGACAATGGCATTATCATATGACGGGATTGTACAGTTATTAAAAAGTAAAAATTATCGAATTACTGAAATTAGGTTAGCAATTATTAAAATTTTATCAGAAAAACAACATTTAACATTAACTGAAATTGTAACATTATTAGAGAAAGAATTTAAAAATGTTAATTTAATGTCAGTTTACAACACAATTGATTTATTAATTAGTGAGCATATTGTTTTTACAAATTCTTTTGATGGTAAACAAATTTGATATGATTTAGCAGAAAACCCATCCTTTCATATGGTTTGTGACATTTGCAAAAATGTTGTTCATATCAAAGATACGAATATTTTACAAGAAATTAAGTTAGATAACTTGAAAGAAGTAATGACAAATATTAATTGAGAACCAGTGCATTTTAAAATTGAAGGGCATGGAATATGTGACCAGTGTCATAATAAAAAATATGAACCACTTCAATTTGAAGAGCATTCCAATGAAGAAAATAAATAAAATTATTTGCTATTTTCTATTATTTTGTTAAAATAGTTAAGTGCCAATTTTGGTGCTTAATTTATCTTGTTAGGGGTATAGTTCAATCGGTAGAACACCGGACTTCAAATCCGGGTGTTGTGGGTTCAAGTCCTGCTACCCCTGCCATAACATAAAAAGATGAAAGTATGGAAATACTTTTTTATTTTGCCATCTTTATGTTATTATGTTATGATTTAAAAAGGATTTAGGGGTGTAGTTTAATGGTAGAACAGCGGTCTCCAACACCGTACGTTGTGGGTTCAAGTCCTGTCACCCCTGCCAGTTTAAACAGTGGAAGTATACCCAAGTCTGGTTGAAGGGGGCGGTCTCGAAAACCGTTAGATGGAGTAATCCATGCAAGAGTTCGAATCTCTTTACTTCCGCCATTTAATGAAGAAAAAATAAAAAATCATTTCTAATATTAGAAATGATTTTTTATTACTATGTGATTTGTGGAACAGCAACGAAAGCAATTGTGTTTAAACCTGCATGTGCAACAAAGATATTAGCTAAATTTTCAGTATGATAATTAACTTTTAACTCATTTAATTTTTGAGTAACATTATCTCAAACTTTGCTAGCACATTCACTTGTTTTTAAAACAAATAATTGAAAGTTTATTTTAACTGTTTTTTTAAATTTTTCTCATGTTTCAACTAATGTTTCAATTAAATTATTTAAAGTTCGTGATGAGCCAATTTTTTTAGGATATTCTCCTCATTGAATTAAAATTTTAATTTTAAATAAGTTAATTAATGATAATAAAACTTTTCCAACACGCCCACCTTTTGACAAACGATCTAAACTACCAGGGATCATTGCCATATATGTTTTTTGTTCAAGTTCATTTGTTTTAGTAATAATTTCTTCGACACTAAGATTTTGCTTTGTTAATTCATTAGCATAAATTATTAATGTTTTTAAGGCAAAAGCTGCTGTATGATTACGAACAACATGAACTTTTCCACGGTATTTTTCATCTTGACTTAAGACATAAGCAGTTGCATATTGACTTGAAAGTTTCTCAGCAATTGGATAATGAATAATTTCATCGTATGTTTTTAAAATTTCGTCATATTTAACCATTAATTCACCGGTTGATGCTTGACTTGTTTTTGTTGTTCCTGTTTGAACAACTTCATAAAAATTATGTTTTGTTGTCTCTTCTTCTGTATCTAAGATATCAATTTCATTATTTAAAATAATGTGCAAGGGTATAACATGAATACCCAATTGTTTAATTTCTGCTGTTGTGAAACCTGCTGATGAATCAGTTAAGATTGCAATTTTTTTACTCATTGGTTGTACCTCCTTTTATTGGTCTCAACATACTAGCACAACCGTATTTGCTCCTGTATGAGCGGCAATAACATTTGGCAAAATGTATGTTGAAGTAATTTTAGCACCCGCGTCTTCAATAATATTGTAAACTTCTTTTAATGTTTCATCATCTGTTCTTGAATGCAATAAAATAATGTTTTTTCAATTTTGCCGTTCTTTTTTTATTTGTCCTAAAGCTGTTTCAACAGCTTTTTTAAATGTTCTAGTTTTATCAAATTTATCAATGCGACCATCATATCTCAAAATAGGCGTTATTTTTAAAAGTGATGCTAAAGCTGCAGCTGCAGCTGTAATTCGCCCCCCGCGTTTTAAAGTTTCCAAACTTTTTGGGATAATAAAGGCACTAACTTTTGTTTTAATTAAATTAAGTTTTGGTTGAATTTCTGCTAATTCAATTCCTTCTCCAATTCATTGATATACTAGATCAATCATATATACTAGCAGTTGACTTACCCCGTCATTATCAATAACAAAGACTTTGTTTTTATATTCATCGCCTTGAGCTAACATTGAAATATTTTCATGTTGACCGGATAACCCCTTTGATAAGCCCATAAAAACAATGCCATCATATTTTTTTAACAATTCGTTTCAAGTACTTAACATTTTCCCCATTGGAATTTGGCTAGTTTTAATAACTTGATGTTCTAAAATATCATAAAATTCATTAAATGAAATGACATCTTCGTCATCTTCCACTTCAATACCATCTGGGAAATTTAGTAATAATGGTAATAAATAAGTATCTTCGTATTTTTTTAAATCGTCTTTCTTAATTCCAGACGATGAGTCGATTATTAATGCAACTTTGCGCATATTTTTCCTCCATTTATTTTCTCTCTTTTAAGTATCATTGAATCTAAGTTAAGGTATTGTTAAAGTCTTAACAATATATTAATTATAAACTTTGATATAATAATTTCAAGGATGAAAGGAAGATAACAATGAAAATTACTACTGAACAGAAAAAAATGTATGAGACTATTTTACAAGCATTTGGGCCATCTGGATGTGAGCATCAAGTTGTTAAACTATTAAAACAATATTATCAAAAATATACTTCAGAAATAATTCAAGATAATTTAGGAAGTTGCTTTGCTGTAATTCGAAATCAAAAAGGAATCACAAATCCGAAAAAGGTAATGTTAATGGCACATGGTGATGAAGTTGGTTTTATGGTTAGTCAAATTAATAGTAAAGGTCTCGTCCGGATTAATCCGTTAGGAGGCATTTGGGAGCAAACATTATTAGCCAAGCGGGTAAAGTTGCTAAAAGATGATGGGACATTTTTGACTGGTGCAATTTCAGCAATTGCGCCGCATTTACTGTCACCAGAAGCTCGGCTAAAACCAACCCCAATTGCTAATATGTTAGTTGATTTTGGTTTTTCTTCACAAGCAGAAGCCTATAGTGCCGGAATTCGAGAAGGAAATTTTGTCATTTGTGAAGGACCAACGGTTTTCTTAAATGATAAACGATTATTATCTAAAGCAATTGATAACCGAATGGGTGTTATTTTAGGATTAGAAGTTTTAGAACAAGTTAAAAATAAACAATTAGATTATGATTTATACGTTGGTTTTAGTGTACAAGAAGAAGTTGGAATCCGAGGTGCTAAAACAGCAACAACATTAATTAATCCTGATTTTGCAATTGTAACTGATGTTTCACCAGGACAAGATTATGAATCAACAACAACTTTTGGTCAATTGGGGCAAGGTGTCATGTTACGTGGGATGGATAATGGCTATATTACACGTTATGATTTAATTCAATATCAACTTAAATTGATGAAAGAACATGAAATAAAATATCAATTTTATATTTCGCCAGGAGGAACTGATGCTGGAGCGGTTCATTTGACAACAGTTGGTATTCCAACTATTCAAGCGTGTTTAATTGCTCGTAATTTGCATACAATTAGTGGTATTATAGATTTAGATGACTTTAATGAAACAATTAAGTTAGTAACAACAATTATTGAAGATTTAGATGCAGCAAAAATTAAAGAATTTAATTGAAGTAGTAAGGAGTAAAAATGGGAACAAAAACAATTGGTTTATTTTATAATCAAGGCTTTGATGTTTTGATTGGATATGAATCAACACCTGATAAGGTTGAGTATGTTATTAATAATGATTATGTTTTATTTTATAATCAAGATCACCAATGTTGCGGGTTTAATTTGCTAAATGCTAGTAAGCATTTAACAGTACCTTTAAAGTTAGGTATTAATAATGATAATTATGATTTATTAGCAGAGTTAGGAACTATTTTTAAACAAGAAGATTATTCTTTTAATAATATTAATCAACAACCACAATTTATCGTTGGTAAAATTCTTGAACGCAAAAAACATCCTAATTCTGATAAATTAAATATTTGCCAAGTAGATATTGGTTTGTCAACTGAACAAATTATTTGTGGAGCTGATAATTGTGATATTGACCAATTAGTTGTTGTTGCACGTGTTGGGGCGATTATGCCATCAGGTTTAAAAATTGTTCCTAGTGAATTACGAGGAGTTATTTCAAATGGAATGCTTTGTTCTGAACGAGAATTAGGATTGCCAGTTACTATTATTGGTAAAAAAATTATGTTATTATCAAATCAGCAATATCACCTTGGAAATAGTTTTTGAAAGGAATATTATAATGGGCAAAATTAAGGCAGGGTATTATAGTGCAATTTATTTTTTAAAAACAGCGAATATTTTAAAAAATGAGAAACCAAATGATTGAATAACAATGCAGTTTTTTCAACGCGAAGAAAATGTTATTTTAGCAGGCGTTAACGAGTGTGTTGAATTATTAAAAACGGAAGCTTTTAATGCAGAAAGTTTAGAAATTACTGCATTAACAGATGGCGATTTAATTCAAGCTAATGAACCAGTTTTAAAAGTAACTGGGCATTATTATCAGTTTGGTCATTTAGAGGGTATTATTGATGGAATTTTGGCCCGACAAACAAGTATTGCAACAAATTGTTATCGAGTATTACAAGCAGCTAATAATAAGCCAGTGATATATATGAATGATCGCAGTGATTATTATTATAATCAAGAAAATGATGGTTATGCTGCTAAAATCGGTGGAATAACTAATTTTGTTACAACGGCACAAGTAACAAAATTAGTTGGTAATTATGAACCTATTGGGACTGTTCCACATGCTTTAATCCAAGCTTTTAATGGTGATTTAATTGCAGCTTTGAAAGCTTATCAAAAGTTTTATCCAACTGATAAATTAGTGGCCTTAGTTGATTATAATAATGATGTTATTACTGATACCTTGCAAGTAGCAGATGCATTTTCAAATTTATATGCAGTTCGTGTTGATACTTCTCAATCATTAATTGATAAATATTTTCTTGGAAAAGAAGATAAGTATCCAATTAGTGAAATTAATGGTGTTAATAAACACTTAATTCGTGCTTTGCGTCAAGCCCTAAATAAAGCAGGATATCGACATATTAAAATTATTGTTTCATCAGGATTTAATACGCAAAAAATCCAAGATTTTGAAAAAGAAGGTGTTCCTGTTGATATTTATGGAGTTGGTGAATCGTTGGCAAAAATTAATATTGGTTTTACTGGTGATGCTGTTCAATTAAATGGTGTTGATCAAGCGAAAGTTGGACGAAGTAATATTGCTTCAAAGCGACTAGTTAAAAAATAAGAAATGTTTTATAATATATGTAAATAAAGGGGGTTTTCATGATGAGTGAAAATAAAAACCATAAAATAGAGTCTTATTATAATCATGATGATGCTTATCCTCATTTAAAACATGAACGAAAACAACATCAAAAAGAAAACGAAAAAATTATATTTGAGAATAATAATAAGAATAATAAGAATAAATCTCCTTTAACGTCATTGTGTGAAGTTATTTCACCTTTATATGGAAAAAAATTAGATGGAGCTGATGAATTTAAAACTAATATGTCGCATTCATCTAAACAACAAAAAGAAAATAAACCCATAACGTCGATTAAGGATGTTATTGATCAGCAGGTGAGTGAGAAGAAGGCGGAGTTAGCAAAGATGTATGTTGTTGAAGAACATCCTGTGCATTTAGAGTCAACGTCGATTAAGGATGTTATTGATCAGCAGGTGAGTGAGAAGAAGGCGGAGTTAGCAAAGATGTATGTTGTTGAAGAACATCCTGTGCATTTAGAGTCAACGTCGATTAAGGATGTTATTGATCAGCAGGTGAGTGAGAAGAAGGCGGAGTTAGCAAAAATTCATATTACTGAAGAAAAAATTCCATCTTTAGATAAAACTAAAATTGAACCATATTTTCGAAAATATGACCCCGTTACAAACAAAGAAATTATTCCGTCAACTTTAAAAACGAAAAATAAATTATCTGAACCAACAGCACAAACGGTATCATTTTTATTAAAGCCACGAAAAAGTGGAACAAATATCTTTGGCGACAGAACAGCTGAGTTAAAAGTAGAATTAGAACAAATTAAAGAAAAAATTCGTAATCCAATGCCAGAACAAAATGCCGATGCTTATGAGCAAACTGCAATGTTTGAAGGAATTGAAGAGCAAAGAGAAATTAATGAGCAAATTCGAAAAGCAGTTGCTGAAGCTTATCATATTGATGATAATTTTTCTGAAGATATGCCATTAGAACAACGCTGTCGATTAATTCAACATAATTCAACAAAAGCGGGAGCGGTCAGATTTAAAACGTTACTTAATTTACAAGAAAATAATTTAAATAATCAGTTTCTTCGCCGTCCAAAACCATTATCACAAAATACATCAGGATATCATAAGAAATTGCATGATTTACGAAATAGTGATTCTGAACCAGAGATGGAGCATGTTAAAGAATATCATACTAATCGTAATCCTTATTTATCACGAATGTTAGAAATTGAAGAACAAACAGCAAAAGAAGCAGAGGCAAAACGTCGTGAACGAATTAAAACACAGATTAATGATATTCAAACTGATAATAAAAATAATAATGAATAGGTAAAGAGACTGTAAAAAACTAATAGGGCAGTTAAAAGAATGAATAGGGGAATCAGACAATTTCACTGTTGCTATTTTTTTGTTAAAACTTTTATTATAAAAAAGGATAATAAATATTAAAAAATATCAATATGAATCAAATTATGAAGCAACATTTGCTTAAATAATTTAACAAAAAGATAGGAATTAATTGAATGAATACAAAAGTAAAAAAACAAACAATGATAATTGGAGGAACAATTTTTGGTGTTTTAGCAACAACAGGAGTTATTGCAGGTATTATTTTTGGCATTAAAAATATGAATGGTGATTTTGAAACAGAAAAAAGCCAAATATGAGAAATGATTAAAGAAACACCAAATGATACTGCACATGTTGTTTTTATTAATGGATTTGTTGGAACATCTCTTGTCGAAAAGTATCTATTTGAAAGTGTTCAAGGTAAATTTTCAGTTGATATTATTCGTAGTTATATGGCTGCAGGTCGTACAAAAAATGAACAAGAACGTGTCGCAAAATATAACCAAGAATTTTCACACAATAATTTAAATAAACAAGCTAATTTTATTGATAAACCTAATAGGTTATCACATATGAAATCGTATTTTTGGTTTAATGATAAAAAAGAAATTATTCGTTCTTTTACGGGTAGTGGTAATTTTTCAGAATCTGCCTTATTAAAAGTTCCATCTTATAAAGAAGTTCTATATAATATTACAAATTATAAAGGACTTGGGCGTGATATCTTTTGTGGAGGGATTTCTGCAACAGAACAAATTAATACCATACGAATTAATGCCTTGTATCAACAAAATTGTACTGGTTTTGATGTTAATGATAAAGCAACCTATCAGTCAGAAGTGAATGTGCTGAAAGAAAAAAGCCAATTTAATGAGATTGTAAAAGCGCATAGAGCAAATGCAAAAATGAAAACAGCAACAGGATTATTAGTGTTGACTGGTGATGGTGATACTAATGTTATTAAACGATATTTAGATGAAACTGCAGAGGATAATATTAGTTTAGATCTTTTTATTGGTAATACTAGTGCTGGATATAATCCAAACGATGAAAGAATTTTATTAAAAGATGAAAAAAATATTAATCGACTAAATATTATTCGTGAACATCCGAAACCTAATGTTTCTGATTTTGATTTTATTAAGTACACTAAACCTAAAACGCATACTAAATTATATGTGTGATACAATGCGCATAATGAAATATTAGCTTTTTGATCAGGAAGTGCTAATTTTAGTACAAATGGCCTTGGCCTTGACCCTAAAAAAGATCATCCTTTTCGTGAAATTTTATTTGAAATGTCATTGTCAGAACGAGATTGAAAAAATGATCTTATTTGTAATGTGGTTGGTGCCTTTAAAACACCTCCAAGTCAGCGAATTAAAAATTTTTGTGCAAATTAGAGATTTAGCATTAACTTGTTAAATCTTTTTTATTAAGTTAAGTAATTATTCTAATATTATTTAAAATAAATTATAAAATAAGTTATAATATAAAAGTAATATTTAATACGATTAGAAAAAGGGTGGAAAAGAATGATATATATGTTAGCAACAAATGATAATTTATTAATTTCACAGACAATTTTAATCATTGTTTTATTATGTTTAGCAATTGTTTTTTGCTGTTATGGTATTATTGCTGCACGAAAAGTTGCAATTGCTGCTAAGAAATTTGATTATTTTGTTGAAGACTTAACTTATAAATCAGAAATGTTAAATTCTACTGTTGATACCGTTGTTAAAGTTTCAAATTATATTGATGTTTTTGAAGCGTTTGCAAAACGAAATGTTAAAGCATGAGTGAAAATTATTGCTCGTAATAAAGATATTGCCTATCGAATTGTTGATAAATTAAAAGATTTTGCTAATTCTGATGAGAAGGAGTAATTATGGCATTTAAATTTGTTAAAACATTGGCAGTGATGGTAGTAGGAATGTTAATTGCTCCGAAAAAAGGCTCAGAATTACGACAAGATTTCATTAATTTAGTTAAAAAATATAATCCACAACTTAAAAAAATGGTTAATAAAATTGAGATTGTATGAGAAAAATCGCAAGGAATAGAATCAGATGAAGTTGCAGCTGATATTGAATTACACATTAAAAATGTCAAAGGTGCAGTGGAAATTTTAGATTCTGCTTCAACAAAAGAAATGGCTTATAAGACATTAAAGAAAATTGATAGTGGTGCAGTTAAATTAATTAAAGCAGCAGCAAAATCACCAAATGTGCGTGCAGTAGCAAAAGATTTAGCGAAAATAACAGTTTCGGCAATTGATGCTGGAATTAAGGTAACTGAAGATTTGAAAAAAACATCAGCATCAATTTCTGAAAAAATTATTGAAGAAGGAAAGCCAGCCCCAATTAAAAAAGATTCAAAAGTGGATAAGAAATAACTCTAATAATTTAGAGTTTTTTAAATAGCAAAGGAGATAAATGATGGTAAAAAATATTTTAGAAGAATTAAGATGAAGAGGACTATTAAAGCAAGTAACTAATGAAACAAAATTATTAAAAGCGCAAGAATTAAAAAAAGGAGTTTATTGTGGTTTTGATCCAACCGGTGATTCGTTACATGTTGGTCATTTAATTCAAATTATGTTATTAAAACGTTTTGAAATGTTTGGATTTCAACCAATTGCTATTATTGGTGGTGGAACAGGAATGATTGGTGATCCTAGTGGGAAAAAAGCAGAACGAGTATTGTTAGATGATAAAACAATTAAACATAATGTTGAAACTATTAGTCAACAAATGAACCAATTAATTGGTGTAAAAATTAAAATGGTTAATAATGCTGAATGATTACAAAAAATGACCTTGATTGATTTTTTGCGAAATGTTGGCAAAGATTTTAATATTAGTTATTTATTAGCAAAAGAAAATATTGCAACTAGAATTGAAGTTGGTTTATCATATACTGAATTTGCTTACACTTTATTACAGGCTTATGACTTTTATCAATTATATATTAATTATGATTGTGCTGTTCAGACTGGTGGTAGTGACCAATGAGGCAATATTACTTCCGGAACAGATTATATTTATAAACAAATTGGAGAAGATAATTTAGCTTGTGGTTTGACAATGAATTTATTAACAAAAGCTGATGGTTCAAAATTTGGAAAAACAGAATCAGGGGCAGTTTGATTAGATTCAAAAAAAACATCACCCTATGAATTTTATCAATTCTTTTATAATCAAGATGACCAAGAAACAGCAAAATTGTTGCGTTATTTAACAATGTTATCTGAAAAAGAAATTATAGCCCTTGAAACAGCGCACCAAAATGAACCAGCACAACGCATTGTACAAAAAAAATTAGCAGAAGAAGTAACTTTATTTGTTCATCAAGCAGCAGGACTAAAAACAGCACAAATTGTTAGTGAAGCCTTATTTAAAGGCAGTTTACATGAATTATCAGAACAACAGTTAGAGCAACTTCATAACAGTTTACCTAATTTTCATTTAACAAACTTTAATTTACCACTTCTTGATTTATTAATACAAGCAGAAATTGTTACTTCTAAACGTGAAGGTCGTGAGTTTTTAGAACAAGGTGCAATTACTATTAATGGTCAAATTATTAAAGAAGAAACTTGAACTGTAGCAAAAGATAAGTTTTTATTTAATAAATATTTAATTATTCGTCGTGGAAAACGAAAATATCATTTAATTTATCTTACAACTAACAAAAAATAAAAAAAGAACACTTTTCCATTTAAATAATGCTATTGTTAGGAATAATGTGTTCTTTTTATTTTTTTTAAATTATTGTAATTTAATAGGTTTATTTTTAGTTGCTTTCTTTTTATTTTTAAAATAAAGACGAGTATAATAAATTACTTGTGCTAATAATATAACAAAAATATTAATAAACGCGAATAAACGACAATGTCAAGGTGTTTGTGGTAAAGCAAACACAGCAATTAATAATGATAACGCATAAGCATTTAAGATTCCCCAAATTGTAATTTTATGTCATAATTTTAGTTTTCTTTTTTGACCTTTTTTCATACTTGTGACCTTTCTTTGAATTTTTTCATATTCAATATGTGTAAAATTACACTTAATATTATTTTAGCCTAAAAATATTAGATTTTTTTTTTTTTTTTAAAATTATAGATTGTAAATGTAAGGAGAAAATAATCTTATACTTTTAATAAAACTATAACAAGTAAGGGACTCCGCCCCCTGTCGCTACGCGACATTCCCCCATGTATATATATTCCGAGGATAAACCTCGGAATATATATACACAAAACAAAAAAACTAAATAAAAAACTATAAATACCTCAAAACACCATTAAACAACGCCAAAGTAATTACAGCACCAATAAGCGCCTGAAATGCCGCATTAAACGCATAATACTGAGACACATTATCCCAAAGCGAAATAACATTTTGCATAGTATTAATTAAAGCATTAACATATTTACCAACCTCCTTAATACCATAAACATTATTAAATGCTCAAATTATACCATTAGTTAAATGACAAAAAACATTATATCAAGCACAAGAATTATATTTTGCTTTTCAAATATCCCCGCCATTAACAATATTATTTCAACTATCTCAATTAAACAAACTAAAATTAAAAGTATCTAAATACATACGATAATCAGCATTATCAGTATTTCAAGCAACAACATCAACATAATTAAAAGAAAAACCATTTCCAAAATTTTCTTTTATAGGCAATGATAACAAACTACCATTTATATGATGGTCTCAAGTTCATTTTGATTTATTTTCTTCTGTACCAGTACCATATAAATAAGCCACATTAGTATTAGGATAAACATTTCGCTTAAATAAAGATAACTTATAAAAACGAAACTCCAAATCTTTAATTCCACCCTCTAAATCTAAATACAAAGAATTTGGATACAAATAAAAACCATTTTTAACATATCAAAACATTCCAAAATTATTAAATTTAATACCTTCAACTTTTTCATAAAATAATTCAAACCCTATTTTTGTATTTTGGTTTAAATCAAAAACAGAAGATACAAAAGAATTAAATAAAGTATTTAAAAATTTACTTTTAACTTGTTCTAAAGTATAAGATTTAACAAAAACATTACTTTCTAGCAAATATTCATTAACTTTATTATTTTCATCAGTAATAAAAGAATAATCTTGCATTACAAAATCATTTCTAATAGATAACCTTAAACCATTAAATAATTCTATACTTTGATTAATAACAACTGGCTCAAACAAAGCACCAAATAATTTAACTAAAACATCATCATATTGAGAATAATTAAATAAAAATTTATAATAAATATTTTCATTAGGATACTGAACAACAATATCAAATTTAACTTTATGATTATCAGAACTAAAATCTAAATTAATATAATTTTTTGCATTACCCATTAAAGAAAATATCTTAAAATTTAATTTATAAAAAAAAGCAATAGATAAAAAACTTGATACCCAATTTTTAATATTTAATCTAGTACCATCAAAAAAAATACCAAAACCAACAGCAAAATCAACATAATTAATATCTTGCATAAAATAATCTTGTCGCAACATTAAAGTTTTTTCTGTTTCATAATCGCTAACTTTATCATAAGTAACATATTTATCAGAAGGAAAAACACGATCATATAATTTAACTTGATTACTTAAAACTGCAACATTAGAAACAACATAAACAAAAGGCATAGTTAAAGCAAAAGTTAACACTCCTATAAAACTAAAAATAAAAATTCTAAAACGCATAACTAAAACCTCTTTCTCAAAATAAAATTAATCAACTGAATTACAGATAACAATAAAATATAAACTAAAACAGTAGGAACAAATCAAAATCAAGTTATCATATTACATAAACCCAAAAACAACCCGAATAATAATAAACAACATACCAAAAGCCAAAAACAATTGCATTATCGGATGAGTTGCCAAAATAAACAATTGAGAAACAAGATTATAAAAAGCATTATTACTCTCTGACCAAGTCTTAATAATTTCAATTGCAGATTGACTAGCAGCAAATATATTAGCTACAAAAGTAAAACCTAATATAATACCAAGAACACCAAAAACAATTAACTTTAACATTATTCAGAATCCCCTTTTGAATTTGCCTTAGTACGCTCAAATTGCTTACTTTCTTTTAAACGCAATGAACCTAAACCAGTAGACATAGCAGATGTGGTATTTTTTGACATAGTAGATAATTGAGGACTTGAACCCAAAACTCTAAACACAACTCCTAAAATTCCACCAATTATCCATAAAACATAAAGCGGAATTTGAGTTGCTGGTAAAGTCAAAGTCCACATTCAATCCATTATTTTCATAAAATAATTAACAACAACCAAAAATGCTTCATCTCAAACTTCCGCTAACATTCATAATCACCAACTTTCATTTTTTTATGAAATCTATCTATACAATCATTACAAAATGGATAAGATTGATATTCACCACCATATTCACCATCGCCTCACTCATAAATAAAATCTATAAATTGAAATACATCCAAATCTTTTTTACCACAACACAAACAATCAGTTCTAACAATATAACCACTATCACTATATTCAATATTGAAAGATTTTAATGGTCTTCCCATAACTATTTATCAACTCCTAACTCTTTTTGCAATCTACGCAATCCCATTTTTTCTATATTCTTAACATCATTTAAATCTAACATATCTCAATAAGTTAAACTTTTATCAACAACAAAATCATTTTTTAAATTTTTAACAAAAGACAAAAACTTAGTATCATACTGCATAACATCGAGTAAAGATATTTGAAACTTAAAATGTTGCATACCAATAGCAGCTGCATTTTTTAACTTAACCTTTTTTCCGTTTGCAGAACGCTTAACACTCTCTTGTTTTCAAATTGTGTAATTATCTTGGTCATCAAAAAAACCAACTTGTATTTTAAACTTTGGAAATATTCAAACTAAACATCTAAATATACCTTTTAAAACTAAAGGTCTCTTTAAATTTAAAGGAACCAACATACCAGTTGCTAACTCTCTATATTCTACTCAATGATGTCCCTCTCGTTGAGCAACAAAAACTAAATTAATAGACATCTGCCGAGCAAGGATAAATGTTGGAATAGTTCCACCCCAACTTTTAGCAATGTTACCTTTATAATTATTAGCATCAATATATAAACCCATTTCATCCAACACAACTAAATTAGAATCAGAATAAGGAAGAGGAATTTTAAAATTTTTAAAATCCAACATATCCATTCCACCAACAGCAACATTATTATCCAAAACAGGATAATTACTAAATTTATCCTCATATTTAGAATTAATAATATAATGAGACATTAACATTGTTTTACCAGTACCTAACGCCCCAATAACATAAGTTAAAGGCGATTGTTTCATAGTTTTAAAAAACCGTAACTGATTTCTTAAATCTTTTAGCATAACAAAAATATAAATAATATCAACAACAAAAACTACAATATAAAAAACTATACGTAACCAATTACTACCTAATGGTTTATATAAAAGTAAAAAATTACAAACAAAATAAACCAAAGTATTAAATCAATTATTAATAAACCAATTTTTAATTCACTTATGAAAATTCAACATTCTAAAACCTCCCAAATGGAAAAATATTACCAAATTCCACAATAGCTTTACCAGTTACCGTGGAAAAAATTTACTAATTTCCAATAATACTACAAATTTTATAAACTAAAAATAACACTAATCAAATTGAGAAAAATATAACAAGTCAAATTCCAATCATAACAACATAATATTCAACACCATAATTCATATCCAATTTATCAGGTGGAATAAACGCAAAAATTTGAAAAATACCTTTATAAACTTGATCTAAAAAATAACTTCAAGGCATTAATAAAACCCCCTAAAAATAACTCTAAATATTCAAATTAAAATTCCAAATATAAACAATAAAAATGAAACAAAACAAATATAAGCAATAACTGGTGGAAAATCAACACCAAAAATAATAGTTAAAAACTCATAATACATATCTCAAACAGTTTTATCTGGAATATCTGTTAAGAAATACATAAAACACACCTCTCTACGTAATACCTTTTTTAGTAGGTAAGAAAATTTTAATATCCGTGAATTAACTTGCGAATAGTTTCAACTCCAAGAACCACAAACATCAATACAATTGGAATAATTAAAATAGCATTTGAACCTAAAAAATTTAAAAATCAAGTTGTAAATGCTGTCATCCATTGCGCTAACTTTTCTGCTCATGCCTCTATGGCTTGCATTATATTACCAGTACCTTGGTCTGTATTTGCCAAAAATAACATAAATCTAATCCTCCCATAACAATAACCTAAAATCTTACCTACTAAAAAAGGTATTACTAAATACCTCAAAAGAACTATTATCTTTTATCTTTTAATTCTTTTTTTAAACTTTTCAATAATTCTTTTTTTTCTTTAATTCTTTTATTAACCGATTTATCAATAAATCTATATATAGTATCAATTATATAAAACATTAAAACTACAAACATAGTAATAATCATAAAAGTATAAGTAAAAATTAACATTATTTATTACCTACCTTATCTATTTCTCTACGTAACTTAAGTATTTTTTTATCTAACCTAACCTCAGTACTAGGTTTTTTTACTTTAAAAATATTAATAAGACCAATCAAGTAATAAATAGCAATAAAAATAAACGGAATTAATAAAAATATACATGCTATAATCTGAAACATTTTAATTCTCTCTTTCCACCTTCAACATATAATCTTTACAACGTTGTAATAACAACTCAAAACTATCATCAGTTAAAGAATCAATTTTAACATTTTGCTTTTTAAGATAAAACTTTAAAGTTTTCCTTAAAACAATCAAAGGTAATTTAACAGACAAACAACTATCAACTGTAGTAACTAACTTATCAAACCGTTCAAAATATAATTTAGAGACCATTATCAAAAACCTCATAAGGTTTTACTAAATCAATTTTTCCATCTCACTTAAGAGAAACTAAAAACAAATTACCATCAATTAAAAAAGATTTTAATTTTAAATAATTCTCATCTGTTACCTTAAACCATTTTGACTTAGATAAATCTTTCGTACCTTTAACAGTACCATTTTCTAATCTAACAACAGGACGAAAAGTATAACTATCTCATACACTTTCAGTACCATTATCTGCTTTAATAATTTTGCCCGTTACAACTTCTATCAACTGCACTAAAAATTCATTCATAACATAATTCTCCTTTAAATAATTTAATTAAATTACTTAAAAGATTCCTAAACATCTTAAAAATTTAAAACTTAAATATAATTAATACTATTAAACTAAAAATAACACCAATAATACCCTATATATTATTACTTATATAAAAACAAAATTTTTTTATTTGAAAATTGTAAATGCAAGTAGAAAAAAATCTTATACTTTTATATTAACATATTTTTTAATAAAATTGACAAAATAATGTAAACTGTAATATGAAGTTCAACAAATCTATTAATTTAATAATAACTTATTTGCTTATAATTGATATATTAAAATAACATAAAAAGACATAAACGATGTATAATTATATTAATTAATATTAAATTGGAGGAGCATAATATGATAAATAAAAAATTAGCAGAATATTTAGATATTTCTAAAATACAAGCAACAAAAATTGAGATGTCTATTTTATTTTTACTAGTTGAAGCAAATAAAATTAATCGTACAATTTATAAAACTTATGTTTTAAAATTTATGTCATTTTTAGAATGAAAAATGGCGCAAAAATATGGAGAACATTTTTTTAGAACTGATTTTATAGCTTTAGAAAATGGACCAGTTCCAGGAAGTTTTATGGACTATATTGATAATAATCCAAATTGTAAATTCAATTATTTTATGTGCAAAAATATAAATATAAATAATAATAATTCAAAAACTAAAATTTTTTATTTAAAAGATTTGAATTCTGAAAAATTCATAAATTTAGATTACTTTTCAGACGTTGAAAAACCTTTATTAAAAGAAGCAGTTAATTGAATTTTTTCCTTTAATAAAGTTGGAGAATTAAGTGAAGATACTCACTTAAAAATGAAATCATGAAAACAAGCATGAACTAAAGCTCAACAAGAAGGAAAGAAATCAATAATTTTTGATTTTGCATTAGACATATCAAAAAATGAAGATGATGAAACATATGAAATTATTAAATTGTATAAAGAACTAGGATACAAAAAAAATGGAAATTAATAATATTATAGTTTCATTCCTTATTGATAATGCAGATATGACAACAACCGAAACAGGAGCACCTCATCCTTCAATTTGTATACCAATTTTTAAAGATGACAAAGATATTCATGTAATAAGACTTACTACACAAAAACCAAAAGAATATGAAAAGCTTGTAATTAAAATTAATGGTAGACCAGATACAAAATTATATAAAGATTGTTATGTTAGATTAGACGGAAGTAAAAGTAACTTTCATATAATTAAAGAAAATAATTGCCTCAATTATAAAAGTATTTATTGTCAAAATATTCATGATAAATATAGAAAAAAAATTTTACAAGCTTGCTTAAATTCAAAATTTATACCACGAATTTTTCATCCATTAATACAAATAGAAATAAATAAATTTAAATAAAATTTTGAATTTTATTAACAAACAATTTTTTAGCTGAATTCCAACCTAAACACTGTCGTGGTCTTTCATTAATAATATTAACTATTTCATCATAATATTGTTATGAATAAATATCTAAATCAATACCTTTAGGAAATCAATGCCTTAAATCCCGGTTAATTCGTTCTACAATAGGTTTTTGAGTAGGTTTACCTTTATCACAAAAATAAACTTTAGTACCAATATAAGCTTCAATTTGTTTTCATTCTGAAAACTCTTTACCTTGATCAGTTATAATACCTTTAACTATTTTCTTTAAGATATTAGTTTTAAAAATACTTTTAATAACTCTAATTACTTCGTTTGGTGTTCTATCTTTTAATTTTTTTACAATTTCAAATTTAGTTAATTGTTCAGTTAAAACCAAACATACAGATTTCAAATCTTTGCCAACTATTGTATCCATTTCAAATCAACCAAATTCATTTTTATTATGTTTAGCTTCTGCAATAGTTCTAAAACTAGTTAATTTACCACGATTATCAATATTTTGTTTACTTTTATTTTTTCGACCGTGAAAATACAAATTACGTTTATTTAAACCAAATAAACCAAGAAAAACATACTTATATAAAGTTTTAAAACACACCGGAAATTTGATACCAAATTCACGTTTATATGCATAGCAAATAATTTCTGGGGATCAATGAAATTTATTAAATTTTTCATCTAATCACATTAATTGTTGATATGAAAATTTTATATGTTTAACTGATTTTTTACGATTTTTAAGATACTTTTTATGAGCTTTAATAGGATTATATTCTTTTAACTTTTGAAAACGTTTAACTTCATTTCAAATTGTAGAGACACTTCTTTCCATATATTTAGAAATTTTAAATAAATTTGGTTTGCCATTTTTCTTTTGAAATAGTTTTGATACTAATAACTGACTTAATATAACACGTTCATCAAT
Source organism: Spiroplasma melliferum KC3 (assembly GCF_000236085.2). Classification (NCBI taxonomy): domain Bacteria; kingdom Bacillati; phylum Mycoplasmatota; class Mollicutes; order Entomoplasmatales; family Spiroplasmataceae; genus Spiroplasma; species Spiroplasma melliferum. Next base: position 319,562 of record NZ_AGBZ02000001.1, on the reverse strand, counting down.
ACTGAAATGCTTATAATTCATTATTAAATACCTTTTCTAAAATTTTTTGTTATAATTATTACATATTTTTAATAAAGGAAGGAATAAGTTAAAAATGAAAAAGTTATTAAGTATTTTGGGAGCAATCGGATTAACAGCAACAAGCACAACATCATTAATTAGTTGTGAAAAACCAAATAACAATGAAAACGGGGGGGGTAATAAACCAGAACCTAAACCCGAACCACAACAACCACCAGAAAATAGTAATTGAAAAGTAGTTAATAATTCTAAGGAAAAATTAGAAAAAGAATTTAACTCAAAAAATAATAACTGATATATTTTCATTGCTAAAAGAGGAAAATACTATTCTATTTTACAAGGAAAAAATGATGGTATTAATATAAAATATGATAGTTTAGGAAACATTAAAGTAGGATTTGAAACTATTGGAAGTGAAAATACAAATATTTATCGTTGAGATGGTTTAAATGAACCTCAAACACCCGAAATTGATACAAATACAGGTAAAATTACAGATTGAAAAGAATAAAAGGACTTAATAGTCCTTTTTTATATTAATCTCACAAATTTCATAAAAATAATTAATAGGAATATATTTGTTATTGTATTATATAGTGCTGGACTAAATTTTCATACCTCAAATGTTTGATTAAAAAAACTATATATTGTTTGAAAAATTTTACCAACCCCACTTGCTAATTCATTCACTTGTTTAACACCGGGAATATTATTTACAACTCAAATTGCAGCATTTTTTATATGACACGCTAAATTATATCAACTACAACTTTCATATTGTGCTTGTCATCATTGTCCATCAGGGAATAATCCACCATTATTTATTTCTTGTCAATTATAAATACCAAAATTAAAATCATAATAACGATACATATCATTTTCTTTTTGCGCTTGTAATTCAAAAACATTATAACCAATTTTTTGTTCTTCAATTTTTTTATATTTTAAACCATATTTGTTTTTTAAAGCACCTTCAAAAACATAACCTTCATTTTGATTAATATTATAATCATTTGCAACGGAAAAATCATAATTAAATACATTACCATAATTAGTACTATAAAATCGATTTTTAAACGCTGAATACAATTTAATATCTAATTGCTTATATTTATCAGAAAAATAAAAATATCGTGGATAAATTTTAAAACCATTATTCGCTAATAAACCATATTTCTTGTTATAACCTTGCACATAAGTATTATTTTCTAAATCAAAAATGGTTCGTAAATAATCCTTATAAAAATTTTGCGAAACCTTAAACATACTATTTAATAACTTTTCAAATTGAGTTTTATTAGTATTACTTTCTGCAATTAATACATCTCTAAAATTAACTAACTTTAAACCAAAAAAGTTAATTAAAATCGTATCATATTGTAAATTATCAATATAACCACTTTCAATAAAATTACTACGATTTTGAAATACTGGCACCAATGCATGCGCAAAAAATGCTTTTAAAAATTTATTAATATCAATTTGTCCTTTCATCTGTTCAAAAATATATTTACCAGTATTAGGAGTATTACCTTGATAATAATTATATGTTTCAGCACTAAAATTAAATGTATTTTCTTTATCTTTCATAAAAGAAAATAAAAACCCTAAATCATCAGTATACCGATAACTATTATAATCATATCCATTCCAATATTGCTTAAGGTGTGTTAACTCTAAACTACCAGCAATAATATTTTTTCGTTCATCAATCGTTAAAATCATTCGATAAATTGACTTTTTAGTTAAAATTATACCAGTACTAGTTTTATCTAAATTATTAATAATTTCAAAATCAAAAATAATTCTTTGACTACTTAAATTTGGATCATCATAGTTTGGATTTCCGCCTTGCTGAACTCTAATATTTTCTTGCACAATAACATCAATATATTTTAATAAAAAAGAACGAACATTTTGATATTGATTATCATTATAAAAAATTATTTTACCTGTATTTGTATCAATTTTAGGTGTTTGAGGTTCATTTAAACCATCTCAACGATAAATATTTGTATTTTCACTTCCAATAGTTTCAAATCGTACTTTAATGTTTCCTAAACTATCATATTTTATATTAATACCATCATTTTTTCCTTGTAAAATAGAATAGTATTTTCCTCTTTTAGCAATGAAAATATATCAGTTATTATTTTTTGAGTTAAATTCTTTTTCTAATTTTTCCTTAGAATTATTAACTACTTTTCAATTTCGATTTTTTGGTGGTTGTGTTGTAAACTATCAACACTTTGTTCTAATTCCCCCCCAGCTTCCACTGTATTAAGATATTTCGCAAAAAAATAAGGAAGATTAGCTTGTTCTTGTAAAAATTGATTGTTATCAACGTCATAAAATTTATTTTCGTTTTATTGTTAATCCTTCCTTTCTCAATTTTTGATAAGTCTATAACATCATTACTAGGTTTATCAAATGAAATACCTGTTGAATATTATCCTTTAATGATCTAGTTATAACTTATAATTATAAGTTAATGATTGTGATGTTTTTAAAGTAGGGTTAATAAAGTAATTTGTTTCAGACCAATTTTCAAAGAAACTACTGCGTAAAAACATCGTATTAATAAAATCAGTTTCATTGATACCGATTGCTTGTTGCTTAACATTATAATTTTGCTGATTTAAAGGTTTGAATGCTGTTAAAGTAATAAAAGGAATAATTAACCCTAAAATCCCTAAAATAGATATGGCAAATAAAGATAATGACTTACGCATTATTCTTTACCACCTTTAACTATATCTTTATTAATTTTTTTCTTAATTCATAATATTAAATCAATAATTCCCGCAGCAGTTAAAATTCAAAAAATTATATATCCGATACACATAATTGAAGAAACTGAACCAAATTTACTCAAAAATAATTGAAATTCTTTAATATCAATATAAAGAAAAGGTACAAACATTCCCAAACTAATTACCAAAAAATATAATAATATTTTTCATCATTTTTCTTTTAAAAACTTTAAAATTTTACTTTTCATAAATTCAACTCCTAACTATACAATGTTTTTGAAACAATAAACCCAACAATATATAAACTTGATATTGTTAACATTAATGGATGACTAAACAAAATTGCCATTTTGCCAAACAAAGAAAGTAACCAGGTATCTGAGTTATATAAATCCATAATAATATTTTTTGCTGATGTAAGTTGATTTATAATAACTGTTATAAAACCTGTCCCAAAAATAGCGATTGCCGCAACTAATAAAACTAATCTAATCATTATTTATGTATCCTTCTATATGCTTGTTCTCTTGTTTTTGCTTGTTTAGCTAAACTTGATAATTGTTGTTTATTACGATTAATTTTAAATTGTTTACGTTCTTTAAAATGTGCTTTTACACCTTTGCCAGTGTTAACAGCGCCACGAGCACCACGAGCTGTTGCAGAATATAATTTTGATGTACTATTTTGAACAGTTGAACCTAATTCATTATATTGTGTTGATGTACCATGAATAGCATAAATTGATAATTTAATAACCATAAAAAAGATTATAAAATAAGCAATCGTTGTATTTGTCATTGGCAATTTAGTATTTCAAATCACATCAAAAATAAACAAAAATACATCAAAAATAAAACTAAAAATTTTGTCTCAATTACTATTATTCTCAGCAAATAAATTAATCATCTTTACCACTTCCTTTTTCTTTTTTAGGTTTTAAATTTTTCTTTAAAATATCAATGTCTAACAATTCTAAACGTTCTTTTATTGTTAAATCTTTAAGTTGTGTTCAATAGTACTCTTTAGTAACAGGAACATCATCATTTTTTAGTTCACGAACAAATGACAATCATTTACTTTCATACTTTTGGGCGATTTCTAATGGGATAATTATTTTAAAAAACCGAATTCCTAATCCAACATCAGATCTATGTTTTGCATGTTTACCTTCGGCTGTACGTTTGACAGACTCGGTTTTTCAAATTTCATAATCAGTAATATCTTGAAAAATACCAATTCGCATAATAAAGAATCTATTAAAAAAGTTAAATCCTTTTTTAACAATTGGTTTTTTCAAAGAAATAGGAATAATAATACCACTAGCTAATTGGCGAATATTATTTCAAAGCATACCTTCGCGTTGTGCAGTAAATAAAGCACGATGTCCAAAATGTCTTGCCAACACAATTCAAGGAATTTTGCCACGGTGAGTTACTTTTTCATCGTGCGGGCTTGTCCCATCGATATATAAAAAACTTTCATCAAACAAAATTAAACTATCATCTGGGGGAACTGGTTTTGTTCTATCTGTAAAGTCTAAATTTTTAAATGTTAAAACTTTAACTTTGTCATCTTCTAATGGATAATTACTATAAATTTTATCTGTTAATAATTTCATTGTTTCTGACAAATAAGTTAAAAGTAATGTTTTCCCTGTTCCTAATTTACCGATAATAACTGATAAAGGATTATCTCAAACAAAATTAACTAACCTAAACGCATTTAACTGATAAAAAATATTTTTTCATAATCACCAAAGAAAATAAATACATTGCAAAGCAAATAATAATCAAAAAACTAAGCCGGTATAATTTAAAGAAATAATTCAAAATAATAAATCAACTAAACTAAACAAAAGCATTGAACCGCTAATATAACAATAATTTTTTAGAAAAAATATAAACTTTTTCATTTTACCTCCAATAGTTATTTATAATTAAACTAGTATTATTATGGTTTTCTCTCCCCACAAATCAAAAAGGAGAGTGATAAAAATACTTAGTATTTTTTTATCAATACTACGGACATTCACACCAATAATGCCCTATATATTATTATTTTTAGGTTTTAATCCTTTTGGAAAAGAATTATTCATATTAGATAAAATAATATGATTATTCAATACAATAGAAATTAATAACCTATCATTTATTTGATTTATCATTATTTCAGTTTTAATAGGAGCAGGAATAATAATAATCAAAAGAATAATATCAATATTTATATAAAAATTTGTGGGGAGAGAAAACCATAATAATAACAAAATTTAATTATTTAAAACAACTAACTATTTTAAAAACCATTCACAACAAAAACCAAGTTAAAAATAAAATAACAATTCAAATACCAATCATAAAAGTTAAATATTCATTTTGAGTTAAATTTCATGTTGTAATACTTTCAACATTAGATTTATCTATAAATAAAAATACATGAATAAAAAACTCTTTTAATTTTTCTCAATCTTTTATCATAATTTAAAAGCTTCACATTTTTTGAATGATTTTAAAAAACATTCCAAAAAATAAGACTATAAATAATACAAAAGATAATATATATAGAAATTCGGGGGCATTTGAACCAATAATATAACTAACAAATTGAACTCAGTAATCATATAAACTCATTTAATTTAAATCTTTCAAATCATTAATTAATTCTTGTTCTTTTTCAACACTTCAACTTGTTAAATTATTATGGTTATTTGTTTTTACTTTTTGAGGTTCACCCGGAAATAATGCTTTTTTCATTTGTGTAAAATAATTTTGTTTATATTGATTATATAAATTAATTAATTCTGTTCCAGTTAAATATTTTCATACATGACGTTTTAAATTTTCATTATATTTTACAATAGGATAAGAATTATCATAAATCAAACCAATAGCAACTTGATCAGAATGTTTTTCACTAAAATAAATAAATCTATTACTTAATCAAAAACCAATATGTTTATTGTGATTAGGTAAATTTATAAATGAAGCTTTATCTGTTCTAAAAACTATAAATTCTCTTCGAATAAAATAATTTTCTACGTTAATATTCTTCTTATAAAAACTCATAAAAACACCTTACTTTCACACATATAACTCGTTTTTACTAGTATTAATACCGGCAAATCATTTACTTTCAATTATTCTGCGAAAAGATTGGAAACCGTTATAACCAATAAATCATTCTATATCAATAACTTTTATAGTATTATATTTACACAATGGCGGATTAGAACCACTTTTATAACTTGGTTTCTGATACATTACTCAAATCAACTCGCTTTCTATTGCACTGCATTGAGCAAACATTTAACTTAAAATACAACCTCCCCAACAAATTTTTTATTCAAAATAGAATGACAAATTTGACATTTACGTTTAATAAAAAATATTCAAATTCCTAACATAATTTTTTCCTTTCTCTTAATTTTTGATGAAAAATTCAATGACAATTATCACAATATTCCTTTTATAATTTGCCATTTTTATTCATTTCACTTTCTAAATGTTCTGCGATATGTTGATAAAAACTCATTTCTTTTCGAATAATATTAACGGATTCATGATGAATTTCATATTCATTTAATTGAATTAAAGTAGCTTGCATAGTTTTAATTTTCATTTTAATTTCATCTAATAAATCTTGCATATTTTACTCCTCTAAACTTTCTATTTTTTCTTTGAATTCAGATTTTATAACATAAGCACCTTCTGTTCCAATAATTAATGATTTCCCTTGAATATATACAAAATCACTTTTCTTTAATTGATTTTGTTTTAATTTTTCAATTAATTCATCTCTTAATACAATTTCACTTGATATAGTATTTTCTAAAAAAGTTATATGATTATCTTTTTCAACAAGTTTATTTTCATAAAAACTTTTTACTTTTTCTAAAATTTGTTCACGATCACTTTCAGAAAATATTTCATCCACTTCATGATGATTTAATCGTTCTTGATATTCTTTTAACATTTCATAAGTTGCTTTTAAAACATCTGGTGCCATTTTATTAGGCCACTTTGCAAAATCTTGACCACAAATCGAAATTACTTGTTCGATACTATCTATAATTTTTTTCATATAAATACTCCTTAACATTTACTGTAACAAACATTGTTATATCTAATGCTTAAATAATGTATATGTATTGTAATAAACACTGTTAATAACATTGTTAAATATATAAAAATCAAAAAATTAAGGCACACTGAAAATAACTACTTAGTTTTAACTAATAGCTATTAAAATATAAAATTATACGTTTATAATTAAGTTGATATTTTTACACTATATACTGCCTACAAGTTTTTGAAAAAAGAAATACTTTTTACAACATTATTTCTATTAAATACTACTAAAAAAATATTTCATAATAGACTCAATATTATGAACAATAAACAATATAAATGTAACTACTATTGGCGATATAGTCATATTTATTTCCACAACAGGATTTTTCATCTTGTTAACATTATCAATAATAACCAAAATAATTAAATTTATTTAAAAATAAATTTGTAGACAGTGTATAGTGCAAAAATAAACAACAAAATTATTTATTCAATTCACATAAAAGCTAGTGTGCCATAGCTAAGATATATGATCGATTATAATAAATATTAAAATCCTTTAACCATAACACGGAAAAAGTTTAATATTTTAATAATTACTCAAATTCCAAATGGAATTAAAATAATTCAAGCATCACCTAAAAAAGTCATTAATTGTGGTAACACAGCATAAACAGCATCTTTAACTTTCATCATCGCATTACCCAATCCAGTTCAAATAGAATCCATTCCTCCTGAAATAGTAGGAGTATCTGCAGCTAGAAAATTAACAGCTGTTGTTAAATACATACCTAACATTATTCTTTATCCTCCTTATTTTTAATTTCTTTTTTATCTTTTTTCTTTCCTTGAATTTGACGAATTTTTTGATAAATCGATAAACCAATTCAAGCAAGAATTCCTAAAATAATAACAATACTAAATATTCATGTTAACCATACTGGCATAACTTAATTCCTCCTAGAAATTTAGCTTGCGCGGCACGCTTCGCGTGTTCGCTACGCTCAAAATAAACAATATTGAATAAATCACCGCTAATAAATTACGCGGATAATTTATTCATTTTCTTTTACATTATTAGTTACTATCTTATTAACAGTATTAATAACATTATCTTTTCCATACTTAGTTACTAAGGACCGCAAAATAAAATAATGTTTTCTTTCCATTAAAAAAATCAACTCCTTTCAAAGTTGATTTTTTTCTGCTTCATATTACAATTTACAATTAAAATACATTAAATTATATTTAAGTTTCGTGCTAGGAAACCTTTTAAGATTTGAAACTCAAACATAATAAATGTTTAAGTTAATATAATAATACAAGAAAAAAATAAATTTCTACATTGTTTTTTTTTTTTTTTGTTTTAATTAATATGTGATAATTGTTGTGCTAGGCAGTTATCACTTTTTTTTATTTTATTTTAAAACTTTTTTATGAATACAACAATTATCTTGTCTTCGATGTTTATACATACCTAAACAATTATTATCAGGGCAATAATAATAATGACCATAAGATATCATAGTATCTTTTGCTAAACCCCTAAAACTATTATAAGTTGTATTTTTAGTAGTAAAAGTTCAAATTTTGCCACATTCTTTACATTTAACATCTCTATCTGCCATAAAATTAATCTCCCTTCAAATACGTATTTGAATTAACAAGTTTGTACATTCAATTTCGAAATTGAACGTAGAAGCTATTTTTAACACCGCACATTTTCATTTTTACTATAATCAATATTTTTAATATAATTTCTAAATATTCTACTATCAACAGAAACATATTTTTTATAATCCTTAAACTTATCTAAACCTTTATAAGTATCACAACTAAAACCAATTTGAAAACCATTTTTATCAGCAAAAGCAAAATAATTTAAATTATCCTTAATGGAATAAATTAAATCTTGTTCAGATAATTCAACAACTCCAACTTTTACTTTTGGGTTTTTACAATTTTTACTAAATTGATATGCCTTGATATTTAAATCATAATGATTTTGACTTTTATTATCATTTGCAGTCTTAACAATATACTTTGCCAAATATTTTACTACATCTTCATTAGAACCAGCACGAACTTTAATATTTTTATTAATACCATATTTTCAATAATTCAATATAACACTATTAGGTATTCTTTGATTTAAAATTATATGAAAATGAACAGCGCCTCTTTTTTGATACTCATAAGTATACATATATTTCAAAAGTCCTTTATGATTTTTTGCTCTAATAGGATTATTTCATCAACGATTTAAATTTTGAAAAAACTTCATTAAATCATACTTACACTTTTTAACATCTGTCTCATTTAAAGAATAAGTCAATGTAAGAAAACTCAAATTTTTAACATTTGAAAAATTATGATATGCTTTTCGAATACAACTACCCTGAGAGCGAATACGACTATTTAATAACTTTCTATCATTTTTACCAGTATTTTTAACACCTAACTCATTACGAGGATTACTATTTATTAATTCCAAAGGAAGAACTACATTTTTAACATAATTACCATAATAAACCTTTTTAATATAATACTCCTTTTTAATATAATTTAAAGAATTCATATAATTATTATTACCTTTTTTTAAATTATCATAAACAAAAACATTATTCATAATTATATAAATTCTCCTTTCAACTATATTTAAGTTTCGTGCTAGGAAACCTTTTAAGATTTGAAACTTCCAATATAATTGAAAGTTATATTATGTTGAGTTGTGTTAGTTAATAAAGTTATATTATGTTGAGTTGTGTTAGTTAATAAAGTAATTCTACCTAATTAAATAGTTAGATACAATATAAAAATAAACATTTTAAAATTCATTTAATTTTGGTAAATATAATGTCAAAAATTCATGTCAAAATTCTCACGCTCTTGTTTTTAATTCATTTGGTATTAAAAACCAGTGTACAAATCCTTCGCCAATAACTTCATATAAACTAGAAAAAGAATATGAACTAAGATGGAATAATTTAAAAATTTTTTCTTTATCTAAACTTTGCCAATTCTTAAAATTAATAATTTTACTTATTAAAAAATCTTTTAGTTTATTACTTATATTTATATGCATATTGCTTTTTAAAAAATGGTCTAACATATGTCCTAACTCATGGAAAAAAACTCTAAATGGATCAAGAACAGAAGAATAACCACTATGAAATTCTTGATTTCCCTTAGAATTATAATAACATTGTAATGTTCGCGCATGGATTTGAATATGATGGTCGAAATGACCATATCCGTCTGCATCAAGAACTTGAGCAATATCAATTCATTTTAGTACATTATTAACATTATTTTTTCCTCAACTACTAGCTACGTAATTATAAAATCTTACCATTAATTGTTTTAATGTATTAATATATGCTGGACAATAGTTATCAATGAAGTTTGTTAGGGATGTTCTAGTTTTTGGATTCAAAAAATTTGATAATTCTTCATATGAATTAAATTCTGGTTTTTCATAAAATGGCAAGTCAGGATATTTAGCATGACTTAAAAAAGCATTTGTTAAATTTTTTTCAAGGTCTGTTGCTGGATGTTTACTAATTCATAAACCATTATAACCACGTTGTTGCATTCAAGTTTGATTTGGAACATATTGTTGATTTAAATTAATTTGATTTAACACTGATTTATCGAGAAAATAATTAAGAGTAACTGAACCTCGGTAAACATTAAAATCATTAGAAATAATTGTAGCAGTAGTAGCCGTAATGTTATTTTTAATTTGAATTTTATTAATATTTAATTCTGGAAACTTTTGTTTTAAGGTAGCTTTAATTTGAGTTTCTGTCGGAAGATGGTACCCATTAGTTTTAATTGTTTGTAAATTTGGATTACTAATAATTGAATTTAGTAAAATTGTTTTTTGGCTTAAATAAGCATGATATAACATATATAAAATAATAGTTAATAAAAACCCTACGATAAAAATTAATACTATATTAATTGTATAAATTAATTTTTTTTGTTTTTTCATTAATATTATTACCTTTACTATTTAATATTTTTCAAAATTCATTATATATTTATCATGATATAAATTAATATAAATAAAAATAAATTTAACATTTATCAAATTATTTGTAAAATTATAATAATAATTTACAAATAATTTGATAAAAATAAGTTATATAAAATAATTATTTTAGTTTTTAAAATTTAATGCAACATAAACATATGAAAAAATAGCAAAACATTTTCATTTAAGAAATGCTACAATCAGGTCATACTATGAAAAAGTTTTGTTTGTTTTTGCTTGTATTTTAAATTAACAAATTATTATTTATTAATAAAGAAAGCGAGGTAAATATTAAATGAAAAAAATATTAGCCTTATTAACTGGTTTATCAATAAATAATATATTTGTTACTTCTATTGTGAGTTGTACATTTTGTTCAAATGGTTCAGAAGAAGCAAATTTACCAAATGAAAATATTGATGCTAAACTTAATGAGGATTCTCAAGATGTGAAAGTATCAATAGATGATGAGACAAAGGATAATGAAACAAAACCATTTTATGAATATACAATGTTATCAACTGGTAGTGGTTTATTTCAATTTATAAAAAAAGGTGAGACAGCAATTGTTTATGATACTGGTATTGGTGGTTCACCCCGTGTATGAAATACTAAATTATATAATGGTAATATTTGACCAACTAAGTTTTTAAAAGAAAAGGGAATTAATAAGATTTCTGCTATTTTTTTCAGTCACTTTCATACTGACCACTATTCAAATTTCAGAAGTATTTTAAATAACTTCCAAGTTGATAATATTATTTTTAATTATGAAGCAAATGAATTTATGAAAAAATTTGGTGATTCAATTAGTCCTAATACAAAAATTTATGACAAGTTAGAAGAATTTTATACCTTTGATGGTATTAAGTTTCATAATTGAAGTTATTCTGCAAAAGATTTCCTTGATAAAGAAAGCCATAAAAAACAAGTAAATCGCAATAATTTATCAAATGTATTATATTTTAAAATTGGTCCAACAGATTTTTTATTTACTGGTGATGCTGAAAAAGAACTTGGCGAAGCTATTGCTAGCCAAAAACCTGATATTTTCAAAAATATTGATATTTATCAAGTACCACATCATGGAAGTAGGAATTCTCTTAGCAAATCGTTTTTTGAAAAATTAAATCCAAAAAATTGTTATATTCCAGGTACATATGATGAAGAAAATACATCATGACGTAATTTTATGGGAGCGGCAAGCCACAAATTTCCAGATGGAAATATTGTTGATCAATTAAAAGAAAGTGGTTGTCAAGAAATTAGTATGACAGGAAAACCATATAATGGTTTAACAACTAGTCAATTAGAAAAAATTAACAATACTGAAGTGACAATTACTATTTATTTAGATAAAAATGGACAGATTATTGATAAAAAATATTCTAAAAATACAATTTTAAATTCTCTTTAATAAAAAGTAATTAATTAAAAAAATAATACATTTGATTAAATGTATTATTTTTTTAATTAGAAGAATCTTTTTTATTTAATTCTCCTTCATTTTTAGCTTTTTCATAAATTTCAACAATTGCTTTATGACGTAAATATTCTTCTTCTGAAATATTTTGAATAAGGCGTTCTTTAATTTCTTCTTCAATAAATAAAGAAAGATATTTATTTAAAGTATTAACTGCGTGGTTAATTTCATCATTTTCTGTAACAAAATCATTAATTAATTCAAATTTTTCTTCTCATGATAAGTTATTAACAAATTCTAAAATAAATCTTGGATTTTCTTTAATATATTCTGATAAGGGTTTATCAACATGTTCATCGATAAAAAGATCAATTTTTTCTGGCAACATCGCTGTTTTTACCTCCTACTATACTATTTTTTGATAATATTAATAATTTTTAATTATTAATATTATCAAACTCACTTTAATTATAACATTTATTTTTAAAAAACATTTTTGCATTTTTAACAATAAATCTATATAATATTTCCAAATAAGGTAAAATATTTCTTAAAAGGTAAGGTGTAAAAAGTGAACAGGCTATTTTTTGAAATTAATTATATTGATTGACCATTAATATTATTTATTGCTAAAATATTAGTCTTTTTTGCTGTTGTTTATTTTGCTTCATATCTTACAAATCTTACTGTTTTGAAGAAAAAAATAAAACAAAGTTTAACAATTATTTTCTTAGTTGGAATTCAAATTAGTTTTTATTTTTTACTAATGGATACAACGAATTTATTGGTTCTTCGTAATCTCCTTACTTTAACAGTTTGCTTAATTAGTTTATGAATCTTAATTGGTAAACAATTGCTTCCTAATTATTATAATGATTCAATTATTTGTCTTTTTTCCATTGTATTTAAAGTTAGTTTAATAACAATATTTGCAATTCATAAAGCTACGATCAAAGACTCAGACAATATGATTATTGTTATTTTTCTAGGTCTTATTTCATTTATTGCAACAATATATTTTTTTAAACAATATTGAACAAAATATTTAAAAATTGTCTTAATTAACAAAATTTTAGCTTATATTAATACATTTAAACCATTTCATTATGCTTTAAATGAAAATAATATTTCTCTTGTATTATTTTCACAAAATGTTTTTGTTTTAATTTCCCTTGCTTTTTCTGTCAATAGTACAGTTATGTTTAAAAAACTTTCATTAATTTTAAAAAAACAAAATATTCAGGAAAATTTTAGTTTCATTAATGTATGTGAATTAGATAATGCTATTAAGTCTTTACAAATGCATATGTTAGTAAATAAACGTAGTGAAAAAGAATTAAAAATTATTGTAAATGGTTATCAACGAGAGTGCTTGAATTAGAATAGTTTTCTAAATGTTATTTTTAAATAAATAAAATTTTAAAAGTTAAAAAATGAAAAAGGAGATACAAATAATGAAAAAAATTTTAGTTATTTTAAGTAGTGTTATTTTAATAAGTTCACCTGTTTTTGGTTTGAATGGATGTGCGCCTACCCCTGCTGGACATCGTGATATTGATACAACGAGTGGGGGAGACGATGATAACAATGGGGGAACTAGTGGTGATTATGAAAAAAATCGAATTATTAAACGATTAACTAGTTTTAGTGAATTATCACCTCTTGTTGTTGATAGTAATGAATACCAAACTGTTAATAGTGATGATGCTTTTAGCATTTTAAAAAGTAAATTTAAAGAATTTAGTGATGATTTAATGCTAACACAAACAAATTTTACGCCTATTGAAATTGCAGAAGATGGGACTACCCATTATGGTGAATTAACTGTCGTTGCTGATTATAAAGATAAAGAATTAACTAATCCAAAAACAAATGATTCAAATTTTTTAATTCATGTTGCTACTAATAATTTAAAATGAGCAAATGATACAGTTCAAAAATTAAATGAAAGTATAACAATGATTTTGTCTAAAATGAATCTTTCATTTCAAGGTGCTAACTTAGCAATTGGGAATATTTTATCGTTAATTACATCATTTCATCTTTTTGATAGTTTGCCAAAAGTTATTCCAACGTCATTTAATGCGGATGATCAAAATTGAAAAGAATGACAGGGATTTGTTAATGAATTAATGAATTTACCACTTGCTGATGAAATGCTTAAAAATGGTGAAATTAATGAAACGATAAAAAAAGATCTTGTGCTGGGCAATACTCTAGAAATAAAAATTATAGCAAAATACCTTAATATTTTAAATAGTTTAGCACCAGATATTATTCATTTTCGTAATTTTGTTCTCGAAAAACGTGAGCAACAAAAATCACAAAATTTAATTTTATTACTATTACAATATTTATTTGAGAAACCACGAGAAATTAATAATGATGGGTTTTTAGATGTTAATCAAAATATTCCAAGTACTAAAAATAAAAAAAGAACCCTTCAATTTAGCACTAATTTAGAACATATTTTACATAATTTATTAGAAGGATGAAAAAGCAAAAGCGGTGAATGGTCAGATAGCAGAACTCCAATTTCAATTGTAGTAAAAGTTGATTGATTATTATCAACTACAACTGTTAATATTAAATATGAAAAAATTCCACCAGGTTGGTTTCAAATAACATCAGGGACAGAAGGACTTATTGACATTCTTTCTATTGATAAAATTAAAGCATTTATTAATCAAATATTTAATTATGATTTAACAACTGATTTATCAATAAAAGTAAAACTTGTTAGGTGAGATTTTAATTTTTCAATTCCGCTTAGTGAAGAAATTAAAAAACTTATACCTTCAATATTGAAAATTAGTGGACATAGTAGTGATGCAATTGATAATACTTCCATAGAACTAGTTAGTGGCGTAGTTCAAATTGAATATCAAGATGAAAAAGATGGAGTATGAAAAACAGCTGCTGAAATAACTGATTTAAAATCAGCACTAGAAATGCGAATTAATATTAATAATATTAAGTTTAAAGTTAAATCGAATAATGACACGATGATTTTGCTTGAAACAACTAATCCGGATTTACATCTAATTTTTATTCTAGATATTAATTCTAAAATTTTAGGAAAATAGTTATTTTTAAAAATTAAGATAAAAAAAGAATGCTTTTATTAAATAATTAAAGCATTTTTTATTTTAAAAAATTATTAACTTAATTTACTATAGGAACATTTTATTGTTATGATTGCATTTTAAATTATAATCAGTATAATTTAAAAAGATTATTAAGTAGTAAATGGAGGTCTAAATGATAAAAATTGCTTTAATTTGTTCGGCAGGAATTAGTGCTAATCGAATTTTAGATAAAATTAATGATGTTATTGTTAAAAATAATTATGATATGCAATTTTTTGTAATAACACCAGAGCAATTAGAGAATAATTATAATATTATTTTATTAGCTCCCCAAGTTGAGTATTTATCAGCAAAAGTAGCTGCTATTGCAATCAATAGTAAAGTTGCTGTGTTACCATCAGAATTATATATTAATAATGATTCAAAAGGGATTATTGATTTTGTTAATACATTATAAGTTTAAATTTTTTAATAAAAATTTTTTACTTTATTTAATTTTAAAATAATTTTTTTCAAATAAGGTGTATTTGCCTTATTT
This sequence comes from Spiroplasma melliferum KC3, assembly GCF_000236085.2. Classification (NCBI taxonomy): domain Bacteria; kingdom Bacillati; phylum Mycoplasmatota; class Mollicutes; order Entomoplasmatales; family Spiroplasmataceae; genus Spiroplasma; species Spiroplasma melliferum. The sequence continues at coordinate 303,632 of NZ_AGBZ02000001.1, read as the reverse complement.
TTTATGCTAAAATATATGGGTATTATTTTTATAAAAGAAAGAGTGGTGATTTCTATGCTTGTACAACAGGAACAGTCCGGACTCATGTTACAATTAAGCCGGATTATTAAGGGTATTAATTTTTACAAAAGTAATACATTATTTAATATTGTTTCTGACCATCAATAAGATAATCACCGCAGTTATTTATAATTGCTAATATTTTTAGTTGTGTTAATTTATCTTATTTTGTTGTGTCATGAAACAAAGTAAGAGAGGAAACAAATCATGTTTGGAAGAGATAGAACAAAAGAAGCTTTATTAAAAAAGCTAAGTTTTAATGATAAAAAATTAAAAGCATGTTCAAAACTTAACCAACCTGAATTATTAAACGAATTTAAAAGTAATCAGTTTGGGATAAAGGCAACTGATGTCGAAGATTTACAAAAAGAATATGGACACAATAAAGTAGATACTACTAAATTTAATTGAGTTCTAAATTTTTTTAAATCATTTTTTGGACCTTTTAATTTAGTACTAATCGCAATTAGTATTTATAATTTTTATGAGTATTTTTCAACCCCTATTGCTGACCGGGGAATTGCTGATATTTTACCAGCAATTATTGTAGCAGTTATGATTTTTGCAAGTGGAACAGTTGTTTATATTCAAACAATAAAAGCACATTTTGTGACGAAAAAATTAATTAATATTGTTAGTAATAAAGCAACAGTGATTCGAGATGTTATGGGATATACTGACATTAGTTACGAAAATATGTTTGAATTGATTAAAAAATCAGAAGATATTGATGTTCGTGATTTAGTGCCAGGAGATTTGATTTACTTATCAAGTGGGGATATGGTTCCTGCTGATGTTCGTATTTTAGTTAGTCGTGATTTATTTATTAATCATGCTTCATTAACTGGAGAATCAATGCCAGTTGAGAAGCATGCAACAACAGATAATGTTAATTTATTAGAATTAGAAAACATTTGCTTAATGGGTACAAGTGTTGTTTCAGGGAGTGCAATTGCAGTGGTTATTCAAACGGGAGTTAAAACATATTTTTCGTCAATTTCAAGTGCATTACAAGAAAAACGCCCTTTAACTAATTTTCAAACAGGAGTGCAACGAGTAACATTTTTATTAATTATGTTTGTGTTGATTATGGCACCAATTATTTACTTAATTTACTCAGGAACAAAAAGTGATTGATTAGGAGGAATAACATGAACAGCGGCAGCAATTGTTGGAATTGTACCTGAAATGTTACCAATGATTGTGACAAGTAATTTAGCACGAGGAGCTCGTAAAATGAGCCGTAGTAAATTAGTATTTAAAAATTTAGGAGCAATTCAAAATTTAGGAGCAATTGATGTTTTATGTACAGATAAAACAGGAACATTAACAAATGATAAAATTGAGTTAATTAATTATGCTAGTTTTGATAATAAAAAAGAACCAGATTTATTAAAATTATTATACTTAAATAGCTATTTTCAAACTGGAATTAAAAATCCACTAGATTCAGCAATTATTGATTATGTTAAAGAAAGTTCGCATCATTTTGCCCCTGATAAATATCAAAAAGTTGATGAAATTCCATTTGATTTTGAACGCCGTCGTTTAACAATTATTGTTAAAAATGCAGCAGACACAAAATTAATTTCAAAAGGAGCAATTGAAGAAATTATTAATGTTTCAAATAAGATTTATTATCAAAATAAAATTGTTGATTTAGATAATGAAATGAAAAAACAAATCATTAAGACAGTAACTCGGTTAAATGATCAGGGATATCGTGTGTTAGGAATTGGTTATAAAATTGTTAATGAAAGTCAAAAAGTTTATAACATTAATGATGAAAAAGATTTAATTTTTTATGGTTATGCAACATTTTTAGATATTCCAAAACCATCAGCATCAAAAATGGTTAAGGTATTGGCTACTCGTGGTGTTGAACTAAAAATTTTAACAGGAGATAATGCTGCTGTAACGCGTTCAATTTGTGATCGCGTAGGAATGAAAATTAAAGGAATTATTTCTGGTGAAGAGTTAGATAAATTAACGGATTATGAATTAAAACGTGCAGTTGAAATTAATAATGTTTTCGTCAAATTAAATCCAACCGAAAAATCACGAATTATTAGTTTGTTAAAAGCTAATAATCATGTTGTTGGTTTTATGGGTGATGGTATTAATGATGTACCAGTATTAAGACAAAGTGATATTGCAATTTCAGTTAATAATGCAACTGATGTTGCTAAGGAAGCATCAGATATTATTTTATTAGAAAAATCATTAGATGTAATTGAACAAGGAATTGAACAAGGGCGTTTAACATTTGGAAATATTTTAAAGTATATTAAAATAACAATGGCATCACAATTTGGAAATGTTTTTACTTTAATTATTGTAGCCTGATGAATTCCATTCACGCCAATGTTACCAGTTCAAATGCTATTTCAAAATTTAATTTATGATTTTTCACAATTTGCAGTCGTATTTGATCGCGTTGATAAAGATTTCTTATTGCAACCACAGCGTTGACGTACAAAAGGCATGTTATCATTTACTTTTGTTAACGGCCCAATTAGCAGTGTTTTTGATGTAATAACCTTTATTATTTTAGGGTATGGCTTTGGTGTTTTTAATGCATATAATGCTGATCCAACTTCAGCAGATGCTGCTTATCATGTTGCAATTTTTCAATCGGGTTGATTTATTGAAGGATTAATTACTCAAACAGTTGTAATGTTAATGTTTAGAACAAAACAAATTCCATTTATTCAATCAAAACCAACTTGACCAGTTAATGTTGCGACAGGAATTGTTGTACTATTAGGATTCTTAATTCCATATGCATTGAACAATGTCTTTCCAATGACAGCGCCACCATTAGTATATATTCCAATCGTCTTGGGAGTTATTGGGGCGTATTGTATCACTGCTCAATTATCAAAAGTTGCTTATATTAAAGTGACAAAAAGTTGATTATAAAATAATTTTAAAAAGAGGTAAAAGGAATGGTTGTGAAAAATAAACATTCCTTTTAATTTTAATAATTATTATTTTAATGTTAAAATAATAATTAGATTTATGTTAAAATTTTGATTATGAAATAATATACTAAGTATTATTTAAATTTTCATAGTTTTAAAAAACAATAAAAATTAATAAGAATGATGAGGTGAAGTTATGCAGAAAAAAACAGCACAAAAATATGGATTTTTTATGTGCTTTTGTATGGTTGTTGGGACAGTTATTGGAACAGGAATCTTTTTTAAAAACGAAGGGGTGTATGGTTTAACTAATGGGAATGGAATTCTAGGTTTAATTGCTTGGATAATTGGTGGTCTAATGGCTCTTTCGTTTGGATTATCATTTATGGAAATTTCTTCAGCAAAACAAGATTCAAATTCAGGTATTGCTTTGTATGCAAAAATGTTCGGGGGCAAATGGTTTGGCCGCGTAGTGAGGAACGCTATGAACCATATTTATATTCCGTTAACAACTTTCACTGTTGCGTATTATACAACAAAAGCTTCAATCTGAGCCTTTGGTGGTGGTTTAATGGCAGAAATTGCATTTAGTGAAAAAGTTGGTGGTTATGCGAATTATCAATTAATTTTAACTAGTTTTTCAGTTATTTATACTGTCCTGTTAATTTATATTTGTACTTATTTAGAAAAAACAGGGAAATATATTCAAATGGTAACCGTTGTTTTAAAATTAATTCCATTAATTTTAGTTGGGTTAATTGGAATGTTCTTTTTTAACAATGACCCTAATGCATTAAGCAAAAGTGGTTTAGGTGATCCTGATAAATATAAATTAGTTCTTAATAAAACTGGATTTGAAATGATTTTAATGGCTTTACCAGGGATTTTGTTTTCATTTGATGGTTTTTTATCAACAACATATATTCAAAAGGATGTTAAAAAACCAGAACGAAATATTCCATTAGCTTTAGTATTAGGATTAGCATCAGTAACAATTCTTTATTTACTTGTTTCAATTGGAACTTTAAATTTAGATGCTCGAGGAAGTGTTGCTGCTGCGGCTGGAAAAATTTTTAATAATCCTGTTGTTAATAAAATTTTTGAACGAATTATTTTCTTCTTTATTTTAATTAGTGCTTTTGGAACTTTAAATGGATATAGTTTTTCTTTAGTTAAACTAAGCCATTCCTCAATTGAAGATAATTTTATTATTGGTGCAAAGTTATGAAATAAAATTATGAAAAAATATAGTATTAATTTTGCAATTTTTTTAGCATCAGTTATGATTACACTAGTGTGAGGATTAATTATGGGAATTCCAACTATTTTTGCAAAAGAAACTTATAATTTTTATGATTTTATTAGCAATGCTGGTGTTGTGATGGCATTTCTGATGTATGGGACAATTATTGGCTTGGGAATATGAAATCGCTATCATCAACGGATTACAACAATTAAAAATTGATATTTTCTTCCAGCTGCAATTATTAGTGTTATTTGTATTATTGCTATTATTGGTTATAACATTTATTCATATTTTTTAAATGCTATTGTAATGCCAGAAAAAACTGGCCCTATTTTAGCAATTGTATTATTACTGTTAATTTTAGTTTTGCCATGATTTGGAATATGAATGAAAGATAATGATACAATTAATAAAAAATTAACTATGCCAATGCAATTTAATGAGCAAGACTCTAAGCAAGATTTTACAAAAAATTTAGTAGAAAGTTCAGAAACAAAAGAGAAGGATAAAACATAATTTTATTAAATGATGAGGATAGTTTATTAATTTTAGATTTTACTATTATATGATTTTACTATTATATAAAGTAGTATTAATTTAAAGTTATATTAAAAAAGAAAGAATATTTATTTAATAAAAAAACTAACTTTTTAAGGAAAAATAATAGGTCCTGTAAGTTCGGATGATAATTTAGCAAGTTTAATGCAAATTTTTATAATTAGTTTATTAAAAATAAGAGTACTAAAAATTTTAATGTATTCTTATTTTTTTTATTTATTATTAATTATGTTTTATTTAAATTATTTTCGCTATAATTAACATAAGGATAAAATTATGAGAGGCTGAGGTGAAATTATTTAAAAAGGATAAAAAATATTATTGATTTAGGAATTTTATTACTTTAAGTCTTATTTGATTTATAAAATGCTAATATATGTGTTAAAAGTCCTAAATTTATAATTTAGGTAAAAATATTTTTTAAGAAAGGGGTCTTGGGATGGCAAAAATAATAACTAAATTTAAGGGAAATAATAAAGAATTTAAGGGACGAAAAAAAGAAATTGGTTTTTTAAAAACTGATGAGATTAAACAAATTTCCCAGTTTTCTCAAAGCGAAATTTTGGAACATTTTGAACTTAAGAATTTTGGTTTAACTTATGATGAAGCAGAAGAAATGGGTAAAAAATATGGCGATAATTCGCAAGAAAAAATGAAATTTCATTGATTTAAACATTTTTTAAAAGTATTGTTAAATCCTTTTAACATTGTTTTGGCTTTAATTGCGACCTATAATATAATTAGTTATTTTGCTTTAGGTGGTGATAGTTTTGAAGTTATTGGAGTTATTATTATTGCTATTATGATTATTATTAGTACTACAATTGCATATGTTCAAGATATACGTAGTTTTTTCGTGACGAAAAAACTAACAGATTTAGTTAGTAACACAATTACAGTAATTCGATTAGAAGATGATGAAAAAGTTTCGGAAGTGTCAGTTAAAAATAATACTAGTTTAATTCGAGAAGCAAAAGAATTAGAAATTCATGAATTAGTGCCAGGTGATTTAATTTATTTATCAAGTGGAGATATGGTTCCTGCTGATGTTCGAATATTATGAAGTAATGAACTTTTTATTAATCAATCAAGTTTAACTGGTGAATCATTACCTGTTGAAAAACATGCTAGTTATAATCGCCATAAAGCAAGTTTATTAGAATTAGAAAATATTTGTTATACGGGGACAAGTGTTGTTTCAGGGAGTGCAATTGCAGTTGTTATTGGTGTAGGACCAGAAACATATTATGCGACAATTTCAAAAACATTACAAGCTAAACCACCAGAAAATAGTTTTAATCGTGGAATTAAAAGAACAACCTGACTATTATTGTCGTTTATGTTTGTAATGGTACCAATTGTTTTTGTTATTAATGGAATTACAAAAAATGATTGGTTATCTGCCTTATTATTTGCTATTTCAGTTGCAGTTGGTTTAACGCCTGAAATGCTGCCAATGATTGTGACTTCTAATCTTGCACGTGGTGCAAGTCGAATTAGTAAAGCCAAAGTTGTTGTTAAAAAATTAGAAGCAATTCAAAATTTAGGAGCAATTGATATTTTATGTACGGATAAAACAGGAACATTAACAAATGATAAGATCGAATTGGTTGATTATCAGTTTTTAGATAATAAAAAAGATGATCGTTTATTAACATATTTATATTTAAATAGTTATTTTCAAACAGGATTAAAAAATCCTTTAGATAAAGCAATCATTCATTATATTGATAATCATCATTTATCTAGTTTTAAGGATGATTATCAAAAAATTGATGAAATTCCGTTTGATTTTAATCGACGGAAATTAACAGTTGTTGTTTCAGGGAAAGACAAGCATCATACTTTAATTTGCAAAGGGGCAATCGAAGAAATTATTAAAAATTGTACAAGAATTGAATATAAAGGAAAAGTTGAAAAGATAACAGAAGAACATTTACGAATGATTTCTGCAACAGCAGAGCGAATGAACAGTTAAGGACTAAGAGTTATTGGATTAGCATATAACCATGGCCATGATGCCGATACTTATTATTCAACAAAAGATGAGAAAAATTTAATTTTTTATGGTTTTGTTTCTTTTCTTGATAAACCAAAACCTTCTGCAGCAAAAATGATTCAATTATTGCGAAAAAACGGAGTACAGTTAAAAATTTTAACGGGGGATAATGAGCAAGTAACACGAGCAATTTGTGATCGAGTTCATTTAAAAATTCGTGGTGTTATAACTGGCGATTATATTGAAAAATTAAGTGAATTTGAACTCCGTGATGTTGTTGAGCAAAATAATATTTTTGTTAAATTAAACCCGTTACAAAAAGCAAAAATTATTACAGCTTTAAAACAAAACCAACATGTTGTTGGTTTTATGGGTGATGGAATTAATGATGCACCTGTTCTGCGCCAAAGTGATGTTGCAATATCTGTTGATAATGCAACTGATATTGCAAAAGAAGCATCAGATATTATTTTATTAGAAAAGTCCTTACTAGTTATGGAAAAGGGAATTATTCAAGGACGACAAATTTTTGGAAATATTTTAAAATATATTAAGATTACAATTGCTTCGAACTTTGGAAATGTTTTGAGTATTTTAATTGCTTCAGCATGATTACCATTTCATCCAATGATGCCAATTCAAATTTTATTTCAAAATTTATTATATGATGTATCCCAATTGGCAGTAGCATTTGATAAGGTTGATGTGGACTTTTTATCAAAACCACAAACTTGAACAACAAAGGATATTTTACCGTTTGTTTTTGTTAATGGACCTGTCTCCTCAATTTTTGATGTTTTAACTTTTGTTGTTATGGGGTATTATTTTGGGGTTCTTGCCAATCCGCAGCATATTACTGCTGAACAAATTACTTTATTTCAAACAGGTTGATTTGTTGAAGGATTAGTGACACAAACTTTAATTGTACAAATGTATCGAACAAGAAAAATTCCGTTCTTTCAATCAATGCCATCATGACAATTATTGGTATCCAGCATTGTCGTTATTTTGATTGGAATTACCTTGCCATTTACATTATTAGGACCAAAACTAAGTTTAGCACCATTACCTGCAATGTACTTTGCTTTCTTTACGGCATTAGTGATTGGATATTGTTTAATGAGTCAAGGAGTCAAAGATTTATATATTAAAATTTTTAAGCGATGACTATAGATTTACTTTTAGTAAATCTATTTTTAATACAAAATAAAAAAACATCTTGCTTTTGCAAGATGTTTAAAATTATTTTTTAAACAATTCAAATAATGTTTTAATCATTACTCCAGTTCCACGCCCATCTTTAGTATCGGCTGTTCCAGCGATATCTAAATGAATATATGGTTTTTCTTCTACAAATTCACATAAAAATGCAGCAGCAGTTGAACTACCAGCAAAGCGTGAACTTTCAGCATTTGTTAGATCAGCAATTGGTGTTTTACGCATTACAGCAGTATGTTCTTCTAAAATTGGCATTCTTCAAATTCCTTCATGGGCATTAGTAGCTGCTTGTGCAAATTGATCATATCAAGCATCATTATTAGCAAAAACACCAGTTAATCATTTTCCTAATGCTACTAGAATGGCACCAGTTAATGTTGAAGCTTCAATTAATTTATCCACATTTAATTTACGAATAGCATAAGTAATACCATCAGCTAGAACTAATCTTCCTTCAGCATCAGTATTATCAATTTGAACAGTTTTTCCGTTCATTGAAGTAATAACTGACTCAGTTAAAGTTGCTTTTCCTCCAATTCGATTTTCTGTTAAACAAGCCACGGCAGCAATATTTGTTTTAACTTGAGCTTTTGCTAAAGCTAATACTGTTGAACAAACAATAGCTGCTCCTGACATATCGAATTTCATTCCAGTTAATGCGTTTGATGGTTTCAAATTATATCCACCACTATCGAAGGTAATTCCTTTTCCTATTAAACCAACTTTTTCTTTTTTATTACTATCGCCTAAATATTCTAAGACAACAACTCGTGGTTCTAAATAGCTTCCAGCATTAACAGCTAAAAGTAAACCCATTTTTTCTTTTTCAATTTCTTTTTTATCTAAAACTGTTACTTTTAAATTTGGGATTCCTTTTGCCATTGCTGTAATTTTTTCAGCAAAAATTTCTGGATACATTAAATTTGGTGGTGTATCTTGTAACATACGAGCAAAATTAACAAATTCCATTTTAATTTGAATTTCTTTAAAAATAGCAGGCGCTTTTTCACACTCATGAATTAAATTAATTGTATAAACTGGTTTTTCTTTTTTATTTGTTTTTAAATTATAATTATCATTTAAAGCATATAATGTTCCTTCAGCTAGAGCTTTAAAAATATGACTATTTGCTTCAGCACCTTTTTTGAAAGTGTTAACATCAATGTTTAAACTATATTTAATTGTTTGCATAAAATTTTTTATAAAATCTTCAGCATTTTTAAAAGTTAATGCTTTTTCAAAATAAGCATAGATTGTTTTTTGCTCTGAAATTAAAGTTGTTGCACCGTTTTCTTGGACAACTAATGGATTAATTTCGTCGCCTTTAAAAACTGCTTTTAGTGTTAAATCTTGTTTTTTATCATTTAATAATACCATTGTAAAATTCCTTCTTTCTATATAGATAATTATATACACAATATTATAACATTATCTAGAATAACAATAAAAATATTTTGTTTTCCGTTATAATATAAAAAGGTAAATTTAGAAGAAAGAGGAGAAAATAATGAAACGAAATGAAGCACCATCACAATATAAATGAGATTTTAGTCATTTATATCCTAATCATGCGGCATGAAAAAAAGATTTAGCAAAAATTGTAAAAAAATTAGAAGAAATTATTACTTTTAAAGGAAAATTAAATCAAATAACTGTTTTTAAAAAATATATTTTTTTAGATGAAGAAATTGATTTAATTGCAAATAAAATGGGACAATATCTGCATATGGGTGATATTGACGCAACTGATTTATCATATCAAGAATTAGCGGGAATTTATTCAAACACTTTAAGTCAAATTTCAAGTCAATTAGCTTTTGTTGATCCAGAATTAAAAGAAATTGGTGAAAAAACAATTATGACATGAATTAAAGAAGATTCTGCCCTAAGTGCATATGAATATAGTTATCGTAAGTTTTTTAAAAATGCAAAGTATGTTTTATCAGAACGTGATGAAGAAATTTTAGCTTTAGTAACACGGTCACGAGGCGTAGCTTATGAATTATACGATTTATTAGCATATGCTGATAAAAAGCCAACTTTTATTGATTATCAAGGAACAAAAACAGAATTAACAAATAGTGTATATAGTGAAATTATGGAAAAATCTGATCCATTGGGGGAGCAAGAATTTCGAATTAAAACAGCACAATTGTTTTCTGAACATTTAGTTGATAAAAAACATTCTTTTGCACGAATTTATGAGGGAATTATTCAACATAGTGTTGAGTCTGTTCGTTTACGTGGTTATAAAAATACTTTACAAGCATCATTAAATAATGACGATGTATCTGAAGAAATTTATGCAAGTTTAATTAAATATGGTCGTGAAAATAGTCATTTATTTGTTCAATATAATGAGTTATTAAAAAAACATTTTAAATTTAAAAAGTTTTATCCAACTGATCGCAGTTTGAAATTAGTTACAAACATTGCATCATTAGATAAGAAATATACTGTTGAAGATGCAAAAAAAATGATACGTGAATCTTTACAACCATTAGGGAATGAATATTTAACACAATTAGAATTGGCTTGAAGTGATCACCGTATTGATTACTTTGAAGATACTAATAAACGTAGTGGTGCTTATTCATCTGGTGGTTCAGGAGTTGAACCAATTATTTTAATGAATTGAGATGATACAATTGGTTCAGTTAACACATTAGCACATGAAGCTGGTCATTCTGTTCACACATTATTAGCAGATTTAAACAATAAATATCCATTAAATAGTTATCCAATTATTTTAGCAGAGGTTGCTTCAACAGTTAATGAGCACTTATTATTTGATTATTTATATAAACATGCTGAGAGTAAAGAAGAAAAAATTTATTTATTACAAAATCGAATTGATGAAATTATGGCAACTTTCTTTCGTCAAATTCATTTTGCTGATTTTGAATGAGCTGCACATAAAATGGTTGAAAATAATGAGCCCTTAGATGCTGATAAGTTAGCAAATCTTTTTGAACAAAAATCTAATGAATTTGGTTATACTGTTTTTGATAAACATGAGTTACAACAAAAATCATATAGTTGACCGCGAATTTTACATTTCTTTCATTCACCATATTATGTTTATAAATATGCAACATGTATTGTAGCATCTTTCAAACTTTATAATGATGTCATTAATGGCCATCCAGAATATTTATTAAACTTTTTAAAACAAGGTGGTCGTAAAGAACCATTAGCAATTTTAAAAGATATTGGAATTGATTATACTGATGCTAATGTTTATAATGGCTTAATTACAAAATTAACAGAAATGATTGATAATCTTACTCAATTATTAAATTAACATTAATTAAAAGAAAATTTTTTATATTGTAAATTGTAATATGAAGTGCAAAAAATCAACTCAGAAAGGAGTTGATTTTTTAATGGAAAGGAAACATTATTTTATTTTGTGGCCGTATAAATTAATAGATTTATTGCACTTGGATTTACAATTTACATACTTAAAAATAAAAAATATTTTGTCAAATTATTTTTAAAATTATTTGTTTAACCTACAAATAATTTGATAAAAATTAATTTTATTTTGTTTTTAATATTTTTTTTATAAAATATTATCAATACTTTAAGTATTAAATTGATTATTAAATTTTAGAAAGGAAAAATAATATTAAAAAATGAAAAAACTATTAAATATCTTAGGCATATGTAGTTTAATTAGTACACTTGGAGGAAGTTTAGTTTCTTGTAGTGGTAATAAAAAACAGCAATATTCAAAAGAGACAATTTTGGAAAATACAAACCAAAAGCAGGAAGATAATATAAATGATGTTGAAACAACAATTCAGTTATTAAACGACAAGATTAATGTATTAAATCAAAAAATAAACATAAAAAAAACAAAAAAATTGCAAAATAATATTTTGCAATTAAAAGCAAAAATTAAAAAACTTGAAGAAACATTAAACCGAGCTGATCTTAGAAATATCAAGGAAATTAATTTGTTAGATTTAAAAATTAAGGTTACTGATATTGAAAAAGTAAGAGAATCAGAAATTAGGCCACATTTACAAACAGGAATTTTAACAGCAATAAAACAGCAACTAAATGATGCAATAACAGAGAATGATTTTTCTTTTAATTTCAATGATTATTTTAATCAAAATCAACCGCGAACAATTAATTTAGCAAACACAGTTAATAATTATGTTATTAATATTGTAGGTCATAATAATGCTAAGAATAGTATTAAATTAGAAATATTATTTCCACAGGCAGTATATAAAATTATTGATTTTGCAAATTTTACAAAAATTGAAATTCCAACTCTTGAGGATAGATTACCAAAATATCCAAATGATTATTTTACAGCGTGACTTTTAAAAGACAAAATTACAACACAATTTTTAAAACAAATTCAAAAAATTGACCCTAATTTAAATGAAAATGATTTTATTATTGTTTTTGATGCTGAACCTTATAAGAGTCAAATGTCTAATTTAAAAAAAGTTTTTATTAATGATGCTTCTAAAAATAAGAAATTTGATATTACTATAATTGGGCAAAAAAATGCTAAAGGTAAATTTACAACAACAATTAATTTAATAGATTTTTATAAAATAGAAGAATTATGTTAATAAATGAAACAGAATTAGAAAATTATATAAAAAACTTTCTACACAAAAAGACTTTAAAAAATTTAAAATGATAATCATTCAACTATTTTTAAATTATTTAATATTTTTTTGAATGCTTATTTTTAATTAAATATGAAAATTAGAAAATAATTTAAAAGGAGTATAAAATTATATAGAGTAAGTATCATCTTATTCACATACAAATTTGTTTATTAAATAAAAAAGGACTGATTAAAATGATAAAAAATTCAAAGTATAGTTTCTTAAAAGGGAATCTTACTAACAACGGAACTAGAAATTCTACAAATCCGCATTATAATCTGACAATTACAGATCAAAATGGCGAAAACTATCAAATAAATATTAATGTGCGTTCAAGGATAGCACCTTATGATGTTGAATATTTTATTAAAGAAAATATCAATCATCCAATTGTTAACCGTTGTTTCAAACTTGCAAATCAAATGTATGTAGATTTAGAAACAGGTATTGACGGATATTGTATTGATTATCTACGGGGTAATTTTTTTGACTACAATTATAAAACTGTGTTACCATTTGTTAAGGATGATCAAGTATCAGAACTTGAAACAATTTTTAACAAAATAGTAACTCCAGCATTAAATAATTCAAAATACAAAATTGGAGTTTGAGGAATGTCATATGGTAATAACGATGGAACCAAAGGTATACATGACATTCATATGAACCAAGGTAATGATACCAGATTTAAATCTGAAAACGGAATTTGACAAGATGGGGCATTTGCCATTTATCATGAAGAAAATAAGCTTGTTGAGCATATGATTTTTATAATGTTTCAATCTCAATGTACAAATACTGACGATTCAGGAGATTGTAAAACATAAATAACAATTAAGAAAGATAATAGTATTTTTTATTATCTTGTAAATTGTAAATGCAAGTGCAATAAATCTATTAATTTATAAGACCACAAAATAAAATTTATTTAGGATTGAGTCCTGTTGAATACAGAATAACTCAATCCTTTTAATATGCTTTATGGTTTAATTTCGCTACACAGATTCTTTATTTTTAAAAATACGCTTTCTCCTTACTGTTTTTTCTTACTTGCATCAAGATTTATTTTTGCATCTTTTAAGATATTGTTCATTGTTAATGGTTCATGTCTAAAGTTGCATCTAAAATTAGTGCTATTTCATCATTGCTGTCAGTTAAATGGAACAAACCGCTTCTTATTATTTAAATTTAACTCATTCCATTCCTTTTATTGGTTGAAATTCAGAATAATTCATTTATTGTATTATAAAATTAGTCTTAGTTCCAATTATTGCTTCCCATCTAACCCTAATTTGCTTAAAAATACTAGGGGACTTTTTTTTTTTTTTAAGTATAATTATGAGTATCACACAAAAGGAAGGTGACAATTAGATGAAATGGTTATTAACACTTTTTAGTGTTTTTGTTTTAGGTTTTGGTAGTAGTTTAGGTGTTGTTAGTTGTACAGTGCGAGCAAAACATGAGCCTGATGACAACGATGAGTTAGATCACAATCAAGATCTTGAAATTTTAAATCAAATAAAAAAGGAAGCAAAGCAAACTTTATCAACATGATGGCAAACAAAAACAATGATTGACATTATTAAGGATTATCCAGAGCAAATATCATCATTTAAAGAACTAGTCACACAACTAAAAACAAAAAATGATGGCTCATTAACTTTAACGAGCACAGTAATTAGTAAATATCGTTTTTTAAATCAGTTGCTTATTGGTTTTAAAGCAGAGTTTAATAATTTGAATCAACATTTACAAAATCGATATTCAAATTATTATGTTGATACAATGCCATTATTCTTAGGAGAAAATGACATTTCATTTGATTTATATAATATCAATTTTGATAAGATAGCAAAACTATTAGCAGATACTCCCCAAGCAGTATTAGGAATTACAGTCCAAGTTAATATTGCTTATGAAGTGCGTTTTAAAGGAATACCATCGCGGGATAACATTCAAGTTTCAATAACTACAACGAATGATTCTGAAGTTCTAAATAATATTCAAGATAAAGTTGAAAACTATTTTGTTAATTTTCTTGATACTATTTTTAAAGCTAAAAACTATTGAATTATATCGGATCAATTTTATATTAAGACGGATATTGTTTGACCAATAATTAGCAAAGAATTAAACGACAGGAATATTTCGTTTAAACATGATATTCAATTTCATTTAGCACAGGATTTCATTGCAGGTATTAATGCATACGAGAAATTATATTTTAACCTTAACTCGTCTGTTTTAGCGTGGGCCGGTGAGGGTTATGACCCACAGCAATTAACATGGCAAAATTTTCTTTCATTTTATAAAAAAAGTTTTATTAATTTTAAATAAATTCAAGTTGAAGATGAATATTATGTTTCAGGCGAACTAAAATCGTTTACTCCACAAAATTTTATGATTGAAAATTTATTATTTAAAAATAATTTATCTAAGATAAATTTAAAAGAAAAAAGTTATTTTACGATATTAAAAACGCAATTTGACCAACAATTGGAAGAATTTGCGAAAGTAACAATGGATTTTTGACATTATTATCAATTAGAAACATATAATAATGGTAATCTTGTTTTTAAGATAAAACAAGACCTATTTAATAACCTATTGTCTAAATCAAAATATACTTTTTCCTTTACTAGTATATTCTATAATTTTATTTTTGACTCTTATCGAAGCTCATTACAAAATCCAACACCTTGGTACATTTATCAGGGAATTGTAAACACAAACCACAATATTAATTGAATTAAAAATCAAAAATCTTTGATAATGGAAGTAAAATTTAATGAAAAAAATGACTATAATACTTTGCATTTTGGTTATCATGGTTTAGGATATAGTTTCTTAATATACTTAGGTAATTTAAAAAACATAATACAAAAAATAGAATTTAAACTTATATAATTTATAATTATTGAGATATACAATATTTATTTTATTTAACTATGTTTCTCCAAGTTTTAATTTAATCATTATATTTTTATCAAATTAATTGCAAAAGATTTTTAGAATTTTACAATTAATTTGATAAATATTAAATCTGTTTTAATTTTTTGAATTTTTTTTATAAGATATTACCGATAGTTTAATTTTTAATTATACTATTAAAATTTTAGGAGAAGTTAATTAATAAAATGAAAAAAGTTATTTAGTATTTTAAGTGTAATAACATTAATAGTTCCCGCTTGTTTAATGAAATTGTATCTTGTAATAATTAAAATACTGAAAAAAATGGAGAAAACATTTATTTAAGAATATCGAAGTAGGAAATAAAATTAAAACTATGATTTATGATATTAATAATTTATTATATTTAATAAAAAATGTATCTTAATAATAACAAAAATAAGATATAAATAATTTTAAAATTAAATAAAACATTGGATTTAAAAAAATAATATTTTAGTTTTCAAATTAAATTTTAACTTATAGATATGTGAATTTATTTTCTTAATTTAATAATATTTTTTCATTTTAAAATATAAGATTTATTTTATAGAAGGAAAAAAATATGAAAAAGAAATCAAAAAAATGGTGAATACTAAATTTCAATTTAATTTTTCTGGTTATTTTACTTTTAAGTTTTATTTTATATGTACTATATTGTGCTTATGGAAACTCAAGATTAGTACTTGGTCAAGAAAACCATCCAGTTTTATTAAGTTCAATGATTAACGAAGATGATTTAGGAACAATTAATACAAATGGCTTTCCTATTCCAACAGAAAACCATATAAAAGATAAATTAAAAACAAAATATCATGATTTAAATATTGATGATATCAGTGTAACAAACATTACGCAATGAAATGCAACAATTACAGCAAGGGATAATAGTCTTTATATGGGAAAGTTACCAATTAAGTATACCTGTACTTGATGTAAAAAAATTGGGGAGTTTCCAGTTAAAGACAACCGTTACAAAACAATTGCTAATAATTTTATTTATTGTTATTGACTTGACAATAATGTTGATAATAATTCATAAAGCAAATTTTAAAACAAAATGTAGTTATATCTAAAATTTTTGAATAGCATAAAATTTTAAGCATTTACTTATGACAGACAATTAATATTAATAAATTATTCTAAAATATAATACTTTTATAATAAAATTATTAATTTATCTTTTTAAAAAAGTTAATTTAATATTCAATTCCTTTCCGAGCAGGAACTTTTTGATAGAAATAATGTTTTGTTGCTTGAACATGGCTAACTAAGTCAACAGCATTAATTAAATTATCAGTAATATGATGGCCGGAAAAAGCCATTTCGATATTTGGAGTTTTTTTTGAATAACTTCAATTAATTCTGCTTCAGAAATTAATCCATTATAAATACACCCTAATAATTCATCAACAATAATTAAGTCAACTGTTGGGTCTTGACTTAATTTTTTTAATTCATTAAAACCAATTTGAATTTCTTTTTGTAAAATTGCTTTTTCTTGAGCATTCATTTCTCAAAAAAATTTTGTACTTGATGAATAATAATTAATTATTTCTAGATTTGGATTAGTTAAATTTTGAAAAAATAACATTTCACCAGAAACTCGGTTTTTTAAAAAACGGAGATATTTGATGTTTCATTGATATCCTAGCGCACGAATTGTCATTCCATTTAAAATTGATGTTTTACCTTTTCCATCTCCATAATAAATATGACAATAACCTTTTTTTTGCATATTTTCCTCCTTATGTATAGTTATTGTACTAAAAATGTTTTAGTTTGTGTTTGTCTCTCTTAAATTAATTAAAAAATAATTTTATCAAATTAATTGCAAAGCATTTTTAACATTTTGCAATTAATTTGATAAATGTTAAATCTGTTTTTTATTTTTTTATTTCTTTTATAAGATATTACCGATAGTTTAATTTTTAATTATACTATTAAAATTTTAGGAGGAGTTAATTAATAAAATGAAAAAATTATTTAGTATTTTTAGTGCGATGACACTAATCGGTGCAACTAATCCAAATGTGATAAGTTGTAATAATCAAAATACTGGGGAACTTGAAGAAGATACTTCAACAACAGATCTTGAAATGGTAAATGAGCTTAAAACAAGTGCAAGTAGTGAAATCAGTAATTACGTTAAATCAAGAATGTATGTTGATAGTAATAAAAATAATTTAGCTGGTCTTTATGAAAAAGTAGACAGTGAGGAAATTAATTATAAATTAGATTTAAAGAATTCAAAAGATAAAGCATTAGCAAATTATTTTATTAATGATTTCAATACTATTTTTGAAAGGGTAAATCATAATCTAAGTAGTACATATATGAATTATTTTAATAATAAAAGTCCTTTAACATTTGAAAAAGATAAAAGTAAGGTTGAAGTTAATTTTATTAATGTTGAAGGATTAAAAAATAAATTCCCGGTTGAGATTAATACTGAATCTTTTAAGGGGGTGCGAGTTAATTTAAAGGCGGTTGTAAGTACTGAATATAAAAAAATCTTTTCATCATTTGAAATATCAGTAGTTTATAATGTAACAGAAAACCCATCAGTTTTAAAAGAACTTTCAAGTAAAGCGACAAAGTCTTTATTACAAAAACTTAAAGAATATTTTCATAATTTAGAAAATGTCGATTTTAGTACAAGTGATATTTTTAAAACATTATATGAAGAGGTGCAGTGAGATTTTTCAGAAAACATTAAAGTTTTAGATGATACTTTAAAAAAATCATTAAAAAAATTTACTAGTAATGATGACAAGTTTAAAGATATGGATATAAGTTATAATAATGTCGCTTTGCTTGAAAAAACATCAACAGGAGAGTTAACTAATAATAATAAAGGAATTGATAATTTGATGGATACGCAAAATGCGCAAGAAATAGCATTATCAAATTGGTTTAAAGAACCTAATGAACCAAAAAGTATTAATAATGTAACAGCAAATGACTTTGTTAATTTCTATAAAACTAATGTTGGCCAGGGTTTAAATATTAATGATAATGATTCATTAAATTTAGGAAATTTTAAAATTCATTTAGGCTATTTAAATATTAATGGAATGGGTCTTTCAGGTTATGCAAAAAATATTGAAGATGATAATGCAGGCGAAGATGTAATAATGACTTTAAATTTATCACGTGCTGCAATTGACCAAAAATTAAATAACTGAGGAGAAATTATTATTGCTTTTTGAAAATATATTAATACTGGTCCTTTTGCTAGAAAAGAAGGGCTTGAAATTACAGTACCAAAGGATTTATTTAGAAATCTTTCAGAAAAAAATAAAAAAGAGGGTTTGAAAGGAGTAATTAAAACTTTGGTAACTAACTTTAAAAAATCAAATGAAGCAAAAGATTTACAAGATCTTACCTTATTTAATTTTATTGCACATCCACGTTTTGCCAAGACAATGGGACAAAAGAACGACAATAATAGCGATAGTTCATTTTTAATATGAAATTCTTTAAATTCTGATCCGTGAGCAGTATTGTTTACATTTGGACTAAATTTTGAACATGGATTATATTATTGTTTTGCTTCTTCTTCAAATAATAAGATGCCTAATAGTAGTATTTACTTTAAGATTGGTATTAAAAAGATTATTTATTAAATTGAAATTTGTTAGTTAATTATTTTAAGAATAAATCTAATATTTTTAATTTTAAAGTATAAAATTTATTCTCTAAAAAAACATGAAAAAAAGTACAAAAAAATGATGAGTATTAAATATTAATTTAATTTTTCTAGTTGTTTTACTTTTAAGTTTTATTTTATATATATTACATTGTGCTTGTGGAAATTCAAAATTAACAATTGATTCAGTAAAACATCCAGTTTTATTAAGTTCAATGATTAACGAAGATGATTTAGGAACAATTAATACGAATGGGATTCATATTCCAACCCAAAGTGACATTAAAAATAAATTAAAAACTAAATATCATAATTTAAATATTAATGATATTAATATATCAAACATTACACAATGAAATGCAAAAATTACAGCACGAGATGAAAGCAGTTATATTGGGGAAATGGGTATTAAATATACACTTGATAAAACAACAACTGATGATTCTATTTCGTTACAACTAAATTTGTTTTATCAAGAAACAAACTATTGATGTGGTCCAGCAACATTGCAAATGATAGTCCATTACTTTACTGGGAAAAAAATTTCACAGCAAGAATTATCATATCAAATGAATACTGAGACTTATCATGGTACCATTCCTGAAGATATGCTTAAAAGTTTAAATGCATTAGCAACACCAAATAAACGCCGCTATATTAATAAAAGATTACACCAAAACTTTGGAGTTACTAATGATGAACAAAAAATGTTTTATTATGATATTAAAAATAGTTTATCGCACAACTTCCCTGTGGCTTTAGCAATTTATGGTCGCTATCCTTGAACAGGGAATATGAGACATTATGTTGTTATCTATGGTATTGAATTAGCAGCAACTTTTGAAAATTATCAATACTTAATTTTAGATCCAACTCTTGGAAAAGTGCAAGTAAAACAATCAGAAATTTCTAATCTTTTTAGTTTAGAAAATAATGGCAGAATAAGTATTTATAATTAAAAAATTTAGTTAACTTAAATATTTGTCCTTAAATAAAAGGTAATAAGTTTAGGTTATAAAATTAAATAAGCATTAAAGAGTTTTAAACTAAAACTCTTTTTTTATTTAGATAAGTAATATCCTTGCTTTTTTTTTTTTTTTTTTTATAATAAAAAATAAGGCAATAGATTAATTTTGAAAATTATAAATATAGTTTTAATTAAATAAGTATCAATAATGTTATTTAATAGAAAGAGAAGGACTTGTCAATGTTTACTGTCTATATTTTTAGATACTTATATGATATAATTATTAATTTTTTTGCTACGAAATGAATTTATCTATTTATTAAAGAAAATAATCCTCCTCCGATGATATTTTAATTTTGTTTTAAAATAAAAAATTACAATACAACAAATAGGAGAAAAAAACTATGAAAAAATTATTAAGTGTTTTAGGCGTTGTAACCTTAGTTGGAACTAGTGTTTCAAATATTACAGCATGTCATAAAAAAACTACGGTGAAAAAGGAAGATACAACTGCGCGTGATCTTGAAGTATTATCTGAGATTCAAACAAAAGCGGTTACTGCAATTACTGAGAAAATAAAAGAAAAAATGTATGTTGATAGTGGAAAAAATAATTTAGCAAAAATTTATTAGAAAGTTGATAGTGGAAATTCAATGTATCAATTGAATTTAAGCAATGCTGAAGATAAGAAATTAGCAAATTATTTTATTAATGATTTTACGAAGATTTTTGAAACAGTAAATTATAATTTACAGAATGAATATTCAAATTATTTTCCTAATAGTATGCCATTGACTTTTGATGAAGACCGTAGTGTTATTAATGTTAATTTTGTAAATGTTGAAGCGATAAAAAATAAATTTCCCGTTGATATTAATCCAGAACCGTTTGGTGCTGTTCGGATTGATTTTAAAGCTGTGGTAAGTATTAATTTTAAAACATTATTTTCAAGTTTTGAAATTTCTACAATTTATAATGTCACTGAAAATACGACAGCATTAAAAGTCCTTTCTGATAAAGCAACAACTTTTTTAGTTAAAAATATTCAAGAGTATTTTAATAAATTAGAAAATGCTGATTTTAGTACGAATGATATTTTTAAACCCTTATATGATCAGGTTCAATGAGATTTTTCGGAAAAAACTACTGCTTTAGATGAAAGATTAAAATTTTCATTTAAAGAATATATTAATAGTAAAAAAGAGTTTAAAAATATAGAAATAACTTATAATGCTGTTGAAATAATAGAACAAGCTATGAAGGGAGATTTATCTGCTAAAAACAAGGGTTTTGATAGTTTGAAAGATGATCGAAATATTAATAGTTTAACCTTAGCTAATTGATTTAAAGGCGATGAAACAGCGAAGACTATTGAAAATGTTACAGAAGGTGATTTTGTTAATTTTTATAAGAATAAAATTGGTCCCGCTTTCAATATTAATGAAACAACTTATTTAAGTTTAGGTACTTTTAAAATTAATTTAACTTATATTAATATTTATGGTATGGGTTTGTCAGGAAATGTCAAAGGTAGTGATGGAGAAGATTTAATGATAACTTTGCAATTGTCAAAAGGGGCAATTGATAAGAAATTAAATAATTGAGCAAAAATTATTATTGCTTTCTGAAAGTATATCAATAATTTAAAAATTACAACTCAGGCAGTTGAACTTAAAGTTTCTAATTTACTATTTAAAAAGTTAGCAGATAAAATCAAAGAGATGGTTTAAAAGGAGTTTTGAAGGTATTAGTAGATGATTTTAAAACCTCTGAAGAAACAATTGACTTAGAAGATATTGAATTATTTAATTTAATATCACATCCATTATTTGAAAGAACAAAAGGAGAAAAAATAGTTGATACTAATAATCAAGGAGGTTCAGTTTTAGCATGAAAATATTTTGAAAATGAAAGTTGAGCTGCTTTATTTAGTTTTGGTGAAAGTTTAAATAGTGGTTTATATTATTCTTTTGCTGGGGTTGGGAAAGATAAATTACCAAGTAATTGTGTTTCATTTCTAATATATCCAGTAATGAAATAAATAATTAAAAAATATATCGAGAATAATTTATTGTTATAGATAGATAAATTTAAAAAATGATATTTTAATTAATCTTTTAAGTAAGAAAGGACAATAAATTATGAAAAAGAATTTAGAATTATTATTACCTAGATTTTTTTTATTAAATACTAATTCATTTTGTACGATAAGAAAAAATAGAAAAAAAATAAATTTAAGAAAAAGAAAAAATAATATAAGTAAAGAACATATTATTTGTGAAAAAATTGAATTAAAAACACCTGTAACTAAAGTTGAAGGTTTTGCAAGAATAAATTCTAATGAAAATGTATTATTTTGAACCAAAAAATTATTGCCTAAAAATAAATACTCATTATTTCAAATAAAAGGATTATCAAATAGTTATGAAGGATGAGCAGAAGGAACTAGTTTTGACTCACAAAATAGTAATGGTTGAATAAATTTATTTTCATTTGATTCTTCGGGTAAAATAGTATCAGGAATACCTTTAGTAAACAAGACAAAGTTAAAAAGAAAAAATATTGGTAATATTTGATATACAACTGCTGATAAAGAGACATATGCTATAGCATATGGTGAATTATTTTTAGATTTTGAATATGTTAATAATACTATTAATGTTAAACTAACAGCTAAAGCCACTGCTGCTAATTCAACCTTCTTGGGGTGAACTAAGACACAAACAAAATTTTACTTTAAAATTATAATTTCTTAATTATATTATTTAAAAGCAACTTATCAATTAAATTACAATGTGTTAATAAAACAAAATAAGGACTAAACATTTGAGATACTTTATAAAAGTATTTTAAAGTTTAGTTTTTTTCTTGGTCTATGATATTATAACCAAGGAATTAACTATGAAAATATTAAATCTATAATAAAAAAATGAAAGGAAAACATAAATGAAAAAAATATTATGTTTAATAAGTACAACAACAATTGCAATGAATGGGATGTCTCTTGCAGTTGCTAACAACTCATATGAACATATAACTAATAACAAACAATTAGAAAAAACAAAAATAAATCAAATTATTGGTTTAAATGAATATGATGATCAAAAATTAACAAAACCAGAAAAAACAATAGAAAAATTTGAAATAGTGCCTTCTTCAGCACGCGCTATTATGCAGTTAGAATTAGATAAAGAATTGGCGGTGTTAGTACCAAAAGTAATGCCTAAATTATTAACTGTAGACCAGCCTTCTTTTCAAAAAAATGTTCTTGAAAAATATTATAAATTTTTAGCACCAGATTTATTAAAGTTAACAATAACAACTAATACTTGAATGGAAATAGTTCTTTTATTTATGCTAAATTTAAAAGAAGATTTTATAATTAAATTAAAAAATGGAATTGCTAGTTTTCATAAAGAAGATTATAGTGCATGATGAAGCTCAATTACAGATAATGACATAAATTCTTTTGCTTATTTAATTTGAGAAAATTTTCCTTATTATTATAACTTATTTCTTAATTTAGAGTTTAATCATCAAGCTGTAAAAATTAATTCGTATTCTGGATATACATATTATTATTGAGATCAACAAAACCCTTGAAAATATAATCAGATTCTTGGTGAAGCAACAGAGCTAAAAAATAATGAAGATAACTTTACCTTACAGCAAGAATTGAATACAGGTCTCCAAGAAAAATATCGATATGATAATGACCAATGTATTGGAAAAGACAATGTTGTTGAATGATCAACAAGAACAAAAATTAAAATTAAAATTAACAAGATTATTTGAGAAAGAATAAATACACTTTTCTTTATTAATGATAAATATGATTTTATTAATAAATTAACAACCATATTTTCAGTCTTTCCTCCTTCATATAATGATGTTAAATATAAACTTAATTTAAAAGAGTTAAATTCTTTTGCTTATTTAATTTGAGAAAATTTTAGTTATTATTATAATAGTTCGTTAAGATTAAAAAATAATGAATCAATTCGAATAACTTCGTATATTGGATATGAAGATGGTTATTGACAACGTGATTATTTTGAATCTTACAATGAAATCGTGGATAGTAATAATGATATTGTTGAATGAAAAAAAATTAATGGAAGAAAGATACAAAATAGTCAAGTTAAAATAATAGCAAAAATACATGATGAATTTCGGAAAAAAAGACAAACAACAGAAAATCCTGATATGACTACTCCTTCAACAAGTGGTATGACACAATCCAATTTAAATGAAGAATTACCAAAATTGTTAACAATAGCAGTAAATAAGGCATTAGCTACAGAATCAAAACCTTCAACAAGTGGAACTTCTTCAGTTTTAAATAAAATTGATAATTATTTAGATGAGAAAGGAGCACAACAAGATAAAAACTCAAATGAATTTGAAGAGTCTATCCTTCCTTCAATAATAAGTGAGATTGATAAATATCTTGAGAGTCCCGAGGGTGAATGGGCATTATTAAAAAATGAAATTGAAAAAAATTTTAATAGAAGAGAAAGAATTGAGGCAGGATTAAAAAATGAAATTAATAACTACTTTCATAATAGACAAAGTGTTTCAACTTCATTGCGAGATACAATTAATCAATATTTTAGTAGTAAGGAAATAGCAAATAAAAGTGTTTGGAAAAAAATGTATAAAAATATGAAAAAACCATTTAAAACTATAAAAGAGCTAATTTCAAGAGTAAGTCAAGAATATGAACCAATGAGTTGTAGTCAAGAATATTTTCGTCAACATGAAGATATTGAAATTGAAGATGACATAACGCCATTATTACCAGTAAGAGATAATTTTATTTTAAAATTTATAATATTAGCTATAATTAGTGATATATTAGGTACTAGAACATTAAAAGATTTAAATTTGCTTTAAAAAATAATTTAAAATAATGATAAAAAATGCATCTCTTTTAAGATGCATTTTTTATTTAGGGAAAATTGATTATAATAATTTGCTTAGATTAATGTTATTTACAATTTACATATTTAATTAAATCTTTCCTAAAAACTTAAATAACTTTAAATTCTATTTTTTGTAATAAAAATCATCTGCCGTCACTGTCATAACCACTGTTCTCTTCATTGGGTTCGGGGTAAATTCAGAAACCATACGCTAAACTATGGTAACCAAAAGTGCTTCAACTTTCTTGGTTTTTTCTAAAATATTTTATTTTTACTATCAAAGATTTTTGATTTTTAATAAAATTAGTATTTGATATAAAACCATGTGTTGTATTATAAACATACCAAGGTGTTGGATTTTGTAATGCGCTTTGATAAGTATTAAGAAGAAATTTAAATACTTCTAAATAACTAGTAGATTTCCACCTATTAATATATGATAATAGGTTATTAAATACGTCTTGGTTTATCTTAAAAACAAGATTATGATTTTCATTGTATGTTTCTAATTGATAATAATGTCAAAAACCCACTATTACTTTCGTAAATTCTTCCAATTGTTGATCAAATTGCGTTTTTAATATCGTAAAATAACTTTTTTCTTTCAAGTTTATGCGATATAAATTATTTTTAAATGGTAGATTTTCAATCATAAAATTTTGTGGAATAAACCATGTTAGTTCTTTTAAAATATAATAGCCCTCTTCAACTTGAAGATTTTCAAAATCAATAAATTTTTTTTATAAAATGAAAGAAAATTTTGCCATGTTAATTGCTGTGGGTCATAACCCTCACCGGCCCACGCCAAAACAGAGTCAGACGGAAACAAAGTCTGTCTTAGATAAACATTAGACTTATTTGTTTTCTGTAGTATAGGGAATTTAATATGATGTTGAAACGAAATATTTCTGTCGCTTAATTCTTTGCTAATTATTGGTCAAACAATATCCTTGTTCATATAAAATTGATCCGATATAATTCAATAGTTTTTGGGTTTAAAAATAGTATCAAGAAAATTAACAAAATAGTTTTCAACTTTATCTTGAATATTATTTAGAACTTCAGAATCATTCGTTGTAGTTATTGAAACTTGAATGTTATCCCGCGATGGTATTCCTTTAAAACGCACTTCATAAGCAATATTAACTTGGACTGTAATTCCTAATACTGCTTGGGGAGTATCTGCTAATAGTTTTGCTATCTTATCAAAATTGATATTATATAAATCAAATGAAATGTCATTTTCTCCTAAGAATAATGGCATTATATCAACATAATAATTTGAATATCGATCTTGTAAATGCTGATTCAAATTATCAAACTCTGCTTTAAAACCAATAAGCAACTGATTTAAAAAACGATATTTACTAATTGCTGTGCTCGTTAAAGTTAATAAACCATCATTTTTTGTTTTTAACTCTGCGACTAGTTCTTCATATGATGATATTTGCTCTGGATAATCTTTAATAATGTCAATCATTGTTTTTGATTGTCATCATGTTGACAAAGTTTGCTTTGCTTCTTTTTTTATTTGATTTAAAATTTCAAGATCTTGATTGCGATCTAACTCATCGTTGTCATCAGGCTCATGTTTTGCTCGCACTGTACAACTAACAACACCTAAACTACTACCAAAACCTAAAACAAAAACACTAAAAAGTGTTAATAACCGTTTCATCTAATTGTCACCTTCCTTTTGTGTGATACTCATAATTATACTTAAAAAAAAAAAAAAAGTCCCCTAGTATTTTTAAGCAAATTAGGGTTAGATGGGAAACAATAATTGAAACTAAAACTAATTTTATAATACAATAAATGAATTATTCTGAATTTCAACCAATAAAAGGAATGGAATGAGTTAAATTCAAATAATAAGAAGCGGTTTGTTCCATTTAACTGACAGCAATGATGAAATAGCACTAATTTTAGATGCAACTTTAGACATGAACCATTAACAATGAACAATATCTTAAAAGATACAAAAATAAATCTTGATGCAAGTAAGAAAAAAACAGTAAGGAGAAAGCGTATTTTTAAAAATAAAGAATCTGTGTAGCGAAATTAAACCATAAAGCATATCAAAAGGATTGAGTTATTCTATATTCAACAGGACTCAATCCTAAATAAATTTTATTTTGTGGTCTTATAAATTAATAGATTTGTTGCACTTGCATTTACAATTTACAAAGTTATATAAAAAAGGTTAAAAAAGTTTAACTTTTTTTATGTTTAGTGTAAGATATAATTAATAGTTTTTAAAGAAAAATAAATTATAGCAAAAAAGAATGGATTAGGGAAATATAAATATGGCAGATCAGGTTAACACAGATCAACTACTACAAAAGGAAAAAAATGTAAAAAATGAATTAGATACTATTCGTACAAAACGCCGCATTATTTTGGGAATTATGTATGGATTAATTTCTGCAGTTGGGTACTCTATTGTCCCATTAATGCTATATATTATTCCAGAAAAAGGACCATACGGTAATTTAGCGGCGCCAATTAATGCCACTTTTTATGTGACAGTTCAAGAAATAATGGCAACTTTTGTGATGTTTATTTTTTATAAACCAAAAAATTTTATTAATTTTTTAAAATTACTTCGTCACAAAGAAACTTGATTAATTGTTTTATATGGTTTTTTAGGTGGCCCAGTTGCAATGGTATTTTTTCAATTATCAGTTTTATTAACAATTAATCACCAAGGTGGCACAGATGGAACTGTTCCAGGATTATTGTTAAATTTAAATGTTATTTTAGCGGCAGTTGGAAGTACTATTTTCTTTCGTGCTCGTCAAAGTAAATACACATGGACTGCTTTAGCAATTTCTACATGTTTAATTTTAGGAATGTCAATTCATTTTGCAATTGAAGAAGGATTAGCTTGGTCATCCATTGGAGGAATGTGTTTAGCGCTAGTGACAGCTGGTTTTTATGCAATGGAAGCATTAGGAATGTCACATTTAATGAGTTCTTCAAAAATTAAATTTACAAATCATGAAACAGTTTCAATTAAAACAAGTTCTTCAGCGATATTAATGTTATTATTAGGAACACCAATTGCTGCAGTTTTTTCCCATCAAAGTTTTTGAGATGGTTATAAAATTTTTGCTAATTTTCAATATTATGATTATGCATTAATTATACTTGCTGGAGGAATTATTATGGGTAGTTCTCGAATGTTATATTATGCATGTTTAGTAATGTCTGGGCCAACTTATACAACTTCAACCCAATTATTAATGTTTTTTTGAACACCAATTTTCCAATATATTTTTATTGCCGCACATGTTCCAAATAAGATTTCAGAACCAACATGATATTATTGGGTTTATGTTATTCCAATTGTCTTTTGTACTTTTATTATTTCTAGCAATGAGTTTTTAGTTCATGCTAGTAAAGTTGGATGAAAGCGGGCCTTTCATGAATTATTTGGCAAGATTCCGAAACAAAGTACAAAATAATGTTAATAAAAAATAAAAATGTAAGTTATTTTACATTTTTATTTTGGAAATTATATGATTAAATATTATTAGCAAGCAAAGGAATGAACAATGGAAACAAATAGTCTTTTATTTTTACGTGCGGTCCAGTTAGCTGTGATTGCTTCATATGAATTGGTTGGTAAAAATGATAAAAATATGTTAGACCAAAAAGCAGTTGATATTATTAATAAAATATTAACAAGTAATGATGTTAAGGCAAAAATTGCAATTGGTGAAGGTGAACTTGATGCAGCACCAATGTTATATCAAGGGCAAACTTTTTCACATCAACAAGCAATTACAATTGATATTGCAGTTGACTCAATTGAAGGGACAATACCGGCTAGTAAAAATGAACCGGGTTCAATTTCATGTATTGCTATTGCTAAAAATAATACAATGTTACAAATTCCAGAAATGTATATGGAAAAATTGTTTTTATCACAAAACTTAGCTGTAACAGTTGATTTTAATCAACCAATTGAAGCAATTTTATTAGCTTTATTAAAGATTAAACAAAATTTGTCATGTATTATTTTAAATAAACCCCGTCATCAGAAAATAATAAAAACAATGCGGCAATTAGGCATTAAAGTTGAATTAATTAATGAAGGAGATGTATTAGGAGCAATTGATGTTGTTTTAAAAAAGGCTGATTTTTTGTATGGAATTGGGGGTGCCCCAGAAGGAGTTCTAATGAGTGCATTAGCAATTGCAACTAATTATAAAATGTTTGCGCGTTTAATTCGTTATGAGCAAATTTGACCAAATGAAAAAGAAACAGCATTACGAATGAAAATTGAACAGCAAGGTTTAGAACAGAAAAAAATTAGTTACAACACAATTTTTTCTGAACAAGATTTAGTTGCTGATAAACAAGCAATGTTTTTTGCCGCTAGTTTAACAGGTGGAACAGTTTTAAAACCATTACAAATCGTTGACAAAGAATATGTGGTTCATTCTTTTATTGGCTATAATAATATTTATCATCAAATTATATCAAAATATCCAATAATAGATAATGTTGAAGAGTTATTAAAACAATATAGTAAATAATTTAGAGGAGGTTAGAGCAATGCCATTTCGCTTAGAGAAAATTGCATTTGGAACTTTATTTTTAAAAAAAGAAGAAGCGATTATTAATGCTTTACAAAATGGTTATAAAATTATTGATACTGCTAAGGTTTATCAAAACGAAGAAATTGTTGGGCGAGCAATTAAAAAATATTTAAATTCTAATAATCAAAGACGAGAAGATATTATTATTGAAACAAAAATTTGATGTGATGATGTTGAAGCAGGGAATACTACTAATGCTGTTCTAGAATCTTTAAAACGATTAAATGTTACTTATTTAGATATTGTTTTAATTCATCGTCCAAATTTAAATTTTTATAAAACCATTAAAGCCTATGTTGAATTACTGCAATGCAAGGCAAAAGGGTTAATTAATGTTGTTGGTGTAAGTAATTTTGATAAGGATATGATTGAAATATTGTTTGAAGAAACGGGTGTCTATCCAAATTTAAACCAAATTGAATTTAATCCTTTTAATCAACGATGAGATCGTGTGCAATATTGTCAAAATAAAAACATTTTGGTGCAAGCATATTCTCCGATTGCTAATACATTGGAAAATCAAACTTTGGTTACAGAAGCTAAAAAATATAATTGTACTGTTGCCCAATTGATTTTAGCTTGAATCCAATACTTTAGTATTCAACCAATTGTTAAAGCAGAACTATTGCGTCATATTCAAGAAAACAAGCAGAGTGAAAAGATTAGATTAACTAAAAAAACAATTCAAATCTTGCAGAGTCTTAATATGTATGATAATATTTATCCTGAAACATTTGATAGGTTTTAATACAAAATATTATTGTTTTTATAAACTAATAAAAAACAATAATATAAATTATTGTTTTTTGTTATAAATTTATTATATTCTTTCTTCGTGCAAAAAATTGAAAGAATTTTTAAATAAATTATTATTTGTAATTATTAGTGTTTTTTTCGTTTTTTATTAAAAAGTTTGTTATTTTAAAGGATTGTAACATTTTTCCTTAGTGAAGGATTTAATTTTTGTCATTTGTATTTGTTTTATCTTCTTTTTCATCTTTTGCAGTATTTTGAGTTTGCTCTGGTTTTTTACAAGCCGTTAAACTTGCTGCTGATGTGCTAAATATTCCAATTGCACCTAAAATACTAAATAATTTTTTCATAGATTTAAAATGGGCCCTCCTTTCTAAAAATAATAGTTTAATTAAAAATTAAACTATTAGTAATATCTTATAAAAAAATAATAAAATCAAAAGTAATTTTTGTTTTTATAAAATTATTTGTAAATTAAATTTATAATTATAAAAATAATTTGATAGATTTTTAAAAATATACTATTTTTAAATTTCTATGCTAAAATTCACAATGGTAATCAAGACTTAAAAAATGTTATAATAATATAAACATAGATAAATAGTTCCAAAATGGAGGTAAAAAATGGCAGAAAAAACAATGGCTGAGATTCTAGCTACAGCTAAAAAAGTTAAGGCATCAATTGATTCTCCCCAATCTTTAAGTAAAGAAAAAACTTTTGATTTTAGACATTTAACCCTTGAACAAAAGTTAAAATTACGACAAGCGGCTAATAACCCGAAAGATCCAAATTATAAGATTTGACTACAATTAAATCAGGAAAAACAAGCGTCTAATTGAATTAAAATTGATAAAAAGAAAATAAAAGATTTAACTGAAGATGATAATAATTAATAAAATTTTATTAAACTAAAAAATAGTTTCTAATAAGGTAATGCTATTATCAAGTTGGTTATTAGAGAGATCCTAATAGCCATAATCATCTTGTTAGTATTAATATTTTAACATCCGTACCCCACGGATGTTTTTCTCTTTAGAATTAAATGAATTTAATTTTTAATTTAAATAATATTTTGCTATAATGCTCTAGTGCGATGTAATATTTTATTAACTTTAAATTATGAAAAAATATTTTTATACCTATCAAAATTAATTTTATTTAAGGAGAAAGGTTATGAAAAAAAATCAAAATATTACAATAATTATTATTTTAGTAACTATTTTAATAATCATATGTTCTATTGTAGGTTTATTCTGATGTGTTTTAAAAGGCGATAATCACATTGACTATGCTAAACATAGTGATTGCTTATTATATCGTAATCATAGTAAAGAAAAAATAAATTTATCTAATTCAAATAATAACCAATTAATGGAAGGAACATTCCAATCTTTTAATCATAAATTTAAAAAAAAGATATTGTTAACTGATGAAGATTTTGCATTTATTCATCGTTGTGAAAATAATATGACTTATCGAGCAAGCCAAATGGCAATTAATAATTTTAATGAAAAGAGAAAATTTAACTATTTTCAAACAATTGCTGATATTGTGCATGGAGTAACAAATAATAAGTTTTATTCTTATCAATTTGCAGAGATGGTTGCTGCTGCTGCTGCTGATAAACAAAAATTATTTATTAATAGTTTAATTACTTTTGCTAATTTATTGGTTAATATTTATAGTTTTTCAATTTTTCAAAAATTATGATATAGTATTGAATTTAATAATGATATTATTAAAAGTAATGAAAGTAATGATAATAAGCCTTTAGCAGTAACAAAACTGAAAAAGAATGGTCATTATTTAGCCCAATGTATGATTATTAGTCACCGAACATTACAAGAGCATGTAAATAAAAAACAATATGAAATTGGTTTTCATTCAACATCAGATAATATTTCAACAATTATTCATGAAATAGGACATGCCATCGCAAATTATGCATTAGTTTGACCCACTGATCGAATTTATTTTAATCATAATATTAATGCTGATACTGGTCAATGTATTTGTGAATCTAGTAGTGATAGATTAAACATTCGTGCATTTATTACTAATCCGGGTGATTTATTAGTTCAATATTTGGGGCACCAAGTTGGAATTAGCAATAATGCTCCGTTTCAGCAACAATTAGCAGCTTGAGCATTTATTCAATCTGGTTATGGACGAACTAGTGATAATGATGAATTATTTGCTGAAGGATTTGCTCAGTGAATGTTAACACCAGATGAACAAAAAGGACTTAATTGAGAGATTTTAAATGAATTTTATACTACTTATTTTAAAAATTATTATTGTTTAAATTAAAAATCAACTTTTGTTGAACATCTAAAATAACGTCAACATAAAAAAAAAAAAAAAAAATTATGTTAAAACTTTATTAAAAAGATGTTCTTTTTATATGGAAAAACAAAACAACAAAGAATTGAAACTAAATATTATTAATTTATCCAAAAGTGGAAAACTAGTAAAATTCCTTTTAAGAGAATATAATGTTTGACAAGATCCCATTTATTTATGAATTAAAACATATAATTAAAAAGTAAAGAAAGTTAGAATAAGGTCACGAAACACAAGACAAAAATGTAAATAGGAGGAAGCGTTTTGTTACCAATAAATTATTAGAGTTAAGAAAAAAAGAATTATATAAATATGCAAAACAATTTAAAAAATTGTTAAAGTACTTATCCCTAAACATAAAGAATAAGTATAAAAAATTTATGAGTTATTTAATATTTATACAATTGTATTATTGTACAAAGTATTTAAAGGTTCTAGAAAATGTAAAACATAAATTCTACAAATTGACTAAGGATTTCATTGGATAAACTTGTGGAAAAATAGGAATAACAATTTCAATGTCACAAAGAAGTTTTTCACCCGATAATGATTATACAGGGTTTTGATTTGGAATTTTTAAAGTTAAATTTTTGAAACATTAAAATGTCTTTTTAGAAACAAAGAATATGTATATCAAATGATTCTAATATTAAATTTTATAATGAAATTAAACTACAAAGGAAATTAAAAGGATTGAGTCCTATTGAATATAGAATAACTCAATCCTAACTAAATTTTTATTTTTGATGTCGATGTTATTTTAGATGTTTAGCAAAAGTTGATTTTTATTTACAAAGGTTACAAAATAATTTAATTCGTGACTAAAGGTTTCTAATAATATATAGGTCACTTTCGTCTCAATAACCGTTAGTTGTTGTTGATAAAACTAATTCATCATTTTCTCTCATTTGTTGATATTTTGTATGAAAATCAGAATAGTGTTCATATATTAAATTAGAAATAATTTTAATATTATCGTTTGTAATTGAGCCTCCTGCACCAGAATGATCTGCTTCGGGGATATTTTTAATAGTTGTATTTAATCATGCCATAAAGTCTGGTTTCTGTTTCTTTTCAAATTTATTTACTATTTCTTCAACTTGATAAAAACTTAATTTAACTTTTAAAATATCGGGTGCTAAAAATTTATATCATTTTTCAAAAATTTCATCTTTCATTATTTTGTTTTTATCTATTAATAAATAAATATCATTAAAATATTGTTGAATATAAATATTATCATTCATTTTATCAAAATAAATTTTTCTGATACCTTTTTCTGTAATTGTATTTAATTCTATAGTATTTATTTCTTTATTTTTTAAATGATAAATCATATCATTTTCGCCGGCAAGATAAAGTTCATTATTTGCAGTTGCTATTAATGAGATTTTTCCTCGTACTTCATTTATCTGCTTTGGATTTGTTGCGCCATCTTTTAATACATAAGCACCAAAATCAGTTCCAAAATAAACATCATTGTTAATGATTTTAATTGTTCAAACATTTTCATTAACGTTATTTATTTTAACGGCGGTTGTTTCACCATGTTTTAAAACATAGAGACCACGATTTGTGGCAAAATATACATTATGATTTTCAGCAATTTCTAATAAATGAACGCTTACAAGATCAAGACCACTTATTTTAATGGCGGTTGTTTCACCATCTATAAACTTATAATTGCCAATATAACTGCAAGCATAAATTTTATTATTATCAATTTTTAGTTCATGATTAGTAAAAAAATTAAAATTATTTATTTTAGTGGCGGTTGTTTCACCATTTTTTAAGATATAAGCACCATCATCAGTTCCAAAATAAACATTATTGTTAATAACATTAATTGTATTAATTTTTATATTATTAATGTTATTTATCTTGGTAACAGTTGTTTCACCATTGTTTAAGATATAAGCACCTTTTTTAGTTCCAATGTAAGTAATATTTTTATAAAAAGTAATTGTTTTAGTTAATTCATTAATTCCATTAATTTTTTGTTTTTTTGTTTTCTTATATTTTAAATGATAAAGTTCATTTTTAGTACCCATAAAACTATTACCTTTATCATCAAAAGCAATAAATTGGACTGTTTCTTTATTGATTTTTATTAATTTAGCATATTTATTTTCATTATTAATAAAGTTTGTCGAAACTTCATTATTAAACCTAACGGCAGTAATTGCACTTATTCCATTAAAAATAGCTGTTGACATTGTTAAGACACTTAATAATTTTTTCATATAATTTTTCTGCTCCCTTCTTTTGCTATATTAATTAAAATTATTTTTAAAAAAGTAAAGATAATGAATTATTTCCATAGAAACAAAAATGATATAGGTGTTATTATAAAATTTTATTATGGAAATATTTATTATTTTTATAGTATTCAATACTTCCAATTTTAATTTAATTAATATAACAGCCTAAATCATTTTTTGATTTAGTAATTGTATTTTAGCATTGAAAATTGTAAATGCAAGTAGAAAAAAATCTTATATTTTTATATTAACATATTTTTTAATTGTTTTAAAAATAAAAAAAGAAATGTTTTTAAACATTTTCTCCATTTAATAATTTTTGTAAATAATCCCCAACGCCGCCTTCATCATTAGTCAAGTGCGTAATTCCCCGAGCGTTAGTTTTTAAATTATCATTGCCATTTTTCATTGCGATTCCATAACCAACATTTTGTAATAGTTCTAAATCGTTCATTTCATCACCAAAGGCGATAACATCACGAATATCAACATTATAATATTGTGCTAAGATATTAGCTGCAAATCCTTTTGAAACAAGTTTATTTGTGATATTAATCATTGTTTGAGTTTGACCGCTGCTATAATGACCGATGTTAACTTGGACAGAGTTTTTAAAGTTTTCAAAAATTCGTAAAATTTGGTCTTTTTCATTAGCATTGTTTAAATATAAGGCCATATTACTAGCTGGACCTTTTCAAGCAGTGTAAGGATTGGCAATAAAATATTCATCATCAGCAACATCATCAAGATGAAAGTAATTTTCAATTGCTTCATCTTTTTTTCAGCAAATTGCTTTATCATAATGTTCAATTAAGACATTTGCAACAATATTTTTAACATCAGGATGGTTGATAATACTCATAATAACATCATAAGAAATTGAAAAAACTAAACGCTTAAACTCTCGTTTCAATGGGTCATGAATATGGCCACCATCAAAGTTTGTTAACAAGGTGTCTAGCCCTAATTCACGATAAAAGCGAATACTTGCTCGATGAGGACGACCAGTTGTAATACATACTTTATGCCCAGCTTTAACAGTTTCTTTGATAACATCTTGTGTTTTTGGATGGATTGTTTTGCCATCATTCATTAATGTTGTACCATCTAAATCAATTAGAATTAAACGTTTTTTATTTAGGTGTTGTAATTTCATGGGACTCCTTTCTAAAAAAATAATTATGTTTCTAATCCCTGTATCTCTTATTATATCTAATATTTTTATATTTATATTATTTTTAAAAATTTAGCAGTATTTAATTGACTTTGCTAATTAGTATGATAATATATAATTGTAAAATTAGCAAACAAGCACATAGAGTGCTAAAAATTAAAGGAGGCAAAAGTATGGATTTAACACAACAATATGAACCAGGTAAAGATCCAAAAGTTCTTGAAAAATTTGCCAAAAATCTTAATAAAGAAGCTCTTGCTGGAAAATTAGATCCAATTATTGGACGTGAAGATGAAATTAATCGAGTAATTCGAATTTTGTCACGAAGAACAAAAAATAATCCTGTTTTAATTGGTGAACCCGGGGTTGGGAAAACAGCGATTGTTGAAGGGCTAGCACAGCGAATTGTTAAAGGTGATATTCCTAGTAATTTGAAAAATAAAACAATTTATGAATTAGATATGGGAGCCTTAATTGCTGGTGCTAAATTTCAAGGTGAATTTGAAGAACGTTTAAAAGCTGTCTTAAATAAGGTTAAAGAATCAAATGGTGATATTATTTTATTTATTGATGAATTACATTTAATTGTGGGAGCTGGGAAGACACAAGGCAGTATGGATGCTAGTAACTTGTTAAAACCAATGTTAGCACGTGGTGAGTTGCATTGTATCGGTGCAACAACTTTAGATGAACATCGTTTATATATTGAAAAAGATGCTGCCTTAGAGCGTCGCTTCCAAAAAGTCGTTGTTAGTGAATCAACCATTGATGAAAGTATTTCAATTTTACGTGGTTTAAAAGAACGATTTGAAACCTTTCATGGTGTTAAAATTCATGATAATGCTTTAGTTGCATCAGTTAATTTATCATCACGATATATTACTGATCGATTTTTACCAGATAAAGCAATTGACTTAATTGACGAAGCTTCAGCAACAATTAAGACAGAAATTGCGTCAGTTCCAACAGAATTAGATAATTTAAATCGTCGGATTGTTCAGTTAGAAATTGAAAAAGCAGCTTTACAAAAAGAAACTGATAAGGCATCTAATGAACGGTTAGTTGATATTGAAAATGAATTAAAACCATTAAAAACAAAACAACAAAAATTAGATATTCAATGAAATTCGGAAAAAGAAAGTATTACTAAATTAAAAAACCTAAAGTCACAAGTTGAACAGTTAAAAAAAGAATTAGATCAAGCTCAATTAAGTGGTGATTTTAATCGTGCTGGTGAAATTCAATATGCTTTATTACCAAAACTAGAAAAACAATTAAATGAACAAGAAAAACAAGCTTCAGGTTCACACCTTTTGAAAGAAGATGTAACTGAACGTGACATTGCAGCAATTGTTGGAAAATGAACTGGTATTCCAGTTGATCGTTTAGTAGAAACAGAAAAAGCAAAATTATTGAATTTAAGTAAGATTTTACGTCGCCGTGTTCGAGGGCAAAATGAGGCAATTCAAGTAGTTGCCGATGCAATTATTCGTAGTCGAAGTGGAATTAAAGATCCAAATAAACCAATTGGTAGTTTCTTATTTTTAGGGCCAACTGGAGTTGGAAAAACAGAAGTTGCCCGTAGTTTAGCATATGTTCTTTTCAATTCAGAAAAACAAATGGTACGATTAGATATGTCTGAATATATGGAAAAACATTCAGTAAGTAAATTAATTGGGGCGCCGCCAGGCTATGTTGGTCATGAACAGGGTGGGCAATTAACAGAGGCTGTTCGCCGAAGTCCATATTCAATTGTTTTATTTGACGAAATTGAAAAAGCACATCCTGATATTTTGAATATTTTATTACAAATTTTAGAAGATGGTCGTTTAACTGATTCACTAGGTAAAACCGTTGATTTTAAAAATACAATTATTATTATGACTTCTAATATTGGATCAGAATATTTATTAAATGAAAATAATGAAGGAGTTGGTTTATTAATTCAAAAAGAATTAGCTAGAAAATTTAAACCAGAGTTTTTAAATCGCATTGATAATGTTGTAACCTTTAATGCTTTGTCAAAAGATGTTATTAAAGAAATTATTGAAAAAGAATTATCTGAATTAACACAACGAATTGAAAATAGTAAAAACATTCGTATTAGTTATTCTGAAAAAGTATTAGAAAAAATTTTAAACGAAGGATATGATCGTGAATTTGGAGCACGGCCAATTAAACGATATATTCAACAAAATCTTGAATCTTTAATTGCTCATGCCATTATTTCAGAAGAAGTTCAAGAGGGTAAATCTTATACAATTGATGTTGTTAAAAACGAAATGGTTATTAAGAATAGCACAAAATTAAATTAGCACTTGCATTCTTTAAATGATAAATTTATAATATTAAGTGTTAGCACTATTTAGTGTTAA
This sequence comes from Spiroplasma melliferum KC3, assembly GCF_000236085.2. Classification (NCBI taxonomy): domain Bacteria; kingdom Bacillati; phylum Mycoplasmatota; class Mollicutes; order Entomoplasmatales; family Spiroplasmataceae; genus Spiroplasma; species Spiroplasma melliferum. The sequence goes on along the minus strand of NZ_AGBZ02000001.1, from coordinate 264,980 downwards.
TTGCCAAATATTTATAAGAATTGTAGAATGGAGGTGCTGGCAGTGTTAACCCAACGACAAGAAAACATTTTAAAAGTAATCGTAGAAGAATACACAAAAACAGCACAACCTGTTGGAAGTAAAGCTATTATGGCTTCGTCCTTAATAGATTCTTCTTCTGCAACAATTCGTAATGAATGTGCAATTTTAGAAAAAGAAGGTTTTTTAGAAAAAGAACATGCTTCATCAGGAAGAATTCCATCAACAAAAGGTTATCGTTATTATGTTGATAATTTGATGGTTGAGAAAAATATTGATGATATTAAAAACCGGATTGAAGCCTTATTTGTTAATCGTAATATGTCAATTAATGATATTCTTGATCAAACAGGCCAAATTTTAAGTGAAATGACAAATTTAACAACAGTTGTTGTTGGTCCAAACTTTCAAGAAGAATTATTAAAAAAAATTGAGTTATTGCCAATTTCTGAAACACAAGCAGTTGTTGTCTTTGTTTTAACAAATGGGCATGTTGAGAATAAAATGTTTACAATTGATAAAAATAGTTCAATGAATGATTTAAAAATTTCTGTTGAATTATTTAACACACGGTTAGAAAATACTAAAATAACTGATATTCCAACAAAATTTGAGGTAATTCGTCCAATTTTAGAACAACAAGTAAAACATTATGAATATATTTTAAAACAATTTGTTAACGCCTTAACAAGTATTGTTAAACCAAGTTATTCAACACATGGGATTCAATATATGCTCCAAAATCCGGAGTATAATAACCCAGAACGAATTAAACAAGTTATTCGCTTAATTGAAACAATTTCACCGTTTGATTATTTTAAAAAACAACAGAATAACCCAAACGAAAATCTTGTTTCAATTCAAATTGGGAATGAAACAGGTTTTAACAATGATGATATGGCTTTATTGACAACAACTTATAAGGTTGATGATATGCAAGAAGGAGGAATTGCTTTGGTAGGACCAAAGCGGTTAGAATATGATAAGCTTTATGAAGTTCTAGAATGATTAGCCTATCGGATTAGAGAAGCATATCAAAAAGAAGATAGAGAGGGTGAGATTAATGAGTAATGAAAAAAATGATAAATCTTCGCCAAACCAATTAAAAGAAAAAATTCAACAATTACGGAAAGAATTAGCAAATAATCAACCTGTTGATTCACTGTCAGAATCATCAAAAACAGCAACAGCGCCGACAGCTGAAGCAAATAATTTGGCGATTATTGAAGATTTAGAACATGAAATTGATTTATTGTTAAAAGACAATTTACGATTGCGAGAAGAAAAATTATTAGCTTTAGCTGATGGTGAAAATTTAAAGAAAAGAATTCATGAAGAAGTTGCTGATATTAAACGTTATCGGGCAGCAGGAATGGCAGAAAAATTATTGCCAACATTAGATAACTTTGAACGTGCTTTGCAAGTTACTAATGTAACACCAGAAGTGAAAAACTTTTTAACAGGTTTTGAAATGATTTATCGTATGTTTAAAACGGTTTTTGAAGAAGAAGGTATTACCGCAATGGAAACAAAAGTAGGAGAACACTTCAATTCTAATTTCCATTCGGCAATTGAAATTATTGAAACAACTGATGTTTCATCAGGATGTATTGTTAAAATTTTACAAAAAGGATATATGATTCATGATCGTGTTTTACGGCATGCATCAGTTCAAGTGGCAAAATAACTAATTTGAGAGAGGAAGGTATGATAATATGGCAAAAATTATTGGTATTGATTTAGGAACAACAAATTCATGTGTTGCTGTGATGGAAGGAAAAGATTTTAAAGTTTTAGAAAATCCCGAAGGTCAACGAACAACACCATCAGTTGTTTCATTTAAAAATGAAGAAATTATTGTGGGAGATGCAGCAAAACGACAAGCAGTAACAAACCCAAATACAATTAGTTCAATTAAACGTAAAATGGGAACATCAGAAAAAGTTACTGTTAACAATAAAGATTATACTCCGGAACAAATTTCTGCTGAAATTTTACGTTATTTAAAAAACTATGCTGAAAAAAAATTAGGACAAAAAATTTCAAAAGCAGTTATTACTGTTCCAGCCTATTTTAATGATGCACAGCGACAATCAACAAAAGATGCTGGAAAAATTGCTGGATTAGAAGTTGAAAGAATTATTAATGAACCAACTGCGGCAGCATTAGCTTATGGAATTGATAAAGTTGATAAAGAACAAAAAGTTTTAGTATTTGACTTAGGAGGAGGAACTTTTGATGTTTCAATCTTAGATTTAGCAGATGGAACATTTGAGGTTTTAGCAACTGCTGGGGATAATCATTTAGGGGGAGATGACTTTGATGAAGTTATTATTCAATGAATGGTTGATGAATTTAAAAAGGATAATGGTATTAATTTAAAAACAGATAAAATGGCAATGCAACGATTGAAAGAAGAAGCAGAAAAAGCGAAAAAAAATCTTTCTTCACAGTTACAAACTGAAATTGCAGCACCATTTATTACTGCTCGTGATGGAAATCCATTACATTTAAACTTAACATTAACAAGAGCAAAATTTGATGAAATGACAAAAAGCCTTGTTCAACGAACAATTGAACCAGTTCGGAAAGCATTAGCTGACGCGAAATTAAAACCTAGTGATTTAGATCAAGTTTTACTAGTTGGTGGAAGTACTAGAATTCCAGCGGTACAAGAAGTTATTAAACGTGAATTGGGAAAAGAACCAAACCGCACAATTAACCCCGATGAAGTTGTTGCAATCGGTGCAGCAATTCAAGGAGGAGTTTTAGCTGGTGATGTAAAAGACGTCTTATTATTAGATGTTACACCATTATCATTAGGAATTGAAACATTAGGAGGAGTTTCAACTGTTTTAATTCCTCGTAATACAACAATTCCAACATCAAAATCACAAGTGTTTTCAACCGCTGCTGATAATCAACCAGCCGTTGATATTCATGTTTTACAAGGGGAACGCAAAATGGCAGCGGATAATAAGTCATTAGGACGTTTCCAATTATCTGGCATTGATCCAGCACCAAAAGGAGTTCCCCAAATTGAAGTTAAATTTTCAATTGATGCAAACGGAATTGTATCAGTTACAGCAAAAGATTTAAAAACAAGCAAAGAACAATCAGTTACCATTACTAATGGTGGAGGATTAACAGAGGAAGAAATTCAACGAATGATTGATGAAGCAGAACAAAATAAAGATAAAGATGAACAAAAATTAAAAAACATTGAATTGCGTAATAAGGCAGAGTCATATCTTTCAACAATTACACAAGCTTTAGAAGGACATAAGGATAAAATGAATCCTGAACAGTTAAAAACTTCTGAAGAAATGGCCAAAGAAATCAAAGAATTGTTAGAAAAAGAAGACTATGCTGGTTTAGAAGCAAAAATGGCAGTATTAGAACAAGCAATGGCTGAAGCTTCAAAATTTATGAATGATCAACAAGGTGAACAATCTGAGCCAGAAGTTACGAATGATGATGACAAAAAAGATAAATAAGACAATAATGATGACTAAAATTCTTTTAGTTATCTTTTCTTTAAAAGAGAAAGTAGGAAGATGGTAATGGGAAAACGAGACTATTATGAAGTATTGGGCGTTAATCGTAATGCCACTGATGATGAAATTAAACGTGCTTTTCGACAATTAGCAAAAAAATATCACCCTGATGTTTCAAAAGAAAAAGATGCCGAAGCAAAGTTTAAGGAAATTAATGAAGCTTATGAAGTTTTATCTGATCCAAATAAACGCCGTAATTATGATCAGTTTGGTCATGCTGGAACTGACCCTAACGGCTTTGGTGGCTTTAGTCATGGTTTTAGTAGTACTGGAGATTTTGAAGATATTTTCTCTGGTGGTTTTGGTGGTTTTGGTGATATTTTTGAAAACTTTTTTGGTGGTGGTAAAAAACGCCGTGGTTTTAGTAATCAGCCAATTAAAGGGGAAAATATTGCTGCCCGTGTTACATTAACGTTAAAAGAACAAATGTTTGGGAAAAAAATAAACTTAGATTTAAATATTGATAAAAAATGTGAAATGTGTGATGGAACTGGGGCAAAAGATCCTAAAAAAGACATTCATACTTGTACAACTTGTGATGGGTATGGTTATATTAACCTAGAACAACGTAGTCTTTTTGGTGTGATTCAATCACAACAACCATGTCCTGACTGTAAAGGGCGAGGAAAAGTAATTACCAATAAATGTTCAAAATGTAAAGGGCAAGGAAATTATCGAGGTAAAGAAACAGTAGAAATTGATTTACCAAAATCAATTTATGAAAATCAACAATTACGAATTCGAGAAAAAGGAAACTACGGTTTAAATAATGGTCCACGAGGGGATATTTATTTAGAAATTTCAGTAAAACCAAATAAATATTTTAAACGAGTTAATGATAACCTTCATTTAAATTTACCAGTATCTTATTTAGATGCTTTACTAGGAGCTGAAGTTAAAGTTCCAACTTTTGATGGGGATGTTCATTTGAAATTACCACCAAATACAAAAACAAATAGTATTTTTAATATTCCAAATCATGGGTTTTTCAAGTCACCAACATCAACCAAACGGGGAGACTTAATTGTTAATGTGATTGTAACAATTCCAACAAAATTATCGCCAGAAGAAAAAACAATTTTACAAAAGTTAAGAAATAATAGTTCGTTTAAAATTACTGATGATTTTTATGAAGATTTATAATTATTAAAAAAAGTTTTAATTATGATATTAAGCATAATTAAAACTTTTTTATTTTTTTGTTTTTTGTTCTTTTCAACGATAATAACCATAAATTCCGGTTGTTAAAACATAAGCATTATGATATCCTAATTGTCGTAGCTCTAAGGCTGTTTCACTACTACGATTACCACCATTGCATAATGTAATAATTAATTGGTTTTTGTCTGATAAATAACGAGGTGGATCTTGGAGCAAATCAAAAATATAAACATTGATTGAATTTGGAATTTGTCGTAACGCTTTAAATTCAACACTAGTGCGGACATCTAATAATAAAGCATGATCTTTTTGTGTTTCAAAGGTTTCATTATCCATATAGACTGCTTTTTGGTTCATCTTACACTCCTTATTTTTTTGTATATTTATATCATATCGTAAATATCAAAATAATGTGTGATAAAATTAAGAAGATTAAGTATAACAGAGAGGATTAAGAGTTTTGATGGCAAAACAAGTATTTAAAAAAATAATAAATAATCAGGAACTAATTGTTGAACATGGTCAATTAGCAAAACAAGCAAGTGGTTCAGTTTTAGTCCGTTATGGTGACACGGTTGTTTTAGTAACAGCAACAGTTAATAACAAACTTAGTGAAGTTGATTTTTTTCCTTTAACTGTTGTTTTTCAAGAAAAATTATATTCAGTGGGAAAAATCCCGGGGGGATTTTTAAAACGAGAAGGGAAACCATCTGAATATGGGACCTTATCAGCACGAGTAATTGATCGTGCTTTACGACCATTATTTTCAGAAAATTTTCGGAATGAAGTTCAAATTGTTATTAATGTTCTTGCTGTTGATAATGACAATGATGTACGAATGGTTAGTTTATTTGCGGCATCATTAGCACTTAGCATTTCTAAAATTCCATTTGCTGGTCCAGTAGCGGGTGCATTAGTAACTGTTGACCAAAAAAATAATATTATTATTAATCCAACATTAGAACAAATTAATGATGGTCAAATGGAATTAATTGTTGCAGGAACTGCTGAAGCAATTAATATGGTTGAAGCGGGGGCAAAAGAAGTTTCAGAAAATTTAATGTTACAAGCAATTTTAGCAGGCCATGATGTTATTCAGCAATTAATTGCTTTTCAGCATGAAATTATTGCTAAAGTTGGAGTTCCTAAAATGGAAGTTGAGTTGTTTCAGGTCCGACCTGAAATTATTACTTATGTTAATAATAATTATGCGAAAGATTTAATTACAGCTGCTCGAATTAAAGAAAAAACAAAACGTTATGAAACAATTGAACATTTAATTGAACAAGCAATTAATAATTATCCTATGCCAGTTTCACTTTCAGAAAAAGAACAGAAACAATTGACAGTAGAATTAAAAACAGCCTTACATAATATTATTCGCCAAGAAGTGCGCCGTCAAATTTTAATTGATAAAACGCGTTTAGATGGACGAAAATTAGATCAAATTCGACCATTAAGTAGTGAAATTGATATTTTACCAGTTGTTCATGGGAGTGCTTTGTTTACTAGGGGTGAAACGCAAGTTTTATCAGTTGTAACATTAGGGGCATTAGGTGAAAACCAAATTATTGATGGAATTACCGATGAAGAAGGTAAACGTTTTATGCATCATTATAACTTTCCAGCATTTTCAGTTGGTGAAACTGGGCGGATGGGTCCTCCTTCACGGCGAGAAATTGGGCATGGGGCATTAGGTGAAAAAGCATTATTACAAATTATTCCTAGTGAAAAAGTGTTTCCATATACAATTCGCATTGTTTCTGAAGTTTTAGAATCAAATGGTAGTACTTCACAAGCATCAATTTGTGCTGCCACATTAGCGCTAATGGCTGCTGGGGTGCCAATTACAGCTCCAGTAGTTGGGATTGCAATGGGTTTAATTAAAGAAAAAAATAACTATACTATTTTAACTGATATTCAAGGTATGGAAGATCATCTCGGTGATATGGACTTTAAAGTAGCCGGAACGGCAACGGGAATTTGTGCTTTACAAATGGATATTAAAATTGCTGGAATTAACAAAGCAATTCTCCAAGAAGCTTTAAAAGCAGCAAAAAAAGCACGGTTAACAATTTTAGATAATGTTTTGGCAACTATTTCTGCACCACGAGCACATTTAGCACCAACAGCACCAAAAATGAAAACATTTATGATTCCTGTTGATAAGATTCGTGAAGTTATTGGTCCAGGTGGGAAGATGATTACGGCTATTATTGAAAAATCAGATGATGTTAAAATTGATATTGAGGATGATGGTCAAGTGACAATTTATCATAAAGAAACAACGGCGATTGAAAAAGCATATCAGTTAATTAAAGCAATTGCAATGCCAGTTGTTGTTGGAGAAGAAATAATTGGACCAGTTGTTAAAATTGAAAAATTTGGTGTCTTTGTTCATTTAAAAGAAAATCTTGATGGTTTAATTCATATTTCTAAATTAGCTAAACAACATGTTGAAAAAGCAGAAGATATTGTTCAATTGAATGATATTGTTAAAGTTAAAGTGATAGAAATTGATGGGAAAGGAAAAATTAAGTTACAATTAATTGAAATATTACCTAAAAAGTAACTTAATTTTTTAATATTGGTTCTTAAATAAATAACTAAAATATTTGTTATAATTAAATAAGGAGTTAGGAGATTTAATTATGAGTAAAATTGCAATTGATATGATGGGTACTGATTTAGGCATTAAACCAATTATTGACGCTTTGAAAGTTTTTATGAAGAAATATGACGATGTTACTTTTGTCTTAATCGGAGATGAGAAGGAACTGAAATCTGCCACAGCAGCAGCAAAATTAGATAATACAAAATATGAAATTTTTGCTACAACAGAAGTAATTGCAATGATGGAAGGTATGATGGAAGTTCGTCGTAAGCCAAATAGTTCAATGGTTCGTGGAACTGAATTATTGCGTGATCAAAAAGTAGATGCCTTGGTATCCGGTGGTTCAACAGCGGCGTTTTTAGCGGCGTGTCATTTTATTGTGGGGGAAATTTCGGGAGTTTCACGGCCAGCTTTTATGCCTTTTATTCCAACAGTTAATAAAGGGAAGTCTGTTTTAATGTTGGATGTTGGTGCTAATTTAGAAAATGATGCCCAAGATCTTGTTAATTTTGCAATTATGGCTAGTGTTTATGCGCAAGAAATTATGCATAATCCAAAACCAAGCGTAGCAATCTTAAATATTGGTGAAGAAGCATCAAAAGGAAAAGATTATCATAAAGAAGCTTATAAATTATTAGCAAATAATAAAAAAATTTTTTTTAAAGGAAATATTGAACCACGTGATATTACTAGTGATGTTGTTGACATTGTTGTAACAGATGGTTTTACTGGGAATATTGCGCTAAAAACATTGGAAGGAATGGCAAAGAATTTAATGGGTGTTATTAAACACGAATTAACAAAGAATTTTTATCGAAAATTAAAAGCTTTTTCTTTGCGAAAAGCTTTTCGGGGAGTTCGTGAAACCTTTGATTATCGAAATAATGCAGCAGCATTAGTCTTAGGATTAAAAGCAATTGCTGTTAAAACTCATGGCAGTAGTGATGCAAAATCATGAATTAGTACTTTAGAATTAACTCGTACGGCAGTTGTCAATGACTTTGTTCAAAAAATGACAGTAAAATTGTTAAAGGGGGATTAATTATACGATGCAGTTTATAAATAAACAGCCGGAACAACTTTTTATTGAATTAAAAGCTTTTTTTAAACAATATCATGTTTTTATTAAAGAACGACAATATTATTTAGAAGCATTAACCCATAATTCTTATGCAAATGAGCATAATTTAAGTTATACTTATCAACGAATGGAATTTTTGGGCGATGCAATTTTAGCAAAAGAAATTTCCTTGTACTTATTTTTAATTTTTCCTGATAAAAATGAAGGTGAAATTACTAATTTACGTAGTAAAATTGTTCGTGAAGGAACATTAGCAGAATTAGTTCGTCGAATGAATTGAGCACCTTTCTTATTATTAGGAAAAGGAGAAATTAAAACAAAAGGATATGAAAAAAATCGTATTTTAGCTGATATTTATGAATCAATGATTGCTGCATTATATCTTGATTTAGGTGAAGAGGTCGTTCGTACTTTTATTAATAATACTCTTATTAGAATGGTTTCTAATCCTGGTTTTTTTGACCAAATTCGAGATTACAAAACTGAATTACAAGAATTTTTACAGGCTGGTGATGCTCGAACATTAGAATATAAATTGATTAAAGAATCACCACCATTAGAAGGAAATCGAGTTTTATATACTGTGGTTGCAGAAATTGGGGGGATTCGGTATGGTGAAGGATGCGGTTATACTCATAAAGAAGCTGAGCAATTAGCAGCTCGTGATGCATTACAAAAATTAGCAACAAAATCAAAATATCATTTCGAAAAATAAACAACAATGTAATATGATTAAACTAATTTAAGTATATGGAGATGAAAAGTGATGCGGATAAGACATTTATTTAAGAATTTTTGATTAAGTTTTACTAGAAATAGTTTACAAGTTTTAGGGCTATTTTTAATGTTAGGAATTATTATTACCTTGTTTGGCGGAATGATTATGTCAAGTAGTTTAAGTACGGATCAATTAGCATTGATTGGAAACAACTTGTATAATACTAATATTTCACTTCAATTTAATCATAATTTAAAAATTGTTTTAAATAATCAAAATTTATCATATGGTTTAAATAATATTAATTATATTAACGATGATGGGAAACTAGATACTAATAAGGTAGAAAGTTCTTATTTTCAGTTAAAACCCAATGGCAAAGATATTTATCAAATTATATTGGATTCAGAAAGTAACCAGCCAGGAAAATGGCTTGCTTCAAACAGTTCAAATTCATATTTTATAGAACAATTAAAGGCAAAAGGTGAAGTAATATTAAACTTTAGTAGTAATATTGTCCCTGATAGTGCGTACTTTTTTAGTAATGCTGATTATCGTGAATTGCTTAGTTATTTACAAGACCCAGCAAACTTAATTCCATTTGTAAGTTCACCAGATAATCCTCATTTAGTAACAGATACATTCATTTTTACTAATGCTTATAAGGATTTTAGTACAAATCAGAAACGAATTTATGATTTACAAACGCGCCTTTTAAATTCCGTTATTATTGGTTCAGTTGCTGACCGTGCTTTAATGAGTGAAACAATGCGCCTTTACGATATTTTTAAAGCAGAAAACTTTTATATTCAAAGTGTGCAACCATATTATTGAACAACACCAATTATGGTAAAAGGAAGTTATCAAGAATTTTTAAATTATAAGGCAGCCGATGATTACCCGCCAATTATTCTTAATAATTCTTATGCTTCACATAATAAAATCAAGCTTTATGACCTTTTTAGTATTTATGGTTATCAATATCGTGTTATTGGTTTTGCGACAAATGCTTATGTCAATAGTGCGGCAAATGCGTCATCTTTTATTTATAACCCATATTTATGACTTCGTGGTGAAGAATATAGAAATTTGTTAACAAAAATAACTAATGATGCACCACAACTTATTAATAGTATAATTAGCATCCATGCTGCTTTTGCAGCAAAAGAACTAAATCCTGGTTTTTTGCAAGCACAAAATAGTTGACGTGATATTGCCAATGTTTATGATAATGCTACTTTTTCACGTTTTACTTCTGCTTATACGCCATTACATCATATGAAAGAACTTATTAATAATAAAGAAGATATCATTTGGTCAATTTTAATTGCAATTTCATTATTATTAATAATTTCATCTTTTATTATGATTAGTATGATTGTTAATAAATTATTATTTTTAAACCGGGGAATTATTGGTAATTTAAAAGCACAAGGATATGGAACGGGAACAATTGCATTTTTACTCCTTTCTTGCTTTTTATTATTGATGTTTATTATTTGTTCATTAGCATTAATAACAAGTTGAATCTTTTCCTTTATCTTAAATATTACTTATCAAGGTTTTTTAGAATTTACTACTTATATTTCAGTTCCTCCTTGATGATTAATTGTTGGAACATATTTGTTACCTAGTTTTGCTGTTTGCTTCTATGCTTTTTTATTCATTATTATTGAGGTATCACGACCAACACTAGTTTTACTAAAACCAAAAGTAGTCAAAACACGGATTCCAAAAGGTCATCATTTACTACACTTAAACTTTAAATATAAAATTAGTCTTAAATTTGCTTTAGACGCTAAGTGAAAATTATTATTAACAGTTGTTGTAACAACATTAACCGGAGCAATGTTATTTACAGGATTAACAACAATTATTAATTTTAGTCAAATTAATCTTAATTTAAAAGCAAATGCAAATTGAAAATATGTTTATCGGTATGATAATAATTATAATTATAGTGCTAGTGGAATTCCACCATATGATTATTTAGTTTATGAAAATCCCGAAGCAGTTAAAAAACCAGATGTTTCTGGATATTATTTATTACAACCAGAAAAACGGCAATTTACAGAAGAATTAGTGTTAAAAAAATATAATACTTTTGGATTTAGTGATCCAGTATGTGGACCATTTATTGGTGACAGTAATATCATTAAATCGTTTAAATATAAATGGTTTAAAGCAAGATCTTATGAATGATATGTTGAAAATTGTAAAGATACTCAATATTATGAACAAATTACAAAATTTATTAAGGGAACAGTTTATGAATATTTTATTAATGAATTAAGTCACGAAGATGGCATTATTACGATAGGTTATCAACCAATTATTTATGGTCCATATCAATCAGAAATTTTTGCAAATACCGAAAATTTATATGCACAAGAAGCAATAAATTATAGTTTATTAGAACAGTTTTTAAATGAATATCAAAGTGCTAATAAAAATTCAAAAATTGATTTATCAATCCCAACATTTTATCGGAATTTTATTAGTCATAAAAATTTAAAAAGTTTATATGGTAATGCAATTGAATTTTATGATTATAAAAATAATACAACACTATTTTATCCAAATGTTGAGAAGAAAACAGATATTAATTGATTCTTTAATAAAATTAAGAGCTTTGATCAGCCTAATGATAATGATAGTTTATTACGACCAGCACAAACTAATCGTTTTAGTCCGGTTGTTAATTATGCGATTTTACAAGTTAATGAAATGAAAAAATTAATTCAAAGTGAAAAATGATTTCATAGTAAAAATCCTAATTGAGATCCAAAAAATTATCGGATTCAATTATATCCACTTATTATTAATCGTGCTTATCGTTATTTAAATAATATTAACATTGGTGACATTTTATTAGATAATTTTAATGATCGAAGTGCAATATTTTACATTGTTGTTGATCAATTTGATAATGGAATGAAAAATATGTTTTTAATTAATAAGTATAATAATCAACGCTTAACACCAAAACGCTTAGCAAATCTATATTCAGCATTACGCGATAATGAAACATATCATTATATTGGTGTTTATGATAAAAATAATAATTATGATGCTTCATTTGAAACAGAATATGAACCAGCACCAATTTATAATGGAACACAAAATTTAAAAATGTTATTACAGCAAACAGTCAATTTACAAATTATTTTATTCTTAATTTATTTATTAATTTTAGTTGCTTCAATTGTTGCATGTATTTTCCAAATTTTTATTATTACAAATATTATTTTAAAAGATAATTTAAAAGTTTTAAATAGTTTTAAAGCGCTAGGGTATTCTGATTTATGAATTTTTAATCGGATGTTCTTAATTTATTTACCAATTATTTTAATTAGTTGAGTAATTTCAATTCCAATTGGGGCAACCATTATTGGTTTAATTCGTTATCAAATTATTTTTAATATGTTGTCATATGTATCAGGAACTGTTAATATTGGTGATTATTTGATTAGTTTTTTAGGATTACTTGTAATGTTTATTATTGCTTTTGTTTTAAATAAAAAATTTATGGACCATCGTTATCCAATTTTAAAAACAATGAATTGAAATTAATGGAGATATTATTAATATTTCGTAATTAATGTTAAAAAGGAGAATTTAATGGATACATATTTATTAAAACAATTGCAGGCTTTAGCAGTAGATGAAAAGAATTTAACAAATCAAACAATTGCTCGCTATATTTTAGCTAATATTACAACAATTAGCAAATTAACTACGAGTGAATTAGCTAATCATTGTTTTACTTCAACAGCGGGCATTATTCGGTTTTGTCAAAAATTGGGATTAGAAGGAATTAATGAATTAAAATTTAAGTTAAAATACTTAACAGAAAATGTTACATTAAGTTCACAACAATTTAGTGTAAATAAGCAGTTAGTACAAAATGAAACATCTTTTTTTGATGAATATTTGAAAATTAAGATTGAATCTGCCCAAGATTTACATGCTAATTTTTTTAAAAGTGATTTGTCAGTTTTAATTGAAAAAATTATTACTGCAAAAACAGTTTTCATTTTTGCTTTTAATTTAGCATATAATATTTCACGTAATTTTGTTCAGAGACTACGGTGAATTAATAAAAATGTTATTCATCAAAACGATTTAAATTCAATTGAATCATATTTGCCAATGATTAATGAAAATGATATGGTTCTTTATATAACATTAAGTGGACAATCAAATTTTATTGCAACAATTGCTAAACAAGTTAAATCAATTGTGTATTCATTTGGTATTATTGGGAAAAAAAATGAATTAATTACTAATTTAACTGATTATTTTGTTATTAATTCTCGGGAAAATGATATTTGAGATGTTTTTTCAATTCGTTCACAAACTGTTATGCAGTTTTTAGATTATTTATATGCAAAAATTATCCGGAAAACAATTTAATAAAATTAATTACATTTTTTAGAACTATATTTCAAAATATAGTTTTTTTCTTGTTAAAAATATTGTTTTTGTTTTAATAAAAGTAGAACAAAAACAGTTTAATATTTTAATTTTAGGAGGACTAACATGAGTATTAAAAATAAAAATAATCTTTTTTCATTAGAACAAATTATTTTAAATTCATCCGCAAAGAATCAAGATGAAGCATTTCATGAATTAGCAACAGTAGCGTATCAAGCAGGGTGCATTGATAATTCCAAAAAATTAGTAAAAGCATTATGAGCTCGTGAATATGAAACATCAACTGGTTTAGAAGATGGTTTTGCAATTCCACATGCTCGAATTAAAGATATTAAAAAACCAGCCGTTATTTTTGTTCGCTATCAAACTGGATTAGAATGGTCAACTTTTGATAATACAAAGGTTCAAGTTGCCATTGCACTAATTATTCCGACTAATAAAAAAAATGACATTCACTTAGAAGTTTTAAGTAATGTTGCTAAAAAATTATTAAATTCAAATCTGCGTCAAATTTTAAAAACATCGACTAATAAAACCGAGATTTTGGAATTATTATCGGCAGTTGATAATGAGACGGAAGTTAACAATGAGAGTTATCAAGGTTATGTTTTAGGAATCACAGCTTGTCCAGCTGGAGTAGCACACACTTATATGGCTGCAAAAAAAATTGAAGATGAAGCGAAAAAATTAGGGTATGCAGTAAAAGTTGAAAAACAAGGTGCTAATGGATATGAAGATAAATTAACACTAGAAGATATTTCAAATGCTAATGTTTTAATTATTGCTGCTGATGTTGCCATTGGTGAACAAGAACGATTTGTTGATATTCCTATTTTAAAAGTAGCAGTTAGTGAACCATTGCATGATGTTGAAGGGGTTTTTCAAAAAGCTACGCAAATTATGCGACCATTATCTAATCAACAAATTCCAACTAAGGAATTTAAAAAAGAGAAAAAAGAAAAAGGATGATTCAAATTACATTTTAAAGCTGGTGCTGTTAGTTTAAAAAATGCTGTTTTAACTGGAATTTCCTATGCAGTGCCAGTAATTGTTGCCGGAACAGCAATTCAAGCTTTAATTACAATTATTGCTCAAATTGCGGGTGTTGATTATATTAAGGAACATGCTAATTGATTAAATACTTTAAGTGATGTTGCTGGTAAAAGTTTAAGTATTTTATTAGCTCCGGTGTTAGCGGCCTATATTGCATATGCAATGGCAGATAAACCAGGTTTAACCCCAGGTTTTTTAGGTGGATTAGCTTGTGTTTATGTAACAAAGACTGCAAATGATGGCACTGTAATCATTGATGGATTAGGTTTTTTAGGTGGTTTAATTATTGGAATTGTTGTTGGTTATATGATGAAAGGATTTAAAAAATATCTTGTGAGTAAAAAAATGCAAGGTGTCTTGACTTGATTTGTTTATCCTGTTTTAGGATCATTAATCAGTATTTGTTTAATTCTCTTTGTTATTGGTCAACCAATTGCCCTATTAATTAATGTTATTTTTAGTGGGTTGACAACTTTACAAACCTCAAATTTAGCAGCAATATTAGGAATTATTATTGGAATGATGTGTGTTTTTGATTTAGGTGGTCCTTTTAATAAAGTGGCATGAGCTTTCTCATTTGCATCATTCTCACAAGCTTTTACAAGCGGGCAATTAACTAATCCAAGTTTGTTGGTTCCATATGCATGCTTTTGAGCTGCTGGAATTGGAACTGGGTGAACGACTACTTTAGTAACTTGAATTGGTCGTCGGTTTTCAAATCAATATGAAAAAGAAGCTGGCAAAATGTCATGAATCTTATCTTCATTAGGGATTACCGAAGGAGCGATTCCATTTGCCTTATCTGATCCATTCCGTGTTATTCCTTCTTTTATGATAGGAGGTGCTGTTTCTGGTGGTTTATGCGCAGCTTTTAATTTAGGTTCAACCATTACGGGAGGTGGTTTTATTACAATGGCAGGAATCCAATCAACAACAGGTGCTGTTTCAATTGGTGTTGCCATTCTACTATGATTAATTTTTGCAATTATTGGTTGTGCAATTTCAACAACATTATTATTAGGATTAAAATATATTAAAACAAAACCAATTTTAGAACAAAAAGTTCATACTTGAACAATTAATGTTCTATCGTTGGGAATTGTTCCAACCATTAAAAAACAGCAATTAAAAAAATTTAATAAATTATCATCAAGTGAACAAGAAAAATATTTGAATCAAAAGCAGAAAAAAACAAAGATTAGAGTAGAAAGATAAAGGTGAATTTGTCATGAAATATAATTTTGACATTATCATTGATCGAACCAAAAATTCAGAACGAAAATGAGACCAAACATATATTGCAGATAATTATCATTTAACGGGTGATAATATCATTAATTCATCGATTGCTGATTTAGATTTTCTTACACCACAGCCAATTACAAATGCTATTTTAAATCGTGCAGAAAAAGGAGTATACAGTTATACTTATATTAGTAATGAGTTTTATGAGGCGGTAAGTACTTGGTATTATTATCAGCATCAACTTACAGTTCCAAAAGATAAAATCAAACTTGTACATGGAACAGTCAATGCTCTTCATCAGTTAATTCAATGTTTAACTGATATTAATGATTATGTTTTGATTCAAACGCCAGTTTATGGCCCCTTTGGCCGAGCAATTTTAAATAATCAACGCCAATTATTAGCAAATCAATTAAGATGAGAGGACAATCGTTATCAAATAGATTTTGTTAATTTTACAAACATAATAAAAAAATATCGACCAAAAATATTTATTTTATGTAATCCGCATAATCCTGGTGGTCGTGTTTGAACAAGAACAGAATTACAAAAAATAATTGAGATTTGTCAACAATATCGTGTTTTAATAATATCAGATGAAGTACACGGTGATTTAGCATTACCAAATGTTAAATTTCATTCGTTACTATCATTTTCAATTCCAAATAATGAGGTAATTGTTTGCAATTCTCCAAACAAGGCTTTTAATCTTGGCGGATTAAAATCATCATATTTAATTACATTTAATGACAAATTACGAAAGAAAATTGATGACCAATATGAATCTGCTTCGATTACATCACCAAATGTTTTTACAATTCCAGCTTATTTAGCGGCATATACTAATCCAGAAATATTAATTTGAAAAACAACTATGTTAAAATATATTGTTAAAAATTATATTTTTGTAAAAACAACCTTAGAACAAATTCCGGGATTAAAAATAATGCAGTTAGAAGCCTCATATTTGGTTTGGATTAATTATGAAGAAACTAAAATGTCACCGCAGGAAGTTAACAAATTATTATTAAAATATAAATTAATCGTTAGTAAAAATGATGATTTTGTTGAGGCACCAATAACTTGTTTTCGAATTAATATTGGTACTTCATTTGCGATGGTAACAAATATCATCAATATTTTAACAATGATTTTTACAAAATCAGAAAGGAATGATTAGTAATTATGAGTAAAAAAATTATTTCAACACATTTAGCACCAAAAGCAATTGGGCCATATTCACAAGCGGTTAAAATAGGAAACTTTCTATATGTTTCAGGTCAATTACCATTAGATCCAACAACAATGATGATTGAAGGAACAACAATTACAGAACAAGCAAAATGTGCCTTAGAAAATTTAAAAGCAATTGTACAATCAGCAGGTTATAGTTTAACAGATGTAATTAAAGTTAATATTTTCTTAAAAGATATTAATGATTTTCCGGCAATGAATGAAGTTTATCAAAAATATTTTACAGAAAATTTTCCAGCCCGTTCTGCTGTTGCTGTTGCAAATTTGCCTAAAAATGCTTTAGTTGAAATTGAAGCAATCGGATGTTTAAGAGAGGAAAACTAAAAAACTATGTCTTAAAAAAGAGAAAATCAAATTTTCTCTTTTTTTATTTTTTAAAATACATTCATTAACTAATTTATAATCTAATTACAAATTATTATTTAAATTTTCATTTTATTTTGCAAATAATTTGATAAAAATAAATTCTAGTTTTTTCTGTTTAACTTTTTTATATAATTTTAAATGATAGTTTAAATTATTTATGCTATTAAATTTTAGAAAGGAACTTATATTTTATTAATGAAAAAACTATTTACATATTTAATGGCCTTAGGAATAATGAGCATAAGTGCGACAACAATTGTTTCTTGTGGTTGTAGTTATCCAAAACAACACAAATTAGAAGAAGAAAAGGAAAAAAAAGATTCAGATGTAAATTCTTCGTTATTAACAAATGATAATATAAAAAAAGAGAAAAAAACATTACAATTTCCGATTGATATTAGTGGTATTACTAAAATTAAGGCAATTAAAAAAGTTAATGTTAAGAATATTAAAGATGTTCAGTTCTCTGAATGGTCAGAACCAATTCGAGATGCAATTTTAGAAACATTGCATGAAGAATTAAGTACTAAATTAACAAAAGCTGATTATGATGTAACTCTGATAATTCCAAAAGAGTTTTATATCAAAGATAATCTAATTGATACTCTTCCTTTTGATTTAACAATTCCAAGAAAAATAGAAATTACCTGTTTGGGGAAGAATAATACAAAGGGCAGTTTTAATACATATGTTATTTTACCAAAAGGTACTGTAAAATAATTATAAATTAATAAACTGATATAAAAAAACAATATTTTGAAATGTTGTTTTTTTATTTTTTTAAAATACGGTATGATTGATATAACGGAGAGGAACGTGATTGAAAAATGTTTAATTTAACACAAATAACAGGATTAGTTTATTTTATTTTTATTATTGTAATTGCATTGCTTCTTGTAGGATGATTAATATTTAGACTTATTTTATTAATTTTTAAAAAGAAAAAAACAACATTAAAACCACGTATGTTATTGCGAAAAATGTTAGATGACAATGATTTACAAGATGTTAATATTGGAGAACAAAGGCATATTGTTAAAGCACAAAATTTTTCAAAAATAAGTAATGCTGTCATTATTCGCCGTGCTGATGATAAAGATCAAAGTATTGTTAAAATTTATGATATGATTTTTCATTTTTATTATGTTTATAATCAAAAAACAAAACAATCAAAATGCTTTTTTTGATTAAAATTTTTGTCATGATTTTTGATGTTTACAATATTTTTATTTATTATAGCGACAATTTTAGTTATTTTAATACAGTTTTTAAAAGAAAATGCTGTTATTAATGCAATGGACATTACAGTTCAAATTATATCTATTATGGGTATTATTTATTTGATTTTGGGATGATTTTGTTGAGCAAATTTAGTAGAAAACTATCGCCAAGATTTAATAGCATTAGCCACAGACTATTTACCAACAGAATTTATAAAGTCTTTTAAAACTTATACTAGTTTTAAAGCTTTTTTCCCTTTTTCTGAAAATGTCATCTGTTTTTATTAAAGGGATTGTATTTTTTTATTAAATTCGGTATATTTAAGAAGTAAATGTATTAAACAATTCCTATATATGCTAGTAATATGGTCTAGTGTTTCTACGTCTTACCATTTATAAAAAGACTCTATAGGTTAATGCTTTATTTTTGCATTAACTTATGTTAATTAAACAAGGTTAATGTTTTTTATTTTTACAATAGAGCTAAACGGAGAAATAAATTATATGTTTAAAAAAAAGATTGAAACTTTTTTTAGATTTGGCGATCTAAAAACAACATTTAAAAAAGAAATTATTGGGGGTCTAACAACATTTTTAGCAATGTTATATATTTTGTCAGTGCAACCTAATATGTTATCTTCTGCACCAGATATTAATCATCCAACTGATTCAAATCAAAATATGGCTTTTGGAGGGATTTTTATTGCAACAGCAATTGGTGCTTTTATTGCCACTTTAATTATGGGTTTATCAGCCAATATGCCAGTTGGATTAGCACCTGGGATGGGACTAAATGCTATTTTTACCTTTAATGTTGCTAATAATGGTTTGGGATACCAAGGGGCTTTAATTGCTGTTATGATTTCAGGAATATTTTTCTGTCTTATTTCAATGACTAAGTTACGAACAATTATTATTAATGCCATTCCAGAGTCATTAAAATTAGCAATTGGGGTTGGAATTGGATTTTTTATTGCTTATATTGGTTTACACAATATTGGATTTGTTAGCGATAATGGTGTTACCCCAGGAGGGGTTGTTGTTAATGGTGGAATTCCAGTTGCAACATTAGGAAATTTAAAAACTAATTGACCAATGATTTTAATGGGATTTGGTGTCTTAATTTTAATTTTAGTTTTACATTTTAAAAAAATTCCAGGGGCTATTGCCATCGCAATTTTGGGTGGATTAGGGGGTTTCTTTAATTGTCGGAAATGTTGTTGATAGTGATTTCATTCGGCACAATTTTGCACATTGAAAAGGATGAAGTTATAGTGATTTTAATGGTTTTAATACTACTTTAAAATCAACATTTGCAGCTTTTGCTAATCCCAAAATTTGAACATCACCAACTATGTATATTTCAATTTTTGTTTTCCTATTTGTTGATTTCTTTGATACAACAGGAACGCTATATTCTGTTTCAACTCAAATTTCATTAACAACTGGTGAAAAATATGAGTTGAAACCACGTGCTTTAATGGCAGATTCAATAGGAACTTTAACTGGTAGTCTTTTAGGTTGTTCTCCAGTTACTAGTTTTGTTGAGTCAACAACAGGAGTTTCGCAAGGAGCTAGAAGTGGTTTTTCTGCTATTATTACGGGATTAATGTTTTTAGTTGCAATTCCACTTTTTCCAATTTTTAAATTAATTACTCCAGCAATTGCCGGAGCTGCCGTTATTTTTGTTGGGACATTAATGGTTAGTCAAATCAAAAATATTGAGTGAGTTAAACCAGAATTTGGAATTTCGGCATTCTTTACTATTATCATTATGATTGTTACATTTTCAATTACAAATGGATTAGCAATTGGATTTATTGCTTATGCCTTAATTTGTTTAATCACTAAGAAAGCTAAAACAGTAGCAATTCCAATTTATATTTTAAATCTTTGTTTTATTGCTTATTTTATTGCTTTTGCTTTTGTTCAAACAGGTTAAAATTAAAATAATAAAAATAATTATTTAATATGGATGGATTTTTCTAATTAATTTTTTATAAATAAAAATGTTTTATAATTTTATTATGATTAATAAGTAAAAAGATAGTAATAAATCAGGAACCTTATCCTGATTTTATTTTGTTTAAATAATCACCTCAAATTAAAAAACCAATGATAGTATTTGCAATAAAAAAACTTGTTTGAATTAACATGTTAATATTAATTGTTATCGGGTAATTAGCTCCAATGCTATTAACTCCCGCAAACATTGCAAATTGTAAAATATTTGAAATTAATCATAAAATTCATTGTTCTTTTAGCCGTAAAAACATTAAAATTGAAGCAATAATTGCGATGCTATTAATTGTACTGTCAAAAATATGAGCAATAGGTTGGTTTAAATAAGCATAATCAGTTTTTACTAATGCATAATGAAAAGCTGGAATTTCATAATATCAAGCAATTGCAAAAACAACACAAATCCCTAAAGAGATTGGCAAAATTATTCATCATTTTGAGTTTCGGATGTTTAATGAGGAATTTTGTTCAAAAATAAAAGTTTTCTGTCATATATACCAACCAATAAATTGAAATGGTAAATAAAAAAATAAATTTAATTGAGCATAACCAGTATAACCAAAACCAAATGAAAAGAGACCAAATGTTGTGACACTAATTAAACCTCAAAAATAATTGCTCATTTTACCAAAACTAATTAAAACAACATTTAAAATACTTGTAAAACTAACTAAACCGCTTAATGAATAAAGTGTGGCATCAATTCATTTAGGAATATTCCCTAAATAAGGTTTGGGAGTATTTAAAATATTAACAATACTAAAAAAAGAAGGATTATGGCTAGAATCAATAAAATGATTAAAATCAAAAAAAGATAAAAAAGTAACAATAATTCCAATGCAAATTAAAAGAATTTTAAAAGTTTTTGGTAACTCTTTAATATCTTTACCAATTGTTCTGATTCCTAAGAAGTTAATTGGTTTTGTAATAATAAATCATTTTTGCTGTTCATTTTTCATTTTTTTGTATGAGTATCTTGATTCTTTCTTTCATCATCTATTTATTAAGCCTATAATTATATCTTAACAAAAAATAATATTTTTTATTCTTTTAAATTATATCTTTTTGATATAATTCATAAAAAATAAAAAAATCCTAAAAATAGTTGCTTGTTTTTTTATTTTTAGTATATAATGAATAAGGCTAAAAAGAAATGCCATGCCTAGTTAGCTCAGTCGGTAGAGCACTCGGCTGTTAACCGATCGGTCGCAGGTTCGAGTCCTGCACTAGGCGCCATTATTTTTTTTGACAATTTTTATCAATTTTTAACGGCCTGTTGGTGAAGCGGTTAACACACATGCCTTTCACGCATGCATTCACGGGTTCAAACCCCGTACAGGTCACCATTTTCGGGTGTTAGCTCAGTTGGGAGAGTGCCTGCCTTACAAGCAGGTGGTCAGCGGTTCAAGTCCGTTACACCCGACCATTTTTTATATTAATAAGCTGGCTTAGCTCAATAGGTAGAGCAACTGACTTGTAATCAGTAGGTTGGGAGTTCAATTCTTCTAGCCAGCACCATTGCCTGTCTCCTGTTAGCTCAGTCGGTAGAGCAACTGGCTTTTAACCAGTGGGTCAAAGGTTCAAGTCCTTTACAGGAGACCATTTTTAAAACCGAGTATCCGGGTGTGGCGGAACTGGCAGACGCACCAGACTTAGGATCTGGCGGGGTAACTCGTGGGGGTTCAAGTCCCTTCACCCGGACCATAATTAAAAAAACAAATTAACACTTTAAGAGTGTTTTTTATTTGCAAAATTATAATGTAAGTGCAATACTGAAAAAACAATCTAGACCATTATGATAATTTAAACACATATAAGAATTACAACCTTTTTTAACAATTACTATTTTATTAAATAATAATAATTTTAGTGGAAGGAAATATCTAAATATGAAAAAAATAGTGAATTTATTAAGTGGTATTAGTTTAATAGGAAGTAGTGTACCATTGGTTAATGCCAATAGTAGTTATACATTACAAGCACAAATATTAAAGCGAAATAAACGGCAAGGAAATTTTAAAGCATTAAATAAAGAACTTAAAAATTGAATATTAGGTGAGTTACTTGATAATTTACCAGAAACAATTTTAAAACGAATATATAAATTAAATAAAAAAATTAAAGAAAATAGTTTAAGAATAATTAATGTTAGGGAAAACATAGCTAGAATAATTTGAGATGAAGATGTTGATAGTACAACAAATTTTATTGATGTTTATTTTACAATTTATAATTCAAGCAATTCATTATTTTATAATGACAATTCAAGGTTAGGAACTTGTGAGTCTTTATCAGTTACTTCAAGTGAAGAAAATAATGAAAATCAAATTGAAGAATCAATATATGCAACAGTTTTACCAAAAAGGCAAAGAAGTAAACAAAATACTGTTGCACCACCACTGCCACCTAGAAAGTTAAATAATCTTTTACCAAATACAGAATTAGGTGAGTTACCTGATTCTTTACCAGCAACAATTTTTGAAAGAGTAATACTTTTAAATACTGATATTGATTTAGATGAAGTTGTTATTCATGACATTACACATAATTTAGCAATAATTAGTAGTAATCCAAATAGTAGTAGATATTATGGTAGAGTTATAGTTCATTTTACTTTAAATAATAAAGAAGTAAAAACAATCAAAGAAGATAAAAATAAGCAAGATCCAAATGCTGATAATAATGATAGTGTTAATAAATTAATTAATAAATTTAATAAATTATGTTCAAATAATGAAATTAATAATTTAAATCCTAAAAAAGTTTTAACGGAAAATACTCGTGGTGGTCGTTTACATGCAGGAGATACATATCTTGGGACAAACAATGGTATTTATTTGCAACATGGTCATGGTCAAATTGATAAGTTTGATGGTTTGAATTTTCCTATAATTGCAATTGAATTAGATAATAAGGGAAGTGCTTATGTTTTAAATAATACTGGTAAAATTTATCATTTAGATTTATATGGTTGAGGGCATCAACAAGTGCCAAAAAAAATAGTAAACAATATAAATTTCAATTGAAAAATAACTGGGCCAATAACCGATGATACAAAAGTATGGGAAAAAACAATAAATTTAATTAAATGGTCAGACTATGCTAATAGTTGACAAGAGTTTAAAGAAAGATACAAATATATTGAAATTAATAAGATTAATTCTTCTGCAGGTTGTCAAGGTACAACAATATCTAATACTAAAGCAAATATTAAATTTAATACAGAAAATATCAAGGAAAATTGAGATTCTAATCAAAATCATATATCGCTTTTAAAGTATGACTATTATCTGTTTGTTCCTTTTGTTTATGTAGAACAAAAAGCAGTGTTATATATTAAAAGTTTATGAGTTGAAAGCGAGTATTTAAAAATGAATTTAGTTTCATATACTTCTTCTTTTTGTGCTATTTATCATGTTTGAACAAATTTAAAAATTAATCAAGTTAAAGTGTATTAAAAAATAGTATATAAAAAAGTACATTAAAAACTGTACTTCAAAAAGTAATTGAAAAACTTTTTGATAACGTACAGTTTTTTATTAACATATTTTTAATTAGATAAAATTAAAGTTTATAATTTATAAAAAATTTTTAAATTTAAACATTTTCTACTATAATTATTAAAACTATAAAATTAATGTTTGATCAATATTTTTAAATAATGTAATCATACAAGTTTTGAGGAAAAAGAAAGGAGCATAATTAGATGAAAAAAGCAGTTTTTTCTGATTTGGATGGAACTTTATTAAACGATAATCATCGGTTTAGTCGGTTAACAAAAAAAACAGTTAATTCAATTCAAAAAAAAGGAATCCCTTTTGTTGTTACAACAGGACGCCTAGCAAACGATGCAATTCGCCAAGCGCGAAAACTAAAAGTTCATAAATATGATGGTTATGTTTTGGCAAACAACGGGGCTAGTGCTTACTCTTTTAAAACTAATAGTTTTTTATGGATGATGATTTTTACAACAGCAGAAATTAAAACCATTTTTGAATTTACTTATCGAAAATATAAAGTTCATTTTTTTAGTAATAATAGTACTTATGTTTACGAATATGGTGAGAATTCTTATTATTGATCAAAAATAATGCGAACAAAATATAAAATTATTACCAAGGTGACTGATATTACAGAAGACATTACGCATGCTAGTGTTATTGCCCATCACTCCTTAGATGATAAAGCTGCTAATGAATTAATGACAAAGTTACGACAATTATTACCGCAATTAGATATTACCCAATATAATAATCGTGTTTTTGAGATTGCTTGTAAGGGGATTTCAAAAGGCAGTGCCTTGCAATTTTTATCACATCATATTGGAATTGATATTAGTCAAACTTATTCATTTGGTGATTCTTATAATGACCTTGAATTAATTCGCCAAGCTGGCGTTGGAATTGCGGTTGGCAATGCGATTAATGAGTTAAAAACAATGGCAAATGAAGTAACATTATCAAATCGTGAAAATGGACCAGCAAAATATTTGCAACAGTTTTTCTTAAAAAAATAGTACTTTTATGATATGATAAAAAAGCAAGAGAATTCAGTAAAGGAGAGAATTAAAATGGCTGTAAATGAAATAAAAAGTATTGATGAATTCGAAAAAACAATTGGTGATGAAAAATTAACTTGCGTTGATTTTTATGCTGATTGATGTGGACCATGTAAAATGATTGCTCCAATAATTAATGAATTAGCAAAAACGCGTAGTGATGTTAATTTTATTAAAGTTAATGTTGATGTTTTACAAGATCTTGCTCAAAATTATGGAATTTTATCAATTCCGACATTAATTACCTTTCAAAACGGAAAAGAATTAAAACGTAAAACAGGATTTGTAACTGCTAACGAAATTGAACAAGATTTATTAAGTTAACAAAGTTTTTACTAATAATTTAAAAAGGAGAAGGTGAATACAAAATGGCAATGTCAATGAAAAAACGCCGTCGTTTAATGGCAGAAAAAAAAGCGGCTAAAATCTTAGCTCGTAAAGAAGCTACAAAAAAACAAAAAGAAGAAACAAAAATTTCAAAATAGAATATTTAATCTTTAATGTATAATGTTTAATTTAATGAAGATATATTAATGACCTTTTTTAAATAAAAGATTTATTAAATCAATAACTATAATCTAACATATCTAAATAGTGCTTCTTATAAAATTAAAAAAGACATTTTACAATAAAAAAAATTTTAAATAAAACACTTAAATTATATTAAATTTTTTAAATATAATTTAAGTGTTTTTTTATTTAAAAGTAGTTTATAAAATAGCAAAAAATATCTTTTATTTTATCCTAAAATAGAAAACACAACAGCACAAATTAAAGCATAACCAAAATTAATTCCAAGTGTAGCAAGTAGAATAAAACCTTTTTTCTTTAAATATCAGACATAACCATTATATTCAGTTTTTAAATGTGAATATTTTGTAATAATATGAAAACCAAGGTCTGCTTGTCAGGGCGCTAATTCTTTTGTTACATTTAGTTTTCGCAGTGGATTTTTAACTAGAATTCAGTTAGTAATGAACATTACTAAAATAATAGCAATTAAAATACCAAAGAAAATTTGGGATAAGTCACTATTGCTTAATTGTAATTGTTTTTGACATAATATTAGTGGAATCATGATGCTAACTTGGATTAATAAAAAAATAATATTAGTAATTAAACTAATAATTCAAAAATTTTTAAGAGATGTTTTCATTAGATAATTAAATTTATTTTTAGTAAAATTTTTATTAATTAAGTTTAAAAAATGCTAACAAATTCATCCTCAGCAATTCGTAAGCGAGGGAAACTTGTTCCTTTAATATTATCATCATAATATCCAAATAGCATTCCTAGCGATAAATGTCATTTTGTTGGATCAACAATATTATGTTCTGTAAAGAATGAGGCTGCTTGCAGCGGCGTAATTCCCCCCATAATGCTTGATCCAATTTTTAAATCAGCAGCTTGTAATGCCATAAAACTAGCAACAAGATGTGTTTGTTCATCAGAAAACATATCTGGACTTGGATAACTTTTTAAGTAATTACTCATTCCTCGTACATTTGTTTTTAATGTTTCACCACTAAAAATTCGCCCTAAGCGATTTGTTAAAAATTCTTCAGATGTCAAATAACCACCATTTGCTCCTAGTAGTAACGCTAAAATTGGAGCATCTTTTACTTTTTGTTGATTACCAGGCATAAAACAGCTTAATGCTGCTTGCTCTTTTAATTTTTGGTCTTTGATAATAATAACTTTTACTGGTTCTAAGCCATTAGAACTTGGTGCTAAAGCTCCAGTTGCTAAAATTGTTTTTAAATCACTTTCACTAACTGCCTTTGATTTATCATAGATTTTAATTGCTTTTCGAAATTTTGCTGCTTCTTGAACGCTCATGATTTTCCCCCATTCTGTAATTTGTTTATAAATTTATTATACGCTAATAAAATGTAATTAATAGTGCTTAAATTACTAACAAATTTCGGAACAATGTTATAATTAAAAGGATAAAAATTTAGAGAGGGTAATAAAGATGGAATTTTCGCATAAAGCAATTGAACAAAAATGACAACAATATTGAGAAGAA
This sequence comes from Spiroplasma melliferum KC3, assembly GCF_000236085.2. Classification (NCBI taxonomy): domain Bacteria; kingdom Bacillati; phylum Mycoplasmatota; class Mollicutes; order Entomoplasmatales; family Spiroplasmataceae; genus Spiroplasma; species Spiroplasma melliferum. The sequence continues at coordinate 237,647 of NZ_AGBZ02000001.1, read as the reverse complement.
CATCAAACTTTTAAAACAACAAATAATTCAGAGCAAAAAGCTTATATTTTAGATATGTTTCCATATCCATCAGGAGCGGGTTTACATGTTGGACATCCAAAAGGATATGTCGCAACTGATGTAATTAGTCGTATGCGAAAATTGCAAGGTTATGACGTTTTGCATCCGATTGGTTGGGATGCATTTGGTTTACCAGCTGAACAATATGCTTTACAAACAGGGAATGATCCAGCGGAATTTACTTTGCAAAACATTGCTAATTTTCGTAACCAATTAAAAGCACTTGGGTTTAGTTATGACTATGAAAAAGAAGTTAATACTTCTTCACCAGAGTTTTTTAAAACAACACAATTAATTTTTGAATTGTTATATCAAAATGGATTAGCTGAGATGCGTGATGTTGATGTTAATTGATGTCCTGAATTAGGGACAGTCTTAGCTAATGAAGAAGTTTTGAATATTAATGGGAAAATGGTTTCTGAACGTGGACATTTTCCAGTTTTAAAAAAACCAATGCGACAATGAGTGTTAAAAATTACTGCATATGCAGAAAAATTATTAGCAGGGTTAGATGAGGTTGATTGACCAGAATCCGTTAAAGAGTTACAACGAAATTGAATTGGAAAATCAGTTGGTGTTGAAATTAAGTTTGCGGTACAAAATAATACAGAAAGCATTAATGTTTTTACAACTCGTGCTGATACAATTTTTGGTGTTGAGTATCTTGTTTTAGCGCCTGAACATCCGTTAGTGTTAAAATTAACAACACCTGAATATGCAGCAACTGTTACAAAATTTTTGGCAGCAACAAAAGCAAAAAGTGATTTAGATCGTCAAGATATTAGTAAAGAAAAAAATGGAATGTTTATTGGTAGTTATGCTATTAATCCAATCAATCAAAAAGTTATTCCAATTTGAATTGCCGATTATGTATTACCATTTTATGCTACTGGAGCTGTAATGGCTGTGCCTGGTCATGATGAGCGGGATTATTTATTTGCTTTAAAATATCAATTACCAATTAGTTATGTTATTGAAGGAGAACATCATAATAAATTACATAATAAAGATGGAAAACATATTAATTCTGATTTTTTGAATGGTTTAATGACAGACGAAGCAACAAAAAAAGCAATTGATGTTTTAACAGCGGCTGGGAATGCAAAAGTTAAAACTACTTATAAGCTTCGTGATTGGTTATTTTCTCGTCAACGATATTGAGGAGAGCCTTTCCCAATTATACATTGAGAAGATGGTTCAATTAGTTTAGTTGATGAAACAGAATTGCCATTGGAATTACCAAAAATGACAAATATTAAACCATCACAAACGGGAGAATCACCATTAGCTAATGCAACAGAATGGTTAACTGTTGTTGATAGGACAGGGAAAAAAGGACGCCGAGAAACTAATACGATGCCACAATGAGCAGGTAGTTGTTGATATTATTTAGCCTATATTTTAATGGAAGATAAGCAAATGTTAGATTTACGTAGTACAAAAGCACAAGCTTTGTTAAAAAAATGATTACCAGTTGATTTATATGTTGGTGGGCAAGAACATGCTGTTTTGCATTTATTATATTCACGTTTTTGACATAAATTTTTATATGACCAAAAATTAGTTCCAACTTCTGAACCATTTTATAAATTAGTTAATCAAGGTATGATTTTAGGCACTGATGGTTCAAAAATGAGTAAATCAAAAGGAAATGTGATTAATCCTGATGACATTATTAAATCACATGGAGCTGATACATTACGTTTATATGAAATGTTTATGGGACCAATTGAAGCATCATTGCCATGGAATCCAAATGGGTTAGATTCAGCACGAAAATGATTAGATCGCGTTTATCGTCTTATTAAAAATAATAATTTTTCGCAAGATAATAATCATGAGTTAGATTTTGTTTATCATAGTATGGTTAAAAAAGGAACAGAAATGTTAGAAAAATTAAGTTTTAATACAGTAATTTCACAATTAATGGTTTTTATTAATGCTTGTTATAAAACAAAAGGACCGATTTACCAACCGTATTTTGAAGGGTTTACTAAAATGTTAAGTTTATTTGCCCCCCATTTAGCAGAAGAAATTTGAGCAAAATTAAACCAACAATCATCGGTTGCATTATCAACATGACCGACATATGATGAAAAATATTTACAAAAAAATGAGGTTATAATTGCAGTTCAAGTTAATGGTAAATTACGTGCTAAATTAGAAGTACCACTTGATACATCAGAAGAAGAATTATCAGTTTTAGCTAAAGCTAATAGTAATGTTCAAGCCTTTTTAGGTAAGCATGAGATTATTAAAGAAATTATTATTAAAAATAAAATTGTTAATTTTGTTATAAAATAGATAGAGAAAATATTAATTATTTAATCAAAGGAGAAAAGTAATGAAATTTGTTCGTTCTAGTAATGGACCATGAGGATTTTTTGACCCAGCTGGTTCGTATATACCGGGTGCTGATTGAACTAATCAGTGATTTTTTAAAGGTCATAATTATGTCTTTCAATTGGTGGGCATTAGTATTTTTGTTTTAATTATTGGATCATTATTTGTTTGTAGAAAATATTATGCAAAAACTGTTAATTGAAAATGGTTTCGGATTTCAATAGGGCTGTATCAAATTGTAACTTATTTTTTAACATATGCAATTTGAGTAACTTATTTAGCAATTGTTTTAAAAACAGAATGAATTTGAGGACCGGTGGGACCTTCTCAAATTCGTGGTTTAAGTGAAGTTATGCCATTACATTTATGCAGTTTACACCAGTTATTATCGGGCTGTATCTTAATTTTTCCTAGTCGAAAATTTTTTGAAGTTGTTGCTCCATCAGCGATTGTTTTGCCAATTTTAGCAATTATAACGCCAGTTAATGGTTACTGAAGTTTAGACAATTTCTTTTATTATAATTACTTTATTCTTCATACATTAATTATTTTTGCTTATTTATATGTTTATAAATATGGTTTAGTTGGAAAACCTTATAGTGGTTTATTATTTGGCATTGTGTAAGTGAAGCGCAACAAATCAACTCAGAAAGGGGTTGATTTTTTATTGAAAAGAAACATTATTTTATTTTGCGGTCCTTAGTAATTAAGTATGGAAAAGATAATGTTATTAATACTGTTAATAATATTGTAATTAATAATGTAAAAGAAGATGAATAAATTATCCGCGCAATTTATTAGCGGTAATTTATTCAATATAGAGTTTATTTTGAGCGTAGCGAACACGCGGAGCGTGTCGCGAAAATTAGATTTTAGGAGGAATTAAGTTATGCCAGTTTGATTAACGACAATATTTAGTGTTGTTATTATATTAGGTATTTTTGCTTGAATTGGTTTATCAATTTATCAAAAAATTCGCCAAATTCGAGGTAAGAAAAAAGATAAAAAAGAAATTGAAAACAAGGAGGATAAAAAATAATGTTAGGTATGTATTTAACAACAGCAATTAATTTTTTAGCAGCAGATACGCCTACTATTTCAGATGGAATGGGTTCTATTTGAACTGGATTGGGTAATGCAATGATGAAAGTTAAAGAAGCAATTTATGCTGTATTACCACAATTAATGACTTTTTTAGGTGATGCGTGAATTATTTTAATTCCATTTGGTATTTTTGTTATTGTTAAGATATTAAACTTTTTCCGTGTTATGGTTAAAGGATTTTAATATTTAGTATAACTGATCATATATTTTAGCTATGGCACACTAGCTTTTATGTGAATTGAATAAATAATTTTGTTGTTTATTTTTGCACTATACACTGTCTACAAATTTATTTTTAAATAAATTTAATTATTTTGGTTATTATTGATAATGTTAACAAGATGAAAAATCCTATTGTGGAAATAAATATGATTATATCGCCAATAGTAGTTATATTTATATTGTTTATTGTTCATAATATTGAGTTTATTAGTATGATTTAATATAAATAATGTTGTAAAAAATATTTCTTTTTCTAAAAACTTGTAGGCAGTATATAGTGTAAAAATATCAACTTAATTATAAGAGTATAATTTTATATTTTAATAACTATTAGTTATAAATTAAATAGTATTTTTCAGTGTGCCAATTTTTACTATTTTATATATTTAACATTGTTAATAACATTGTTTATTAAACATTAAATAAACAATATATTAGCATTATGTATAAAATTGTTAATAATCAATGTTTTCAAATATTTAGTTAGGAGTATTTAATTATGGAAAAAATTATAAATCTTGGGGATGATGAAATATATTTTCAACAAGAACGTGAGCAAATTTTAGAAAAAGTAAAAATTTTTTATGAAAATAAACTTACTGAAAAAAATGAATATATAAAATTTTTAGAAAATAGACCCGGGAATCACGATTGTAAGAATTGTCCTAATCGACAACAATTATTTAAAGAAGATTTTGAAATTGTTTGTTTTTGAAGTAGTGGTGAATGAATTAATGGTAGTCATTGTGAAGAACCTTATGAATGTTATAAAACTAATAAACATATAGATTATTATGAAATTGTTTTAAAAAGAAATAATAATTCAAAATATGACAAATTACCTAGTAAGGAGTTGAAAAAAATTGAGTAATTTTTATAAGAAAAATCAGAATATAGCAAATTATTTTATTAGTAAGGAATTGATAGTTTTTGAAACAGATAAAGCAAGTTTTATAAATTTGCCTAATCATAATAAACATATTGGTTTTTGATTAAGTAATAAGTTTATTTATCCGAGTGAAAAACATTCTGATCAAGTAGCTATTGGTTTGATTTATGATAATTCTTATCCTATTGTAAAATATGATGAAAATTTAAAACGCCATATTTGAAAATATTTAACTGGAACAGAATTAATAAATTTATACAATCAATATAAACAAAATTATTTTACACAAATGAAAAAAGCATTATTCTCTGGTGAACCTCAAAAAGTAAAAACAAATAACAATAATAATTTAACAAATTGAAGTGTTGAAAAAGAGCAAGAATTAATTAATGATTTAGAAAGTTTAAATTAAATGAGTTTATATGACTATTGAGTTCAATTTGTTAGTTATATTATTGGTTCAAATGCCCCTGAATTTTTATATGTTATATCGTTTGTATTATTTATCGTTTTATTTTTTGGGATGTTTTTTAAACTTATTCAAAAAATGTGGAGTTTTTAAAAATGCAAAATGATTGAGAAAAATTAAAAGAGTTTTTTATTCATATATTTTTGTTTATAGATAAAATAAATGTTGAAAGTATTACAACTTGGACTTTGACTCAAAATGAATATTTAACTCTGATGGTTGGTGTTTGAATTGTTATTTTGTTTTTAACTTGGTTTTTGTTATGAATGATTTTTAAAATAATTGGGTATTTTAAGTAATGAAAAAGTTTATATTTTTCTTAAAAAATTATTGTTATATTAGCGGTTCAATGATTTTGTTTAGTTTAATTGATTTATTACTTTGAATAATTTCATTAAATTATACTGGTTTAGTATTTTGATTATTGTTTGCTTTGCAATGTGTTTATTTTGTATGATGAATTTGAAAAAACATATTTTATCAGTTAAATGCTTTTCGGTTAGTAAATTTTGTTTGAGATAATCCGTTATCGGTAATTATTGGTAAATTAGGAACGGGAAAAACATTACTTTTAACTTATTTATCACAAACTATGAAACTATTAACAGATAAGATTTATAGTAATTATCCGTTAGAAGATGATAAAGTTAAAGTTTTAACATTTAAAAATTTAGATTTTACAGATCGAACAAAACCAGTTCCCCCAGATGATAGTGTTATTTTATTTGATGAAAGTTATTTATATATTGACGGAACTAGTCCGCACGATGAGAAAAAGGTTCATAGTGGTAAAATTCCGTGAATTGTTTTAGCAAGACATTTTGGTAATCGTGCTTTGTTTACAGCTCAGCGTGAGGGTATGATTTGAAACAATATTAGGCAATTAGCAAGTGGTATTATTATTCCAATTTCACTGAAAAAACCTATTGCTAAAAAAGGATTTAATTTTTTTAATCGGTTCTTTATTATGCGAATTGGCATTTTTCAAGATATTACTGATTATGAAATTTGAAAAACAAAATCAGTAGAACGAACAGCAGAAGGTAAACGAGCAAAACATAAGTCGGATGTTGGGTTAGGAATCCGGTTTTTTAAAATAATTATTCCGTTAGAATTTGCACAGAAATATGATAGTCAATGATTAAAGTTTGTTCGTGATTTAAAAAATGATGAAATAGTTAATTATAAAGAATATTACTGGTCAGAAATTACTAAATTGAGTGTTAAAGAGCGTTTAGAATTGTTTGATATTGATATTTTGAAAAAGAATTTAAAATCTAAAAAAGAAAAAGGAAGTGGTAAAAATGATTAATTTATTATCAGAAAGTAGTAATTGAGATAAGATTTTTAGTTTTATTTTTGATGTATTTTTGTTTATTTTTGATGTAATTTGAAATACAAAATTACCAATGACAAATACGACAATTGCTTATTTTATTATCTTTTTTATGGTTGTTAAGTTATCTATTTATGCAATTCACGGTACAAGAACTCAATACAACGAATTAGGTTCAACAGTACAAAGTGGTGTATCAAATATTTATTCTGCAACTGCTCGTGGAGTTTCAGATACTAAACAAGGTATGCAAAAACATATTAAAGATCGTAAACAATTTAAAATTAATCGTAATAAACAACAATTATCAAATTTAGCAAAACAAGCAAAAACAAGAGAACAAGGATATCGGAGAGTGAATAAATAATGATTAGATTAGTTTTATTAGTTGCGGCAATTGCTATTTTTGGAACAGGATTTATTACAGTTATTATTAATCAGTTGACATCAGCAAAAAATATCATTATGGATTTATATAATTCTGATACTTTTTTACTTTCGTTGTTTGGTAAAATGGCAATTTTGTTTAGTCATCCGTTAATGTTAACAATATCAAGTTTATATATTGTTGGGTTTATTGTTTCAAAAACACTTTATAGTTAGGAGTTAAATTTATGAAAAGTAAAATTTTAAAATTTTTAAAAGAAAAATGATGAAAAATATTATTATATTTTTTGGTAATTAGTTTAGGAATGTTCGTACCTTTTCTTTATATTGATATTAAAGAATTTCAATTGTTTTTGAGTAAATTTGGTTCAGTTTCTTCAATTATGTGTATTGGATATATAATTTTTTGAATTTTAACTGCTGCGGGAATTATTGATTTAATATTATGAATTAAGAAAAAAATTAATAAAGATATAGTTAAAGGTAGTAAAGAATAATGCGTAAGTCATTATCTTTATTTGCAATATCTATTTTAGGTATTTTAGGTTTAATTATTCCTTTTATTACTTTAACAGCATTTAAACCCTTAAATCAGCAGAATTATACTGTTAATCAACAAACAACGGGAATGAATGAAACTGATTTTATTAATACAATGTTTTTACGCAGTAGTTTCTTTGAAAATTGGTCGGAAACAAATTATTTTATTAATCCGACTTTAAAAACATCACAATCATTAACTTATAATGATAAATGATATTTAGATTTTTTAAAGGATAGTTATTCAACGGGAATTTCATTTGATAAACCTAGTAATGATTTTATGGACTTATATAAAAATTGAAATACTTATACTAAACAATATAACATTGATAAATTTTATGATGTTGATAAAAAACAATTTTTAAAAGAATTAACTAATTTTTCTTATTCTTTTGCAAAGTATTTTAATACTGTGGAAGTTATTAATAAATTAAAAAAAAGTGTTGATAATTTACAATTAGTTAATTTGGTTAATCAAAATTGAAAGTTAATTGATAGTTCTTTAAATAATATACAAAAAGAATTAAAAAAGCATAATGATAAATGATATTTTATTATTTGAAAAAGAGGAAATAGTTCAAATTGAATATGACAATCAATGTTTTTTAAATATGATGAGTCTGCTCCTAGAATGACGGGTGCTTGACTTTCTTTTATAAAATCAATTTATCGTTGAGATAATACAAATAAACCTAAAAAACTAGAATTTAATGAAAGTACTGGTGATGTTATTTTTTGAACTGATAATGAATATCAAAATACTCGTTCTTTTTTATTAAAATATATTAATTTAATTGTACAAGAAAATATTCGAGTTCAGCAAGGTGGCAACCCTAATTATGATGATCTAAATTTAGGTAGTCAAAGAATAATTTTTGATTTTGAAATTATTAATAATATGGAAAAATTAGATTGAAAGCCCAGTATTATTTTAACTAGAAAATCAATTTATCGAATGATTTTAACGATTGATGAACATAAAAATATTGTTGCTGGTAGTTTAGAATTAACACATCTTAAACAATATTGGGATGGTAATAATGCAAATAGTTATCGATATACTGATTATTTAGGTTTTTTGTTTACTTTTATGAAAGAAAAAGATAGTATCTTTAATTTTAGTGCTGAAACTTATAATTATTATCAGGGTAATTCACCTAATATTGGTAAAAAGGTTTTTGAACAGATGAAAGGTCAAATTGATATTAATAAGTTTTTAAAAGCATTTTTTGCACACGCTTTGGTGCCTGTATTTCAAAATCGTAGTAATTTTATTGAAAGTGGTTATATTGATAATTTACAATATGATACGGTTTTAATTAACTTTTTTGGTTTAAAATTAGTTAATTTTAGAGATGTTTTAATTGATGAAAATAATACTAGTAAAAGTCAATTTGAAAGATTATTAAATAGTATGTTTACAGTTTCGCAAAATTTTTATAAAGATTATTTACGAACAATTTTTGATTTAGAAAATAATACTTATGTGAAAGGATATAATAAAAAATATGGTTTATTGGCTAATAATGGTTTTAAAATTTATCCGCGTTATTTTTATTTTTCTGATAAATATAATCAATTAGATATTAAATTGTATTCAGCATTTAAAAATCGATTTTATAACACTAATTACGGTAATGTATTTAACTATGATTTTTCAGTCTCAAATAATTATAATATTAATCAAAATGAGGGTTATATTTTTGAAGGTGCTTTAAAAGATAAATATGGTTTAAAATATAAGAAAATTGAAGAACAAAAAATCGGTTATAATGTTTTTGAATTACAAGCCCAAAAAGAAAATGATATGTACCGTTATTATGATTTTAATTTTGGAATTTATAACTGACAAGAGATCAATAATGGTGGATTATTTCCTGATGGACAATGATGACAAGCACAATATGAAAGTTGTAGTTGGTATAATTTAGCATGTCATATTCGAAATGCAGCAATATGAATTGTTAATAATATTCCTGGTGTTAAGCAAGTGAATGAGTTAGCAAGTGGTGTTGGTAAAATTTTTCAAACAATATATAGTTTTTTTAATCAAACGTTTGAGATGTGAAAATTTAGTCCAGCATTATATAACACAATAACAAATATATTCCTATTAATTATTTTTATGAAATTTGTACGATTAATTTAAAAAGGAACTTTGTAGTTCCTTTTATTCTTTTCAATCTGTAATTTCACCAGTACTTTCATTAAATTCTAGTTTTTTAGGTTTATTTGTATTATCTCAACGATAAATTGATTTTATAAAAGAAAGTCAAGCACCCGTCATTCTAGGAGCAGACTCATCATATTTAAAAAACATTGATTGTCATATTCAATTTGAACTATTTCCTCTTTTTCAAATAATAAAATATCATTTATCATTATGTTTTTCAAATTCTTTTTGTATATTATTTAAAGAACTATCAATTAACTTTCAACTACTATTTTCTGGTGGTTGTTGTGGATTTCAAGGTTCTGGTTTATTACCCCCCCTGTTTTTATTATTATTTGGTTTTTCACAACTAATTAATGATGTTGTACTTATTGCTGTTAATCCGATTACTCCTAAAATGCTAAGTCATTTTTTCATATTTTACTTCTCCTTTATTAAAATTAATTGAATGCTATAATTGATCTTATCATATATCAATAATTTATTAAATAATTTTAATATTAAATTTATAAATTAATGAAAGGTATATAAATGTTATGTATAGTCATTTAAGTTTTATTGATAAGGTTAAATTAGAAGAATTATTATTATCAAATTTATTTTTAAAAAAGAATGGTGAAATAAATATTTCACAAATTGCTAAATATTTGAACAGACATCGTAGTACTATTTTGCGAGAAATTAAGCGTTTTAAAACTATTGATGAATATAGTGCTTATAAGTCAGATAAAATGTATTATGAAAAAAGAAAAAAGAATAATAAAAGATATAAGTTTACAGAAGAACAATTAAATTTTATTAATATAAGATTTAATGTTTATCGTGATTCTCCATCACAACTTATTCATCGTTATTTTATAAAGTTTGGTATTAAATTTCCTGTTTGTGTTAAAACATTGTATAAATGAATTTGTTTGGGTTTTTATGGTTTTTTAAAACAGAATTTACGTCATCGTGGTAAAAAATATAAAACAAAAGAAAAATTTGATAATCGTGGTAAATTAAATAATTTTAAATCAATATGAGATATTGAAAATAAAAAATCTGATGCTGGTTGATTTGAAATAGACACTGTAGTTGGTAAAAATCATCAATCTAGTTGTTTGGTTTTGGTTGAAAAATTAAGTAGAAATTACTTTGTAATGAAATTAAAAAATCATACTGCTAATGAAGTTGTGGAAAAGTTTAAAGATATTGTTATAAGTAATAATTTAATTGGAAAAATTAAAGGAATAATAACCGATAGAGGAAAAGAATTTAGTAAATGAAGAGAATTAGAAATATTTGCTGAAACACAAGTTTATTTTTGCGACCCTGGTAAACCTCAACAAAAACCACTAATTGAATATATGAATTCTGAACTTAGAGAATGATATCCTAAGGGAACTGATTTTAATAATGTTAGTCAACAAAAAATAAATTGAGTAGTTAATGTTATAAATGATAAATTAAGGCCTTGTTTAAATTGAATAAGTGCAAAAGAAGTATTTTTACAGAATTTTTAAATAAATTTATTACTTAACTTAATAAATTATTTTTTTAGTATGGTTAAGTTGTGTTTAAAATAAAATAAAAATTATAAATATTTTAATTTTTGAAAATTTATAATTGATTTTTTATAATTTTTGTTTTATTATTTAATTAATAAGATTTGTTGCACTTCATTTTACATAATTCCTTTAAATGACAGTTATTATGATTAACGTTATTTTCTATTATCGCAGTAATTTGAGACTGAATTTTTAAAACAAACCAATTATTTGTGGGGCCAAATAGTGGGGAACCATGAAACAATGGTGGTTTTAATGTTGGCGGTTGAAATACAAACTTTATTGGAGCAAAATATATGTGACCATTTGCTTGATTACCAATGTTTTTATTAGGAATTGTAATTGTTTCATTAACACATATTTTATTATTTTATATACCACAAAGTTTTTTATATGATAAAAAAACAAAAAAATTAGAATCTGTTCCTCGCGGAGTATGTAATAAATTTCATACTAAACAAGGATTAACTTATATTAGTTTTACTTTTAAATATATTTTTTGGCCAGATAATAAAATTCATTATCATCTAAATCAAACTAATTTATTACAGTTTACTGATATTGAATTATTAACAATTCGCAATAATAATAGTTAGCAAAGCTAACTATTATTTATTTAATTAAGTTTTCAATTTAAAATAAAGGTATAATGTAAGTAAATGAAAGAAAAGGTGGCGATAACAATGTTTAAATATGCAATTATTGCAAATGATTATCAAGAATCAACACAGTTAGTTAATAAAATTAGTAAACTTTTACAAGAAAATCAATTAAAAGAAGATCTTGGTAACCCACAGTATGTTTTTATAATTGGTGGAGATGGAACTTTATTAAGAGCAGTTAATAAATTTCAAGATATCATTGATAAAGTTTCTTTTATTGTAATTAAATCTGGTTCATTAGGGTTTTATGCTAACTATGATGAAAATACCTATGCCAAAGCAATTAATGCAGTTATTAATAATAAAATTCATATTCGACAAATGCCATTATTAGAAATTAAATATAATGGTAATCTTATTCGCTATGCATTAAATGAAGCAAAAGTTGTTGATCATGTTAAAACAATTCGCACTGACATTTATGTTAATAATGATTTATTGGAGCATTTCCGGGGAAGTGGTCTTGTTTTTGCAACGAAAACTGGTTCAACTGGTTATATGCGAGCAATTAATGGATCAATTATTGCAGCTAATATTTCAACCCTATGGCAATTAAAAGAAATTGCCCCAGTGGCAAATTCAACTTTTTCCACAATTAACGCTTCAATTATTTTAGATCAAGACCAAATAATAAGGTTAACTGGTGACTTAAAAGGAAAAAGTTTAGTAATTGATACTTATGAATCAGAAATTTTAAGTTCTGATATTGAATTAAAAATTAGTCAAAAAACATTAAACTTATGCTATGATGAGGAAAATGATTTAAGTCTAATTGCGAAGATGAAGTTATTATTTGCACATTGCAATGATAACAGAGGAGATGATTAATAATGCGAGTTGAATATATTATTATCATTGTTGTGGCAATGATTTTAATGGTGCTATTTATTTTAATGATGATTTTTCGTAAAAAGATTTTTAATTTTCAAAAAATTCTTGTTCCAAAACAAATGCTTTCTTTTTCTATTAATGACTTAATTAGTATTTTAGGAACAAAAACAAATATCACAATGGTTAAAGCAACCTTAACCCGCTTGCGAGTAACAGTAAAAGATTTAGATGAAGTTGATTTTGTTTTGTTAAAAACTAAATTTAAATTAAAAGATATTGGTATTGTCTTACAAACTGTTATTTTGCCATTTGGGAATGTGAGTTTAGCCATAAAAGATGAAATGAATAAAATTATTACAACGTAAAAATTATTACATTTTTTATTGTCGTTTATTTTTTTTCTGCAAATAATTTGTTAAAAGCACTAAAGTGCTTTTTTTTGTTATTTTTAAGAGATAATTTAATTATAAAGTGGAGGAAGAATTGTGATGATATTTGAAGAGTTTATTTTTTATGTACCAGCGTGAGGACGATTAAAGCAACCTTTCAATAAAAAATTTAATAAAAATCGACGCCACTATAAAGATAGGCATGAAGAAGCAAGTAATGGAGGAAGGCAACTATATAATGATTGAGAAAATAAATTAACAAAAAATGAAAAAAAGGAATTCAAGGAGTATTTAGAACAATATACTGGGAGTCATTACGGAGCAATTAATGAATATTTACGTAAAACAAATGGAAAAATATATCATGATATTGAAGCTGTTCCAACAGACCTTGAATTTACAAAAAATGATTTAAAAAAAGTTAATGATAAAATTTTAAAATTAGATAAATCATTTCAAAAAGCAAAAACAAATGAAAAATTAGTTGTTTTTCGTCGCGTTAGTGGTTATCAATTTTCAGACCATGATCTTAATTTACGTGATGCAAATAATAAAATTAACCGTGATTTATTTGCTCAAATTCGGCAAGACTATACTGGCGAAAAATTTACGCAACATAGTTTTTTAAGTACATCTTTATCAAAAGACCCGCATAAATCATATTCAGGGGGTCGTTATCCAATTTTATTAAGAATTAGTTTACCAAAAGGAACAAAAGCAATTTATGTTGATGAAATTAGTAAGTATCCTGGTCAAAATGAATTATTACTAAATCGTGGTTATACCTTTCGCTATCATAACTTTCTTATTGTTAAAGATAAAACCACAGGTCAAGAAAGTATTAAAGTGGAGATTTCTTTAGCACGAGAAGATAAAAAATTTTAAATAATTAAGCAAAGAATGAAAAGGAGGAGTAAATATTATGGAAAAAAACACAGAGATTAAAAATATTAAACAACAAAGTTCTTGTCTTGATAATGATTGTGATCATGCGTTAGATAGTGATGATGATGGCATTCCTGATTGTTGAGAAATCAATGGTTATACGGTTGAAAAGGGATTAATTGTTCCTTGAGATGATAAAAAACACAAACCAGGAAAATTTATTAAATATAAATCAGACCCATACAATAGTCATACAACAGGGGATCCTTATTCTGATGCTGAAAAAGTATTAGGAAAAATTGATCAAGGGGTTTTACCAGAAGCACATCATCCACTTGTTGCTGCTTATCCTAAAATTGGGGTAATGATGAATAAAATGATTTTATCCAATAATTTTAATGTTACAAATGAGGAAGGAAGATCAGTTGGACAACAAAAAAGTAATACTATTAGTGTTTCAACTTCTAGTAGTAATACTGAAGCAACAACTGTTGGGGCATCGGTTTCGGCAGAAATTTCCCTTTTTCCGAGTCTTTCTGTTAGTGCTAATATTTCACATGAATGATCTAGTACGGTATCTTCTGAGCATTCTAGTTCTAATACATCATCTGAAGAACAAGGCCAAACATGAACCCATTCACTAGGAATTAATACTTCTGAAGTGGCATATTTAAATGGAAATGTTAAGTATTTAAATGTGGGAACAGCGCCAATTTATGAAGTTCGTCCAACACTTAATTTTGTGTTAGGAATTGGTGAATTATCAAATACAATTGCAACAATTATTGCAAAAAGTAATACGACAGCAAATGTTATTTTGCCAGGGGCAATTTTTCCTGATAAAGTTCAAAATTCAATTGCTTGAAATACAATTGATGATTTTAATTCACAACCAATTAAATTGAATTATGAACAAGTTGAAGCATTGCAAACTGGTGTGCCATTACAGATTCAAACAATTCAAACATCAGGGTTATATAAAACATATACTGCTGATATGTTACCAATGGTGAATGAATATCAAAAATGAGAACATATTATGGTTGATATTTATAATCGTACTGCTTGTTTAACCTTAATTTTTGAAAATGGTGATATTCAAGAAAGACGGGTTTCTGCTCGGAAAGAAGATAACTACGATGACCAATTGCAACCAGAATTAACATTAGGTGAAGCATTTCAAATTGCTTTTAATAATGCCAAAGTCAATGATGATGTTTTAACTTATAACAATACTAAGTTTATATTACAAGGTAATATTGATATTATTTTAGATGAAAGAACTTTAGCTTTACTAAAAAAACAAATTAAAAAATATGATTTGAAAAATATTTTTAATATTAGATTAATTCAAGGAATGAAAATTATTTTTAAAGAAAATAATGACAAAGACACTATGGTTAATAGATTTTTTACAGAAATTCGTTCAATTATTGAACAAAAAGTTCGCTTTTTTTCACTTACAAATTTTCTAAGAAAAGATAAGAGAATAGTTGCAGTATCAAATTA
Source organism: Spiroplasma melliferum KC3 (assembly GCF_000236085.2). NCBI lineage: Bacteria > Bacillati > Mycoplasmatota > Mollicutes > Entomoplasmatales > Spiroplasmataceae > Spiroplasma > Spiroplasma melliferum. Next base: position 222,295 of record NZ_AGBZ02000001.1, on the reverse strand, counting down.
TATTAAAAAAATAATTAAAGAAAATAGTAGTGATATTCCTGAACATTTTCTTGATGAATTAAAAATTAATATTCAGTATGTTAATTCTGACTTTAAAGTAGGTTTACAATATAGAGATAAACATAGTGAAACTTTCCCATTAATAAATGAACTTGATCTATTCGGTTAATTTAAAAATGGAGCATTATTTTAATATAATTAACTTTTCATTGGGATTTAATGTAAGTTGAATCCCAGTTTTATTTTTTTATTTACCAATAAAAAAATAAAAAATGAAAAAAATTTGCTAATTATAAATAGTTTTTCATAAATTAATAGTATAATTTAAATACCTTAAAGCACAAAAAAATTTATTTTAATCAAAAACAGCAATAACTAGGAGGTTAAAATATGACCAAACAAAAGTTAACTAAATGATATTATAACAATTTAAAGGTTAACAATTGAAATTTATATGTTGCTGTTTCTGAGCAAGGCGTAACTTTTATTGGTTCTAATAACAAAGGGTTTAATGAATTAGAATCTTGGTTGATGAAAAAGGGACCAAATATTTTATTAATTGCTGATCAAGAAGGAAAAACGAGCCTTGTTATGGAGCAATTAACGGAATATTTAATGGGAAAACGAACATTTTTTACTTTATCGTTTGATTTTACTGGTACTTTGTTTCAGAAAAAGGTTTGAGCAGAAGTTGCTAAAATTCCATATGGAACAACAACTTGTTATGCTGATATTGCACAAAAAATTGGACATCCGCAAGCAATGCGAGCTGTGGGAACAGCAATTGGTAATAATGCCATAACAATTCTTGTTCCGTGTCATCGTGTTTTAGGCAAAAATAATGCTTTATGTGGCTATCGTGGTGGATTAGAAATGAAAGCATCATTATTACAATTAGAAAATATTTGATAATTAGGTTTTATTAATAATTATTTTTATTATTTTGAGTTTATGCTTTGTTAAAAGTAATTTTTATTACAATTAATTTTATTTTTAACAAACATATTGTTTATCATCAATAAATTTTTAATATATTAAAAGGAGAAAAAATTATGGGAAAGTTTCATACAATAACAAGTAGTTTATTAGTGTTTGGAACTATTAATATGACATTTGTGCCTACTTCTAGTTTTATTAACCAAAAAGAACATATTATAGAACTATTATCAACGACAGTTTCATCACCTGACGAAGATGATTTTATTTATTCAGGTTATTTATTGCGCTATTTTATTTATAAGTCTTCTAATATTGATAAAAATAAAACGGTAGAAATGATGGAAAAGAATATTGTTAATAATAAAAATAAAATTTATAATGTTGTAACTAATATTGGGAATGTGAAAATGGATACTAAAGAATTATTTGAAATGTCATTAATGGCATCGATTATTAATACTAGTATTTATGGAATGACAACTTGAAAAGAATTTTTTGCCGAAGCATATTCAAAATGAATGACAATGCCAGATGAAATGAAAAATAAAAGTTGAGAGATTTTAAATAATTTTTTTATTGATATTTATACTCCACTTCAAAAAGAAAATCTTGGTTCACGTATTACTTCTTTACAATATCAACTTGATAAAATTGACCAGTATGTTGCAAAATCAAATCTTAGTTATAATACTAATTTAACAAAAAAACCGATTGATGCTGTTGATTTAAAATATAATTTTCCACCTTTTGAGTTTGGTTTACAACAATTAATTCCCCAAGATAGTAATTTCTGAGAACGTAGTTATACTTTTAATGCTCTTAAAACAAGTTTAATTATGTGGCAATCAAGTGGAATGAAAGATATTAAAACTAGCAATTTTAGTTTTAATGGAAATATTCTACGAGATACCATTATTAATAATGGCCAGGATTTAACAGAGGGATTAGGAGATATGATGAATGATTCATATACTAGAGCATCACAATCATCGCGGACAAAATTTGAAAATTTTATGAATACTAGTAAACAACAATATTATTCATCATTTGATAAGTTAGATGAAGATTTAAAAAAGATAACAGAGTATGAAAATAATTATTATTATGAAAAGGGAAGTGCCATTTTCTTAAAAGATAGTGTGCAAGCAATGCAAAAATATTATCATTGAAATGATAAGATTATTGAATTTCTTAAAAATCAAATTTTAAATTTATTTAATATGACTTATGCAATAACTGGTGATAATTTTAAATATTTTTTAACTGGGTTTCTATTTTCTCCGGATGCTCCATTGCTAAAAAGATCTGGAGAAACAACAGCTTATACAAGTTATTTTCTTGAATTACTGCCGGGGACAAAACGCATTACTTCAGCAAGATCGGCTTATATTATTATTTCTGCAAAGGAATTTGCTGATGCTTTGTTGGATAAAACTATTTCTAAATATCTAATTGGGTGGTGAAGTTCACCAAATATTTTTTGTTCTTTAAATCATGAGATGGGGCATGCTGTTGATGCTTACTATGGAATGCTTAAAGAAGCACGAAATGTTGCGCCAAAATATTTTCAGAGTTATCTAAATAGTTTAGGAATTAAGGACAAATATAGGGGTAACATTTTTGGCTATGATGATATTGAAAGTTATAATCAAAAAGTTAACATTATTAAAATTGTTTTAATTATTATGTTTGGTGCTTTTTGTACAAGTATTATTATTACCATTGCTTGGGGTATTAGTCGCAAGATTAGAACTCAAAAAAAATAGGAATGATAAAAATGCAACAATATTGCATTTTTTATTTAAAATAAAGGAGGAAAAAAATGAGTAGTAAAAAACAAATGACAAAATTTGGATTTATTGTTTCATCATTAGGTGCAGCAATCGGATTAGGGGTAATTTGAGGATTACCTGGTTATATTAATAAATATGGTGGATTTTATTTTTTCTTAATATATATTTTTGCGTTACTAATTGTAGGAGTACCGTTATTGATTTTTGAATTTAACTTAGGAAATCTTCGGCGTAAAAGTGTAATTAACATTTTTGATAAAGAAAGTGTTCGTTTTAGTCGCTTTATGGGTTGATTTCAATCAACTTTAATGATTATTATTCCAATTTATTATGCTGTTTTAGTTGGTTATACTATTATTTCAATTGGAATTGAATTTAGTCCTAACTTGATTAGTAATGTTGATGGAAATATTTTTAATCATCAGATTTTACAACATGGCGGTTTTGGTGTAACTAACAATGGTGGTTTTCAATGAATTGTATTCTTGGCATTCTTATTTGTTGTTTTGTTAGTTGGTCTTGTATTATTATTTGGAATTAAGGGAATTGAAAAAGTTAATAAGTTTTTTATGCCCTTATTATTTTTAATTATTTTAATTTTAGCAATTTATATTTTAACAGTTCCAGGGAGTCATCAAGGGTTAGCAACATTATTTTTAACAAATAATTTAGAAAAATTAAAGCAAAGTCAAACATGATGTAGTGTTTTTTCCTTAGCCTTTTTTACAACATCATTAGGAATGGGAATGATGATGCGCTTTGCTGGCGTAGGGCCGCACAACCAAGATAATGCTTCAAAAGCTTACTTATTAGTAATTGGAATTTTATTTTTATCAATTACTAATTTAATCTTTATTTTTGGTGCATCAGGGGCAATTGTTAATAATTTAGTTCCTGATAAAAATAATATTTTATTATTTCAACAACAAATTACCACTAAGTTTGGTGATGATTCAATGGTTTTTGTTTTTAATGTTTTACCAGAAACTTTCCATATTATTAATCAGAATACTGTTGTAGGAGTTGGAAATTTCTTAGGAGTTTTATTCTTTTTAGCTTTATTTATTGCCGGATTAAGTACAACGGTAGGTAATGTTGAAGTTATTGTAGATGCTATTGAAACACAATATGAAATTAGTAATCAAAAAGTAATCTGTGGGATTTGTTTAACAATTATTCTTGTTGGTTTATCACTAGTTTTTGAGAGCACATATCAAGTAATTAATTCATTTCAATTATTGGCAGCAGGATTAGATTTAATTTTAGTATCCTTAGCACAAGTTATTTTCTTTGTTTGATATGCAAAAAAACTACATATTGTAATTAATTATAATAACCAAGTATCATGAATTAAATTAAATAAGTTATATAAAATTATGATGTACTATTTAATTCCAATTATATTAGCTATTATTGTTGGCTTTTCAGTTTATGATTTTATTATTAGTTGTACAAAAAATGTTTGATACATCTCAGTATTAGCTTTCGTACTAGGTATTTTTGTGCCAGTCCTAGTTGCAAGTTTGAATAGTTATTATGGCATAAAACGAGAAAAAGGAGGACAGAAACTATGTTAGTTACCATTGCCATTGTTGTTTTATTAGGTTTAGCAGCGTTATTAGCAGTTGCTTTTGGTTTTTTTATTTACAAAGATTGACAACGCAGTCAGCATACATTAGAAGTTGATCAAAAATTAGCATTAGAAAATAAGTTAGAAGAAGATTTAGAACCAAGTTTAGATCAGAAAACTAATGAAAGAAAGTAAAATTAAAAAATAATATTTAATAAATTAATTTTATTGTTGAAAACAGAGTTCTCCAATTTTTATGTTATATTTTTATAAATTTTAGAATATAATAAATATGATAATTTACTATAAAATCATAAGTATTTTGGAAAAATTAAAAAAAGTTAGGAGATAATAAAAGTGAACAAAGAAAAAAAAAATTATATTACGTTACAAAATGATGATTTAAATATTGAATGTCTTGATTGTTTTGAATATTTAAAAAAGATACCAGATAATTTTATTGATTTAATTTTAACTGATCCTCCATATCAAATTTCAAAAAAAACAAATTTTACAACGGGTTCATTAAAAGGCAATTATACTGACAGATTTCGTGTGGTTATGGATTTTGGTCATTGAGATAAAAAAGAAACTAACGGAATTAATTTTATTAGTTTGTGTGATGAATTTTATAGAGTATGTAAAAAAGGGGGTAGTGTAATAATTTTTTGAGATTTATGAAAACTGCAGGACTTAGCAAATATGTTAATGCTATCAGGCTTTAAACAGTTACGTTTTATAGAATGAATAAAAACAAATCCTGTACCAATAAATTCACAAATAAATTATTTAACTAATGCTCGTGAAATAGCTATTCTTGCTGTTAAAGATGGAAAACCTACTTTTAATAGTGAGTATGATAAAGGAATTTATGAATATCCTATTGAACATAATAAAAGTAGATTTCATCCAACTCAAAAATCGTTAAAATTGTTTGAAGATTTAATTAAAAAACACTCTAATAAAGGTGACAAGGTTTTAGATGTTTTTTTAGGTAGCGGTACAACTGCTTTAGCATCATTAAATCTTGAAAGAATTCCTTTGGGTTGCGAATTAGATAAAATATATTTTAAAAAAATGATAGATAGATTGAAAGGAATAAAATAAATGACTACCCATGTTTTTATAGTAGATTCAAATACATTTAAAATACATTTAGAAAATATGTTTGCTGGAACAGGAGCTAAAGATTATGTTATTGATTTTAATAATAATAAAGAATCTAGTTTAAAGCCTACTGCTGAAAGACTTTTAGTAGGAATGACTGCAGATGCTTGTAGAATTAGAAAAGATGATAAAATAATTTTTTATTTGCAACAGACAAAAACCAGATATACAAACGAACCAAAAGAGGGTAAATTTTTTGGTATTTTTAAAGCAAAGAATGATTGAGCATTTTTAGATAATAATGATGAAAATCAGTTTTTAAAAACTGAATTAAATAAATCTTTAACATTTCGTGTAGAAATTGAACCTGATAATGTTTATCCACTTGGTGTAACCGAGTGAGAAGCATTAGATGAGATTAAAAGTATTCTTTCTCCTCACCAAATGTTATGAAGTATGATTTATAGAAAATTACGTGGAAAACGTGGAAACACTATGATTACTTTATATGAAGCAGAAAGATTACATCAATTAATAAGAGATAAAAATGAAAGACAAATGCTAAGTAATTTAAAACAATTATCCTTTGACGAAGATATGCAAAAAATAATTGAATTAGAAAAAGATTTAATTTTATATAAAGGAAATAGAAAAGAACCATTAAATATTTTACCTAGATTATTAGAAAAATATAAAAATAATTTAGCTTTTGAAATTCATTTACAATCATATATTATAAATTATATAGGCAAAAACTATAATAAAAGTTTGGATGATTCCTTACTACCACCTAATGCAAAAATTCAATGAATAGGCAATGAGTTTGGATGCGGAATGGGTATGCAATCAATTGATATAATGATTGATTATATTGAAAATAATCAAAAAGTTGTATCTCCTATAGAATTAAAATGTAATGAAATTCCTTTTTATATAACTAATCAAATACAAAGATATATAGATTGAATAGCACAATATTATAAATCTAATAGACAATGTGATATATCACCAGTATTAGTATATCAAAAGCGAAAAAGTAATTCTAAACAAGAAATTGAAAAATTTGAAAAAATAACTCAGAAAATTACGGATTTTAATAAAAAAAATGAAGGGATTTGCTCTCCTATTAAATTAATAGAATTTGAAATTCAAAATAACAATTTATTTTTTTCAAAAATTGATTATTAATTTTCTTTATTTTTGTATAATTAAGTAGGAAAATAAATAATTATACCTTTGATAATATAAAGCAAATAAAATAGATTTAATTTAATGCATGTATACAAGACTAAAACTTTTAGTCTTTTTTATTAAATTTTATATATAAAGTTTAAACTTAGTTAGAAGAAAGTAAATTTAATATTTTCTAATTATCATACTGTTTGATAATTTTAATTAATTCCATTGTTGATGAGCAATTTTTTATGCTAGTTAAAAATTCTTTTTTTGCAAATAGTTTAGCGATTGATTGAAGTAATTCTATATGTGAAAAATTATCTTCTGCCGCAAGAGCCAAGCAATATTTAATATGGTATTTGTCTTCTTTTTGAAATTTAACTGGATTTTTAAAATATGTAAAACTTATTCCAGTTTTTAAAATTGTCGAATCAGGCATAATATGTAATAGTGCTAATTTCGGTGCTACAACATAATAAGGACCTAAATCATTTGTTATCTCAATAATTTTAGTAGGAAAATCAGTTTTAACATAATTATTTGTAATTAATAGTTCAGATGCTAATTCAATTGCTTGTTCTCATTTGCTAATTGGTTTTTCAATATATTGTAATAATTTTTCATTAAATATTTTCATTTTTTATAAACCTTTCTATTTTTTTATTATTTCTATTATAAAAAGAAGATTATAAAGTACAATAAAATTAATTATTTTTGTAATTTTTTTATTAAAATGCAAATTTTTTGAAAATTTAATGCATTATAATTTTTAATAAAGGAGGACATAAATGATTCCAATAGTTGCTTTGGATTTATATAATTTAACATCTTTAGAAAAATATATTGCAGTTGAAATTAATAAAAAACCAGAATATTTCTTAAATAATTCAATCACAATAATTAGTAAAAAGTTGGGAATAGCAACATCAACGATATCTAGATTATCAAAAAAAGTAGGATATAGAAATTTTAAAGAGTTTAAAATGTTTATTTATGAAAAAATTAAACAGATTAAAAGTAGTTTTAATTTTCAATATAATGATAATTTACCTAATTTAATTCAAAAAATTAAAAACATTAATTTATATTCTGTTTTTGAAACGATTAATAATTTAGATTTATTAGAATTAGAAAATATTATTAATTGTATTTTTATTTCTAAGCGCATTTTTATTTTTGGTGTTGGTTCATCTTCTGTTATTTGTTCTGAATTAAATAATAGTTTAATTAAATTAGGATTTAATTCTTATACATCACAAGATTTTCATGGTCAATTATTATTTTTAAATTTATTTAATGATAATGATTTAATGATTCTTTTTTCAAAATCTGGTTGCACGCGTGAAATTCTTGAATTACTTAAATTAAGTAGAAAAAACAATATAAAAACGGTTTTAATTACAACTAAACAGCAAAATATTAATTTACTTCAATCAGATTATAAGATTTTATATTATTCTTATTTAGACTCAACTTATTTTTCAACTATTTCTAGCAATGTTTCGCAATTAATCATAACTAATATTTTAATAACAATGTTAATAGAGAAAAATCCAGAAAGTTATAAGGAATTACAAAAAAATGTTATTTTAATTGATAATTGAAATAGAAAAGGAACTATAATGTAAAATATAGGAGGATAATATGAAAAAAATATTAATTCTAAAATGAATTTTTTGGTTTCTTTTTTGTAGTAGTATATGTTCAACAACTCTTTTTATTATTTTGTCAATTGTTGATCCTAAGATTAATATCATAGTACTTGCTATAATATTTTTTGTAATTTCATTTTTGTTTGTGCAATGATGAACAAGTTTACATATATTAATGTTTTCGTCTTATATTTTTTTATGAAAAAATAAATATTTGTTTAGTTTCTATAATATATTAAGTCTAAATATATTTGGATTTATTTTATTTAAAAAAATAATAAAAAAAACGGAATAATAATTATTTAAGTATTTTAAATAATAGTTTTTTTATTTATGAGATAAATAAGAGAAAACTTATAATTTTATTAATTTTTACAGTAATTAATGTTCTTTTGATTTTTTTTGCATTTGCTTATATTTGATCATATAAATATTCCAAATATGCATTGGTAGTAAAAAATGAATCAATAAATATATCTAAATATAATAAAATTTTATTTTGATATATTTAAAAAATGCTGACTATTATTTTTAAATAGAATAAATTTATTTGATACAATGCTTATATAAAAAACTATTTAACTATTAAATTAACAAGATAATTATAGAAGCCTAATTAAACTAAAATTAATGATATTGCAGTTAAAGGAGAATTATGTTATTAAGTAAAGAGTTAGAAAGTTATTTAGAATCAATAGTAATTAATGGTAAACCAGATTCAAAATTGCCCTCAGAAGCAAGACTAATGCAAAAATATCGCGTTAGTCGAAGCACAGTTCGTGATGTTTTTAAAAAACTAATTACAAAAAATATGGTTTATGTGCTGCAAGGAAAGGGATATTTTATTTTAAATAAGTGTTTTTGAAATAAAGTTTATTCTTTTAAAGAAAAGAATAAACAAAACCATAATAAACTATATGTTGTTGATATCCCCCTTGATGATTACTTTATTGAAAATTATCAATTGTTAGTAGAAGATTTTCAATCCTTAATTAAAGTTCGTTATCATGATAATGAAATAAAAAAATATTCTATTATATGAGTTAATAAAACAATTTTAAAAAATCTTAATTATAAAGCTTGTGAAGATAGCTTATTAGAATATATTTCATCTCGTAAAATTAAATTAATTAATAATTTTAACTATTTGTGCTTAGAATTACCAAATATATTAGATAAAAAATATTTAAGATTAAATTTTAAAACTTATCTGCCCAGAAAATATTCACTTTCTTTTTCTGAATATTCTGAAGTAATTGAATGTAGTAAGGAAACATACCAACCAGAAAAATTTGAATTTTATCGAAAAAATTATTTTTAAAAAAGAACTTGTTATAACAAGTTCTTTTTTAAATTTAGAGTAATTAAAATGAAAAAAAGAGGTGAAAAAATGCAAAAGTCTGAAAAATTAAAAGTGAAAGAAAATTACTTTATGAAATTAAAAAATAAAATAAAAGCGCCTTTTGAAGGAGGAAAAAATTCTCGTTTTAAGATTGGAATTAATAAATTTGCAAAAGCAATTTTAACAATGATTGCTATTCTACCTGTTGCTGGATTATTTATTGTTGTTGGTAAAATTATTGGTCCATTAGGACTTGGCCAAATTACTGCAATTGCAAAGGTAGCAAATCATATTGGAACAATTATTGAAACCATTGGTTGAATGCCGTTTCGGCATATTGGTTTATTATTTGCAATTGCAATTGGTGGTTCATGAGCAAAAAATAAAGCTGGTGGTTGTTTTGCCGGAGCTGTTGCTTATTTAACTTTATTAAGTGTCGGTGCAACTTTTTTTATTACACGGAATGGCCCTGATGGTTCGGAGTTTATGAACTACATTTTAGGGGCAAAATGAACTAATCAAAAAGATTATTTTAGTAACCAAGAAGGAGTATATTCGTTACGTTTTGATGCTTTGGGGGGAATTATAACTGGTTTTATTGGGGCTGGGGTTTATAATAAATTTTTTGCTTTTAATCGGTTACCAAATGCTTTGGCATTTTTTAATGGTCCTAGGTTTGTTCCATTAATGGTTATTGTGATTACTTTACCAATCGCGTTAGGTTTATCGTTGCTTTGGCCATTAATTCAAACTGGAATTAATGTTATTGGGAAAAATATCGCTCTAAATAATAAGATTCCATTTATTATTCCCTTTGGTTATGGTTTTTTAGAACGACTATTGTTACCATTTGGTTTACACCATATGATTACAATTCCAATGAATTATACTTCATTAGGAGGAGTTTTAAATTATATGAGTGTTAATACTTATGCTGATAATTTATTTATTAATCAACAAATTACGAAAGAAGAATTAGTTGCTTTTTTTACTTATGTTACGGAGAATAATTTAGTTGATGCAAAAAGCTTAGTATCAGAAGGGCAGGAACAAATGTGATATACATGGGTTAGTGCATTAAATGTTGTTAGAAATCATTGAACAAATTATGCTAGTAATGTCATTAATAGTCAAGTTGGGGTTAATAATGTTTATCAAATTACAATGAATGCTTTTGAACCGGTTCGCTTTAAAGTTGGGCAAATGATTACTTCAACTGGATCATTAATTGGTGCTGGAATTGGGATGATGTATGCTATTAGTAAAACTAACCGAATTAAATACAAGTCAATTTATATTTCGGGAGGACTTGCTTGTTTATTGACAGGAGTAACTGAACCAATTGAATTTATTTTTATGTATACAGCTCCGTTACTATATTTAGTTCATGCGATTATGACTGGATTAGCCTTTGGAATGGCCGATTTAATTCCAATGCGAATTCATGCTTTTGGTGCAATTGAAATTATAATGAAATATTTTCTAGTATTAGGTCCAACAACATTAATTACAGATAGTATTAAAACTAATTTATGATTAGATGGTTGTTGATTTTTATTAGTAAGTGCACTTTTCTGTACGATTTATTTTATTCTTTTTTATGGGTTAACTAAAAAACTAAAACCAAATATTCCTGGAGTTGGTGAACAAATTCCATTAGATGGTTATTCATTAACGGAAAAAGTTCCAGAAGGAAATATTTCAGATGAAGTTATTCACAAAATTGTTAGTTTATTAGGAACAGCAGAAAATATTGAAGAAGTTGATTGTTGTATGACTAGGTTACGTGTTGTTGTAAAAGATGATAAAAAAGTTTCTAATAAGTTTAAAGAGGAAACAAAGGCACTTGGTGTTATAAAACAAGGGAATTATTATCAAATTGTTTATGGACCAAAAGTAAGTATTTATAAGGAAAAGATTGATGAATATTTAGATAATCAAATTGAGGAAGGACATAAACTATAGTGATTAAAGATAAAAAATTGCTCGGATATTCTTTTCCCCAAAAACAACGAATTTTTGATATTAATTATGATTATACCGTTGCATTAAAAATTAGTGATTTTTGATATCAAGATGATAGTTTGTACTTAGAACTTACATTAAGTAATTTACAAAAATCAACTTTACAAATAAAATTATTTGAAAATGGTATTATTAATTTGCAATATTATCAAAAAAAACCTAATAACCGTTTCGCTGAACACTTAAAACATTTAACAAAAAAACAGTTTATTGCAATTGAAAATAGTTCTTATTTTAAAATTAACTTATTACACGAGGAACAATTGATAATTTATAAAGAACCATTTCAAATAATGTTACTTGATGCTAATAATAAAATTAAATTTAGCACTAATACACGAAAAGGATACCAAGTATTTGAAAATTATTCAACTCCACCATTAGGATGAAAGCTTATTAGGGATGATTATTGACAACCATTTATTTCATTTTGATTAATGAACGATGAAAAAATATATGGTTTAGGAGAAAAGTTTCGACCATTAGTTAAAAATGGTATTGAAACAACTATTTGAAATAGTGATAATTCTTGTGTTGCTAACCATGACTTAGCTTATAATGGTTTACCATTATTTTATTCTACAAAAAAGTGAGGTTTATTAGTTAATACTGGTGAACAAACTAGTTTTGAAATTGGTTCACCAGTAACAGATGCAATTAGTTTATTATCTTTTGAACCATTGCTAGATTTATTTCTTTTTTACAGGACAAAATATGAAAGATTTAATTATTCAGTATACTGATTTAACAGGAAAACCAACAGCAATTCCAGATTTAAGTTATGGTATTTGATGTAATCGGTTGTATTATCATAATCAAACGGAATTATGAGCAGAAATTAAAAAATGTGAAACAGCTCAGTTTCCATTAGATATTATTTGCTTAGATCCAAAATGGTTAGAAAATCGTTATACAAAAAGTTGTAATTTTAAATATAATGAAAATGCGTTTGGTAATTTTAAAACTTTATTTACAGAATTAAAACAAAAAAATATTGCAGTGTGTTTTTGAATTAATCCATATCTGCAAGCTGATGATAATTATAATTGGCAAACAGCGTATCAAAATGGTTATTTAGTAAAAACAATTAATTCTGATGCTTATGCCCACCCATTAACCGGAACAGAAACGTATCAAACAAATTGTGGAATCGTTGATTTCACTAGCTCTAAAGCGACAAAATGATATCAAGGTGAGCTTAAAAAGTTATTTAAATTAGGATTACGATTTGTGAAACCAGATTATGGTGATGGAGTACCCCCCAATGCTTCCTTTAGTAATGGTTTAACTGGTGAACAATTTCGCCAATATTATGCATTTCTTTATTGTCAAGCAGCTTATAATGCTAGTAAAGAATACTTTGGGCCAAACGAAACATTGGTCTTTTGCCGCCCAGGGTACATTGGAACACAACAATTTTCTGGTAAATGATCAGGAGATAGTTATTCAAATTTTACGGAATTAAAAATTCATTTAAATGCGGGACTATCGTTAGCAATGGCAGGTGAAATGGCATGGGGGATTGATATTGGTGGATTTTATAGCGCAGAACCTTTTAATGAAGATTTATATATGCGTTGGACTCAACTTGGGATGTTATTACCTTTGTCACGATTTCATGGCATTGGACCGCGAGAACCATGAAATTTTTCACCAGCTGTTTTAACTAATGCGATAAAATATGCAAAATTAAAACGTAAATTATTACCATATTTTAAAATGTGCGAATTAGAAGCAATTACCACGGGTATACCAATTTTACGAGCAATGGTTTTAGAAAATGAAGACGATCATATTGCTGAACTAATTGATGATCAATTTTATCTTGGTAGTAACTTATTAATTGCTCCAATTTTAACACCAAAGACAAAACAACGCCAAGTTTATTTACCAAGAGGTGACTGGTTTTTATTAGGCCAAAAAAATAAAAAGTTTAAAGGACAACGTTCTTATCAATTTGTATGTGCAATTGATGAAATATTAATTTTTGTCAAAGCAAACACTGTTATTCCTTTGATTCAAAATGATAGTTATTGTTTTGACAAATTAGAGCAAGTTACTTTTGAATTAGATGTGTATGGTAAATTAAAACCTGATTATAAAGTAAGTTTTATGCTTCAACAAGATTTAATTACTATTACATATAAAAATAACAATTTTCATATTTCATCAAATCATAAATATATAATAAAATAATGGATTTTGTTCGATTTAATTAATTTATTAATGAAAAGTTCATATAATTAATAGGTTTTTTGGATTTGATAATGGTGAATATTTTTTACAGATAATTGAATTTAAGATTGGTTAACACAATAAAACAAATAATTTTTAAAAATATTTATATTAAACAATTTAGTTGCTAAATATACCCCGTGCTTTTTTTTTTTTTTAGTATAATTAAAAACAGCTTATAAAAGGAAGGCGGCATATAAATGAAACGGTTATTAACACTTTTTAGTGCGTTTGTGTTAGGCAGTGGTAGTAGCTTTGGGGTGGTTAGTTGTACAACGCGAACAAAGCATGACCTTGAAGAAGATGAATTAGATCGCAATCAAGATCTTGAAATTTTAAATCAAATAAAAAAGAAAGCAAAGCAAACTTTGTCAAGATGATTTGAAACAAAGGCAAGGATTGATATTAATGATTATCCGGACTTAATATTATCATTTAAAGAAATAGTGGCAAAGTTAAAATCTACAAATAATGATGGGTTAATTTTAACGAGCGAAATAATTAGTAAATATCGTTTTTTAAATCAGTTGCTTGTTGGTTTTAAAGCAGAGTTTGATAATTTGAACCAAAGTTTACTAGAACGATATTCAAATTATTATTTTGATTCAATGCCATTGCTTTTAGCCAAGAATAATATTTCATTTACTTTGTATAATATTAATTTTGATAAGATAGCAAAGTTAGTGGAAGATACGCCGCAAGAAATAATGGGTATTAGAATGAATCTTAAGATTGCTTATGAAATTAGATTTAAAAAATTGCCATCCTCAGATGTAACTGATTATGTAGGAATTATCTCTAATAATTTCGATTACTTAAGTAATATACAAGATAATATTGAGAAGTATTTTACTGATTTTGTTAACCATGTTTTTAAAAAACAAAATTATCAAATTATACTACCACAATACCGTTATTTTTGAAAAGAGGACTTGATTACGGACATTATTAAAGAGGCTTTAAAGAATAAAAATATTTTGTTTAATGGGTCTCTTGGCGCTCGTTTGAAGAACGGTTTTGGTTTTTCCGATGGTCATCAGTTTCAAAAACATGAATCTGTGTTGAAATGAGCGGGTGAGGGATATCATCCATCTAAATTAACACAAGAAAACTTTTCAAAATTTTATAAAGAAACATATATTTCAAATCATATAAAAGAGTATAAAGATTATTATCTTGTTCAGAAGGTTACATATATTACCCTATGAAACTTTGGCATTGAAAATTTACGATTTAAAAAACATCAGACTACTCTAAATATAGAACCAATTAATATATTAGTAGCAAAAAATACATTTGATTCTCAGTTTAATGAGTTTACAAAAATGATAATGGATTTTTGACATTGTTTTAAGTTAGAAACATATTATGAGGATTATCGTCTTGTTTTTAAGTTGAACCAAGAGATTTTTGATAAGGTACTTAAAAATGCTAGGTTTTTAGAGTTAGAAGACCCTTTCAGGTGAAAACGAAAAACTATTCCATTTATTTTTGAACCTATTTTTAGTTTTTTTCAAACCACATTAAACTCAAAAGACAAAAAGTTTGCTTGAAATAGTTTCGATGGATACAGTTTATTTTCTACAGTTAATTTAATTAATAAAACTGAAAAATCCTTTACTGTAAAATTTTTGAGAGATATTGACCAAAGATACTCTATGGATGATGATGGAGTGAACTTTATAGTTTTTTTATTTTCCCTAGTGTTGAAGAACAATCCATTAAGAGTTCGAATAAGACTTTAAAACGTTATTCATTTTTACAGATAATTGAATTTAAGGTTGTTTAATAAATATTGAAGATAATTGGAATAAAATAATTTAAACTAAAACTAGTTTTGTAACAAACACTAAAAAAACTGAAATTCAGTCTTTTTTAGTTAAGACTACATATATTCATATTTTTAAAAATTATTATGTTAGTAAATAAAGTGGAAATCATAACTTTCTGTTAAGTTTATAATAATAAATTTAAATAGTTTATTTGGGAAAAGAGTTGAAATATGATGTAGCACTTCACTCTATTTTATTCCAACTTTCCTAATTTATCTTCTTAATTTTCTTGCATTTTTATTATTAAGGTATTATAATAATAAAGTAATTAAAAAAGGTCAAGAAAGAGCACAACTGTGCTCTTTCTTTAATGCCATAAATTTTAGTTATGTTTGATTAAGAAAGGGTGGTGTTGGATGGAACATTTTATACAACAAGAGACACAATTAAAAGAAACTTTGGAAAATTATTTAACAAAACAAAATTTAACATTGTTTGCAATTAATTATTTCCAAGAGTTTGACACAAATGTTGTACAAGTGTTAATTGAAGATAAAACAACTGTGTTTGATTTGGATCGTTTAACAGTTATTAGTGAAGAAATTAATCAACTTGTTGATAACCTTGATTTATTTTCAGAAGAATACTTGTTAGAAGTTTCAACACCAGGTGCTGAGCGACCATTACGAAATTGAAATGAACTACAACAACATGTTAAGGAATATGTTTATTTAGAATTTAACGAAAAGGTCAATAATTTAGTTGAAGTTACTGGTGAATTATCAATGGTTGATCAGCAACAAAATCTTACTATTACTTATTTTGTTAAAGGTGCTCGCAAAACCTTACAAACAAATTATCAAAATATTAAATTTGCGCGTTGTGCGGTTAAATTTTAGGAAAGGAATGTTATATAGCATGATTGATGGTGCAAAATTATTGACAACAATTGATGAAATTGTTAGTGAAAAACAAATTAGCCGTGATTTAATTTTAGATTCAATTAAAGAAGGAATTAAAAAGGCTTATGAAAAGCATTTTGATCCAGAAGCAACAGTTATTGTTGATATTGATCAAAAAACAGGACAAATTAAAGTTGAAAAAGAATTAACTGTTGTTAAAAAAGTAGAAGATGATTTATTAGAAATTGGTTTAAA
This sequence comes from Spiroplasma melliferum KC3, assembly GCF_000236085.2. NCBI lineage: Bacteria > Bacillati > Mycoplasmatota > Mollicutes > Entomoplasmatales > Spiroplasmataceae > Spiroplasma > Spiroplasma melliferum. The sequence continues at coordinate 205,527 of NZ_AGBZ02000001.1, read as the reverse complement.
TGAAGCAAAAGAAAAATATGGTGAACAAATTACAATTGATGATAAAGTTTATGAACCAGTTAATTCAGAAGAATTTTCACGATTAGCAATTTTCCAAGTTGGGCAAATTATTAAACAACAAATTAAAGAAGCAGAAAAGGATTCAATCTTTGATGAATATATTATACAAAAAGGGCATTTAATGACAGGTGTTGTTATTGCTGCTGAAGAAAAATACTTATTAGTTGAAGTAGAACGAACATTTGCTTATATTCCTCGAAAAAATTTAATCTTTTCTGATCATTTTGAAGTTGGGCAACCAATTACCTTTTTGGCAGAAGATGTTATTAAATCAAAAAATGCAGGACAAATTACTGGTTCACGAACAAGCAATGATTTTTTATATCGTTTATTAGAGCGTGAAATTCCAGAAATTTTTGAACAAGTAATTGAAGTAAAAGCAATTGCTCGTGATCCCGGGCGTCGTAGTAAGATTGCTGTTTATAGTACAAATGAAAATATTGATCCAATTGGTGCTTGTGTTGGTAGCAAGGGAAGTCGAATTAATAAAGTAACAGCTGAATTACAAGATGAAAAAATTGATATTTGTATTTATAATGATAATAGTCAACAATTTATTATTAACTCATTATCACCAGTAAAAGTAATTTCAATTACAACTAATGATGAAGGAAAAGAAGCTGATGTTATTGTTCCTGATGAACAATTATCATTAGCAATTGGAAAAGGCGGAAGTGCCGCAAAATTAGTTGCAAAGTTAACAAAATGAAAATTAAACATTATGAGTTATAGTGAAGCGTTAACAAAACAAGTTGAAATTTTATGAAATGGAAATTTAACAACTGATGAACTTAGTGCATTACAAGTTAAATTAAAAGATAAAATTAAACCAAAAACGACTGTTGAAACAAATACTGTTGATGGAGCAGTAGATTTACCAGTTGAAGAATTTGAAATTATTGAAGAACAAATGGCTGAAGAAACAATGATTTTGGATGAAGAAAATTATCATGTTGATGATTTAACAGAAACAACACCTAGCGGGTTAGAAAATGAAATTCAAGAAATTGAAGATAATATTTCTTATTTTGAGAATGAACAATTTGAAAATCAAGATGATGATGACGATGAAATTAATTATGATGACTATGATGATTATTATGATCAAGATAAATAATTAATTAGGAGGGATAACGATGACAAATCATAAAAAAGTTCCCTTACGAAAATGTGTTGTTTCACAACAAATGTTACCAAAAAAAGAACTGGTACGAATTGTTAAGACACCAAACGGGGAAATTATTATTGATTCAACCGGAAAGGCCAATGGTCGCGGTGCTTATTTACGACCAACATTAGAGATTTATGAAAAAGCAAAAAAAAGTCACGCTTTAGAACGTGCTTTAAAAACAAAATTAACCGATCAATTTTACGAAATGTTATATTGTGAAATTAGCGAAGGTTGAGATTAATGATGCTAGGTCAAAAAGGATATAGTTATCTTGGCCTAGCCAAACGAGGGGGTAAACTAATCACAGGGGCTTGTTTATTAACTGCCATTCAACAAAAAACAGTTTATTTAGTATTAACTAGTAATGATGTTGGTTCTGCGCAAGCAAAAAAATATCAACAAAAATGTTTTTATTATAATATCCCTTATTTTAGTTGCCTTGATTTCAATTTAACCCAACAAGCTTTAGGAACAAATAATGTTAAAATGATTGGTATTAGTGACCAACATCTTGCCCAACGGTTGCTGACATTATTAAATAATTCTTAAAATTCAAAAAGGAGGAGGGACAGATGAGTAGTCAAAATAACAAACAAAATAAAAAAACACTAGCTAAAAAACAACGAAATCGAATTCAATCGCAATTAAAAACGATTGAAGCACATGTTACGGAGGGAGTTTTTGTTTATGATGAGGCATTAACCATTGCTGAATTTGCACAAAAAATTAATAAACCCGTTAGTGAAATTATTAAATATTTTTTTAGTAAGGGAATAATGTTAAATCAAAATACTTTTTTAACTGAAGATCAATTGGGAGAGTTATGTTTAGAATTTGGGTTAGATTTTAAACGAGAAAAATCAGTAACGCATGAAAACTTAATTGAAAGTTTTGAAGTTAATGATGACCCTGCTTCGTTGGAAAAGCGTCCGCCAATTGTTACAATTATGGGCCATGTTGATCATGGCAAAACAACATTATTAGATACCATTCGAAATACTAATGTTGTAAGTACAGAACATGGGGGAATTACACAACATATTGGAGCTTATCAAATTAAAACTAAAAATAATGAAAAGATTACATTTGTTGATACTCCTGGACATGAAGCTTTTACACAAATGCGAGCACGAGGGAGTGCGGTAACAGATATTGTTGTCCTAGTTGTTGCAGCTGACGATGGGGTAATGTTGCAAACTAAAGAAGCAATTGATCATGCCAAAGCAGCTGGCGTACCAATTATTGTTTTTGTTAATAAAATGGATAAAGTTGGGATAAATTTAGATAATATTTTAATGCAATTATCACAAGAAGAATTAACTCCAGAAGAATGAGGAGGCACAACCCCTTATGTTAAAGGAAGTGCTAAACAAAAGCAAGGAATTGATGAATTATTAGATACAATCTTATTAATGGCTGATTTGATGGAATTAAAAGCAAATCCAAATCGCTTTGCGTTAGGTACAGTGCTTGAATCACACTTAAATCGTGGTTTAGGACCAGTTGCAACATTATTGGTGCAATCAGGAACATTGAATATTAAAGATGCCTTAGTTGTTGGTTATACTTTTGGTTATGTTCGTGATTTGTCTGATGAAAGTGGTAAAAAAATTAAATCAGCAGGACCATCAACTCCAGTTATGATTCATGGTTTAAATGAAGTACCAAATGCTGGTGATCGTTTTATGGTTTTCCGGGATGAAAAATTAGCACGTGAAATTGCCTTAAAACGAAAAACAATTGATACAATGAATAAACGTTATAAAAATCAAAATTTTTCATTAGAAAGTCTATCAGCACAAATTAAAGATGGGCAGTTAAAGCAAATTAATATTATTTTAAAAGCTGATACTCAAGGAACAGTTGAAGCGGTAAAAGCAAGTTTATTAAAAATTAATATTGCAGGCGTAAAAATTAATGTTTTACGAGCAACTGTTGGGGGAATTTCCGAAAGTGATGTAACATTAGGATTAGCTAGTCAAGCATTTATTGTTGGTTTTAATGTTCGTCCAACTGCGCATGTTCGAAAAAAAGCCGAAGATGAAGGAGTTGCAATTCGTTTGCATACCATTATTTATAAATTAACGGAAGAAATAGTTGCAGCAGCAGAAGGAATGTTAGATCCAGAAATGGTTGAAGAAGTGTTAGGGCAAGCGGAAGTACGTCAAATTTTCCGCCATTCTGATATTGGAACGATTGCTGGTTGTTATGTTACTGATGGTATTATTCCACGAAAATCACGAGTTCGCGTTTTACGCGATGGGGTTATTGTCTATAGTGGTGAATTAGCATCATTGAAACATATTAAAGATGATATTAAAGAAGCTAAAACAGGAGTTGAATGTGGCCTAACAATTAAAAACTATAATGATTTAAAAGAGCAAGATGTTATTGAAGCTTATACTGAGAAAGCCGTTACAAAGTAATGGTTTTTTTTTTTTTTTTTTTGGTTATTTTATGTTATTTTTGGTTGTTTTTGGTTAAAAATAAGATATAATTACAATTGGTGAGAAGATGTTAAAAGAACTACGATGAGAAAAAATTTTAGCTTGTTTAGATGATCAACAATTGGTATTAGTTAACGACTTAATTACGCAATTGCAATTATCACCAACAACATTACGCCGTGATTTAACGGAAATGGAGCAACAAGGTTTATTAAAACGAGTGCATGGTGGTGTTAAATTACAAAAGAGTTATGAAGTTCGAATAGAAGAGCAACTAAATGAGAAAATCCAACAGCATGCTGAAGAGAAATATTTAATTGCTCGTCAAGCCGTTAAGAAAATTAAACCAAAAATGTGTCTTTATTTGGATGCTGGTTCGTCAACCTTAGCACTAATTAAATTATTACAACCAGCAGATGATTTAGTAATTATTACTAATTCAATCTTCCACGTAGAGCTATTAGCTTTAGCGGGTTTTAATAATGTTTATGTTTTGGGAGGAAAATATAAGCATCAAACAGGAGCATTAATTGGTTGAGAAGCCGTTACAACTTTACAAAAATATCAAATTGATTGTGCTTTTTTAGGAGTTAATGGGATTAATGGTCAGGATTTGTATACGACCGACCCAGACGAAGCAATGATTAAAGCGGAAGTTATTAAGCGAGCAACAAAAAGTTATATTCTTGCTGATTCATCAAAATTTAACATTAAATCATTAGTAAAATTCGCTTCTCGTTCGGAAGTTGAAATTATTACAAGTTCATAGAAAGGATAAAAGGATAAATCATTATGAAAATAATTGATTATTTTAATGAAACAACAACCTTTTTAAAAACTTCTGCGACAGATAAAACTGAAGTCTTTGCAACATTAGCAGCAGCATTAGTTAACAATGAAACAGTTACTGATTCAGCAAACTTAATTAAAGATTTAGAGAAACGTGAAACAGAAGGTCCAACTGGGGTTGGTGATGGTTTAGCAATTCCCCACTGTTCAAGTGGTAGTGTTACGAAACCATCAATTGCAATTATGACATTAGAAAAGGCAGTTGATTGACAAAGTTTAGATAATAAACCAGTTGATATCATTTTTATGATTACTACGCCAAAACAAGGAGGAGAACAACATTTACAAGCACTAGCAAAATTAGCTGGTTTTTTAGGAAAAAGTGAAGTTGTAGCACAAATTCGTGCGGCAAAAACTTTTGCTGATATTCTTAAAGCATTTGTTGAGCCAGTTACTGACCATGATAAAACGAAAACAGATGGTCATTATGATGTTATTGGTATTACAGCTTGCCCAACTGGAATTGCCCATACTTATATGGCAAAAGAAAAAATGGAAGAAGCAGCAAAAGCAATGGGCTTAACAATTAAAGTTGAAACGCAAGGGCGTAGCGGTAATGAAAATGTATTAACAGCAACTGACATTGCTAATGCAAAAGCAATTATTCTTGGAATTGATAAAAAAATTACGGGAATGGATCGTTTTAAGGGTGTTTCATATTTAGAAACAAGTACAAAAGATGTAATTTACCATGGCACAAATGTTATTGAAGATGCCTTGAATGGAAAACGTTTAACAATTGGCAAAGGTGGTAAAGGTGGCAACGATGAAGTTGGTGAATTAAGTTTAAAAAACTTTAAAGATGTAACAAAAAACCTCTTAGGAGGGGTTTCCCGAATGTTACCATTTGTTGTTGCTGGAGGAATTATTTTAGGAATTGGTTTCTTATTAGATTCAGGTAAAACAGGAAAAGATTTTGGGGTAACTCGTGATGTTGCGGCATGATTTTCAGGATTAGGAAAAGTAATCTTTGGTATGATGGTTCCTATTTTAGGTGCTTATGTATGTTACTCTATTGTTGGACCACAAGGATTATTACCAGGAATGACAGCAGGATTAATTGCTAATGCTCCTGGAATGTTATATGATGCAGAAAATAAAACAGGATGAGCAAATACATGGGGGCGATTATTCCCTGATTCAATCTCAAACTTTAACTCAGGGTTTTTTGGAGCCTTAATTGGTGGTTATCTTGTTGCCTTTGCTGTCTATGGTTGTCAAAAAGGATTTGCTCGGTTCCATCCATCACTACGAGGAGTTCGTGATATTGTTTTAATTCCTGTTTTAACAGCTTTAGCAGCAGGAGTTTTAATGTTTGGATTAAATATTCCATTAGGATATTTAAACTATGGTTTAAGCCAAGGTTTAAAAGCAATTGCCGATTATAATTTAAATGCTTTAATTGGAATTATTATTGGTTTAATGATGGCGGCTGATATGGGTGGTCCAATTAATAAAGCTGCCTATGTCTTTGGAACCTTAACAATTGATGCTACACAAACAGCTTATGCTGGAATTCGATCAACTAATGGGGGGACAGTCTTTATGGCTTGTGCAATGTTAGCTGGAATGGTACCACCATTAGCATTAGCATTATGTACAAGAATGTTTAAAAAATATTGAACAAAAAAAGATGTTGAGCAAGGAAATACGAATTATTTCTTAGCAGCATGTTTTATTACCGAAGGGGCAATTCCATTTGCTGCTGCTGATCCAAAACGAACAATTCCGTCAATTATGGCGGGAAGTGCTATTACTGGCGCAATTGTTAGTGGTTTTGGTGTAACATTAGCAGCACCTCATGGTGGTATCTTTGTCTTTCCGTTATTGCAAATTCAAGATAATGGTAAAAATTGGTTTAGTATTGCTAATCACGGTGCTTCAATTGGTGTAGCAGTCTTAATTTCACTTATTGCTTTAATTATTGGAAGTTTTGTTAGCGCCTTAATTCTTGGATTTTGAAGAATGAATGATGTTAAAAAAAATAAAATTACTATAGCAATTTAGTTTAAAAAGTAAAAACCCAACTAATTGGGTTTTTATAATATTAAAATAAGAAGGGAAGGAGTAAGAAAAAATGATTTATACATTAACATTAAATCCTGCTATTGACCAAGTTATTGAAGTGCCGAATTTCCAATTAGGAGAAACTAATAAAGCTATTAGTGAGTATGAGGTGATTGGTGGAAAAGGAATTAATGTTGCAGTAATGTTGCAACATTTAGGATATCCAACTACAGCATTAGGTTTTTTGGGGCGTGATAATAAAGAAATGTTTGAACATTATTTAGCAAATCAAAAGGTTGCTGCTTGTTTTCATGAAGTTAATGGCAAGAACCGAACTAATATAAAAATTAAAAGTTTAGAAATAAAACAAGAAACAGAATTAAATGGCCTTGCGTTTTCTACTAGTGATGATGATGTTATGGCGTTGTTAACAATTCTTAAAACAGAATTAACTAAAAATGATTGTTTAATTATTTCTGGTTCATTACCACGTGATTGTCCATCTGATTTATATCAAACAATTAGTACCTATTGTGATGAAAACGAAATCTTATTTGTTGTTGATGCAACAAAGGATGTTTTATTATCAACTTTATCAGCTAAACCATTTTTAATTAAACCAAATTTAGCTGAATTAAATGAACTATTTGAAACAAATTACCAATTTAATCAAAAAACAGAAATTGTTACTTTAGTAAAAAAATTACAGGAACAAGGGGCACAGAATGTTTTAATTAGTAGTGGTAAAGATGGCAGCATTTTAATTACTCCAACAAATGTTTATGTTGGTAATACTGCAACAGGGCAATTAATTAATTCGGTCGGAGCTGGTGATTCAATGGTTGCTGGATTTGTTGGAACTTATTTAGCAACAAATGATTATCAAGAAGCGATGTTAATTAGCATTTGTGCTGGATCAGCAACAGCATTTAGTCAAGGGATCGCTGATAAATTGTTAGTGGAAAGTTTAAAACAACAGATTAAAATTCGGACTTTTAAATAAAAAAATGATATTGTAAATGCAAGTGCAACAAATCTATTAATTTATAAGACTACAAAATAAAATTTATTTAGGATTGAGTCCTGTTGAATACAGAATAACTCAATCCTTTTAATATGCTTTATCCTTGTTGTCGCTTCCTTACTTGCATCAAGATTTATTTTTGCATCTTTTAAGATATTGTTCATTGTTAATGGTTCATGTCTAAAGTTGCATCTGAAATTAGTGCTATTTCATCATTGCTGTCAGTTAAATGGAACAAACCGCTTCTTATTATTTAAATTTAATTCATTCCACCCATTCTATTGGTTATTGTCCTATAAAATTAGTTTTAGGTTCAATTATTATTTTCCATCTAATCCTAATTTGCCTAAAGATACTAGGGGACTTTTTTTTTTTTTTTAAGTATAATTATGAGTATCACACAAAAGGAAGGTGACAATTAGATGAAATGGTTATTAACACTTTTTAGTGTTTTTGTTTTAGGTTTTGGTAGTAGTTTAGGTGTTGTTAGTTGTACAGTGCGAGCAAAACATGAGCCTGATGACAACGATGAGTTAGAGCACAATCAAGATCTTGAAATTTTAAATCAAATAAAAAAGGAAGCAAAGCAAACTTTGTCAACATGATGACAAACAAAAACAATGATTGATATTATTAAGGATTATCCAGATCAAATATCATTATTTGAAGAACTAGTCGCAGAGTTAAAAACAAAAAATGATGGTTTATTAACTTTAACGAGCACAGCAATTAGTAAATATCGTTTTTTAAATCAGTTGCTTGTTGGTTTTAAAGCAGAGTTTAATAATTTGAATCAGCATTTACAAGATCGATATTCAAATTATTATGTTGATATAATGCCATTATTCTTAGGAGAAAATGACATTTCATTTAATTTATATAATATTAATTTTGATAAGATAGCAAAACTATTAGAAGATACTCCGCAAGCAGTATTAGGAATTACAGTTCAAGTTAATATTCCTTATGAAGTCCGCTTTAAAGGAATACCATCGCAGGATAACATTCAAGGTTTAATAACTACAACGAATGATTCCGAAGTTCTAAATAATATTCAAGATAAAATTGAAAACTATTTTGTTAATTTTCTTGATACTATTTTTAAAGCCAAAAACTATCGCATTATATCGGAGCAATTTAATATGAACAAGGATATTGTTTGACCAATAATTGAAAAAGAATTAAATGACAGGAATATTTCGTTTAAACATCATATTAAATTCGTTATACCGGGAATAGAGAGTGCTTTAAATTATTATACAAATATATCCATGCCGACTGTTCAGACTGTTTTAAATTGGGCAGGTGAGGGTTATGATCCAGAGCAATTAACATGGCAAAATTTTCTTTCATTTTATAAAAAACAAATAATTGATAATTGAAATATTCAAGTTGAAGATGGCTATTATATTTTAAAAGAACTAAAATGGTTTATTCCACAAAATTTTATGATTGAAAATTTACCATTTAAAAATAATTTATTTAAGATAAATTTAAAAGAAAAAAGCTATTTCACGATATTAAAAACGCAATTTGACCAACAATTGGAAGAATTTGCGAAAGTAACAATGGGTTTGTGACATTATTATCAATTAGAAACATATAAAAACTTTAATCTTGTTTTTAAATTGAAACAAAACGTATTTAATAACCTATTGTCATATATAGATAAGAATAAATATGTCCGTTATATAGATATATTTGATTTTCTTCTTAGTACTTATCAAAGCTCATTACAAAATTCAAAACATTTAAAATGAGGGGCAGGATATTTAAAAATTTCACCTATTAATTTTATTAAAAATCAAAAATCTTTGATAATGGAAATAAAAAATGATGAAAAAAATGACAATAGTAGTTTCATTTTTGGTTGTTTTGGTTTAGCATATAGTTTCTGACGCTCCGTATCTGTTTTAGAAAACACAGGACAAAAAATAGAATTTAAAGTTATTTAAGTTTTTAGGAAAGATTTAATTAAATATGTAAATTGTAAATACAAGTGCAATAAATCTATTAATTTATAAGACCACAAAATAAAATAATGTTTTCTTTCCATTAAAAAATCAACTCGGAAAAAAGTTGATTTTTTGCAATTCATATTACAATTTACATTGTACAAATATAAAATGGAATCTGTTTTCTTAAAACTAGTAAAATTTGGTAAATTAGACTTTATTTACTATAAAGTTAAAATAAAAGTTTTTTCTAAATTTTTTCCAATAATGTACTTTATCATTTAATGGTAAAATAAGGAAGAATTTATTTTAAAATAGGAGGATTTTATGGCAATTATCTTAGAAGCCAAAGCTATTAGTAAAAAATACCAACAAAAATATGTTTTAAAAGATGTTAGTTTAGCAATACATCAGCATGAAAAAATTGGTTTAATTGGTGCTAATGGAAGTGGTAAAACAACATTAAGTGAGATTCTTGCCGGTGTGCGAAAAGCTAGTAATGGTGAAGTTATTTATCAACCAAATTTAACCATTGGAATGCAGTTTCAAAATTCACAATATCCACCGGGTTTAACATTGATGGATATGATTAAATATTATTGTAAAGCTTTTCAGTTGCCATTAACGAGGGATGAAATTAAACAATTAATTATTACTTATCAATTAACAGAAGTTGCTAAAAAAAAGATTGTTAAATTATCAGGAGGTCAGCAACAGCGAGTAAATATCTTATTATCAGTTATCCATCAACCACAATTAGTAATTTTGGATGAAGTTTCAACGGGCTTAGATATTGCAGTTAAAGAAACTATTTTTCAATTTTTAGAACAAAATATTATTATTAATCAACGAGCAATGTTGCTCGTATCACATAATATGGAAGAAATTGAACGTTTCTGTGATCGGATTATATATTTATCAGCCGGAAAAATTAAATCGGATGTAGCAATAGCTAATGTTCTTCAAGAATATGGTAGTGTGCTTAATTATACAAAGCAGATGTTTGAAAATGAATAAAAATAAAGACTCTTCTAATTAAGAGTCTTTATTTTTATTACCACTTTGATTGTAATCTTCGGTAATTGCATTAGCCGCTTTAATTTTATTTTCTAAATTTGGATGAATTTTTAATAAACTTCGAAAAATAATATCAGATATTAAAATTTGAACAATTTTAGAAGATAATGCTGGAAAACGCTCATTTTCTTTTGTATGAACTTCAAATAAAATTTTATGTTTAATTTTATATAATTCATCAATGTTAGGATTATTAGTAACTAAAGCAACATCAATGTTGAGTTTATTTGCTAAATTAATGATATTAACGACCTCATTTGTCTTTCCTGATTTACTAAAAATAATAATTAAATCATCGGCTTCGGCATTTGAGAGAGTAAACATTAATGAATGAATATTTTCTGTTGTATAACAGTTATAACCAATCATATTTAGGTTACTATGTAACACGCGGCAAGCAAGAAATGATGCACCAATGCCAAAGGCGAAAATTCGTTTTTTAAGAACAATATCATTAATTAGTCGGTCTAAGACTTCTAAATCAATATTGTCAATTGTTTCATGGATACTATAAGAATAATAGACACGCATATTGTTAGCGATATCTTTTAAATTCATGGTTTCATTAGTTTCGTAATTTTTGTTTAGAAAATTTAATCGTTCATAAATATGCATTTGTAATTCTTTAATATTTTTAAATCCTAAGTGTTTTGCCATTCGGGTAATAGTTGATTCACTGACATAATAAGCTTTTGCCAATTCAGTTATTGTTTTACTAGTAAATAGCAAAGGATTTTGAAAAATTTGTTCAATAACTGATATTTCAGTATCAGTCAAAGTATTTTTATCATATGTTAACAGAGACAACATAGAAACTCCTTTCATCAACTTCACCATGAAAATTATTTTCATAATATCAACTAATTCTATTTTACAACATATTATGCGAATAATAAAGTAGAAAATAATTTGTTAATTTATTAAAATATGCATAATTTGCATATTTTTAAATAAAATTATTCTATAATATAATTATAAAATAATGAAAATTTATATAAAAATCCAAATATAAGCAAGTTATTTTAATAGAAAGAGTAAAAAATACAATGATGTTAAGTTTATCGCCACAACATATTACCTATTTATCAATTTTAATTTTTGGAATTATTGTGGGGACAATATTGTTAATTATTTGAATTTTCCAAAAGAAACGATTAGTTAATAGCGGAGATTATTATGCTAAAAATAATAAAAATTTAGATTTATGGAATTATATTAAACGTAATATTGCGTTATATAGTGCTTTTTTTTGTTATGTTATTAGTCTTTCCGCTCTTTTTCTATTGGTTTTATAAAATTGTCATTATTTTAAAAAAATGAAAAAAACTTTTTACTTTGTAGTAATTAACTTAACTTTTAGTTAGTTAAATTCTATAATTATATTAGTAACTATTAATTTAAAAGGAGAAATTAAAAATGAATGAGAAAGCCAAGCTTAAACCTTTTATGTCAAAGGCTTGATGGAAACAATCAAATCAAAGGACAATGGGGACTTTAAGTAAATTAAGTAAAGCATTTCTATTACCAATTGCGTTGTTACCAATTGCTGGAATCTTTTTAGGAGTTGGTGCAACTATTTCATCAAAAGTTGATCCTGCTTCAGCAGCTTGATACTTTGGAAATTTTTTAAATAAAATGGGAGATATTGCTTTTGGTAATTTACCAGTATTATTTTGTATTTCTGTTGCAATGGCCTATACGGAAGATGCTGGAGTAGCAGCATTAACTTCCGTAGTTGGGTTTTTAGTTTTTAATGCAATTCAGTTGTCATTATTAAATGAGGCATATGCTCATATTCAATATGTTGTTAATATTGAAGGGGGTGCTTCACCAATTATGGGATTAACTGTTGATGGTGTCACATCAGCCAACCCAACTTTACTAACGGGTGATGAATTATTAGCATGAATGAGAACCAGTGATATTTATAAAGAATTAGTTAAAGGGAATGTTACTGTCACAATTGTTAGTTCAGTACGAGTAACTGATCAATTTAATTTGTTATTTTATACTGGCCAAACATGAGCAGTTCAAAATAAATTATTGACTTCTAATTTAGGAATTAATTCATTAAATACTGGTGTTTTTGGAGGGATTTTTGTTGGAGCAATTGCAGCTTTCGCTTATAATCGTTTTCATAAAACACAATTACCTTCAGCGTTAAGTTTTTTTAGTGGAACAAAATTAGTTCCAATTATTATGTTTATGGCAGTAATTCCATTAGCTTTTATTTTTATGATTATTTGACCATTAATTGGTACTGGGTTAGCATGATTCGGAAATAACTCAGGAAAATTACCAATAGGGTTAGATTCTTTAATTTTTGAGATTTTTGAACGATCATTAGTGCCATTTGGCTTGCATCATGTCTTTTATTCACCATTATGATGAACACAAGCGGGAGGAAGTATGGCAGATTTAATCGCTAATGTTTCAAAAGATCCTTTAAGTTATATGGCTTTTCTTAAGGATTTACAAGAGCTAAATTATATTGATGCTAATATTGATTTAAATACAATTACAGTTGGAGCAGCACAGGCAGCAATTACTAGCTGAGTATCAGAACTAAATGCTTCAACAATAGCAGCAGTTGGTGATCAAACAATTATGTATAAAGTTATTGCTGATCCAAAAATTACCTTCACAATGGTTCAACATATGGGGTTAAATTTAGGACGATTCCAAACTGGGAAGTTTCCATTTATGATGTTTGGATTACCAGCAGCAGCAGCAGGAATGTACTTTAGTGTTCCAAAAGAAAATCGAAAACCAGTAATGGGAATTTATTTTTCAGCAGCCTTTACTTGTTTCTTAACAGGAATTACTGAACCAATTGAATTTACTTTCTTATTTGTAGCACCATGGTTATTTTATGGTGTTCATATGCCATTGTGTGCAATTTCATTTATGTTAATGGGATTATTACATGTACATACATCAATGACCGTATCGGGTGGATTTATTGACTTTATTGTCTTTGGTATTATTCCATTTGTTGGTGGAAAAGGAACAAACTTCTATTGAATTCTTGCAGTTGGAATTCCATATATTGGAATTTATTTTGCAGCTTTCTACTTCGCAATTAAATATGGAAAAGTTCAAATTCCCGGTCGTGATGGCGGCACAAAACTATATACTAAAGCTGATTTTAAAGCAAAAAAAGGTACTAATGAAACAACTTCATCAGGACCAGCAAAAGGTGATGCGGCAAAACGGGAAAAAGCCCGTAAAATTATTGAATTTTTAGGTGGGGCTGATAATATTACGGCAGTTGACTCATGTGCGTCACGTTTACGAATTACAGTTGTTGATAGTAAACTTGTCAATCAAGATGAAATTCAAGCATTAGGTGGCAGCACCGGAATGCTTATTCGTGGTCAATCAGTCCAAATTATTTATGGTGGAGAACAAGAAGTAATTAAACCATATATGCGTGAATTATTAGCTGAAATGCGTAATAATAAAGAAGCACCAAAATTAAATTCAAAACAAGGTTAAAATTAAATAAATATGAAAAAACATTAATTTTTTAATTAATGTTTTTTTTGTCTATTTTAACAAATGCTATTTTGTGATAAAATTATAATATATAAAAATGGAGTGGAAAATAATGACATCAATTTTTGGATATCCAAAAGAAGAATTACAGTTAGATTTAGTTGCGCATGGTTTTAAGAAATATTTAGCAGAGCAAATTTTTGATTGAATATATGTCAAAAACATATATTCTTTTGATGAAATGACAAATATTTCTAAAACTGATCGTAATAAATTACAAGAATATTATACGATTGAGCCATTAAAAATTGTTGTTCAACAACAGTCGAAAGATGGAACAGTAAAGTTTTTGTTTCAATTAGCCGATGGCTATAAAATTGAAACAGTTTTAATGCCCCAAAGTTATGGTAATTCTGTTTGTGTTACAACACAAGTTGGTTGTAATATGGCATGTACTTTTTGTGCCTCAGGATTATTAAAAAAAACACGGAATTTATCAACGGCAGAAATTGTTCAACAAGTTATGATGGTTAATCGTTATCTAGCAACAACAAATGAACGTGTGAGTCATATTGTAGTAATGGGAATTGGTGAACCATTTGATAATTTTGATAATACGCTTAAGTTTGTCAACATTATTAATGACCCAAAAGGTTATCAAATTGGTGCGCGCCATATTACAATTTCTACTTGTGGGTTAGTTCCAAAAATTAAACAATTTGCAGAGTTAAAGACGCAAGTTAATTTAGCGATTTCATTACATGCTCCAAACAATACGATTCGGAATCAATTAATGCCAATTAATAAAGCTTACCCAGTAGAAAAATTAATGGATGCAGTTCGTTATTATATTGAGTTAACTAATCGACGTGTTACTTTTGAGTATATTTTAATTGAGAATGTTAATGATAGTCGTGAAACAGCATTAGAATTAGCAAAATTAATTCGAGGATTAAATGCGTATGTTAATTTAATTCCTTATAACACAGTTGCAGAAAATGGGTATCAACGTAGTACTAAAATTAATCAATTCTTTGAAACTTTACAACAACAAAAAATTAATTGTATTGTTCGTCGTGAATTTGGTCACGATATTGATGCTGCTTGCGGTCAATTACGAGCTAAAAATGAAGGGATTATTAGAAAATAATTATGCAAATACGGTTTGGATACAAAACTGATATTGGTGCTTATCGTAGTAGTAATCAAGATTACTTTGATTTTGCCAATAATAGTTTTAACAATTATATTGCCATTGTTTGTGATGGGATGGGTGGTCATCAACATGGCGAAGTTGCCAGTAAAATGGCTGTTGATAGTTTGGTGGAACATTTTAAACGGACAAATTTTAACCATTTGTCCGATGAAGAAATTAATAAATGGTTTCGTCAAACAATTTTAACAATTCAACAAGAAATGGTTACTTATGCTCAAATTTATCCTGATACAAGTGATATGGGAACAACAGTTGTTGCTGCATTAATTGCTAACGGAAAAGTATATGTTATTAATATTGGTGATTCACGGTTATATAAATTACATCATGATAAAATTTATCAAATTACTACTGACCAAAATATGGAAAATTCAACAGAGTATCGAGAAAAACAAGAATTAGAATTTCAAGGTCAATATAAAAAACAATATAATATGCATACTTTTTGAAAAGTATTAACAAGTGCTTTGGGACCAACAAAGAATTTAAAAATTGATACTTATGTTATTGAGGATATTAAAGGCCAGTATTTATTAACCACCGATGGAATTCATGATTATATTGATGAAATTGATTTAATTGAAACATTAAAATCGGCAAATAAATTAAACGATAAAGTTAAAATTTTAATTGATCGGGCATTAGAAAACCTATCAACTGATAATTTAACCGGAATTGTTTTTGAAATAACAGATTAAAGCGCTGTTATTTTTATTTGTTGTTTTTTCTTCTTAGTTTTTTTGTGTTATGATGTTTACAAGTTAAAATAATAAGGTAAAAGGGTGCAGAAGATGGAACAAATCACAATTGGAACTATGTTACATAATCGTTATCAGATTTTAGCCAAAATTGCCGATGGTGGTATGGCTGAAGTTTTTGAAGGATATGATATGTTATTAAAACGACATGTTGCAATTAAAATTATGACATTGACATTATCAAAAAATAAAGAAGCAGTGGAACGTTTTAATAAAGAATATAATTCAATTGCGCAGTTTTCCCATAATAATGTGGTTAAAGTTTATGGCTCATTTCAAGCGTATGATCGTCATTGTCTAGTTTTGGAATTAGTTAAAGGTTATACTTTAAAAGACCGCTTACTAACATTAGGTCCTTGTACTGTTAAAGAATTATTATATTTTTTTGATGAAATTAATTTAGCTATTACCGAAGCTCATCATAATGATATTATTCATCGTGATATTAAACCAGAAAATATTTTAATTTCATATGATGGTAAAATTAAGGTTGCTGATTTTGGTGTTGCAATTTTAGAAAATAGTGAAGATTTAGAATGTGGTAAAATCATTGGAACATCAAAATACATGGCACCAGAAATTGTTCAATCAAAACCAGCAACAAAACGTAGTGATATTTATGCTTTAGGCATTATGTTGTATGAGTTAGCAGTTGGTATGGCTCCTTTTGTTGGGAAAAACCCAACATTTGTTGCGGTTAAACATGTTAAAGAATTACCATTACGACCACGGTTAGTAAATCCGTTGATACCACAAAGTTTAGAAAATATTATTTTAAAGGCAATCGCAAAAGATCCAAGTGAGCGGTTTCAGACAGTAGCAGATTTTAATAATAGTTTACAAGCAATTGAAGCACCAGAGCATCAATCTGAAAAACCTTTAAAGTTATCAAATTTGTTTGAAGTAAAAGGCAAACAGCGCAAACTTTATGATCGGTATTATTCTTATCCATGATTTTTAAGAATTAAGGTTGCTTGGTGATTTAGTTTCTTACTAGTTAGTTTTATTAGTGCCTTAGTTTGTCTTTGCTTGTTTTTACCAGGATAGAATAATATGCACCAAACAGGAATGATTATTCGCATTGTTAGCGAGTTTTGTTATGTTAAAAATGATACTGATCATCAAATTTATGCTTGCAAAGCAAAAGGATTATTTCGCCATCAAGAAATTAAGCCAGTTGTTGGTGATTATGTTCAATTTGAAATTCAAAATGACAAGCAAGGAATTATTTATCAAATTGAACCTCGTAAAAATGAATTATACCGTCCACGAATTGCTAATGTTGATCAAGTTGTTATTATTACAGCAATGGCAGAACCGACTTTTAATTCATATTTATTAAATAAATATTTAGCATTTATTGAATATAAAAACTTAAAACCAGTTATTGTTTTTACTAAAAAAGACTTATTGAAAACAGATGAACTTTATCAAAAATATTTTAACTGGTATCCAAAGTTAGGTTATGAAGTTTATTTTATTAGTAATAAAAAAGATGAAAAAAAAATATGACAACAATTTGAACAACTTTTTCAAAATAAAATCTCAGTGTTAACTGGGCAAACTGGTAGTGGTAAGTCGTCAACTTTAAATACATTATTACAAGCGGAAATAATTAAGACGCAAGAAATTTCTAAAGCATTAGGGCGAGGAAAACATACAACCACAACTAGCGCATTATATGAGTTATTAAATGGAATGGTTGCTGATACGCCAGGTTTTTCAACATTTGATTTAAGAGATTATGAAAAAGGAGAATTAGCACGCTCTTATCATTTTTTTAATCAATATGCTAATGAATGTAAGTTTCGAACTTGTTTACATTTACACGAACCGCATTGCAAAATAAAAGCATTAGTTCAAGCAAATATTATTCCACAATTTTTTTATAATGATTATGTTCGCATTATGCAAGAGCAATAGAAAGAGGTAATGATGAAAAAATATCTTGTTGCACCAAGTGTTTTAAGTGCAAATTATTTAATCTTACAAGAAGAATTAGCAGCAATTAAGGAAGCTGGCGCACAATGAATTCATTTTGATGTAATGGATGGTGATTTTGTACCAAATTTAACTTTTGGTCCAAAGATTTTAGCTGATATTACTAGTTATAGTGATTTGTATCTTGATTGTCACTTAATGGTTAAAATTAAAAATAGTAGTGTTGAAAATTATTTGCTGCCTTTTATTAAAGCGGGTGCATCAGCAATTACTTTGCATTATGAAGCATTAACCCCACCACAATTAACTGAATTTTTAAATTTACGAATAAAATTAAACATAAAAATTGGGTTAGCAATTAAACCAGCAACCCCAGTTAAAGTTATTTTCCCTTATTTAAAACATCTTGATTTAGTCTTAGTAATGACAGTAGAACCTGGTTTTGGCGGTCAAACTTTTATTTCAGCTGCAGCAACAAAGATTAAAGCCTTACGAGACTATCTTGATCAAAATAATGGCAAAACATTAATTGAAGTTGACGGAGGAATTAATGCTGAGACTGCAACTCTTTGTAAACAATATGGGGTTGATGTATTAGTAGCGGGTAGTTATTTATTTGGTCATGCAGATTTAGCAACCCGGTTGAAAGGATTATTAGCAAATGAAAACAAATAAAGTTTTAATTGTTTGTTCAGAAACAAACTTAGATTTACAGCAGTATCAAGATTATTATAAAATTGGTGTTGAACGGGGTGCCTTAGATTTAATTAAAACTTTTGCTACTTTTGATCTTTTTTGCTGTGACCAAGATAGTTTGACAACAACAGAAGCAAAACTGATTGCTAATAAAGCAAAAGAGTTACTAATAGTTTCCCAAATTAAAGATCATATTGATGGTGAATTAGCATTACAAGAAGCTTTAAAATTAAACCCACAAGAAATTATTTTTATTGCCCAAGGCAATCGATTTGATATGGAGTTGAGTTGTTTTAATTTTATTTGTCGTTACAATATCATTTTTATGAATGATAATACTTATGCTTATTTACTAAAACCAGGAATGAATGAAGTTTATCAAAAGTCAGGTTATCGTTATTTTTCATTATTTAGTTTACAATCAGCAACTGTGACGATTAGTAATTTAAAATATAATGCTAAACAATTAAAATTAGTAGAATTATCGCCTAATGCAGTTAGCAATGAATTTCTTGCGTCAGTAGGAAATATTGATGTTTTAGCAGGTCAAGTTGTCGCAATTTATAGTAAATAAAAATCGGTTTTTTAAACCGATTATTTTTTGCTTTAAAATTTGGTACCCATGATCGGGCTCGAACCGATACGAATTTCTTCGGTAGATTTTGAGTCTACTGCGTCTGCCAATTCCGCCACATGGGCATTTGTACCTTTTTAATTTTATCGTATTTTAGAGAAAAAGGAAGCATAAATTTTAAAATTTATGCTTCCTTTTTTATTATTTTATCAATGTTTCTTTAAACTTTATTTATTGCGCAATTTGTCCTTTACGCTTTAATGTTTTTAAAGTTCTTGTTGCAACACGTAATGTTTTAACTTCACCGTCAACAACAATTCTTACTTTTTGTAAATTAACATTTCATTTACGACGGGTTGCATTTAACGCGTGTGAACGTTTGTTTCCTGATAAAGCACTTTTACCAGTAATTTCACATTTTCTTGCCATAATTTCACTCCTTTATATCTGCATACTATAAAATAATAACTAATTTTTAAATTAAAAGCAAGTATAAATCTAATTTTTATGAAAACCATCAGTTTTTTTGCTAAATTTAAGTTAAAAAATGGATAAAACCATTATTAAAAGTGTTATTCATCTTCACCTTACCTTGAATTTTCTTCAACTTGTGTTGTTTGTTCCTGTTGATTTTCTTGTTGGGTCATATTTTTTACTTGTTTGTTAATTGCAATAATGTTCTTTTTTTGTAACTCTGTTAAATGTGGTTTGGAAGGAACAGATGGTGGGCTTTTTTTATTGGCTTGTGCTTGAACCCCACTTGGTCCTGGCTGTGATTCTAAATTTAATAATTCTTGATCAGATAATTTTACGCGTGGTGGTTTTGCAATTGGATTTATCTTTGACTTAGGTAAATATCATTGGGTATTTTTTTGAGCATCAGTTATTGCTTTGTCTGTGTTTAAGACAAAATTATTAACTTTAGTTTTTAAATTTTGGTAAGTACCCGTAACTGTTTCAATAATTTCTCGGCCATTTGGAATGATTTCTTCATTTTTATGTTGAAAATGGGGGAAAATTACTTCTGTATATAATTCATTTGAAACATTTTTAATATCTGATAATTCTTCTAAATTTATTGTTTCTTTTAGATTTTTATCTTTTTTTATTATTTTAAGATATTTATTTTCTAACTTATCAAAATCTTTTAATAATTTTTTAAAATCACTGTTCACCTTATCTAAATTAATTAAAAATTCTATTTTATTCATATGTTTACACCTTTTTATTGAAAAGTAATGTTATTTACTAATTAAAATAGTCATACACTAATTATATAGTAACTTATTTTATTGAAAAATAATATATTTATAACATCGCAGTTATTATATAATTAATGCTTATTTAATTTGCCTAGTATTCAGTAAATAATTTGCTTAATGATTAAACTTTAAAAGGTAGTAATTATCCTTAATTTATAGTAGAATTACATCTAGGAGGAAAATGTTATGATTGAAATGACAGTACGAAAAACAAGTGAACAAGGGAATAATCATTATTCTTTTACTCAAACTTTATCATTTGATAATACAATTGGTGGCAAACGTAATCAAGAATCGTTAAACCATAGTATTGCTCATGCAATAGCTTCTTTAAGAGTACAACATGGATTTTCTTGAGAGGATATTAATGAATGTATTAAAATTAAAAATGTTTCAGAAAAAAAAGAAATTAATACAAAAGACTTTGTTTTAAAGTATCAAGAATTAATATTAGCGGAAGAGAAAACATTAGAAAAACTTGTTAGTCCTAGTCATATGCTAACGAACATTGATGATTTTTTTAAATAATAAGGGGGAAAGACAACAAAGAGTTAACAATTTAATTAAGAAAATATAATAAATTTATTGCTTTATTGTATTTTCTCGTTATAATTAATAATGTTAATTTAGTTTAGTGGTGATTTTTATGATTGAGAAAATTAATGTAGCTAAAATTGCAGATTTAGTTCATGCAGCAGTAATTACAGTCCCTGGGGTCGCTGGATTCGCAAAGGTTGATGATACTGAAAATAATGAAGACAATGTGATAATGCTACTTAAAGATTACTCACAGTCAATTAAATTGAGACAAGATGGTCGTAATTTTTATATAGAAATCTTTATTATTTTGCTAGAAGGAGTAAATATTAAAGATATTGCCCAAGAAATACAAATTAGGATTAAATATGAATTAGAAAAACTGGATATTTATTCAAATGATATTATGATTTATGTGAATGTAAATATTCAAGACTTATTAATTTAGGTAGGAAATTTTATTAAAATGAGATATTTGAATGATGCAAGATTTACAATTATATCACTTAGGAGAACTAAAAAAGGGAAATTAATTGATGAAAAATGTAAAGGTGATAGAAATGGAATTTAATGCAAAATCTTTTAAAGATTCACTGATCAGCGGTTATAATAATTTATATAATTTTTATCCAGAAATTGATAAATTAAATGTTTTTCCAGTTCCTGATGGAGATACAGGAACAAATATGAATTTAACGATGACTAATGCTGTTAAGGAAATTAATGAACTCAATTCGGAATCAATTAGTAAGGTTGCTGATGTTTTTGCGCGTGGCTTAATTATGGGGGCACGTGGCAATTCAGGTGTTATTTTATCGCAGATCTTTCGTGGTTTTGCCAATGGTTTAAAAGAATTTGATGAATTAAATTTTGATTCAGTTAAAGCAGGAATTTCACAAGCTAATGAAGTTGCTTATAAAGCGGTGATGAAACCGGTTGAAGGAACAATTTTAACTGTAATCCGTGAAACTGCGGAACATGTTTCAACATTAGAAAAAGAAATCCCTGTTCCAGAGTTATTCCAAAAAATTGTTGATTTTGCAACTGAGTCATTGAATCATACTCCGGAGTTACTACCAGTTTTGAAAGAAGTTGGTGTTGTTGATTCAGGTGGTTTTGGGTTAGTAAAAATATTTGAAGGCATTACAGAATATTGAAAAACAGGAAAAATTGTGCCACAACGAAAAAAACAAGTTGAAAATACTGGTGATAATGTTGTTATGGATTTGCAAAATGAAGAATTTGGTTATTGTACTGAGGCAATTGTAATGTTAGATAATAAGCATATTAATAAAATTAATATAATGCAAATTCGCCAAACATTAGAAGATCAAGGTGGAAAATCAATTGTTGCAGTTGTTGATAATGATATTTTAAAAGTTCATGTTCATACTTTACTTCCGGGTTATATTTTAACTTTTTTACAACAACATGGTGAGTTTAAGAATATTAAAATTGAAAATATGAATTTACAAGCAGCCAAACATGTTAAGACAATTAAAGTTGACCGGCAATTAAAAAATCCTGCGGCTATTATTGCCGTTACACCATCAAATGGAATTGCCAATTTTTTCAAAACTGATTTAAATATTCAATTTACTGTTAATGGTGGAGCATCAATGAATCCATCAACTGATGATTATTTAAATGCAATTGAAGCAGTTGATGCGGTTGATGTGTTTATTTTGCCAAACAATAGTAATGCAATTTTAGCAGCACAACAAGCAGCCAAAGTTGAACGTAAGTCAAATGTATATATTGTGCCAACAACATCAATTCAAGAAGGAATGGTAGCAGCTTTATCATTTGAACCAGGAGAAGCACCGAAAAAGATTTATTCAACATTAAAAGCAAGTCTTAAAAATGTGACAAGTTTATCAATTACTGTTTCAGCAAAAACAACTTCAATTGATGGTGTTAAAATTAACAAAGGGGAGTATATGGGGATTATGAATAAAAAAATTATTTGTTCATTTCCAACCTTATCACGAACAATGAAATACTTGTTTGACCGAGCAATTACAAAATCAACAGAAATTGTTACAATTTTTACTGGTGAAGAAGCAGAAACACGAGATATTAATGCAATTCGAAAATATCTCGATGAAAGTTTTGATGTTGAATATGAATTTATTGATGGTGATCAAACATTATACCCATTTTTAATTGCTGTTGAGTAAATAAAAATAATAAAATGAATTTAAGTTTTTTATTTATTTATCTTGAAATGAATTATGAATATGATAATATAGTAGGGGTTTAGATTTTATGGCACTATAGCCAAGGTGGCTAAGGCATGGGACTGCAACTCCCCGATCGTCGGTTCGAATCCGACTAGTGCCTCCATTTAAATCTGCTCAACATTTAAATATTGCTTTATTTCTTATGCGCCCATAGATCAATTGGATAGATCGTTTGACTACGGATCAAAAGGTTGAGGGTTCGAATCCTTCTGGGCGCGCCATTTATTTAAATGTTATTTTTTTTCGGAAAGTAGCTTAGCTTGGTAGAGCACTCGGTTTGGGACCGAGGGGTCGCAGGTTCGAATCCTGTCTTTCCGACCATTTTTTATACTATTTTGGGCCCGTAGCTCAGCTGGGAGAGCACCTGCCTTGCACGCAGGGGGTCGACGGTTCGATCCCGTTCGGGTCCACCATTAACAATTAATAAAGCAATTAAACTTGATATGGCGGGATAGCTCAGCTGGTTAGAGCGCTCGGCTCATACCCGGGAGGTCAAGAGTTCAAGTCTCTTTCTCGCTACCATGGACCCTTAGCTCAGTTGGTTAGAGCATCCGGCTCATAACCGGATGGTCACTGGTTCAAGTCCAGTAGGGTCCACCATTTATTATTTATTTAGTTGCTTTACGAGCATTTTTGGAAGATTACCCAAGTCTGGTTGAAGGGATCGGTCTTGAAAACCGACAGGCGGTGAAAGCCGCGCGGGGGTTCGAATCCCTCATCTTCCGCCATTTTTCAGAAAAAAACTTGCAATTAAAAGTTAAGTTGTGATAGTATTAAAATTGTGGGGTGGAGCAGTGGTAGCTCGTTGGGCTCATAACCCAAAGGTCGCAGGTTCAAGTCCTGCCCCCGCAACCAATGGTCTTGTAGTGAAGTGGTTATCATGCCTCTCTGTCACAGAGGAGATCGCGGGTTCAAGTCCCGTCAAGACCGCCAATCGTGGTTCAGTAGCTCAGTTGGTAGAGCATTTGATTGAAGCTCAAAGTGTCGGCAGTTCAATTCTGTCCTGAACCACCATTGAATTTAGTTAAAAATAACCCTAGACTCTAAATTAATCATAGATTAATTTAGAGTTTTTTAATTTTGTTATATAATTAATAAAGGTGATGGTAATGTTTTCAAGATTAACAAAAGATATAACCTTTTATTTAAAACGTGAAGAGTGAAAGTTTACGTTAAATGAAGATAATTTTAAATATAAACCGCGCTTTGTTTTAGACCGTTATCAAAAAAAGATGGGAACGGAGAATTTCCGTAATTTTAAATATTGAATTTTTAAACGTTGAATTTTAAAAAATTTTGCTTATACTCAAGATTTTATTCACCGATTTTACAAATATCAACGGAAACTAAATTTAGTGTTAACTGGCCGTGAACAAGAGTTTATTTATAATGTTGAAGAGGTTAATTTTACATTATGACGACCTTTAAAAGTTTTGCCAGTAGCATTTGATTTACAGCCGAAGGAAAAGTGTCATTTTAAAAATAATGCTGTTAATATTCATCTTTTTACAGCACATAAAGATATCAAGTTTTTTTGTAAGGGTGTTTTATTAATTACTAATAAGCGGTTTATTATTGATGGGTTAGATAAGAATAATAATAAGAAAGTAGTACAGTTTAATTTAACAGATATTTCAAATGTTGAATTTATTGATATTGGGGTCAAAATTACGGTTGGAAAGCAAACTTATTTGGTTCGGGAAAATAATCATATGTTAATTTTAGCATTGCTTTATCGTTGCTTGGGGCATAAGAAAGTTACCTTTGATCTTAAAAAACTACCAATAAATTTTAAGTTTTAAGATAGAAAGATGAGAGAAACAAAATGATTTTAAAAAATGCAAAAATAGTTTGTGAAGAACAAATAATTTCAAATGGTTGAATTGAAATTAAAGATGATAAAATTGTTAAAATTACAGCTGGTCAAACTGACCAAGTGGGTTATGATTTGCAACAAGCAATTATTATGCCTGGTTTTATTGACTGTCATGTTCATGGTGGGTATGGTGAAGATACTGAAAAAGGAACAATTGCTAGTTTTCAAAAATTTGCTCAAGTAGTACCGCAAGAAGGAATTACCAAATATTGTCAAGCAATGATTACTGGTAGTGATGAGACTTTAACGAAAATTTTAACGGTATATCAAGATTATATGAAAAATTATAATAATGGTCCCCAAGCGCGACAAATTGGTGCTCATTTAGAAGGACCTTTCATTTCTCATAATTTTAAAGGTGCTCATGATGAAACATTATTGCAAGCACCAAATCTTCATCTGTTAGAAAAATGAATGAAAGTTTCAAATAATAACATTCGGATTGTTACATATGCACCCGAAGAAGAAAATGGTACTTTTACACAGTTTTTATTAGAACATCAAATTTTACCATCAATTGGGCATTCAAATGCGACATATGATTTAGTAGCAAAACGAGTAGCAATGGGAGTACACCATGTGACGCACTTGTATAATGCTATGAGTAAATATGATCATCATCAGCCAGGAGTTGTTCCGGCAGCATTAAATTTTGATGAAATTTTATGTGAACTAATTAGTGATGGAATTCATATTGATCCAAATATTATTAATTTAACTTATAAAATTAAAGGAGCAAAAGGAATTTGTTTAGTTACTGATGCAATGCTTGCAAAAGGATTGCCTGATGGTGAATATCAGTTTGGACCATTGCCAGTTGTTAAAACTGGACAGCAAGTTGTCATTAAAGGAACAACTACGATTGCGGGGTCAGTTGCAACATATGATTATTGTGTTCGTAATTTTCATCAGTTCACTAATTGTTCATTACAAGATTTGGCATTAGTTGCTAGTACTAATATTGCCAAACAATTAGGAATTTATTCAACGACTGGCTCAATTGCGGTTGGTAAATTAGCAGATTTAGTTGTGTTAGATGTTGATTTAAAAGTTTTAATGACTTTATGTGAAGGTGAGATTGCTTATTCACAACATAATTTAACACAAAAATAAAGTTTTGTTTTAATAAATTATAAAACAATAGGAGGAATAAAAAATGAAATTAATTATTGTTGAAGATAAAAATGCAATTGGAAAAGTTGTTGGGCAAATCTTTGTGAATTATGTGCAACAAAATCCAAAAGTTGTTTTTGGTTTAGCAACTGGTTCATCACCAGAAACAACTTATCAATATATTATTGAAGATTATAAAAAAAATAAGACAGACTGAAGTAAAGTAACGACTTTTAACTTAGATGAATACATTGGTTTAGAACCAAACCATCCACAAAGTTATCGTTATTTCATGAATGAAAAATTATTTAATCACTTAAATATTGATAAAAAACATACTTATGTCCCATTAGGTACAGGTAATTATATTGACTATGCGAAAGAATATGATAGTTTGATTGCAAAAGCGGGAGGAATTGACTTACAATTATTAGGACTTGGTACTAATGGACATATTGGCTTTAATGAACCACCAGCAGATTTTAATTCTTTAACAGGTGTTGTTGATTTAGTTCCTTCAACAATTGAAACTAATGCTCGTTTTTTTGCTTCAGCAGGTGATGTTCCTCACCAAGCAGTTTCAATGGGAATTAAATCAATTTTAAATGCAAAAAAAATTATTTTAATTGCCAATGGTCCAAATAAAGCACACGCGGTTAAACAACTAGTTGAAGGTGAAATTAGCAACTTATGACCTTGTACGGCTTTACAAATGCATCAAGATGTTACTGTTGTGGTTGATAAAGCAGCTGCTGGATTACTGCAAACAAGAGGGATTAATCTTGGTTAAGAATGAATTAAGACAAAATTTAGGAATATTAATAAAAACCTTTTTTGTCCAAAGAAATTACTTTTTTAGCAGGAGTATAATTGAGATAAAAAGGTTTTTATTGTGACAAAATTAACATAATAAATGGGGTTTGTTTTTATGCATACTAATATAATTGAAAAAGACTATATGGAATATTGGGAAGAATTAATGCTAAATATAGTTGAAACTTTTACAATTGAAAAAGAAGAAGAAAATCGACTATATAAAACGAATAAATAAAACTATTGATAAATTCATAACTTTGTCATATACTAGATAGATTGAATAGTAAAAGTGGGTGCGATAATGGAAAATAAAATAAATTATAATACAGCATCGCAAAAGTTTTCTGAGTGAAAAAATGATATTATGGAAAACCCTTCACTAGTAACAAGTTTAAAAAATTAGCAGATAAATAGTATTAGTAAATACTATTTTTTATATTAAGTGAACAGTTGAATTGCAAGGTTTTTGTGATAAGATAATTAAAATAATTTAGAACAAGACATTCTCTAGATATTTTAAGTATGTGTATTAAATAAAAAAAGATAATATTATGTTATAAAATTATAAATTTTGTTATTTGCTTTAGGGTGATTAATATCCTCCATATTTAGGTTATATAATTTTTAAAAGTGATTTTTATAAAAACTTTTTTTGATATAATTTAAGTACTATTTACTAACTGAATAATAATTAAAACACGCTCTTAATTTTAAGATTGGGGGTATGCTCAATGACTGAAATTGAACAATTATTATCACAGTCATATGCTGAATGCGTTAATTATTTATTAAAAAAATATGGGCCAGTTGCAAAAGATTACTTTTCTGATCATGATTGTATCAAAAAAACAAGTGGAATTACGCGGGGAAACGAAGGCTTATATATTCATCATATTGATGAAGATAAAGCAATTATTTTGTCAACTCCAGCATATGCAAAGAAAAATCCATTTGATTATCAAAAAGCTGATCATTTAGTCTATTGTAATTTATTAGAACATTTAGTTTTACATATTAAAATTGTTGAATATCCAAATCCAGCCCAAAATTCTGGTGAAACCTGTGGGGTGGGTGGAATCTATAATTATATTGTTCCTGAATTAAATGATATTTATAGTGGAATTGTTTATAAACAGGCTTGAAAACAAAAAGTGACAGAAATTATTTTGCCACTTAAAAATGATTATTTTAAATGCATCAAACAACTAGTAAACCTTAATTTTGATTATGCTTTACTAAAATCTTTTAATACTAAATATGATTTGTGAAGCAATGATAAAAATAAACAAATTTATAAAAGATTGAAAAAACTAGGAGTAACAAGATAATATGTAAAACTTTAACAAATAAAAAAACATCTCTTTTGAGATGTTTTTTAAACTAAACGGTTGTATCATTCAACAATTAATGCTTCATTAATATTACTATTTAGTTCTTCACGAAGAGGGAAACGAACATATGTTCCTGTCATTTTAGTTTTATCAAATTTAACAAATTCTAATGTACTAACTTGACTATCTAAACTTTCTAAAATCTTAACATTCTTTTGTGAACTTTCTTTTACACTAATCACATCGCCAGGTTTACAATTGTATGATGGAATATCAACTTTTTTTCCATTAACAAAAATATGAGCATGATTCACTAATTGACGAGCTCCTGCTCTTGTTTGTGATAGTCCCATACGATGCACAATATTATCTAAACGTGATTCTAACATAATTAAGAAGTTTGTTCCGGCAATTCCTTTCATTTTTTTTGATTTACTGTAAGTGTTACGAAATTGACGTTCTGTTAAACCATACATATAACAAACTTTTTGTTTTTCATGTAATTGTAATCCATAGTTTGATAATTTTGAACGACGTTGTCCATGTTGACCAGGTGGTGTTGTTCTTTTTTTCCCTTTTGAAAACTCTTTGTCGTTTTCTAAGATACTAAAACCATATCTTCTTGCTTTTTTAAATATACTTCCACGATAACGTGCCATTAAAAAAACCTCCTATATATCATTATGACATACAAAAAGATTCATTGAATTGCTCTAATAAAGGAAGTTTTTTGCTTCGCCCTAACAGCTAGGGTTACTTTAATATTAAATCCTAATTAATAAAAAACTAAGAACATTACTATGCAATTCTGCTGCTTCTCTGTGTTGTCTAGGGAATATTGTATAATAAAATCAAGGATAATTCAATATTTTTTTCTAATTTTTAATGTAATATCTTTTGCAAGTGCTATAATTCAATTGATATATAGTAATGATTGGGGGTTAGGCAAAATGGGAAATATTATTAATAATATTATTAATAATCCAATTAAATTAACGTTATTGATTTTATTTTTTGCTTGCCTATTACTATTAATAGTAACACTAGTGTTCTGAGGGCAAAAGCGTTATTTAAAAACAATTGAAATTAAAGTTTTACAAAAATTTGATATTTTAAAACGATTACCATTAAAACATAAAATTTTTCGGATTTCTGAAATTGCTCGTTATAATAATCGCTATGCAAAAGACTTGATTATATGACGAACAAAGTATGAAATTATTTATGAAAAAAAATTAATAAGTTGTTTAGAAGTATTTCGTAAGTTATATCAAATTAATAAAACAGCATCAAAGAAAATGCCAAAAGTATCAGTACAAAAAATTATTCCGTTGTTAAAAGAATTAACTTTATGGAAGAAGAAGCTCGTCGATTATTAGATGAAATTAACAGTCAATTACGAATTGAATTATGCAACGAGATTATATTTTAGCACATAAGAAAATGTTTAATTCATTATTAGAAGATGCCGTAAAATTACAAATGAATGTATCCTTAGATTCTAAAAAGATTAGTGATTTTGAACGAAATATTGAAAGTATGTTTGATGAATTTGAGGATTATTTAACAGCGGGTGATTTTGTTAAAACAGAACAAATTTTATCAAATATTACTACTTCGTTAACTATTTTTGTTGAGATTTTAGATAACATTCCACAAATTAAAACTTTATTAACGAAAGTAGTTCCAAACAAGCTTTCTTTATTAAAAGATAAATATGTTCTTTTTAATAAAGATGAAAGTAGCCGTGATTTATTAAAGTATAGTTTTGATGAATTAACTCAAAATATTGATGAAACTAAAATTTTAATTTCTAAATATATTGATAACTTGCAATATAAAAAAGCAACTAAGAAAACAATTGAGATTATTAATCAAATTAGTGATTTTGATCAAAGTATTGAGCACCAAAAAGCAATTATTTCATGCTTTAAAAAGTATTATCAAGTTATGATGGATTATATTAATAAAATTGAACGGAGTTTTAATGCGATTTCTCGACAAATTGAAGCATTGCGTAGTTCATCAACATTAACGGCGCATGAAGAAGGTATTTATCGTGAAGCAATGGGAAAAACAAAGGATTTAACGCATGATACTAACCGCTTAGTATTAGAAATTAATCGTAATGGTCGTGATTATGTTAATTTTAATCAAGAATTAGTGCGTTTATTAGAAAATGCTGTTGTAACTCAAGAAGCATTAGAAAATGTTGTTAAGATTATTGAAAAACGTAATTTTGCAGAAACTGAAATTCGTAAAACAATTCATTTATTAGAAGTTGTTTTATTACAAGCTGAAGTTCGCTTAAATCAATTACAATATAAAAAATTATTAACAAAATATGAAAAAGCAATTAGTGATTATCGCCAATCATTAGAAAAAATTAAACGAATATCATTTGATGTTAATAATCCTAGTGAAGTTGATGAAGTAACAGGTAAACTAAATCGGTTAAAAACAGAAGTTTTAAAATTGTTTGAGAAAATTAAAAATAATATTTTATTAGATTTATTATCACAAGAAACATTAGTTTATGCACAAAAATTTATTTTAACAAATGATGATGTTGATGACCAATTACGTAATGCTCAGATTGCTTATCGCGATGGCGATTATGATGGCTCATTATTTTTAGCGTTAAAAATTATTCATGAAGAACAAGGAAAAATATAGGAAATGGAGTATAAAATGAATTTTGATGTAATATTAATTCGTTATGGGGAATTAACAACAAAAGGGAAAAACCGTAATAATTTTACAAGAGTTTTAGTTAATAATATTAAAACAAAATTAGTAGCCTATGAAAATCAATATCAACTTAAAAAAGAATTTGATCGTTTATTTATTGAATTATTAGATGCAACAGTTAGTATAGAAATTGTTAACATTGTTAAAAATGTTTTTGGTTCATCATCTTTATCATTAGCCAAAAAGGTTAGTTGTGATTTATCAGAAATTGCTAATTGTGCAATTAATATTGTAAATTATTATCAACCAGCAACTTTTAAATTAGAAGTGCGCCGAAATGATAAGACTTTTCCACTTACATCGACAGAAATTAAACAACAATTAGCACCAAAAATATTACAACAAACAAAGGTTAAGGTTGATGTTCATCAACCAGTTTTACAAATTGATGTTGAAGTACGACGAACATTTACATATGTTTTTGTTAATAAAATTAAAACAATTGGTGGTTTACCAGTTGGAATATCTGGTCAAGGATTAGTAATGCTATCGGGGGGAATTGATTCACCAGTTGCGTCTTTTTTAACAATGAAACGGGGCATGAATGTTGAATATTTACATTTTGCAACACCACCACATACGACTGAAGAAGCATTACAAAAGGTTAAAACTTTAGTTCAAAAATTAAATTATTATGCTGGTCAAAATCAGCAGCGCTTGCATGTGGTTAATTTTTCAATGTTACAACATGAATTAATGCATATTCCTGATGCTAGTTATCGAATTATTATTATGCGACGAATGTTTTATCGGATCGCTAATTTATTAGCCAAAGAATTAAAATGTCAGGCAATTATTACTGGAGAATCATTGGGGCAAGTTGCTTCGCAAACAATTGAAAGTATTAATACGATCAATGCTGTTTCTACATTGCCAATTTTGCGACCAGTATTATGTTTTGATAAAAATGAAATCATTGATATTGCAAAACAAATTGATACTTATCAGACATCAATTTTACCATTTGAAGATTGTTGTAGTTTATTTGTTCCAAAGAATCCGGTTACAAAACCACGGATAAAACAAGCAGAATTTCAAGAAAAAAATTTAATGTGAGCAGAAATTATTGATGTTATAATTAAAAAAAATATAAAAACATATGTCGTTGGTAAGGATGTGATTTATGAAGAAGAAAACTAGTTTTTTTCAAAAAAAGAAAGAAGTAACAAAACAATTAGTTAATGAATCTGAATTACAAAAAGCAGAACAATCACGAACAAATTTATTAGAAGAAACAATTTTAATTGATGAAGAATTTTCAATTATTCGTGATGTTAAAGATGAAGATATTAAAGTAATAAATATGAACAAAGAACAAAATTCTTTTTATAATGAAAATGCAATTGATTTAGAAAAAGAATTATTAAAAGAAATGGTTCCAAAGAAAAAAGCCCGTTTATGACGTTATTTAGTTTTTGGGATCTTAGCACTTTTAATTGTTATTATGATTATTATTATTGCAATTAAATTATAAAATTAGGCCACAAGTGTGGTTTTTATTTTCTTTTTCGTTAAAATGAAAGGAGAGTGAGGTAGCAACAATGACAATTCCCCATTTAAATGTTCGAACAAGTTATAGTTTATTATCATCTTTAATTACTTTTGATAAATATTTTACTTATGCTATGACAACGGGTTTATCATCATTGGCAATTTGTGATAATAATATGTTTGGGGTTTATGAATTTCACCAACTTTGTCAAAAAAATAAAATTAAACCAATTATTGGCTTAAATGTTATTATTTGATTTAATGATATTCCTTATAATATGAATTTATTTGCCCGTAATCAAAAGGGTTATTTTAATTTAGTTGAAATTTCATCTTTAGTAATGATTAATACTGAACATAAAAAAAATGTAACATTAGATGAAATTAGCAAGTTTTTAACAACAGATGTTAAGATTATTATTAATTATACAACAGATGATTATCAGCCTGAATTATATCAAACGCTAAAGAACCTTTTAAAAGTTGAAACAGATTTATATCTAGGTATTAATAATGGCAATCTATCATTGTTAGAGTCACTGCAAACATTACTTGCAAGTGAACAAATTATTTGAAATAATAAAGTACAATATTTTACAAGTGAAGATTTTATTGCTTATAAAGTTGTTGATACAATTAAAACACAAACTTTATTTAAAGAAAGTAAAATGAAAGATTTATATGGTTGAGTATCACCACCACCCCATTATCAACAATATTTTGACAATATTAAAACATTTATTACTGGAATTAATGTTTTTCCTTTACACAAAGGGACTATTTTTGATAATTTATTACGTTATCCAACCCCAGAAGGTCAAACAGCACAACAGTTTTTACAAGAAATTTGTCAAACAGCTTTAAAACAAAAAAGAATTAGTAGTTCTAAAACAACATATCTTGAGCGGTTAAATTATGAATTAACAGTGATTAATAAAATGGGTTTTAATGATTATTTTTTAATTGTATGAGATTATGTTCGTTATGCAAAACAACAAAATATTTTTGTTGGGCCTGGTCGAGGCAGTGCTGCTGGTAGTTTAGTTAGTTACTTATTAGATATTACGACAATTGATCCAATTACCTATAATTTACTGTTTGAACGCTTTTTAAATCCAGAGCGAAAAAGTTTACCAGATATTGATATTGATTTTGAAGATGATAAACGAGAAATGGTTGTTGAATATTTATTTGAAAAATATGGGAGTGAACATGTTGCACATATTATCACTTTTCAAACGATTGGAATGAAAATGGCAATTCGAGATATTTGCCGAATTTTTGATATTGCAATTGAAGAAGCAGACAAGATGAGCAAAGCAGTTCCATTAGAATATAATTATCATTATGAAGAAGCAATTAATTCAAATCCTCTTTTTGAAATTTATCAAAAAAAATACCCCCAAGTATTTTTACATTTAAAAAAAATTATTGGTTTACCACGCCAAACAGGAACCCATGCGGCTGGTGTTGTTTTAACGCAACAACGGTTACAAACAATTATCCCAGTTAAAGAAGGCTATAATGGAATTTATCAAACGCAATATTCAATGAATTATTTAGAAGAATTGGGAATTTTAAAAATGGATTTATTAGGATTACGAAATTTAACAATTTTACATGATGTGATTGATAATATTTACCAAGAAACAAAAGTAAAATTAGATGTTAACACTTTACCATTAAATGATCAAAAAACTTATCAATTATTAGCTCAAGGAGATACAAAAGGGATTTTTCAATTAGAATCACCAGGGATGACGAAAGTTTTAGTTGATATGGTTCCGGACCAATTAGAGGATATTGTTGCAACTTCTTCGTTATATCGTCCTGGTCCCCAAGATAACATTCCCTTGTTTATTAAACGGAAAAAAAATTTAGCAAAAGTTACTTATATTGATGAACGGTTAGCTGAAATTTTAGCACCAACTTATGGCATTATTGTTTATCAAGAGCAAGTTATGTTAATTGCTCAAAAAGTTGCTAATTTTTCATTAGCTAAAGCTGATGTGCTTCGTCGTGCAATGGGAAAAAAAGATGCATCAATTATGAGTCAAATGAAAACTGAATTTATTGAAGAAGCAGTTAAAAATCATTATGTTGAAAAAATAGCACAAGAAATTTGAGAATTAATTTATAAATTTGCTGCCTATGGGTTTAATCGGAGCCATGCAGTTGCATATTCATTATTAGGTTATCAAATGGCCTATTTAAAAGCAAATTATCCTTCCCAGTTTTTAGCTAGTTTATTAACACATGTTATTGGTGATGAACATAAAACAAATGATTATATTGCTTTAGCAAAAAAGAATCATTTAACAATTGTCCCACCAAATATTAATGCTCCATATCGACAATATCATACTATTGATAATCAAATTTGTGTTCCATTATTAATTATTAAACAAATTGGTTTCGCTTTTTTTAATAAAATTGCCCAAGAGTATCAAACTAATGGAATGTTTACGGATTTATACGATTTGTTTATTCGCCTGTATAAAAAAGGTTTAAATCGAAAAACTTATGAAGCATTATGTTTTTCCGGAGCATTAGATGTTTTTAAGTTGAACCGGATTACTTTGTTTAATAATTATCAACGGATTCTTACTTACATTGAGTTAATTAAAACTCAAGAAGAGAATGAAAATTTAGTTGTTGATTTTTCATTAGCTGAAAAACCAGAATTAGTAATTGAACCAAACGATGAAGTTATTTGTTTAGAAAAAGAATATGAATTTTTAGGGTTTTATTTATCAAATCATCCGTTAAAATATATTCGTGAAAAAGCAGGATATCAAGATAAAACAACATTAATTAGTAATTTACGTTTAAGTTTAGGATCAACAAATGTTTTAATTCTAGTGAAGCGATTAAAAATAATTACTGATAAAAACAATAATAAAATGGCATTTTTAGATTGTTATGATGAAAGTGGCGAAATTAGTATTACTGCTTTTGCTGGTATCTATAAGGATTATGCTAATTTATTAAAAGTTAATAATGTATTATTATTAAATATTAAGTTAGGAACATATAATAATAAAATTAATGGGATTATTAACCGTATTAAGTTTATTAGTGGGGAGCAAGAATAAATGTTTATTGAAGTTATTGCAAGAAACTATCAAGAATGCCAAATTATTGAACAAGCTGGGAATATTGACCGAATTGAATTATGTACTAACTTATCACAGGGAGGGTTTACACCACCCTATGCAGTTATTAGGGAATGTACTGAGCAAATTAAAGTTCCCATTCGGGTAATGGTTCGTCATCGTGACACTGATTTTTATTGTCCTTCTGATGAATATTTTCAACTTAAAAAAGATATTGCTTATATTAAAACAACAAAGGCAGAAGGAATTGTTGTTGGCATTTTAACACCTAATCACCAAATTGATTTATTACGGATGCAAGAATTAATTACCTTAGCATATCCACTAGCAGTTACTTTTCACCGGGCTTTTGATTTGATTAAAGATAAAGTTACTGCTATTCAACAATTAGCACAGTTAGGAGTTAGCACAATTTTAACACAAGGTGGGATAACTCCAATTATGGAAAATTTAGTAACTTTACAAAACCTTCGAAATTATGGCGTTCAAATTCAAGGGGGTAGTGGTATTAATTTGACTAATTATCAGGAAGTTAGTCATTATTGTGATGCAATTCATCTTGGCAGTGCTGTTCACTATGATGGAACATGAAACACTGAACTTGATGTGACAAAACTTCAACAATTAAAATAGGAAAATTTTTAATTAATTATAATTAATTTATTACTTTTTCTAAAAACTTTAAAAAAAGTAATATAATTATTTGGTAATGATTAATAGCAGAAAGGAATAAAAAATGAACATATTAGAAAACATACTTGAAAAAATTAATACCTTTTCTCAAAAAATAAAAATTATTTTTCCAGAAGGAAATTCTGAACGAATTCAAACAGTAGCTAAACAATTAATTGGCACAAATATTACGCCAATTCTTGTTTTTGCAACACGAGCAGAAGTTCCTTCAACAATTGACGAATTACAAAGTGAAGTCCTTGTTGCAGAAGAACAAAATGAAATAGAATTAGCAGAATATTTAGTTGAATTACGTAAAGGAAAAGTTTCATTATCAGAAGCTAAACAGTTAGTTCGTGAATGCAATTATTTGGCAATTTTATGAGTTAAAAAAGGATTAGCTGATGGAATGGTTGGGGGGATTACTTATGATACAAAAGATATCATTGGTCCAGCGTTACGAATTATTAAAGCAAAACCAAATGTAAAATTAGTTTCATCATTTTTTTTAATGGTTCGTAATACTGAGCGCTATATTTTTACTGATTGTGCTTTAAATATTGATCCAACGGCCGAGGAATTAGCAGATATTGCTTATTTAGGATATGAGGCTAGTCAAGTTTTTGCCTTTCAAAATCCAAACATGGCTTTATTATCATTTTCAACAAAAGGTTCAGGACGTGGGGCTTCTGTTGATAAAGTTCGTACTGCTTATGACCTTGTACGAGCAAAGAATTTAAAAAATTGTTATGTTGATGGTGAATTTCAATTTGATGCCGCATGAGATGATACTATTCGTAATAAAAAAGCACCATCATCATCTTTAAAAGCTCCTGTTGATATTTTTGTTTTTCCAAATTTAGATGCGGGAAACATCGGATATAAAATTGCACAACGATTGGGAGGATTTGAAGCAATTGGTCCAATTGTGATTGGATTAGACCGCCCAGTTAATGATTTATCACGTGGTGCCACTATTAATGATATTTACAATACTGTTTTAGTAACAGCGTATTTATGTATACATAAATCAAATGATTAGAAAGGAAAAAAAGAAAAATGATTTTAGTAATAAATGCTGGTAGTAGCTCGATGAAATTTCAATTATATAAAGTTAATTCAGCAAAAAATTATGAAGTAATTTGTAAAGGACTTGCTGAACGAATTAACATTGATGGAATTTTTACCCTTAAATTTAATGGTCAGGAGTTTCAAACAAAAGAAGATTTTCCAGATCATAAAGCAGCAGCAAAGGTTTTAATCGCTAAATTAAAAGAACATCATATTATTCAAGATTTTGCTGATATTCAAGGAATTGGCCATCGAATTGTGCATGGTGGTGAAAAGTTTACACAATCAATAGTTATTAACGATGAAGTATTTGCCGAAATTAAACGAATGGTAACATTAGCTCCGCTGCATAATCCGCCTTCAATTGCCGCAATTGAAGCTTTTCGTAAGATTGTTGATGTACCAAATGTTGCAGTATTTGATACTTCATTCCATACAACAATTCCTGAGGAAAATTATTTATATTCAGTTCCTTATGAATGATATAGTAATTATCAAGTTCGCCGTTATGGTTTTCATGGCATTTCTTATCGTTATATTACAAAACGATTAGCTGAAGTTTTACAAAAACCAGCAACTGAACTTAATGCAATTATTTGTCATTTAGGCAATGGTGCTTCAATTTGTGCAGTTAAAAATGGAAAAAGTTTTAATACTTCAATGGGCTTAACGCCATTAGAAGGATTAATTATGGGAACACGAAGTGGTGATATTGACCCCTCAATTCACCAATTTATTGCAAATCAAATTGGAACAACATTAGATGAAATAACTAATACTTTAAATAAAGAATCTGGTTTATTAGGAATTTCGGGAGTATCATCTGATTTACGTGATGTTTTTAAAAGTAGCAAGGATAATCAACGTAGTAAATTAGCGTTGCTAATGAGTGCAAAAAGAATTGCAAAATATATTGTTAGTTATGCTAATGATTTAAAAATAAAACCAGATGCAATTGTTTTTACCGCTGGGATTGGTGAAAATTCTGATGAAATGCGCCAATTAGTCGTTAATGAAGTTACTTTATTGAACTTAGAATTATCTCCTTCAGCAAATCAAAGTTCATATGACACAGAAAATCTAATTTCAACATCAAAATCAGATGTTCTTATTTATGCGATGCGAACAAATGAAGAAGTAATGATTTGTGAAGATACTTATCATTTAATTAATTCATAAGATAATTTTATTACTACTTAAAATTTAATTATTCACGATAAAAAAGGTTTAGGTGTTTGATAACACCTAAACCTTTTCATATTAAAATATCTTTAAATTAAGCGTTTTGCAAAAATTTTATTAACACTAAAATGAACAACTAAAATCATGGCACTTGAAAAAATAAAGGTAAATGCAGTGTCAGAAATTCAGTGAAAGCGTTCAATTACAAGAGCAAAATTCATTGTTAAAACATGAATTAATCAAATAATAAAACAAAGTTTTATTTTTCAGTTAATTTTAGTGTTTTGTTTGTTTTTTAAAAATAAAAGAATAATTGAACCAGTACAATATGTAGCATTAATATGACCACTTGGAAAAGCATACTCTCATGGGGTTTTAAATGTTGGCATATTAACATTACTAAATAAACCAATTGGTGGTTTTCACCAAGGATATTGCCATTCTCAGGGAATATTATTAAGATAACCATTATTTAAGTTATATCCAAAATGAAAACCTGATTTAAGATAGGCATCTAAGAATTCAGGATGAGCATTAATTAAATCACCAAAAATAGCATTATAATAATAAATTCGATGTGTTGCTCCTTTTAAAATCACAATAATAATATATGTACTAATTAAAAAACTTAATCCTTTAGTTGCTTTTAACCATGTTTGTTCTGTTAACAAACGGTTGGTTTTAACTAACCGATAGCGAACATAATAAAGGCCAATTCCTAATAAGATTGATTGATAAAGAAAAACTAAAATAGAACTTGTTAACTTATACTTATAATTATCAAATAAAAGATAGTCAATTCCAGGACCAAATCCCTCGTCAAGACTTGGAATTAAAGATAAATTAACAATATTACCAATAAGCCATGCTCCTATGGCTAGAAAATAATAACCTAGAGTAAGCCAATAATTTTTTACAAATTTTTGCTTTTTTTGTTTTATTTTAAGTAAAAACCATGTTTCTAACAAAATTGCTAAATAAATGATAATTACAATGAATATTTCAGTATTTCCTAATTGATCATAAAAACGTACTCAATATTTAACAAATTCATTTGATAAAGGTTTTGCAAGTTCAGCAGCAATTTGGTAATCAATTTGATATCATCCTGTTGCAATTAGAACTCCTAAACTAATAAGAGAAATTACGAATAACGGAATTGCAAAAAAATAAATATTTCATTTTTTTTTAATAAAAAAGATGTTATTTTTTTGGTGCATATAGTTTCCTCCTTTTTTCTTTCATCGTTGTTAATTAAGTAAGAGGTTAGTAAAAAATATAGACTATTTTCTTTTTAATTATATGTTATGTAAATTGTAAATGCAAGTGCAACAAATCTATTAATTAAATGATAGCATATTTTATATAAAAATATATAATTAAAATGAATTTTAATTAGAAAGGAATAAAAAATTTATGGATTGTGTAGTATACCACACACATTTTGGAGATTGCAAGAAAACAAGAAAAAATAATAAAATATATAATTTAAAAATGTAAATTGTAAATGCAAGTGCAACAAATCTATTAATTAAATAATAACATAAAATAATAACTAAAAAAATAAAATTACAAATAAAACCAAAATCTTAAATAATAAAAAACTTCTAAATCCACAAGATTTTTTTGTTATTAAATATGATATAATTAAACAAATTAGTGAGGTGATAAATATATGAATTCAACAAAATTTTCTAAATATTTAGAAATTTCACCAATAGAAGCTAATAAAATTGAAATGGCAATTTTATTTTTATTAAATGCTGCATTTGAAAAAAATAAACAAATTTATAAAATGCATATTTTCAAATTTCTTTCATTTTTAGAATGAACAGCAGCTAAAGAATTTTCAAATCACTTTTTTTTATTAGATTTTACAGCATGAGAAAATGGACCAGTTCCTTATAGTTTTATGAAATATATTGACGAAAATAATGGAACTTTTTCTTATTTTACATATAAAAAATTAAACAAAGAAAATGAAAATGATCCATTAAAAACACTATTTAGTTTTAAAAGTACATCGCCTACTTATTTTAAAGATTATTTTAACTGAAAATATTTTTCTGACAAAGAAAAAAAATTATTATATAAAGCAACAGAATGAATATTAAGTTTTAAAACAACTAAAGAATTAAGTAACGATTCGCATAAAAAAATGAAATCATGAGAACTAGCTTGAAATAAAGCTGTTTCAGAAAATAAAAAAAATGAATTTTTTGATTTTAGTTATGAAATAGGAATTTCAAAAACAGATGAAGAATATGATCATATACAAAAAATATATAAAATATCAGGAAAACAAAAAAATGGATTATAATGGTAATTTAGTTTCTGTTT
This sequence comes from Spiroplasma melliferum KC3, assembly GCF_000236085.2. Taxonomy (NCBI): domain Bacteria; kingdom Bacillati; phylum Mycoplasmatota; class Mollicutes; order Entomoplasmatales; family Spiroplasmataceae; genus Spiroplasma; species Spiroplasma melliferum. Next base: position 164,453 of record NZ_AGBZ02000001.1, on the reverse strand, counting down.
TTATTGATAATTATGACACATCTGTTGATTATATTACAAATGAACCTAAAAAATCTTTATATATACCTTTATTTTTTGATGGTTATTATTACCACCTTATAAGATTAACTACACAAATTCCTAACAAAGATGAAAAAAATTACATTGAAATCCCATCAAAACCAGAAACTGAATTAAATAAAAAATGTTATGCTAGATTAGATAGAAAAGAAAATGAAATTATTAAATTAAAAAAAGATAGAATTTCACAATATAAAATAATAATTTGTTCAAAAATAAATACAGTTTATAGAAAACAAATATTAATTAAATGTTTAACTTCTCCTCATATGCAACCTATTTATTATGAATATTTAAATAAAGAAATTAAAAAAATTTTAATTTAAATATATTCTAAGTTTTTTTGAATAATATTTACAAACAAACTTTTAGCTGAATTCCAATTTAAACACTGTCTTGGACGTTCATTAATTATATTAACTATTTCATCGTAATATTGCTGAGAATAAGCATCTAAATCAACACCTTTAGGAAATCAATGCCTTAAATCCCGGTTAATTCGTTCTACCAATGGTTTTTGAGTTGGTGTTCCTGGATCACAAAAATACACGTTTGATTTAATTATTTTTTCTATTTCTTTTCATTCACTAAATTCTTTGCCATTATCCGTAATAATCCCTTTAACTAACTTTTTTAAAATATCTGTTTTAAATATATTTTTAACTGTTTTTAAAACTTCACCTGCTGTTTTTGATCTAAGTTTTTTACAAATTGAAAATTTAGTTAATTGTTCAGTTAATACCAAACAAGCTGATTTAAAATCTTTACCAACAATCGTGTCCATTTCAAATCAACCAAATTCATTCTTATCATGCTTAGATTCTAAAAATGTTTTAAAATTATTTAATTGACCACGCTTATCTATGTTATTTTTAGTTTTATATTTTTTACCTTTAAAATATAATTTCGTTTTACACAAACTAAAAATACCATTATAAATATATTTATATAACGTTTTAAAGCAAATAGGAAATTTAATTTTATATATTTTTTTATACTCATAACAAATCTGTTGAGGCGATCAATGTTTATAATTATATTTTTCATTTAAAAAATTCAAAGCGTTAAATGAAAATATAATATGTTTAATGCACTTTTTACGTTTTTTAAGATACTTTTTATGTTCTTCAATAGCATTATAATATTTCACACTACAAAACCGACTAATTTCCCGTGAAATAGTACTTCGATGTTTATTCATTACTTTTGCTATTTTAGCTAAATTTGGTTTACCATTTTTCTTTTGAAACAATTTTGATACTAATAACTGACTTAATATAACACGTTCATCAACACTGAAATGCTTATAATTCATTATTAAATACCTTTCTAAATTTTTTTGTTATAATTATTACATATTTTAATAAAGGAAGGAATAAGTTGAAAATTAAAAAATTACTAAGTATTTTAGGAGTAATTGGATTAACAACAACAAGTGCAGCAAGTTTAATTAGCTGTGAAAACCCAAATAATAAAAATGTAGGGAATAATAAACCTGATGAACCTTGAATTCCACAACAACCACCAGAAAATAGTAAATGAAAATTAGTTGATGTTAATTCTAAAGAAAAGTTAAAAAATGAATTATCAAATCTTAGTGATAAATGATATACAGTAATTTGAAAACCAAAAAATACTTATTTTATTGCAAAATTTAATTCAAAATGAGATGTTTTAACCCCAGGTGGTAATATATCTTTTCAAAATTATTATATTAATTTTGAATATATTAAATCTCTTTATCGTTTTGATAATAATACTAATGAACCTGAATTACCTGAAATTGATAATAAAACAGGTAAAATTATTGATTGAAAAGCATAAAAGGACTAACAAGTCCTTTTTATATTAATCGAACAAATTTCATAAATATAATTAATAGGAATATATTTGTTATTGTGTTATATAATGCTGGACTAAATTTTCATACCTCAAATGTTTGACTAAAAAAACTATATATTGTTTGAAAAATTTTTCCAACTCCACTTGCTAATTCATTAACTTGTTTCACACCAGGAATATTATTAACAATTCAAATTGCTGCATTACGAATATGACATGCTAAATTATATCAACTACAACTTTCATATTGTGCTTGTCACCATTGACCATCGGGGAATAATCCACCATTATTTATTTCTTGTCAATTATAAATACCAAAATTAAAATCATAATATCGATACATATCATTTTCTTTTTGGGCTTGTAATTCAAATACATTATAACCGATTTTTTGTTCTTCAATTTTTTTATATTTTAAACCATATTTATCTTTTAATGCACCTTCAAAAACATAGCCTTCATTTTGATTAATATTATAATCATTTGCAACTGAAAAATCATAGTTAAATACATTACCATAATTTGTATTATAAAAACGATTTTTAAATGCTGAATACAATTTAATATCTAACTGTTTATAATTATCAGAAAAATAAAAGTAACGTGGATAAATTTTAAAACCATTATTAGCTAATAAACCATATTTTTTATTATATCCCTGCACATAAGTATTATTTTCTAAATCAAAAATTGTTCGTAAATAATCTTTATAAAAATTTTGAGAAACCGTAAACATACTATTTAGTAATTTGTCAAATTGACTTTTATTAGTATTATTTTCATCAATTAAAACATCTTTAAAATTAATTAATTTTAAACCAAAAAAGTTAATTAAAACAGTATTATATTGTAAATTATCAATATAACCACTTTCAATAAAATTACTACGATTTTGAAATACAGGCACCAAAGCGTGTGCAAAAAATGCTTTTAAAAATCTATTAATATCAATTTGACCTTTCATCTGTTCAAAAACCTCTTTACCAGTATTAGGAGTATTACCCTGGTAATAATTATAAGTTTCAGCATTAAAATTAAATATATTTTCTTTTTCTTTTATAAAAGAAAACAAAAAACCTAAATCATCAGTATACCTATAATTATTATAATCACTACCATTTCAATATTGCTTAAGATGTGTGAGTTCTAAACTACCAGCAATAATATTTTTATTTTCATCAATCGTTAAAATCATTCTGTAAATTGATTTTTTAGTTAAAATAGTACTAATATTAGACCTATCTAAATTATTAATAATTTCAAAATCAAAAATTATTCTTTGACTTCCCAAATTTGGATCATTATAGTCTGGGTTACCCCCTTGTTGTATTCGAATATTTTCTTGAACAATAGCATTAATATATTTTAATAAAAAAGAACGAGTATTTTGATATTCATTATTAGTTCAAAAAATAGGATTACCGCTATTATCAATTTCAGGTAATTCAGGTTCATTAGTATTATTATCAAAACGATAAAGAGATTTAATATATTCAAAATTAATATAATAATTTTGAAAAGATATATTACCACCTGGGGTTAAAACATCTCATTTTGAATTAAATTTTGCAATAAAATAAGTATTTTTTGGTTTTCAAATTACTGTATATCATTTATCACTAAGATTTGATAATTCATTTTTTAACTTTTCTTTAGAATTAACATCAACTAATTTTCAATTTTGAAACTTTAAATTAACTAATTGTAAATTATCAACACTTTTTTCTAATTTATTAATAACTTCCACAGTATTAAAATATTTTGCAAAAGAATAAGAAAAATTAGTTAATTCTTTTAAAAATTGCTTTTTATCAACATCATAAAACTTATCAATGTTATATTGTTTAGCATAAGTATCTCAATTTTTATATAAATCCATGAACTCATCACTAGGCTTATCAAATGAAATTCCGGTAGAATAACTATCTTTTAAAAAATCTAAATATCATTTATCATTGTAAGTTAATAACTGCGATGTTTTTAATGTTGGGTTAATAAAATAATTTGTTTCCGACCAGTTCTCAAAAAAACTACTTCGTAAAAACATTGTATTAATAAAATCTGTTTCATTAATACCTGTCGCTTGTTGCTTCACATTATAGCTTTGTTGATTTAAAGGTTTAAACGCGGTTAAAGTAATAAAAGGAATTACTAAACTTAAAATGCCTAAAATACCAACTGCAAATAAAGAAAATGACTTACGCATTATTCTTTACCTACTTTAGTTATATTTTTATTAATTTTTTTCTTAATTCATAATATTAAGTCAATAATTCCCGCAGCTGTTAAAATTCAAAAAATTATATATCCAATACACATAATTGAAGAAACTAAACCAAATTTATTTAAAAACAATTGAAATTCTTTAATATCAATATAAAGAAAAGGTACAAACATTCCCAAACTAAATATTAAAAAATATAATAATATTTTTCATCATTTGTCTTTTAAAAATTTTAAAATTTTATTTTTCATAAATACAACTCCTAACTATACAATGTTTTTGAAACAAATAAAGGCAAGAATATATAAACTTGAAATCGTAAGCATTAACGGGTGAGAAAATAAAATTGCCATTTTGCCAAACAGCGAAAGTAACCAGGTATCTGAATTGTATAAATCCATAATAATATTTTTTGCTGATGTTAATTGATTTATAATAACTGTTATAAAACCTGTACCAAAAATAGCGATTGCTGCAACTAATAAAACTAATCTAATCATTATTTATGTATCCTTCTATATGCTTGTTCTCTCGTTTTTGCTTGTTTAGCTAAACTTGATAATTGTTGTTTATTACGATTAATTTTAAATTGTTTACGTTCTTTAACATGTTTTTGTATACCTTGTTTGGTATCTGAAACTCCACGAGCTGTTGCAGAATATAATTTTGATGTACTATTTTGAACAGTTGAACCTAATTCATTATATTGTGTTGATGTACCATGAATAGCATAAATTGATAATTTAATAACCATAAAAAAGATTATAAAATATGCAATCGTTGTATTTGTCATTGGCAATTTAGTATTTCAAATCACATCAAAAATAAACAAAAATACATCAAAAATAAAACTAAAAATTTTGTCTCAATTACTATTATTCTCAGCAAATAAATTAATCATCTTTACCACTTCCTTTTTCTTTTTTAGGTTTTAAATTTTTCTTTAAAATATCAATGTATAATAATTCTAAACGTTCTTTTATTGTTAAATCTTTAAGTTGTGTTCAATAGTACTCTTTAGTAACAGGCACATCATCATTTTTTAGTTCACGAACAAATGATAATCATTTACTTTCATACTTTTGGGCGATTTCTAATGGGATAATTATTTTAAAAAACCGAATTCCTAATCCAACATCAGATCTATGTTTTGCACGTTTACCTTCGGCTGTACGTTTGACAGACTCGGTTTTTCAAATTTCATAATCAGTAATATCTTGAAAAATACCAATTCGCATAATAAAGAATCTATTAAAAAAATTAAATCCTTTTTTAACAATTGGTTTTTTTAATGAAATAGGAATAATAATTCCACTAGCTAATTGACGAATATTGTTTCAAAGCATTCCTTCACGCTGAGCCGTAAACAAAGCACGATGCCCAAAATGTCTTGCCAAGACTATTCAAGGAATTTTACCACGATGAGTTACTTTTTCGTCATGCGGACTAGTTCCGTCAATATATAAAAAACTTTCATCAAACAAAATTAAACTGTCATCTGGAGGAACTGGTTTTGTTCGATCAGTAAAGTCTAAATTTTTAAATGTTAAAACTTTAACTTTATCATCTTCTAATGGATAATTACTATAAATCTTATCTGTTAATAATTTTATTGTTTCTGACAAATAAGTTAAAAGTAATGTTTTCCCTGTTCCTAATTTACCAATAATAACTGACAAAGGGTTATCTCAAACAAAATTTACTAAACGAAAAGCATTTAACTGATAAAAAATATTTTTTCATAATCACCAAAGAAAATAAACACATTGCAAAGCAAATAATAATCAAAAAACTAAGCCGGTATAATTTAACGAAATAATTCAAAATAATAAATCAACTAAACTAAACAAAAGCATTGAACCGCTAATATAACAATAATTTTTTAGAAAAAATATAAACTTTTTCATTATTTAAAACAACTAACTATTTTGAAAACCATCCACAATAAAAACCAAGTTAAAAATAAAATAACAATTCAAATGCCAATCATAAGAGTTAAATATTCATTTTGAGTTAAATTCCAAGTTGTAATACTTTCAACGTTAGATTTATCAATAAATAAAAATACATGAATAAAAAACTCTTTTAATTTTTCTCAATCTTTTGCCATAATTTAAAAGCTTCACATTTTTTGAATGATTTTAAAAAACATACCAAAAAATAAGACTATAAATAATACAAACGATATAACATATAAAACTTCGGGAGCATTTGAACCAAAAATATAACTAACAAATTGAACTCAATAATCATATAAACTCATTTAATTTAAATCTTTCAAATCATTAATTAATTCTTGTTCTTTTTCAGTGCTTCAATTTGTTAAATTATTATTGTTATTTGTTTTTACTTTTTGAGGTTCACCAGGGAATAATGCTTTTTTCATTTGTATAAAATAATTTTGTTTATATTGATTATACAAATTGATTAATTCTGTTCCGGTTAAATATTTTCATACATGACGTTTTAAATTTTTATTATATTTCACAATAGGATAAGAATTATCATAAATTAAACCAATAGCTACTTGATCAGAATGTTTTTCACTAAAATAAATAAATTTATTATTCAATCAAAAACCAATATGTTTATTGTGATTAGGCAAATTTATAAATGAAGCTTTATCAGTCTGAAAAACTATAAATTCTCTTCGAATAAAATAATTTTTTACGTTAATATTCTTCTTATAAAAACTCATAAAAACACCTTACTTTCACATATATAACTCATTTTTACTAGTATCAATACCAGCAAACCATTTACTTTCAATTATTCTACGAAAAGATTGAAAACCGTTATAACCAATAAATCATTCTATATCAATAACTTTTATAGTATTATATTTACACAATGGCGGATTAGGACCACTTTTATAACTTGGTTTCTGATACATTATTCAAATCAACTCGCTTTCGGTTACACTGCATAGAACAAACATTTAACTTAAAATACAAACTACCAACAAATTTTTTATTCAAAATAGAATGACAAATTTGACATTTACGTTTAATAAAAAATATTCAAATTCCTAACATAATTAATCACACTCCTTAAAAAGTTTAAGTTGTTCAGAAATATTTGGTTTAAAATTCATAATTAATAATTCTTGGCCTAATTCAATTAATTTATTTTTATGTTTCATATCATAAATTTTTTCTCATTCAATTTGAAAAAAATTACTAAACAAATTTTTAATATATTCACAATTATTTAAACTTAAAATAAATTTTCCTTTTATATTTTTCAAACAATATAATAATTCTTCATAATCAAATTTATAATGTTTATACATGGCAGAAATATTTGCAATATAATAAGGCGGATCTAAATAAAAAACAGTATTCTTATCATCATAAATTTTAATAATTTCAAAATAATTTTTATTTTCTAAAATTGCATTATATTTATTTAGTAAATATTCACATAATTTAACACGTTCTAAACAATCATAATATTTTAATTCATAACGTGTAATTGAAAAAGTAGTATTTTCACGACCACTTCAACCTAAACGATTTTGAAACAAAGTTTCTCAACCTTTTTTACCAAATTTAGGTAGTAAATTATAAATATTTTTAGCTTCTTCAACAGAATTAAATTTAGGATATTTATTAACAATATTATTCGTTTTTACATCATTTCAAAAAGTCATTAAATCAGAATTAATATCATTTAATATTACTTCATCTACTTTGTCATTAAACATTAAACGTAAACCAATCGCAGCTGAACCAGCAAATAATTCTACATATCTTTTTATTTTATTGGGAAAAAAAGAAGATATAAATTTATCGGCTTTAGTTTTTCCGCCCACTCATGATAAAGGGCTTAAAAATTGCATAAACTATTGCGTAATATTACTTTCTAACTGTTCTGCAACATGCTGATAAAAACTCATTTCTTTTCGAATAATATTTATTGATTCATGATGAATTTCATATTCATTCAACTGAACTAAAGTAGCTTGCATTGTCTTAATCTTCATTTTAATTACATCTAATAAATCTTGCATAATTATTCCTCCGGTTGCCACATCATTAATTGACAAAGTGATTCTCATCCTACTGAACTAGGTGTTCATATTCCATTACGATGATTGCAATTAGCACATCGATCTAAAATTTGTTTCTTTTGATAATCCTTTGTAATAATTCGTGTATGATGTAAACATTTGGAATTAATTTCAATTTCTTTTACATTTCCACCTGGTGTCATACATTTTTCAATATCATTTATTTTATCCATGTTTAATCCTCTAAACTTTCTATTTTTTCTTTGAATTCAGATTTTATAACATAAGCACCTTCTGTTCCAATAATTAATGATTTCCCTTGAATATATACAAAATCACTTTTCTTTAATTGATTTTGTTTTAATTTTTCAATTAATTCATCTCTTAATACAATTTCACTTGATATAGTATTTTCTAAAAAAGTTATATGATTATCTTTTTCATCAAGTTTATTTTCATAAAAACTTTTTACTTTTTCTAAAATTTGTTCACGATCACTTTCAGAAAATATTTCATCCACTTCATGATGATTTAATCGTTCTTGATATTCTTTTAACATTTCATAAGTTGCTTTTAAAACATCAGGTGCCATATTATTAGGCCACTTTGCAAAATCTTGACCACAAAATGAAATTACTTGTTCGATACTATCTATAATTTTTTTCATATAAATACTCCTTAACATTTACTGTAATAACCAATGTTGTATTAATGTAACTTAGTATTGTTAAATAAACAATGTTAATAAACAATGTAATAAAAAACAAAAATACAAATTGGCACACTGAAAAATACTACTTAGTTTTAACTAATAGCTATTAAAATATAAAATTATATGTTTATAATTAAGTTGATATTTTTACACTATATACTGCCTACAAGTTTTTAAAAGAAAATAGGTGTATTTATAAAAAATATTATAAAAATTTTTGGTTCAAAACTGTTATTATTATGACCTTTAATAGAAATATTCTTATTTCTATTAAATCCTACTAAAAAAATATTTTTCATAATAGACTCAATATTATGAACAATAAACAATATAAATGTAACTACTATTGGCGATATAGTCATATTTATTTCCACAACAGGATTTTTCATCTTGTTAACATTATCAATAATAACCAAAATAATTAAATTTATTTAAAAATAAATTTGTAGACAGTGTATAGTGCAAAAATAAACAACAAAATTATTTATTCAATTCACATAAAAGCTAGTGTGCCATAGCTAAGATATATGATCGATTATAATAAATATTAAAATCCTTTAACCATAACACGGAAAAAGTTTAATATTTTAATAATTACTCAAATTCCAAACGGAATCAAAATAATTCACGCATCACCTAAAAAGGTCATTAATTGTGGTAACACAGCATAAACAGCGTCTTTAACTTTCATCATCGCATTACCCAATCCAGTTCAAATAGAATCCATTCCACCTGAAATAGTAGGAGTATCTGCAGCTAGAAAATTAATAGCTGTTGTTAAATACATACCTAACATTATTCTTTATCCTCCTTATTTTTAATTTGTTTTTTATCTTTTTTCTTTCCTTGAATTTGACGAATTTTTTGATAAATTGATAAACCAATTCAAGCAAGAATTCCTAAAATAATAACAATACTAAATATTCATGTTAACCATACTGGCATAACTTAATTCCTCCTAGAAATTTAGCTCGCGCGACACGCTTCGCGTGTTCGCTACGCTCAAAATAAACAATATTGAATAAATTACCGCTAATAAATTACGCGGATAATTTATTCATCTTCTTTTACATTATTAGTTACTATCTTATTAACAGTATTAATAACATTATCTTTTCCATACTTAGTTACTAAGGACCGCAAAATAAAATAATGTTTTCTTTCCATTAAAAAATCAACTCCTTTCTGAGTTGATTTGTTGCACTTCATATTACAGTTTACATTAAAAAATAAAATTTTAATTTTAATTTTAAAACTTTTCACGGTATAATTATTCAGAACATGTTATTAATAATTAAGATGATAATTATAATTGCTTTAATTATTGGTTCACAATAGGGTTTTTAATTAAATATAGCGAGGGATATAATCAAAATAAAAAGCAAATATATGTGGGTGATTAAAATGAGAACAGATTTCAAAAAGTATTTTCAAGTATTTTTTAATATATATTTTATTTTGTTTATTTTATATTTCGGAATCTCGTTATTTTTACCTTATTTTGTTTCACATTATACAAATTGGGCATTTGTTAGTATCTCATTAAATTTAACTTATATTGTTTTAATAACGGGAGCTTTTTTATTTTTCTTAGCTGTTTTAATCCAAATTTTAAGTGATTTTAAGCATTATAAACGGATCATCTTGCAATGAGATAGTATTTGAAAAGTTAATGTTATTGTAATTTTATTATGATTAGCAAATATTTTTTGATTATCATATACTATTTATTGAAATATTGCGATAACAGGGTTACTTAGTCGTTTTACACAATTTTATTTTCAACTTTATCAAGCAATTTTAATTTCGTTTTATTTCTTTTATGGATTATTTATTATTACCTTTTTTGTTGCTTTAGTTACATTGCGGATTTATTTAATTTATTGGTATAAGATTAATGATTTAATTTATTTTAATCCGTTTCTTAATTTAACGTTATTTTTAAATATTTTAGAACCGTATCTTTTTATGCGGTATCGAATTAATATTTTAGTTATTTTTTTATTAAAAAAACTAATTATTATTTCATTTATTATTGCAAATATTATTAAAACATATCGGTTAATACTTTTCAAAAAGGAAACGACACCACCACAAGCAAAAAATTTATTATTGTTAAAATTTTAATAAAGTGATCTTTTTAAAATTAATTAATATTAACTATGTAATAAAAATTATTGAAAAAAATAAAGGAGAAGAAAATAATGAAAAAATTAATGATGATTTTAGCATCAATATCAGTATCAACCCCAATTATTGGTACGGCAGTTGCATGTCGTAGTCCTCAAACTGGGGGTGAAATTGATACGACAGGAGTACCAACTGTTGGTAGTATTAAGGCAAATTTAAAAAAAGCAGGTTATGATGTTGATAACTTAGATGTTGATTTAGCACCAGGGATGAAAACAGCAACTATTCGTTTTATGCCAGATGCTCCAAATCGCCCATTTTTAACAAAAAAAGTTGATTTAAAATGAACAACAAATGATATTAATAAAATGATTACTGTTACTTCATTGCCATATGATAATGGTTCTGGGAAAAAATTAACCGTAGATGAAGTATTAACTGTTATTAATAGTTTAAATGGAACAAATTTTACTTTTTCAGATGTTGAAGTAAACTTTGATCAAGAAATTAGTCAATGAGTAATTGCACCAAAACCAGGTGGTAATTTTACTGGTTCACCAGTTGAAATTATTAATGAACCAATTACATTTTCGCAGGCATTTCCATTGGAAAATATTGGTGATATTTATATTGATGCTGCAGTCTGAGCAGATTATAAGAAAAATCCTGAAGGTACAACTATGAATATGACAGCAGCCATTATGGAGTTTGTTGGAGATCGTAATCGGTTTGCAAGTTTATATAAAGATGCAATGTTAAAAGCGATGATGGGAGCATTAGACGGTGGCATTGACTTATCAATTAATCAAGAAAATGGGGAAGGTACTTTAAAAATTACAACTAAGGTTGAGCATGTTATTAATCGTTCAACACTAACTGCCAACTTTAAAGTTAATACAACAACACCACGGAAGTTTTTAACGCAAGATAATATTAAACCAACGAAAAATCTAATCCCGGTTAAATTAAATGAAACTTATACAAAAGAAACTGAAAACAAACTTCGTTATGATCTTGTTGCCAAGTTGTTAGGAAAAGAATTTGCTGATCAGTATAATGAAATTTGATATAATGAACTTTGAGTAACTTTTAATGAAGATGGCAAAGGAGCAATTGTTGAAGCTAAACCAGGGTCAAAAATTCTAGCTGCTTCTGATATGTTAGCTTCTATAATGACAAAAATCCCAGCTTATAAATTAGATGTTACATTTGAATAAAAGAAAATAAACTCATAAGATTAATGAGTTTATTTTTTTGTTTGAACAGGCTATAATTAAAATTATTGCGGAATAAAATAGAACATTAAAATATTTAGGGGGAATACAATGACAACAATTTCATATGTTTTACTAGGAATTATCTTAGTTATTTTAGTTAGTTTTCTAATAATTTATTTAGTAAAAACACATAAAAAACCACTTGTAAATAATGATTCAGCATTATTACAGAAAGACATTCAAGCATCAAAAGAATTATTAGAGAAACAAGGATTAGGATTGCAAAATCAACTTTCTGAACAAAAAAGGGAATTATTAACTTTAATTAGTGAATTTCAAACAAATTCAGTTAAAAATGATACTGAATTTAATCGAAACTTAGCGATTTTAAACGAAGGATTAAATAATTTTAAAAATAACTTGTCAAAGCAAGATACGGATTTAAAAAATAATTTAAGCCATCAAGGTGAAATTATTTCAAAGTCTTTTACTGATGTTTTATCAAATTTAAAAGTTTTAAAAGAATCAACGACAACATTAAAAGAAGTTGAAACAAAAGTTAAGACTTTAAATGATATCTTCTTAAATAATAAGAAACGTGGTAATTTAGGTGAATATTTATTAGAAAAAGTTTTAAGTGATATGTATGGAGAAGGACATCAAGGATGAGAGCGCCAATATAAATTGCCAACAGGAACTGTTGTTGATGCATTAGTTAAAACTGGGGGAGCAAAAGAAAATATTGCTATTGATGCAAAATTTCCATTATCAAACTATAACAAATACTTAGAAGTAAGTGATACAACAATTAAAAATAAATATTTAAATCTTTTTAAACAAGATTTAAAAGACCGAATTAATGAAGTTGCTAAATATATTAATCTTGAAAATGAAATTTCAAGTGCAATTATGTTTGTTCCTTCCGAAGATTTATTTGCATTTATTTATGGCCAATTTCCAGACGATATTATTACTTTTGCATTTAAAAAACGTGTATGAGTTACTTCACCAACAACATTATCAGCAATTTTATTTGTTTTAGAAAAACATATGCGGGAAGTTGCTTTTAACCAAAATATTGAGGCTATTAAAACTAATTTATTAAAAATAAAAGGCGAATTTGAGCGTTGGGTTGAACGTTGACAAGAGTTTACGAAAAATTTTGTAAAATTTAATACTAGTATTGAACAATTAAATACCACACATAATAAGATTCATATTCAATATCAAAAAATTTTAAATGAACAACAATTAGAACAACCAGTAGATTAAAACAAATAACTATGAAAGAAAAATATCTTAGAAATAAGATATTTTTAATAAATTTTGAATTAACCATTGAAAGCACTTTAGGTTTGTTTTTCTTGTTATTGATTTTAATTAAAGTTATAATTATACAAAGGCCAACAAAAGGAAAGGAAGTATAAAAATGAAAGCACTGACAACAAAATTAAAACTTTTCAATGGTGTTGAAATCCCATTAATTGGTTTAGGAACGTATAAAATGACTGATGAGCATGAAGTTTATCAAGCTATTATTACAGCATTACAAAATGGTTATCGTCATATTGATACCGCTCAAATCTATGGAAATGAAGAATTAATTAGCAAGGCAATCAAAGATAGTGGTGTTCCACGAAAAGAAATCTTTTTAACAAGTAAAATTTGAAATGCTAATCATAAGTATGATGCGGCATTACAAGAAATCGATAACATACTAAAACGGTTAGATACTGATTATTTAGATTTATGTTTAGTTCATTGACCAACTGCCGATCGAAATGAATGTTTCCGTGCGTTAGAAACAGCTTATGGAGCAAAAAAAATTCGAGCAATTGGGGTTAGCAACTTTGAAGTTTCTCATTTACAAGAGTTAATGGCAATTAGTGAAATAAAACCAATGGTTAATCAAGTTGAACTTCATCCTGGTTTAAATAACACCGATGTTGTTAAGTTTTGTCAAGAAAACAACATTATTATTGAATCATGAGCAACTTTAATGCAAGGACAATGTATGACAAATTCAACTGTTCTTAAAATTGCAGAAAAACACCAGAAAAATCCTGCCCAAATCTGTTTAAAATGAGCAATTCAACAAAATATTGTTGTTATTCCAAAATCAACACATAAGGAACGTATTATTGCTAATACTGAGCTAGATGATTTTATGTTAGATGATGAAGATATGACAGCATTATTTGCTTTACCACAGGTAAGACTAGGAGCTGATCCAAATAATTTTAATTTTTAATTGCTATTTTTTGTTATAATTTAAAAGAAAGTTTATCAAAAGGAATGATTCGATGAAAAAAATACTTAGTCTTCTTGGAACTATAATAATGTTTATAACTCCAAGTCTCTTAACTATTAGTTGTACTTATCCAAAACAATATTATATTCCATCACAAGATTCAACATTGCAACCAGCAGTTAGTAAGTTTTTAGCAAATTTTATGTTGCAACCCATTAATGACGAAGGCGAGTATTTGGTAAAACATCAAGATGATGATACAATTTTTACAACTTTTACAAAAGAAAGAGAAGCTCATACTTTATGACCAATTATTAATTATAATTTTAATAATCCTTCAAATGTTCCAGCATTTGAGTTACCAACGGCTAATGTTTTATTTAAAACATATATTGCAGCTATGCCAACATATTTACCAACACCTGACCAGTTATATCGTGATTTTATTTTGTTTTCGTTAATTCATGATACAACCGAGTATACTTATACTACGGGGCAAACAACAATGGAAGAATATACTTTAGATGGTAACCATTTTTTAACAACAATTTATTATTTAACAATTAATTTAAATTCAAATGTTTTTTGAAGTTATGAACTTAACAAAGACTTGCAAGAATACTTAATTAATTATATTCAGAATCATCCAACTTTTACTTTTAAACAAAATATGACAACAGAAGAAATTATTAAATTATGGTTAACAAATGTTTATAGTGATTCAAATAATTTTAAAATTAGTAATATTAAAACAATTGAAAATATTGATAAGTTATATTCTTATTTAAAAAATAAAATTGCTTTTCATTTTGATCAGTTAGATACTAGTAAAGTTAATCAAAGTGGAAAATTTAATTTTAAAGTCACTGACCAAAATGGGAATTATATTTGAGAATTAAATGAATTAAAATATCAAATTCAGAATTAAATATGACAAAAAATAGACACATAAGTTTTATACTTTATGTGTCTATTTTTATTTAAATGCTACTTCTTTTGATAATTTAATCCAACAACATTTTTAACTTTTGTTATTTTTTTATTAGCAATTACTCGTGCTTTTGTTGCTCCCAAATTAATTAATTCATCAATTGTTTGGTCCTGCATTAATTTGTGGTATTTTTTTTGAATTGGTTCTAAAGTTTCAATAATTGCATTGGCAACTTGTTCTTTTAATTGCCCATAATCTTGTTGAACAAATTCCTTAACAGCTGCTTCAATTGTTATTTTTTTTAAAACAGCATAGATTGTTAAAAGATTACTCACCCCTGGTTTTTGGTCAGGATTATAAGCAATTTTTCCTTCTGAATCAGTTACTGCACTACGGATTTTTTTTCGAATTAATTCAGGTGAATCTAATAAACTGATAAAGGACTTGGGGTCGTTTGAAGACTTACTCATTTTTTTGGTTGGATTTTGTAAATCCATAATTTTGCCACCAATTGGTGGAATGAAGTCGGTTGGAATTTTAAATAAATTTTGTTGATAACGATTATTCATTCGTTCGGCAATATTTCGTGTTAATTCAATGTGTTGTTTTTGGTCCTTTCCAACTGGAACTAAATCAGCATCATATAATAAAATATCTGCGGCCATTAAAGTCGGATAAGTTAATAATCCAGTTGGAATAAATTCGGTTCCATTTTCTGCTTTCATTTTGCTTGATTTGTCTTTAAATTGTGTCATTCGTGATAATTCCCCGACAGTTGTGTTACACAATAAAATATGTGCCAATAAGGTAACTTCTAAGACATCTGATTGAACAAAAATAATTGCTTTTTGTGGGTCTAAACCACATGCATAATATAATGCAATCATATTTTTAATGTTATTTCGTAATTCTTCTTTACTAATTGGAATTGTAATTGCATGTAAGTTTGCCACAAAAATAATTAAATTATTATCTTCTTGTAATTCAATAAAATTTTTTATCGCTCCAATATAATTCCCTAATGTTAATTGCCCTGTGGCAGTAATGCCTGAAACAATTGTTGGTTTTTTTTGTTCCATATGTTTTCCTTTCTTGTTCAAATTTGATAATGTATTTAGTAATATCATAGCAAATATTTTAGTTTTTCCAAAAGAAAAACAATAAAAGTAGTATTTTTTCATGGATTTTCAACCGATTTTGTTTACTATTTTTTGAACAAATAATATAATAACATTATATACTTAGAAGGAGAGTACAAAATTATGTCGAGAATTGAGAAAATTAATGCTCGTGAAGTAATTGATTCACGAGGAAATCCAACTGTTCAAGTTGAAGTTTGAACAGAATTTGGCGGATATGGTTCAGCAATGGTACCATCAGGAGCTTCAACTGGAAGTCGTGAAGCATTAGAATTAAGAGATGGTGATAAAGGACGTTACCAAGGGAAAGGTGTTTTAAAAGCAGTTGGGAATGTTAATACAAAAATTGCAGAACAACTTGTTGGAATGGAAGTAACAAACCAAGTTGAAATTGATCATGCCATGATTGCGTTAGATGGAACTGATTTTAAAAAGAATTTAGGTGCTAATGCAATGTTAGGAGTGTCAATGGCTGTTGCCAAAGCAGCAGCTTCTGAATTAGAAATGCCATTATATAAATATTTGGGTGGTGTTAATGGGAAAAAACTGCCAGTTCCAATGTTAAATATTATTAATGGAGGAGAGCATGCTGATAGTGCAATTGATTTCCAAGAATTTATGATTATGCCAGTTGGGGCTGAAACTTTTAAAGAAGCTTTAAGATGGTCATCAGAAATTTTCCATACTTTAAAGAAAATCTTACACGATAAAGGTGATATTACAGCTGTTGGTGATGAAGGTGGTTTTGCTCCGCATTTTAATTGAGCATATAAAGATCAAACTTTAACTTCATTTCAAGCAAAAACACCAGCCGAAGTTGCATTAGATTTAATTGTTGAAGCAATTGAAGCAGCAGGATATAAACCAGGCAAAGATGGTGTTATGATTGCAATGGATTGTGCTTCATCAGAATTATATTTTGATGATAAAAAATATCACTTTAAGAAAATTGAAAAAGTTACAGGTAAAGAATATGCAATGACAACAGAAGAATTAATTAAATATTTAGACAAGTTAGTTGATAAATACCCAATTATTTCAATTGAAGATGGTTTAGCAGAAGGTGATTGAGCTGGTTTTGAATTGCAAGTAAAAACAATGGGGCATAAAATTCAAATTGTTGGTGATGACTTATTTGTTACAAATCCAAAAATTACAGCAGAAGGAATTGCTCGTAATGCCGCAAATTCTGTTTTAATTAAATTAAACCAAATTGGAACAGTAACTGAAACAATTGATACAATTCAATTAGCACAAAAAGCAGGTTGAACGGCAGTTGTTTCACATCGTTCAGGAGAAACCGAAGATTCAACAATTGCTGATTTAGCAGTCGCTTTAAATACTGGTCAAATTAAAACAGGAAGTATGTCACGAAGTGATAGAATTGCAAAATATAATCGTTTATTAGCAATTGAAGATGAACTGGGAAAAGTAGCTGAATATGATGGAATTAAAACATTTTATAATTTAAAAAAACATGTTGCGGATTTAAAAAAATAACCTTACAAGGTTATTTTTTTATTATAAATGTAAACTGTAAATGCAAGTGCAACAAATCTATTAATTTAATAATAACATAAAATAAAAATTTGCTACAATTATTTTTAGAATTAACTATGAAAATGAATGAAAGGAAATTATAAAATGAAAAAAATTTTAAGTTTAATTGGAATAGTAACAATTGCAGGTAGTGCAATACCAACTGTTAGTGCCGCTAGTATATATCATAAACAAGAACTTATTAATAATGATAAAAATATTTTACAGAACAATGGTTTTAAAAATATAGAAGAAATTTTTGAAATTTTTGAAAAAAATCAAGTAAAGATTTCGGAATTTAAAGCAGCAGTATTAAATTTAGATAAGGATAAAAAAGAAAAGTTTGAAGCTAAATTTGTTAATTTTATTAATAAATTTGTTAATATTTATCACTTAAATACTTTAAATAGTTTATTTGATCGAATAAATGTTGTTGATGGTGAAACAGATAATTATTTTATTTATGAAAATTTATTTTCACAAAGTATATTTAATTTAATTAAAAGTATAATTAGAACACTTGATTTTAATGGTGCTTCTGGATCTAATTATAAACATTTTGTTTGGACAGGAAATGATATTTTATATTATAATTCAATGTGTTTTTTAAAAGATGTAATTTATCTTGATGATAAAATTATAGAACAAATAAAACCAATGAATATGTTTTCAAGTAATGATAATATACATATGATTGTCCATGAATTTGGACATGCACTTGAATTTTATATTTCGTTTAAAAATGAACAACGAAATTTAATTAAAAATGGTATTAGTTGAAGCACTTTATTTTTAAATGAAGATAAAATGTATTATGATATTTGACCAAGTGATTATTTAATTACATATTTAGCAAAAGAAAAGAACAAAAAAGATGAATCTTGAGAAAATAAAAAAGAACTTGCTTATTCTTTTCTAAAATCGCAATATGCCCAATTTAATGGTGAAATAGAAGAACCAAATTTATTGAGTGAATTAATAAATAATACATTTGATGTTTTATTTAAAACTCCTTATTATCGTGATAAAGGAAATGATAATTGTGAATTTTTTGCCGAAGCTTTTGCTTATTGAATTTTAGCGACACAAGAAGAAAAACAAACAGATAATTGAAAAATATTAAATAGATTTTTTACAAATGAAATAATAAATAAATATCAAATAAATTAGTTAAAAATTAATTAGGAATTATAGACTATATAATTCTTTTTATTTGTAAATTGTAAATGCAAGTGCAACTTGATTTGCTCAAAGGTACTAGGGTACTTTTTTTTTAAGTATAATTATGAGTATCACACAAAAGGAAGGTGACAATTAGATGAAACGGTTATTAACACTTTTTAGTGTTTTTGTTTTAGGTTTCGGTAGTAGTTTAGGTGTTGTTAGTTGTACAGCGCGAGCAAAACATGAGCTTGATGATAACGATGAGTTAGATCGCAATCAAGATCTTGAAATTTTAAATCAAATAAAAAAGGAAACAAAGGAAACTTTATTACCATGATGGCAAACAAAGGCAATGATTGATATTATTAAGGATTATCCAGAGCAAATATCATCATTTGAAGAACTAGTCGCAGAGGTAAAAGCAAAAAATGATGGCTTCTTAACTTTAACGAGCACAGCAATTAGTGAATATGGTTTTTTAAATCAGTTGCTTGTTGGTTTTAAAGCAGAGTTTAATAATTTGAATCAACATTTACGAGATCGATATTCAAATTATTACGTTGATACAATGCCATTATTCTTAGGAGAAAATGACATTTCATTTGATTTATATAATATCAATTTTGATAAGATAGCAAAACTATTAGCAGATACTCCCCAAGCAGTATTAGGAATTACAGTCCAGGTTAATATTCCTTATGAAGTGCGTTTTAAAGGAATATCATCGCAGGATAACATTCAAGTTTCAATAACTACAACAAATGATTCTGAAGTTCTAAATAATATTCAGGATAAAGTTGAAAATTATTTTGTTAATTTTCTTGATACTATTTTTAAAGTCAAAAACTATCGAATTATATCTGAGCAATCTAGTATAAACAAGGATATTGTTTGATCAATAATTAGCAAAGAATTAAAGGACAGGAATATTTTGTTTCAGCATCATATTAGTTTCACTTTACCAAGGATAAGAGATAATGCTTCTGCCTTGCACAAATATTCATATTTTTATAAGCATAATTCTGTTTTAACGTGGGCCGGTGAGGGTTATGACCCACAGCAATTAACGTGACAAAATTTTCTTTCATTTTATAAAGAGAAAATGATTGATTTTGAAAATATTCAAATTGAAGATGGTTATTATGTTTTAAACGAAATAGGATGGTTTATTCCAAAAAATTTTATGATTGAAAATTTACTATTTAAAAATAATTTCTCTTACATAAACTTGAAAGAAAAAAGTTATTTCACGATATTAAAAACGCAATTTGATCAACAATTGGAAGAATTTGTGAAAGTAACAATGGATTTTTGACATTATTATCAATTAGAAAAATATAATAGTAAACTTGTTTTTAAGATAGACCAAGATATATTTAATTCAATACTGTCAAATTATTATAGTAAATCAAGCAAATATTTCCATTATGGTCCAATGTTCGAAAATTATATTTTTAATCGTTATCAAAGGTCATTACAAAATCCAACACCTTGATACAATTATATATCATCCAATAGTTCGAAGTACAGCATTAATTGAATTAAAAATCAAAAATCTTTAATGATGGAAATAAAATATTATGACAGCATATATAACAATGTTTTGAAATTTGGTTATTATGGTTTAGGGTATAGTTTCTGATTTTTCCCCAAGGATAATGAGAAAAACAGTGGTTATGACAGTGATGGCAAATGATTTTTATTAAAAAAAATAGAATTTAAACTTATTTAAGTTTTTAGGAAAAATTTAATTAAATATGTAAATTGTAAATAATTAATCTTTTGGTTAGGAAAAAGATGATATAATCGCTTTACAAAAAAATGAAAGGAATGGTCTATGAATAAACTAAAATTTGAGAAGACATTATTTTTGTTTTTTTTCAAAAAAGAATTTACGATTATTTACTCACTATTTAAAAATAGGTATGGATATGAACTTAATAGAAAGACTTGGCCAAAAATATTACCTAAAAAAATTGAGTCAGTTATACATAGTTTAGTTTATTATAAGTGATATGAAAATATAAAAAACATAGATTTAATTGGTATGGCTACTGATGTTTTAACACGATTATCACAAACACAATTTTTATTGAAAAGGGGTAATAAAAATGAAACTGGAGAATAATAATTTAAAAAAACAAATTAATAGTAAAATTAAAATTATGGATATTAATTTAAATAATGAAAAGAAAAATTTGGAAATTAATTATGATAAAGTTGTTGTATTCATAAATGAAGTTAAAAACAACCCTATTTTTAAAGAATTATTTACCTTAGACTTGTAAATGTTCTATAAAATTTTATATCATATGTGTTTAATTTAAGATTAAAAATATTTTAACTTACTTACAATAAATAAATGTATTAATTTATTCAATATCTTTTAATCAGTTTAAAGTACGCTTAACAGCAACTTTTCACCCTTTTAATAATTTTGTAACAATTTCTTGTTTTAATTTAGCATGATATTTTTTTCCAACTACTAATATTTTTTTAATTTCTGTTGGTGATGTTCAGAATCCAACAGCTAATCCGGCTAGAAAAGCAGCTCCCATAGCTGTTGTTTCAATATTTTGAGGTCGAATTACTTCTACTTGTGAAATATCAGCTTGGAATTGCATTAAATATTCATTCCGACTAGCGCCACCATCAACTTTAATTCGTTTAATTGGTTGTTGTAAATCTTCAGCCATTGCAGTAATAACATCATATGATTGGTAAGCTAGTGATTCTAATGTTGCTTTAACTAAATGTTCGCGCTTTGTTCCTCGTTCTAATCCAAAAATTGCTCCCCGTGAATAAGAATCTCAGTAAGGTGATCCTAACCCGGTAAAGGAAGGAACCACATAAACTTGCTGGTCATCTTGAACAAGATTAGTATATCAATCTGTTTCACTAGCATGATAAACAATTTTAATTTGATCACGAAGTCATTGAATAGCAGCGCCAGCAACAAAGACTGACCCTTCTAAGGCATAAGTAATTTTGTTTTGATAATCTAGCGCAATGGTTGTTAATAAACCATTTTTTGATGTAACTGGTTTTTCACCAGTATTCATTAAAATAAAACATCCCGTTCCATAAGTGTTTTTAACTTCCCCTGGTTCTAAACATAATTGACCAAATAAAGCAGCTTGTTGGTCACCAATAGCACTTGCAATTGGAATTTGGATATCAGTTTCTTTACTTAATAAACCGGGGAAAGTATAACCATAAATTTCTGATGATGATTTTACCATTGGTAAAATATTTTTTGGAATATCTAGTAAAGTTAATAGTTCATCATCTCATTGTTTAGTATGAATATTGAATAGCATTGTCCGACTAGCATTAGTTGAGTCAGTGATATGAATTTTACCTCCTGTTAGACGATAAATTAGTCAAGTATCAATTGTCCCAAATAAAAGATTATTTTCTTTTGCTAATTGGCGTGCACCTTCAACATTGTCTAAAATTCATTTGATTTTTGTTGCTGAAAAATATGGGTTAATTACTAAACCAGTTTTTGCTTGAATAAGATCACTTTTTCCTTCCGCAATTAATTCATCACAATAAGCGGCTGTTCTACGATCTTGTCAGACAATAGCATTATAAATTGGTAATCCTGAGCGTTTATCTCACATAACTACTGTTTCACGTTGATTGGTAATACCAATTCCGGCAATTTCACTTGGTTTTATTTTTGCTTTATTTAACGATTGAACAAGAGTTGTTCGTTGCGAGTTTCAAATTTCAACAGCATCATGTTCAACTCAACCAGCTCTAGGAAAAATTTGGCTAAATTCTAAGGCATCACTAGAAATGATTTCACCTTGTTGATTAATAACAAGAGTACGACAGCTTGTGGTTCCTTCATCAAGACTGATAATATATTTTGACATTATAGTTTGCTCCTTTTTTAAATTGTTGGAATAATTTCTAATTGAATTGGATCAAAATCCGGGTTTTTTACTAATTGACAACCAGCATCAGATAGTAAATGACAAATATATTTAGCAATGGCTGGAGCACTGCTTAAACCAGGTGATTTTGTTCCAGCAACATTAATAAATTTTGGATTATCATGTGCTGGTTTTAAATAAAAATCTTTTGAAAGTGGTTCAATTGGACGCGATCCAGCAAAGGTTTGACAAGTTTTTTCCATTTTAAGGTTAGGAATAATTTTAACTCCAATTTGTCCAATTTTTTCATACATTGCTGTTGTTACTAAGCGTGTTTCTGCTTTTGGAACATTATCTTCTGCTGTTGGTCCGACTAGCAGATGGCCATCTAACATTGGTGCGACAATGACACCTTTTCCGTGAATAGTTGGAACCATAAAGATAATATTATTAACTAAATTTCCTTCACTTTTTTCCAAAACACGGTATTCTCCTCGCTTTGTTACTAATTCATAATCAGGATAACCTGCTTGGGCTGCTAAAATATCACAATAGTGACCAGCAGCATTAATTAAGTATTTTGCAAAATAAGTTATTGTTTGATTATGATGTAAACTTGTAATTTCAAAGTGACTTTGTTCTGGATGATATTTAATATTTGTAACAAGATGGTCCAACACTAATTCTTGATGATTTTTAATACTATTTGAAAAAAAACTTTTTGTTAAAATAACTGGATCAACAACCCAAGATGAAGTACATAGTAAAGCACTAAGAACCTGATTACTAATATTTGGTTCTAATGTTTTAACTTCTGCTTGGTCGATTAAGCGTAAATCTTTTGGATTAACATGATTCGTTATTCCTCGTTCATATAGCATTTGTAAGTGTTCTTGTTCCTCCGCAGTAAAAGCAATTACTAATGAATTAACTTGTTGGTGGGGAATATTTAATTCCTTAAAAATAGTTTGATAAAGTTTGTGTCCTTCAATATTTAATTTTGCTGTTAATTTTCCCGGAGTTGGATCAAATCCACCGTGAATAACTCCAGAATTTCCAGCTGATGTTTCCATTGCTACCTTTTTATTTTTTTCAATGGTAATGGTTTTTAATTGATAACGACTTAATTCGCGACTAATCGCAGCTCCAATGACACCACCACCAATGATACAAACATCATAAGTTGGTTTATTTCCCATAATAAGAGGTATCCTTTCCATTGAATAATACTAAAATAATAAAAAGATTCCGCTAGTTACAACTCCTGCTGTGATTGGAGCGATAACTGGAATTCAACTATAACTTCAATCTGATGTCCCTTTGTTTTTAAGCGGTAATACAAAATGAACAATTCTTGGAATTAAATCACGCACTGGATTAATTGCATAGCCGGTTGTTCCCCCTAATGATAAACCAATTCCAAAGACTGTTAGACCAACAAAAAATGGTGCAAATGGTCCTAAGTTGCCACTACTATATTTTCCAATTGCTAATATTGCGGCAATTAAGACAAAAGTTCCAATAAATTCTGCAAAAAAGTTAAAAAATGGGTTACGATGAGTTGGCCCTGTCGCATGCATTGCAAGAATAAAGTCAGGATTATCAGTTACTGTATCTTTAATGTGTTTTCAATAAAATACATCAACAATAATTTGACCAATAACTGCTCCAACAATTTGCCCTAGTAATAAGGCAGGCAATAAAAATCAACCATTGTCAACAAAAAAAGTTCGTTGAACAACCATGGCGATAGTAACAGCTGGGTTTAAATGAGCAACGCCATGCAAAGCACTACTAATCATTGCTCCAATTAAAACAGCAAATCCTCAACCAGCCGTAATTGCAAAAAACCCTTGGCCATTTCCTTTAGTCTTTTTTAACAAAATATTGGCAACAACACCATTACCTAAAATTATTAATATCATTGTACCAAATAATTCTAGACCAAAGTGTTGAAAAAATAATTGGGTATTTGTCATAATGAACCTCCTTTCTATTGTTTTTCTTTAACAAGTTTCTATTATTTTTGTAATTAATGATAAATTTCTCCTTTCTGTAGTAATTTAATAAAAAGTTTAACTAAAAATTTGCTAAATATTTTTAGCAAACTACTGGAAAGAAATTAATTTTTGGTAATATTTGGTAAAACAGGAATTAATTTCCTCAATAATTAAAGTTGATTTTTTTTTTCATAAATCATAATTTTCTAAGTTGTATAAAATTGTTGATAAAATATGAATCAAGTAAAGGGGCGTTGCCCCTAAGTCGCTCCGCGACTTTTACCCCTTTAAGTAAGGTGGTGCGTGATAAACCATCGCACCACCTTACTTTTTTTCTTAACAACATTATTTTTACTACTAAAAATAGCGTAAAAGTCCATTAACCATCGCTAACACTAAAATAGAACTTAACATAATCTTAAATGTAATATCAAAGGCAAATAAATTACCAATATTATTAAACAACTCAGACACATTGCTAAATACATGTACTATCCCATTAATAAAATTATATACATCTTTCATACCAGGCAAATTATTTACCAATCAAATCGCCGCATTTTGTATATGACACGCTAAATTATATCAACTACAACTTTTATATGGTATTCGTCAAATATTACCATTATTAATTTCATTATTTCAATCAGTAGCATTATAAAGGCTAAAATTAAAACCATTAACTGAAATAGAACTATCTTTACCAATATTAATAGCATTAAAAGTAATCAAATTAAAACCTTGATATTTTGATTTATCTGTCATATCTAATAATTTTATTGATTGAGTATACTTATCATTATTAGAAGGCAAAATATCAGTTTGATATTGTCAATTTGAAAAAAAAGAATAATAATTTTGATTAACATTTATATTATAAGCATTATATAAATTAACTATTGGGTTTAAATAAGTTGCTGATAAATCAGGGAATCTTAAAATATTAAAAAGCATTGATTTTGGATATAATAAAAAACCATTTTTTACAAAAAAAGCAAAACCAGTATTCTCGTTAGAAGAATTAAAATAAATAAATTCTTTAAAATTAGAAATATCAAATATAACTCTTAAAATATTAGAATAAAAATAATCTAAAATTTGAAAAAAACTTTCCAAAGAAAAAGTATCTTGCTTAACATCATTAATAAAATATTGAGAATTAGAATTTTTAATAATATCCATATTAATTAAATTTTTATAATTAGAATTAAAAATTAAATAATTCAAATCAAAATGTCTATAACTTTGATTGGAAACAATAGGAAAAAATAAATATTCAAATATATCTATATTAAAAATAAAATCATATTTTATTTTATTTTTATAAACAATAATTTTTAAAAATCTACCAGTACTATCATTATCTAAAATTAATTTTCCTTGTCATCCCTTTGAAATATCTTGTGAATTTCAAGTAATTTCATAACTCCTATAATTTGTTGTAAAAAGTTTAAATCAATAATTATTATCATTTTTATCAGCACTTAAACCATCTCAACCACCCAATTTAATACCAAAACTAAATGCATAATTACTAGGATCTAAACCTTGCATAAAATAGTCTTGTCGTAGCATTAAAGTAGACTGAAAATCATATTCATTTGCTTTGTCATAAGTTAATTCTTTAAAAGTATCATTATTTTTTAAATACAATTTATAGGTATTGCTAAAATTATTAGTTGTTACAGTACCACAAAAAAGAAATATTCAACCAAATATTAAATAAAAAACAATAAATACATCTAATAATCGTTTTCGCATTGTTTTAACCTCCTATGCAATAAAAATAAGTCTAATTCCCATAATGATAATTCCAAACGCAATATATAACTGAAAAATAGGATGTGTCGCAATAATAAATAAATGTGCTACCAATTTATAAAAATCGTTAGCAGATTCTAAATAATGTTTAACAGTTGAAAAACCTAAATCTGTTGCCATAACAATATTAGCAATAAAACCAAAACCAACAGTTAAACCAATAACAAAGAAAAATATTAACTTAATCATTATTTATTACTCTCCTTATTATCACTTTTAGAATCATTACTTATATTTTTAACCCCCTTAGATATTTGCTTACTTGCTTGTAAAGATGAACGAGAAACTGAACTTAAACCACGAGAACTATTAACTAATAACAAAATAACATTTATAACACCACCAATTACTCAAATTACAAATAAAGGAATATTTGTACCAGGCAATTTTAATGCTCACATTCAATCCATAATTTTCATAAAAATATCGACTACAACATTAATGGCACCATTTCATACATCATTAGCAAGTAAATTAATCATTTTCTAATTCCCCCAAATTCTTTAATAAATGTTCCATACCCATTTCTCGTAATTCATTAATTGTAATATCTTTTTTAACAATACTAGGTCAATTTTGTTTAATATAACTTGGTACTTTATCATTTTTTAAATCACGCACAAATTTTAAATATTTACTATCATATTGCATAGCAATAGACAAAGGAATTGTTATCTTAACAAAATTAATACCAATATCTTTATTAGACTTTTTACGAACTCTTTTACCGTTTGCTGTTCGTTTAACTGTTTCTGTTTTTCATACTAAATAATCATCTAAGTCATCAAAAAAACCTATTTTCATTTTAAAATAAGGAAAAAATATACTAGGTTTAATACACTGCATAGGAACAATAATCATATTAGCAATCTCTCTATATTCCACTCAATTTTGATTAATTCGTTGTCCAGCAAAAACAATATTATTATCAAACTGACGACATAACAAAAAATATGGAATTAAACCGCTAAACTTTTTATTATTTTCTTCCGGTTTAGCACCATTCATATACAAAAATATTTCATCAAACAAAATTAAACTATCATTTGGCGGTATTTTATAATTTTTATTTTTAAAATCTAAATGATTTAAACCTAAAACTCCTATTTTTTCATCATTAATAAAATAATTAGAATAAACATTGTCAAACTTAGCAATTTGCGATAAATAAGTCATCAATAAAGTTTTACCAGTACCCAAAGCACCATTAATAATTGATATTGGACTACTTTTAATAATTTTAATCAATTTTCGTGTTTGAAAAAGATTACTAAAAAAAGACCAAAAAAAGATAATATCAAAAATTACTAAAAAAATAAAAAGGATAATATCAGTAACTGATGTAGAACTAAAATATATAAACTGTAAATTAAAACAAACAATAAAAAGATAAAATAAAATATTTGCTATAAATCAATTTACAAATCAATAAGAAAATTTAATATTCTTTTGTCTTCTAAATAAATTAAAATAAATTTTAAACATGTCTACACCACCAATCTAATTGTTTTATATAAAATAAATATTGATAACCAAATTAGGAAAAAAACAACTAATCAAATACCTATCATAATTACTGAATAAGTAATATTATCAATAGAACTACCGACAAAATTATCAATTTCAGTTTTTGGAATAAAATAAAAAATTTGTAAAAGACCTCGATATACTCGTTGCAAAAAAATATTTCAGTCCATTATTTTATCCACCTAAAAATACAGCTTAAAATTAAAAATAATAAACCAAAAACAAGTATTAAAAATACAACAAATATAACAATATCTAAAATAATAGGGTGATTAACTCCAAAAATAATAGTCATAAATTCATAATATAAATCTCATACACTTTGCATTTTTCTTATTCCTTTCCTAAATGTTAACTACTAAAATCAAGGTTAGAGTTTATTATTAAATATTAATATCCGTGAATTAACTTTCTGATTGTTTCAATTCCTAAAACCACAAACATTAAAACTAACGGAATAATTAATAACATATGTGACCCTAAAAAACCGATAAATCAGTTAGTAAAAGCAATCGCCCAATCAGCAAGAACACCAGCAAAATCTGCTATTTGCTTAATAACACTTGCGTCAGGACTAGTACCTTCTGCTAAAAAATTTGCATTCATTAACAACACCTCACTTAAAATACTTTCTATTAATAATAAAACCTTGGCAATCTCTAACCTTGATTTTAGTAATTAACACTAAAAACTAAAATCAATTTTTATACTTGCCAAGGTATTTTATTGATATTAACTTATTCAACAGATTTATCTGCTTTTTTAATTTTTCGTTTTCCCCATTCTTTAAATTCTACTTTTTTAGAACAATGCGGACAAATTAAATATTTATTTTTAATCTTAAATACTGTACTTACTGTTAAAAATATTAATAACATAAACATTGATAGTATTAAAATAATTGTTGCAAAAACAGTCATTAATTATCACTCTCCTTATTTTTTAAATCTTTAATTTCTAACTTTAATTTCTCATTTTCAAGTTCTAATTTTTCATTTTGTAATTTATCTTTTTTAATTTTTCTTTTATCAAAAAACATAGAGGAAATAACATAAATATCCAATAAAATAATTATGGAAACTAATAAAATCATAGCAACTATATCCATTATTTTTGATTCTCACTTTCTATTTTTAACATATAATTTTTTACTTGTTCTACTAATAACTTAAAATGTTGTTCTTCCATAACACCAATATCAATAACATTATGATTAAGATATAACTTAATTACTTTTCTTAACATAAATAATGGTATTTTAGTAGGTAAACATTGATGTATAACATTAACCAAATATTTTAATCGTTGTTTATATAACTTAGTTTGCTTTTTCATTCTAATTTTTCTTTACTATTGCTCAATGTTCATTAGTAATTTCATCTGCTGAAACTGGATATGACCTTAACATTAATTTTTCTAATTTAATAATCAATTTATCTTTATTCTTTGCCATTTATAACCTTAACAATCTGTTTTTTTCTTAGTCATTTTCTAACCTAGAATAATATTGATTAATTAAAATAACATTTTCATTAACACAATTTCAACAATAACGAGATCCATTTTCTCAAACAGTATCATTAATACAAACAATACATAATTGTTGTTTCATATTAACTATTGCTTTCTGTTATTGATGAATTATTAGAATATTTGTTAATGTAATCTTGCTCGTTATAATTTTCTGTATATGGTTCAACAATATTAATTTTTCCATCCCATTTAAGCGAAACATAAAATAAATTACCATCAATTAAATAAGGTTTTAATTCTAAATAATTTTCATCAGTTATTTTAAATCATTTTGATTTTGACAAATCTTTTGTACCTTTAACAGTACCATTTTCTAATTTAATAAACTGGTGTAAATGTATAACTATCTCATTTACTTTCATTACCTTTGTCATCTTTAATAATTTTACCCGTTGCAATATCTATCAACTGTACTAGAAATCCATTCATAAGATTTCTCCTTTCTTTTAAAAATCTATATAGATTCTTAAAAGATTTCAGGTTTGAAACTTAAATATAAAAAATGATTAATTAAAAATTATAATAAAAAATTAGTGTTTTTTGTTTAAATAAAGTTTATAAATAAGCATAAAAAAACATTTAATTATATTTAAGTTCCGTCCAAGGAAACCTTTTAAGATTTGAAACTCAAACATAATTAAATGTTTAAGTTAATTCAATAATACAACAAAAATTGAAATTGTCAAATAAAATATAAATCTAAACTTGTTTTTTTTGTTTTAATTAATTTGTGGTAATTGTTGTCCAAGGCAATTGCCACATTTTTTAATGAGTTTTTAACTCATTTTTTTATTTTTTATGAATACAACAATTATCCTGTCTTCGATGTTTATACATACCTAAACAATTATTATCAGGGCAAAAATAATAATGACCATAAGATATCATAGTATCTTTTGCTAAACCCCTAAAACTATTATAAGTTGTATTTTTAGTAGTAAAAGTTCAAATTTTGCCACATTCTTTACATTTAACATCTCTATCTGCCATAAAATTAATCTCCCTTCAAATACGTATTTGAATTAACAAGTTTGTACATTCAATTTCGAAATTGAACGAATAAACTATTTTTAACACCTTAAATTGGTATTTTTATTAACAGTAAAATTAGTATTTTTAACTAAATTTCTAAATATTTTTCTATCAGCAGAAACATATTTTTTAAATTCTCTAAATTTATCTAAACCATAATAACTATCACAACTAAAACCAATTTTATAACCATTTTTATCACAAAAAGAAAAATAATTTAAGTTATCTTTAACTGAATAAATTAAATCTTGTTCAGATAATTCAATAACACCGACTTTAACCTTTGGATTTTTACAATTTTTACTAAATTGATACGCTTTAATGTTTAAATCATAATGATTTTGGGACTTATCATTATTAGCAGTTTTAACAATATATTTAGCAAGATATTTAACAACATCTTCATTAGAACCTGCACGAACTTTAATATTTTTATTAATACCGTGTTTTCAGTATTGTTGTACAACACTGTTAGGTATTTTTTGGTTTAATATGATATGAAAGTGAACTGCTCCGCGTTTTTGATACTCATAAGTATACATATATTTTAAAATTCCTTTATGATTTTTAGAACGAATAGGATTGTTTCATCAACGATTTATATTATTAAAAAATAACTTTAAATCATTTTTACATTTTTTAACATCTTTCTCATTAACGGCATAAGTTAAAGTCAAAAAACTTAAATTTTTACAATTTCAAAAATTTTCATATGCTTTCCGAATACAATTTCCTTGCGAGCGAATACGACTATTCCACAATTTTTTATCATTTTTTCCAGTATTTTTAACTCCCATTTTATTACGAGGATTATTATTAACTAATTCTAGTGGTAAAACAATATTTTTAACATAATTACCATAAAACACTTTTTTTAAATAATATTCTTTTTTAACATAATTTAAAGCATTCATAAATACATTATGACGTTTATTTGTTAAATTATCTTGAATAAAAACATTATTCATTTTTATAAACTCCTTCCAAATAAAAAAACACTAAATTACATTTAAAAGTTCCGTCCAAGGAAACTATAAATAGTTTGAAACTTTCAATATAATTAAGTGTTTATATTTGAAAGTTAATTTGATTGTAATATATTATTTTAAATTTTGCAATATTTATTTTAATGATGTGCAGTTGTGTTAGTTAATAAATCAATTTTAACATAGTTTTTATTTTTATTAGTATCTTTAGCAATAGCTAACCTATAGCCTTCACGAGTAAGAGCAAAAAAAGCTGCAAATTTTAATTGACTTAATTTTAAATGGATTCTAATATTTTCTAAGCAATTAACAATGCTGTGATAAATTTCAGTTTTCATATTTTAATTCTCCTATAAGTTTAATATATAATTATTTTAACCAAGTTTTTTTTTTTTTTTTTTGTAAAAAATTTTTAAAAATAGTAAAGATGTGATTTTAAGATAAAAAATAATTATTAATTCAAGTGGTAAAGCAAAAATAAAGCATATATGTAAATAAAGCAAGAGTATTGCTAAAAAACTTTTTTTATCAAATTATTTGTAAATTATTATTATAATTTTACAAATAATTTGATAAATTCAAAATTTATTTGTGATGTTTTTATTTTTATTTATAGTATGTAAAGAATAAGGTTAAAGTATTAAAAATATTAAATTTAAGGAATTATTATTAATGAAAAAATGAAAAAAACTAATTTATACAATTAATACCAAAACCACCAGTTAAAGTAATTCCAAAAGTTCCACCTAAGCCAGGGAAAAACAACATTAATTTAGAATATAACTATGCTCCAAATTCAACTTGATTTTATCAACGTGATTATAATGGATTATGAATTAATAAGCATCAAGCAACATATCTTGAAAAAAATCTAACAAATGCATTTTTGATGCAAGCACAAGATGTTGATTTGCCATTTTATGAGCAAGAAGTTTTTAATTCGTATGAAGAATTATCAAATTTTTGATATGCTGAAACAAAACAAGGATGACAACAAGTTATTAATACTTTTTGCCCAGATTATCAAGCAGAATTAAAAACACTATTAGTAAAATTTTATAATTTTATTAGTAATATTTGATCAAAAGATATTGTTAAAGAATTTGTTAGAATATTAAGAATTAATAATAATGGTGGTCCGGTTGTTGGTTCTACATATCGTGAAGGATTTAAACAAGTTATTGCTCTTGAACGAAACATTTTGCTTTGTAGTCATAAAATAAACGGATTTAACTCTTGACGAAATGGTTGGTGAAGTTCTGGGGAAATTTTTAATGTTATTTTTCATGAATTAGGGCATACCATTGATATTAATTTTAGTCGCCAAGTTAATGTTATTGAAGAAATTAAAGTGTTTTTAGCAAATAAAATTGAAAATGGACAAGATTTAACCCCAGAACAAATTTTAAATTTATTTCATTTAAGTAGTTACTCTTTTAATAATCTTGGTGATTTTGTTGCAGAAGGATTTGTATATTGGTTTTTAGCAAGTGATGCTCTGAAAATAAAAGCATGGGAATTATGACATGAATTTTTAACATTATATTTACCAAAGTTAATAAAATAAGTTATATTTAATTTTAGATTTTCGCATTATTTTTTAAGATTAAGTATCTTTTAATTAAACATTAATTATATTATAATATACTATAATTATATTATTAAAATAAATTATTAATATTTAGTGAGGCAGAAAAATGAAGATACATCCCCTTGTAAAAGAAATTTTAATTACTACTGAAGAAATTGATGAAAAATGTTTTGAATTAGGACAACAAATTAGTCATTATTATCTTAATGAATATCCAGCAAAAGATAATACAATTTTATGCTTAGGATTATTAAAAGGATGTATTCCTTTTATGGCAAAATTTATTGCTCATTTAGTTGGTGTTGAATGTGAAACTGAATATATGGTTGTTTCATCTTATTTTGGTGGTGTTAAGAGTAAAGATACTCCACAAATTTTACTTGATTTACCAATGCCAATAACAAATCGAGATATTTTATTAGTCGAAGATATTATTGATAGTGGTAAAACAATTAAAATGATTAAAGACTATTTATATCTAAAAGGAGCACGTAGTGTGAAAGTTGTTACTTTATTAGATAAAAAAGCTGGTCGTAAAGTCGATTTAGTTGCTGATTGATATGGATTTGATGTTCCACCTGCTTTTTTAATTGGCTTTGGTTTAGATTATCAAGAACGTTTACGCAATTTGCCATATATTGCGATTGCTGATCAGGAAAAATTAGCAACATGAAAATGAGATATAAAGAAGTAATACACAATTAAATGATTTTAGTTATCATTGGAGGAATAAATGAAAAAAGTAACGACAAGAATGATTACAATTAATAGTATTATTATTGCAATTTTTTTATTGTTTGCGTTAGTTCCATCATTAGGATATATTACTGTTGGCCCAGTTAGTTTAACCTTAATGCATATTTTGTTTTTAATTGGAATGTATGCTTTATATATTACAATGAATTTAAATTTAATTTGAGCGGGTTTAATTTATGGTCTTATTTTTGGTTTATCTTCATTAATTCAAACACTAATTTCACCAGGTCCAACTAGTTTTATTTTTCTTAATCCATTGTTTTCTGTTGTGCCACGTGTTTTAATGGGACTTTGTGTTGGTATTTTAGCTTATTTTTTAACAAAAACTTCTGTTAAAATTGAAGCAAAAATTTATACTAATCAAATTATAGAATTGACTTGATACCAACGACATTATTTAAAAATTTATAATATTATCATTGCTTTTACTGCAGCTACTTTAAATACTATTTTTGTTTTAGTTTTTATGTATTTTATTGGTCCTTTAATTTATACTAATCCAGATCAACAACGTTTTTTTCACACTTTTACTTGAATTATTTTAGCAACTAATTATTTACCAGAAATGTTGCTAGCTGTTGCTATTTTTCCCCCTGTTGCATATGCATTAAAAAAACTTTATAATAATAATTAATATATTGATTGCACATTCAATTTGAATTGCATTATTTAATAGAAAATTATAAAATTAAAAAAGAAAGAAGCGAAAAAACAGTGAAACAATCAACGGGCCTTATTTTTATAAAAGTTATTTTATTTTTGTTATTATCTCCAATTTTATATTTTTGATATTTATTATTGTGACCATTAGCTTATTTTTTTACTCGCTTTCGTTCATCAACTGAATTTACCGCGCAATTGCAAAATAATGATAATGAATGACTAAATATTATTGTAATTATTTTGTTATGAATTTTTTGTTCATTTATTATTGCATTTTTATTTTTATTTTATTCTTTAGCACAATACTTACGTGTTTATCAAACATTGCCTAATGCATTACGTGGTTTATTTGGGTTAGCATGAATCATTTTATTTTTCCAGAAAGTTTTAAAAATTAAATCTTAATTATAATGAAGTAAGATAAAATAATGGTATAACAGAGAGGATGAGATGGATGAAAAAGAACATTGCAATTTTAGGAGATTCACTAACTTTTGGTTACTTACCTATGGGAACTGGCAAAATGACAGATGCAGATAATTGACCAGTAAAATTAGAAAATTTATTAACAAAATATTACCAAACAAGAGAAATTGAAATTCAAACTGATGCTCAGCCAGGACGAACAATTATTAAACCATTAATTGATTTTGGTTTTCCCCAAGATAATGGAATGGATAATTTATCAGTTTTATATCAAAAAGCACATCCAATTGATTTGTTTATGATTTTTTTAGGAACAAATGATTATTTTGGTTATGATGCTTATGCAAAATTAAAAGAAATTCCAGATTATCCAATTGAAACAAAGATTGTTGATTCATTAGGGGAATTGGTTAATAAAATGGAATCGTTGCATAAAGATAATAAGGAAAAAGTTAATTATCAAGTTTTAGTGGTGTGTCCACCAAAAGTATTAACTTTACATGATGGTGAGTTGTTGACATCATTACCAGATGCTTATCAAAAATATTTTGCAAAGTTAAATATTCCTGTTGTTAATTTACAATTAGCAGCAAATCCACATCCTGAAGATCAAAGTAAATATGATGGTATTCACTATACATCAATGGAAACAATGGCTGTTGCACAAGCTATTTTTGATGTTATTGTTGCAGAAAATTTATTAAACTTAAATTAATTTTAGTAACAAGCAATTGTTAGAAAGGAATCAAACATAAATGATAATTGGTGTTTATGGTTATATTGGAGCAGGAAAAACAAGTGCCTGTGAATACTTACAAAATAAATATCATTTCACTTATTTAAACGCAGATAAAATTGCAAAAGAAATTATGCAAGATCCAACTGTTTTGTGTTTTTTAGAGCAAACTTTTCCGAGGATAATTATTGATGGTGTTCTTAACCGTGATTGTTTGCGAACAATTATTTTTACTAATCCTGTTGCTAATAATAAGTTGAATAATTATTTATGGCCAAAAGTTAATCAACAAATTATCACAATTATTAATAATAACCCAAACCAAAATTTTTTAATTGAAGCAATTGGTTTAAGCACATTAGCGCTTTCTTTTACTGCAAAAATATTTATTACTGCTAGTAAAGAAAACATTATTGCACAAATTAATGCTCGTGATCAACAACCATCAGACCAAACAGAACAGCTTTTAAAAATTCAAGAAACTTTTTTTAAACAGATAAAACCTGATTATAAAATAATTACTAACAAATCACTGCCAGAACTATATCAAAAATTAGATAAAATAATGGAAGAAATATTAGGAGATGATCAATAATGCATCGTTTTGTTGCCAACCAATTAGAAGAGAATTACTTTATTTTAGCTGAAGATGATGTTAAACAAATTAAACAAGTTTTACGGTTAAGAAATCAAACCCAAATTATTTGTATTTATAATGGTGAACATTATTTAACAACATTAGAAGTACAATCACCACAAAAGTACGCATTTAAATTAATTAAAAAATTAGAACAAAATCATGAAAGTCCAATTACAGTACGATTAATTGCAGGACTAATTCGAAATACAAAATGAGACTATTTATTACAAAAAGCAACAGAATTAGGAGTTAATGAAATCATTCCCTTTCAGTTTAGTCGTTGTGTGGTACAATTAAAAGGTGAAAATAATTTTAAAAAGATTGAACGTTGAACAAAAATTTGTAAGGAAGCAACGGAACAATCTTATCGTAATCAAGTACCATTG
The DNA here is from genome assembly GCF_000236085.2 of Spiroplasma melliferum KC3. Taxonomy (NCBI): domain Bacteria; kingdom Bacillati; phylum Mycoplasmatota; class Mollicutes; order Entomoplasmatales; family Spiroplasmataceae; genus Spiroplasma; species Spiroplasma melliferum. The sequence continues at coordinate 127,251 of NZ_AGBZ02000001.1, read as the reverse complement.
GTGCATGATGTTGAAAGTGATTTAAAAGTTTTACAAAAATATCAAAGTGATGTTAATCTTGTTTGTTATGAAAAAGTTGTAGAAACATTATCAATAAAACAGTTTTTACAACAAGATTTTAAAACAATTACAATTGTAATTGGCCCTGAAGGTGGATTTACTCCAAATGAAATTGCGGTTTTATCTTCATATCATTATCATCCTGTTTCATTAGGACAACGAATTTTACGGGCCGAAACCGCACCAGTTGCACTTTTAGCAATGATTATGTATGAAAAGGAATTATAGGAGAAGGCAAAGATGACAAAAGTAGTATCGATTAAAGCACTAGTTAGTGTTGCAAATATAATATTATATACAGCTTTAGTATTAATTTTTTTAATTTTAGGATTACAAAAATGAGACATTGCAGCAGTAACAGGGTACAAAATTGGCTATGTTTTAATTGGCTTTGCTATTATTATTTTTATTATTTATCATTTAGTTCGTATTCATGAGTTAAAAAAGACACCATTTCAATTATTGCGAAAACATATTATTTTTATGCAGTTTTTTTATATCGGTCAATATTTAATTTTTGCAATTAGTTTATTTTTTTTAATTTTAGCTAATACTAAGGTTTTAGATCCAGCCCAAATTTGTATTTTTTGATATGTATGATTTCCAATGGTCTTTGTTGGAACAATTGCTTGTTCAGTATTAGAATCAATTGTTCGCGTTGAAGAACGAATTTTTATTGTTAAAAAAAATTGACAAGATTCAGAACAATGAGCAAAAGAACAGGAAAGAAATAATGCTGTTTTAACAAATGAGCAACAAACAAAAAAGAGCGGAAATCCTTTCTTTGATGATGATAAAAATAATAATTAGTTTATAATTAAAAAAAGAGTAATTAATAACGGAGGATGAAAAAATGAAAAAAATGTTAAGTTGATTAGGTGCAATGTTAATTGTAGGAACTGTTGCAACAAATGTTGTTGCATGTATGCCCCCCAAAAATGATGGAAACAATAATATTATTGGAGACAAATTAGACTTAAATTTATTTTCTTATGATAAAATTGAAAAATTATTTAGTTTAAAAAAAGTTAATGCAATTGTTAATGATGAAGTTAATTTAACTTCAGCAATTACAAAAGGCATTCAAAATTTATCCTCAGTATATTTACCTTGGGATGAAGTTAATATTACGGTTAAATGTTTAAATGACACACTTACTTTTAATCAAGTTTATGTGAAAATGGAAGCGAAACCAAATGCAAAATCAGTAAAAGGTTCAGTAATGTGAGGTAATTTAGAAACAAAATCTTATGTTGATCTTCGACCAACTTTAAAAAATTGATTATCATCAACATCCCCCAAATTAACCGTTAAAGATCAAAATGAATTAGACGCTGCGGCTACTAATGTTTTAGGTGGTCCTGCTTTTAAACAAACTAATTTGAATGGCCTTGGCTTAGAAGGAACATATGATGCACAACAAAAACGTTATACAGTTTCAGTTATAAGCGGTAAAAGTAACTTTTTTCAAGCAAGTGAAATTATTTTTAATGTTGATATGAATAACTAATTTACCAACAATTAACAAAAATGAAAGGTACATAGTGAGGTGCTTTTATGTTAAAGATTGGAACCATTGGTACAGGCAATATTGTTAGTGAATTTATTGATGCTTGTCGTGATGTACAAGGAGTTAAAATTACTTCCCTTTATTCACGTAGTTTAGAAAAAGCTAAATTTTTTGCTTCAAAAAATAATTTATTAGTCCATATTGTAGATAATTTTGAAGATATGTTAGATTATATCGATATTATTTATATTGCTTCACCAAATGGTTTACATTATCAACAAGCAAAGTATTTTTTGCAACAACAGAAGCATGTTTTAGTTGAAAAACCGGCAACTTTTTTTGCGCGTGAATTAATTGAATTAAAACAAATAGCAGAAATTAATAATGTTTTTTTTGATGGAAGCTTTCAAGCCCTTACATTTGCCAGCTTATCAAATTTTGCAAACAAATGTGAATAAAATTAAACCTTTTTTAGCTTGTTTTCATTGTAATCAATATTCAAGCCGAATGAAAGAAGTCTTATTAGACCAATATAATTCTGTTTTTGATGAAACCTTAGGGAAAGGTTCTTTATATGATATGTTAATTTATCCCGTTGAATTAGCAGTTGCTTTATTTGGACCAGTCAAAGATGTTAAAGCAATGAGTCATAAGTTAAAGAATGGCGTTGATATTAATAATGTTGTTCTTTTACAACATAGTAATAATATTTTAACTAGTATTGTTTGTTCAAAAGCATCGACAGGCATTAGTCCTAGTGAAATTTTAAGTTATGATACAACAATTAATGTTACTAATTTAACAAAATTAGAAGCAATTACAAAATATAATCGTCTTACAAACCAAACAATAGTTCTACCATTAAGGTCAGAACATAATAATAAAATGTACTATGAATTACAGTATTTTATTAATATAATAAATACTGAGAACTATTCGGAAATGAAGCGGTTATTAGATTACTCAATTGCGGCGATTCGTGTTTTAGAAGCAGTTCAAATTAATCAAGAACAACAGGGAGAATTATTAAATGAAATTAAATAAATATATTGATCATACTTTATTGAAACCAGATGCAACTATAATAGAGATTAAAAAATTATGTGCTGAAGCAAAAGAATATGATTTTGCATCGGTTTGTATTAATCCAACTTATGTTCAATTAGCTCATAATTTATTACAAGATAGTACAGTTAATGTTTGTGTGGTGGTTGGTTTTCCATTAGGTGCAAATGCTACTATAACAAAAGTGACAGAAATTACAACAGCATTAGCTGATGGGGCAACAGAAATTGATATGGTAATGAATATTAGTCAATTTAAATCAAATAATTATGATTTAGTGCGTGCAGATATGGCAGCATGTAAAAAAGCAGCTGGACAGAATATTGTAAAAGTAATTTTAGAAACATGCTTATTATCTGAAACAGAAATTATTAAAGCGTGTCAGTTAGCAAAAGCAGCAGGCCTTGATTTTGTTAAAACTTCAACAGGTTTTAGTAAAGCAGGTGCAACTATTGCCAATGTTAAACTAATGAAAACAACAGTTGGTAAGGATATGCAAGTTAAGGCAGCTGGGGGAGTTCGTACTAAAGCTGATGTTTTAGCAATGATTACAGCAGGGGCAACGCGGATTGGAACAAGTGGTGGGGTTAATATTATGGAAAATAAACCACATCGAACAGGTTATTAATTATCATAAAATAACAAAGGAAAATAAAAAATAATGTATTTTTTAAAAAATGAAAATTTAGAAGCAACTCTTAGTTCTCATCCATTTGAATTAATTTCGTTAAAAAACGCGGGCAAAGAATATATTTATCAACAAGATAGTACATGAAAAAAATCATGACCAATTTGTTTTCCAATCACAGGAAAGTTAATTAATAATCAATATCAATTAGCAGATAAGACTTATATGATGATGGGACACGGATTTTTTCGTGCAATTACTGCTTGAAAAGTTCTTACTTATACAACAGATACATTGGTCGTTGAATATATAGCAACAAAAGATTTTTATAATCAGTATCCATTCTTATTTAAATTAGAAATAACATATCAATTAGTAGCAAAAAAATTAGTTAATAAGATTAAAATTATTAATCTTGACCAAAAACCATTACCATATAATTTTGGCTGACATCCAGCCTTTATTTGTGATGATTATTCCGGCAGAGTTATTTTTGATCGCCCACAAGTAATTACGCATATTCCTGGCGGTGCTTTTTTGGGTTCAGAAATGAAAACAGAAACAAATTCACAGTTTTTAATAAATCAATATGATTTTACAACTGGCCAATGCTATGCATTACTAAAACAAACAACAAACAAAGTTTTAATTGTTGATTCATCCCGAGAAATTAGTTTAACGACAAAAGGTTATCCAAATGTATTAATTTGAAAATGTCAAAATGATGCAAAATATATTTGTGTTGAACCATGAGATGGTCATCAAGATGACATTAATTATCAAACAATTCCATTTGACCAAAAACCATGAATTAATAAGTTACAATCACAACAAACAAAAATATATTGTTTAGAAGTAGAATTTAAAAAATAAAACCTCTTAACAAGTAAGAGGTTTTCATCAAAAATGAATATTATGTAAAAAATACAATAAGTTAGCAGGGGGATTTGCTTGGTGTCTAAAGAGGATATTAAGCTGTTCCATATAATCTTAGATTCTTATTGTAAGAGGTTTTTCATTCTTATGTATTAGTTTTATAATTTCAGCAGTATTAATTTTGTTAACTAAAGTACTAACCATTTTTTCTTCATTCCTTAGCATCATAAAAATGAATAGGTGCCACATTATTATTTAACAAGTATTTTATAGTTTTGAATAATTTAAGGTTTGTATTATGGTAACATATGGTAAACAAAAACACAGCAGATTTTTGTTTTTCATAAAAAGTTATTTCACAAGTAGTTTAAATAATAATGCTGTGAACACCAAAAATATTATCTCGTAAAAATTTGACAAATGATTTTCTTTTTTTTTTTTTTTTTTGTCTGTTTTAGGTAAGTTCTAAACAGAAAGATAACCATTTATTAATTTATACTATACTTTAAAATATGATATATTATAACCAAGAATTAACTATGAAAAATCCATATATTAACGAATCTTAAGGAAAGGAAAAAAGGCCAAAGATGAAAAAAATTTTAGGATTTTTAGGAATTATTAATTTTGTCGTTGCTAGTGCACCATTAACAATTGCTGCAAAATTAAATAATATTACAGAAGAATTTGAATTAAAAACACCAATTACTAAAGTAACAGCTTTTTATTGATGAAATTCTGATGAAAATACATTTACTTGAACAAAAACATTACCAATAGAAACAAATTATAAATATTTTAGTATTATAGAGTTTAAAAACCGTCGTCAAAGCTGAGTTGAAGGACACAATAGTTCTAAATATTATCATATTAATTCACCTTTAATAAAAGACAAAACCAATATTTTATTAATAAATAATACTCAATCTGAAACTAAAATAGCAGAAACTTATTATGAGTATGGTTACATTATAGCTGAATCTGAAGTAGCAAATTTAAAGTTAATTTTAAATTTAACATATTCTAATAATACTATTAAAGCAAAATTTACAGCTAAAGCTATTGTAACAAATCCAGATCTTTTTTGTTGAGTTAAAACTCAAGCAACATTTTATTTTAAGATTATAGTTTCTGAAAATCAATTATAAATAAAAAATAATTAACGATTTAAAAAATGTTACAAAATAAAATACAAAGAAAAAACTATAAACATAGTTTATAGTTCATCATCATAATAATTTTTATTATGATAGTTTTTATTAATAGTTATTTCTTGCAATGTTTGGTAAAATTTTGTTTTAATAATTTTATTATTACAATAATTATATAAATACATACTACCAATTAGGATTCCTAAAATGGCAAAAAAAGCAATGAAGAATCAAACATATCCTGGAATTCCTAAAAAAGGAGTATGGATATTTAAAAAGAAATAAGGATATCATCGATTTTCAATAATTCCTGGTTCATTCCCTGGTCAAGTAAAATGATTACCAGAAAGACGACGTAATTCTCCTCTAATCATTGCATATGCGCAATATCCTAATAGGACAAGTAAATATTTTCAAAAGTTTTTTCTAAAAAATTGTTTTAAGTTAATTTCTTGTTTATTTTCCATAAAAAATAAGATGTAAATAACAAATGCAATCGGATTTGTCATATGGTCAATAACTGTTGTAATCCATCCTATTGGACTGCCTGGTAAAGGTTGTGTTGGCAATAATAAACAATTGTAAATAATAAAAGTAATTGTAATATAACAAGCTGCTGCTAATGCAACTGGGTATGATTGAATTTTATTTTTATTTTCTTGATGATGGCGAATTCCACTAATTAAGAATCAGAATAAGATTCCTAGATTTGATAAGCATGTAAAAGTTGTAAAAAAATCTAATGTGTATACGGTGTAATCGCCATTATAATGGTTTATAATATCATTTTGATTTAAAATCCCATTAATAAATGCTCATCCTAAAATAACAAGGACAACTATTGCAAAAAATAGTTTATAAATTTGCTTTCAAGCTAATTTTATTTTTAAAATCATTGATAATTATTTCTCCTTGTTTTTTAGTTTTTGTAGTAATTTAATATCCTGCATTACTACTATAATATTGTAGCATTGATTATTTTAAAAGTGATTTATCAAAGCAGAAAACTTTATGAAAGTAATGTTTTTGTTTAAAAAGGTATACATTTTTATAAAAATTGGGTAAGATAATATAAACCTAAATTTATACAAGGTTTATTAGAAGAGGTGTAATTATGTCAAAAAAAGAACTAGCAGCGCAAATTGCCGAAAAATTTACTGATGTGTTATCAAAAACACATGCAGAAGAAATTACAAATTTTGTTTTTGATCATATTAAAAAAGCTTTAGTTGCTGGAAAAGAAGTCTCAATTGCAGGATTTGGGAAATTTGCTGTAACCGAAAGAGCAGCAAGAGATGGAAGAAATCCGTCAACAGGAGAAACAATTAAAATTCCAGCTTCTAAATCAGCTAAATTTAAAGCAGGTAAACAATTAAAAACTGATTTAAACAATAATTAACAATTACGAAAGATTTAATTGTTATGTTAAATAGTTTATTTAACAAAGGAAGTATTAATAAGTGGCGTTTTTTGTTAAGTCATTATAAATTAATAAATTTGTCAGAAGAACAGTTAGTATTAATTATGTTGATTATGAACTGTTCTTCTTCTGATAAAAGGTTTATCACGCCATTAGAAATTGCAAATCATTCTAACTTTAGTGAAGCCCAAGCAAAAAAGATGTTAGATCATTTGAAGCAAGCTGGCTTTATTGATATTAAAATGAAAAAAGATGTTTTAAAAATGGATTTATCACCAATTTTTAATAAGATTATTATTGCAATTGAAAACTTAGAATTAAATGTTGAAAAAAAGATTTTATTTGAACAAGTGAATCAAATTTTACATCAACCTTTAAATGAACACGAAAAAGCAACTTTAAATACTTATTTAGAAAATAAAATTTCTGATTTTCAATTAACCTTAATTATTAATAATCATCAAAATGCAAAACTAACTTTTAAAGAATTGCTGAAGTTTATTGATAATTATCTTAAAAATAAACCAAAATCATTAACTAAATATAATTGATTAATTGATTAAGAATTGGTTCAAAATCAAGGAAATTAGGAAAAACTAAAAAAAGCTCATGGCCATTTTCAATAAAATATGAAAGTGGTATTTGTTTTGTTGGCATTAATTTTATTCATTCTGTTAATTTTTGATATGATAAAATAAAATAACGGTCATAGGAATGAAAGTAAATAATAATAAAACTAATGCCATGATGATTATGAACTAATGCTAATTGTTGTAATTGATGTGTCTTAATATTGTTTAAATTAAATTTTTGTTGATTGGTTTCTTTTGCTTCAAATTCAATATAATGACCTTGATAAAGTCCATAATAATCACATCCAGTTTTTGTTTTAAAATAACTTTTTGTGATTAAATGCTGGTATTTTTCAAGTGGAATAATATTTACTGGCCGTTTAAAAAAAAGACTAGTATTATTATCAAAATATTTTTGAATAGTATAATTAAGTAAAGATTCTAGAAACATGCCACGATTATTGGGTAGATACATTTTGTTTCCTCCTTTAATAATTAATTATCAAAAAAGGAACTTTGTTCCTTGTAAATGAGGTGTAAAAAATGAAAACAATTAAATTACGAGCAACGGATATTATTAATAAGGAATTCCAAGTTGATTATCAAGGTTATGATCCAAATGAAGTTGATACATTCTTAGATATGGTTGCGACAGATTATCGCGTTTTTGAAGGAATTACGAATGACTTTAATAAAGAAATTAAGTATTTGCGTCAACAATTAAATGATTTGCAAGATAAAAATGATGTTTTAAGAGCTCAACTTGATGAAACAAAAGCCCAAAAAGCTCGTTTAGAAGAAGAAGGATTTTCAAAAGCGGATTTAATAAAACGGATTCATAACTTAGAAGGAAAAATAAATAACGATTAGATTTATTTAATTAATCTCTAAGATATAGTATAATAGATATGAGTTATAACAGAACTAGTTGCTATTAACATCTTGTTAATAGAGGAAACTCCACGCTCGCACAATCTGTGATGATTGTAGTGTTTGTGCTAATTTAATTCATAAAATTAGGCATAAGGTTACTTATGACGGCTGAAAAAAATCCTACGTTATTATTAAATAATATGGAGTTTTTTCTATAAAAGTGCCACAGAAACGAGTTTTTAAAGAAATTTAAAAAATGGAACGGGTAAACCCCACAAGCGAGAAACCTAAATTTTGGTAAGGGAACTTCTTGTTTTGAAGCAGAAAAAACAAGGGGATCAATTTAATAATTGATAGATAAATAACTAGTATTTTATTTTAAGAAATAAAAACAGAACGTGGGTTATGATGTTGTAACTTTACTAATAAAAATAGATATTAATCTATTTTTATTTTTGTTTAGATAGTTATAATTTTTTTTTATAAAAACTCATAATTTAAACTTGACTTTTTATAAAAATAAATTATAATTTTTATAAATAAGAAAGGAAAAAGATAATGAAAAAAAATACTACCGATGTTTTAACAGTACAAAATGATAAGATTTGAACTAGGATTAAAAAATCAGTTTTTCATAAGGAATTATATAATCAAAGATCAATTACGTTTAAAATTGCTGCTTCTGCGATTTTTTTAGCTATGGCTGTTGGATTAAGTTTACTAGAGGTTTTTAGTGTTCCGACTCCTTGAGGGGCAACGTTTGGTTTACGATTTTTTGATACTTTAGTAATTATTTATTCAATTGCAATTGTTGGATTAGGATTTGCTTTATTAGAAGGAATTGCATTACCCTGAATTCATAATTTAATTGATGGGCATCATACTTGACTTGAAATGGCATTCTTTATGATTTCTAATATCTTAGTTGTGTTTGTAACTTGATTTGTTTATTATATTTTATTTAATGCTTGTCATAAAATTACGGTTCCAGAAAATGTCGAAGACCATACTATTCATGAATATCATCATGTTAAAAAAGCACATGATCATCATCATAAAATTGCTAATATTAAATGAGGAAAAAAAATCTTGGCATTTGTTATTATAGTACCAATATGTGCTTTAATTGAAGCAATTTCATTTTTAATTGTTGCAAAAATTTTAGTAAATATGGGTCATACGCATCCGGATGTTGACCATGCGCATGTTCTACACGATAGTTTGAATGTGCTAGTTCCGACAGGGAATATAACAAGTAATCAAATTGATTGATCTAACCAAATTACTGTTGCGCATGCTGGGCATGATCATGACCACGATAATAGTGGTATGGCATCTATTTTTGAGTCATGACAACATACTTTAATTTTTATCGGAATTTTCTTTGGAATTTTTACGGCTAAGTATATTGTAAATGCGACTTTATTTTTGTTACTAGAGCAACGGACAAGACAATTAGTTGATCGATATGGAATATATGTATAAAAAACTTTTTTAAAATTTTAAAAAAGTTTTATTTTTTTGATATAATACATTGATAAGAGAGCAAATATTAGGCTCGCATTTTTTAAGAAATGAGGTGAGGTTATGGGGAAAATTAAAGAATTAATTGATATTAATAAAATTGAAAAGAATTTAGATTACAATGAATTACATGAAAAAAATCAAGCTCGTAAGCAAGAAACGCCATTAGAAATGATGAAAAGAATCAAGGCACCTCGAATTGGTTTTTTTAAGTTAGTTGCAATTTATTACCGTCGTTATTTATTACGTTCGTTTACAATTTTATGAGCGTTAGTATTAAGTTCGACTTCAATTGTCATAATGACTTTTTTAATTAACCAATTAATGAGTGAAATTTTATATGAATTTGGTGATGATCCAACTTCAGTAACAACAGGATTACGATGATATATATGATTAATTATCATTGGTGTGGACTTATTAATTGCCGTAATTACAACAAATATTCGTGAACGAGTAGGAGGCATGCTAGGACGGAATATTGAAATCGATGTCCGTAATGCGGTATTAAATAACTTAGTTAATTTAAACATAGGTTATTATTCTGATAAAAAAATTGGAGAAACAATGACTAAATTAATTAATGATACACAAGTTATTGGGGATGAATCACAGTTAACCCCAGCTAACTTAATTAGTATTCCAATTATATTTATTGGTAGTGCAGTTTCATTATTAAATATTGATTGAAAATTAGCATTGATTTGTTTAGGCTCAACATCATTATTTATGGTTGCTGTTGCAGTAACTTTCCGTTCACAAGCATCAGAAACAGAAAATGTTCGTGCAAAAATTACAGATGTTAATGGAGATGTGACCGATCGAATTGCATCAATCGCCCTAATTAAAGCAACCGGAACAGAAGAATATGAACGTGTTCGTTTTGAACAAATTCACAAAGAATATTACCGTGTTAATCGTCGTTTAAATCGTATTCAAGCACGAATGACAACAATTATTATTTTATGTGCATTAAGTTTAACAGTGATTGTTGTCTTAGCAAGTATCATTTTATATGGTAATAAAGGCGCAGAACATACTAATCGTATTATGAAAATTTTACCAGCCTTTATTACAGGTGTTAATACTTTGGCATTTCCAATTTGAACATTAACTGGATTAGTGCCAGGATTAGCACGTGCAACAGCTTCAACAAAACGAATTATTCAATTAATTCGTGTTGATACAACAATTGAACCAAACCGTAATGCTCCAGAGGTAAAAGAAGTTAAAGGAGATATTATTTTAAAAGATATTGTTTTTGAATATCCTGAAAAACCAGGTGTTATTATTTTACCTAAAACAACAGTGACTTTTGAAAAAGGAAAAAGTTATGCCTTTGTTGGAGAAACTGGAAGTGGTAAATCAACAATTTCAAAATTATTATTACGTTTCTATGATCCAACTAGTGGGGAAGTTATTGTTAATAACACTAATTTAAAAAAATTAAACTTAGCAAGTTATTTAACACATGTTGGTTATGTTGAGCAAGAACCAAAAATTTTATTTGGGGATGTTATTTATAATGTAAAATATGGAATGTTTAATGCAACAGATGAAGAAGTAGTTGAAGCTTGTAAAAAAGCGAACTTACATGATTTAGTAATGGGTTGAAAAGATGGTTATAATACTATTTTAGGAGAACGAGGGTTTATGCTATCAGGTGGTCAAAAACAACGGCTAGTTATTGCCCGAATGATTTTAAAAAATCCACAAGTTTTAATTTTAGATGAAGCAACAAGTGCTTTAGATAATATTGTGGAAAAAGAAATTCAAGCTGAATTAGAAAAAATTATGGTTGGTAAAACAACGATTTCAATTGCGCACAGATTAAGTACAATTAAAAATGTTGATCAAATTTTTGTCTTAGGAAAAGGGCAAGGAATTATTCAAAATGGTAAGTACGATGAGTTAATTGCGATTGATGGTCCATTCCGTGACCTTCATCGTGCTGGTAACCAGGGCAAATAAAAAAGTGTTTATTTTAACACTTTTTTATTTGCAAATAATAAATTTAACTTATATTTTTAGGATGAGAATTGAGTTATTCTAATGTTTATGGAAATTTATTGTATAATTTATCTATACATTAATTAGGAAGGATAATATTGTAAGGGTAAAAAATTGCTTTTACATTAAATTGATGGGATGATGAAAATGAAATTTAGAGAATGAAAACATACCTTACGGGATGGCATTGAATTACATATGTATGAATGAAAACCTGATGATGATAAAAATATTAAGGGGATCGTTCAACTAGTTCATGGTAGTGCAGAACATGCTTTTCGTTATGATAATTTTGCCAAATTTTTAGTAGCAAACAATTATGTTGTAATTGCAGACGATCATCGCGGACATGGGAAAACAGCGCTGTCTTCAGAGGATCTTGGATTTTTTGCTGAAGAAGAAGGTTGAGAAAAAATTATTGATGACTTATATGAAGTAACAACTTATATTAAAAAAAGTTATCCGAACCAACCAATTGTAATGTTTGGTCATTCAATGGGGTCTTTTATGGTCCGTCATTATGCAATAAAATATGGCACAAATATTGCAGCATTAGTTATTTGTGGAACAGTTCATTACTCAAAACGATTATTAAAATTTTCAGTTAAAATGGCTAAAATTGGGCAAAAAATGAAAGGACCAAAATCAAAGGATAATTTTATTTATAAATTTTCTTATGCACCATTAAATTCTCGCTATAAAAAGGAAGGTAATTTAGGAACTGAGTGATTATCAACAGATAAAACAGTTCAAGAAGCTTTTGCAAATGACCCGTTAACAGGACAAGTTTTTTCAACAAGTGCTTTTAAAGATATGTTTACAGGATTGTTGTTTATTACAAATAAGAAAAATATTAAAAATACACCAGATAACTTGCCATTACTATTTATTGCGGGTGCTGATGATCCAGTTGGAAAATATGGGAAGATGGTTATGAAAACTGTTGATTTATATAAAAAGGCAGGAAAAAAAGTTAAAGTTAAATTATATCCAAATGCTCGTCATGAGATTTTGAATGAACCAATTAAAAAAGAGATTTATCAAGATATTTTAAATTTTTATAATAAGAGTCTTTTTGTTTAAATAACAGCAACTTATTTTTTTAAAAACAAGAGTTAGTATCTTGTTTTTTCTATCTTTTTGCTTTAATATAATTAATAAGCAATATCGGATTATATTGAAATTTGTGAGGAGAGAAAAATGAATTTATTACACGAATGATCAAATTTTAAGATCGTAAATTCAACTTCATTTTTCTTTAATCCGTTATTGGAATGTATTGCAATAATTTTTCTTACTAATTTTGTTTTATGCTATCTTGTTTTAAAGATTGTAAAATATTTTTTTGCTATTCACACTAGAAAGAATGAAACAAAATCTTTAGCAACAAGATATTTCTTTATGGCGACTTTTGCTGTTAGTGAGTTTATTGTGCTTTTAATTTTACAAATTATTCTTTTACAAATTTATGCAAGTAAAACAGATACTAGTATTTATCTTAGCATTGTTTTAGTTTTACAATTTTTTATTACAATTATTATTTTAATAAACAAACAATTTTTAAACTATATTTTAAAATTAGTTATGTCAGTTTTGTTTTCATTGTTGTTTTCATTTTTAATAACAAAACAATTATGAAACTGAATTTATTATGTTAATAATAATCATATTTTAGTATTATGGTTAATAAAAAATATTTCAATTATTTTTATTATCACATTTTTTTATTTATTTGATTTAAAAACAACATTTTTACATGATTTTGCTTTCCGAATTTTAACTTTTTTAATTTTAATTAGTAATTTTGAAAATGGGTCTGCCGATTTAAAAATTTTAGATCGTTCATTGTTTTTTAAAATTATTTTAAAAATAATTAAAGTTTTATGTTTATTAGATTTATTTTTCTTAATAAAAACTGTTAAAAAAACAATGAAAAATTTATGACAAATTAATGATGATAATTCAATTGATCTTGTTGCACTTTTATTATTGTTAAATAATATTCGCTTTTTTAATATTAGTGAAAAAAATGGTTTAGAAAATTTACCAAATAAATTCTTAAGAAATGAAATTAATGGTTGAAGAGGGATTCTTCAAGAATAAAATAAGAATTAATTTATTTCACTAATTCAATGATTTAAAATTATTTATTAATTAAAAAGAAAAGAGAGAATAATAATGCGAAAGTTACTTAATATTTTAGCAGCGGCAACTTTAGTAGCAACACCAGCTCTTACTGCTAGTTGTAAAACTAAAGCAAAATCAGCGGAAGATAAATATAAAGATTCATCAGTTGAAAATTTACCTAATGGCCCATTAAAATCAAAAATTTTACAAACAACTTTATTTACAAAAGCAACAATTGCAAATCGACATGAAAACTTAAATACATATACACCTTCAATGTTACAAATGTTAATGCGCCTACCTGATTCATATAAAGATAAAGATGGTAATATTGTTGATATTGATTATTATCGTGACAAATATTTAAATAAAAACGATGGGATGCCATTAACAACCTTATCATCAAATTATGATTATATGAATTTATTGGATAATGAATTATATAATACGGAAAAACAAACTAAGAAAAAAATTTCTGACTATTCTGATAAAGATCCTTTACCATCAATTCCTAATTTAGCAAAAAATAGTAATATGTTAAACTATTGATATGATGGAGGACCATTGTCAAATTATTCAATTGTAAAGGAAATTTTACCAACTAAGTGTGATGATAAAAGAATTAATCAAAACATTGTTGATGCATGTAATAAAGCAATATTTGAGATGCCACGAACAACATATTTTTATAATTTTAATATGGATTATAATCCAATGGCGACAAAAGATATTAAATTTGATACTGACACAAATCAAAACTTCATTATTAATAATCAAAAATTTGCGGCGGGAGGACCATTTAAAACAGCACAAAAATCAGAAGAACAAGATAAATTAGCGATAATTTTACAGTTAATTTCAATGGCTGATATGTTTACAGACCGTTCACAATCAAAAGCATATATTAATCAGTTGAATAAATTTTTAGCATTATCAGGAGATAGTGATGGAACTTTTATGGGAAGTATTTTAGGAGCTATTTATTATCAGATTTTTGCTTCTCCTAAATTACCAAATGATCCAACGAAAGAAAATGCAAATTATACTTTTGCAAAATTTGGAGTGACAAAGGCGTTGCAACTTTTAGGGAAAGATAGTACCGAAAGACAAGCAATTAAGCAAAAAATTGATGTTTTTTTTGATGCGCAATCACAAGTCTTTAGTGATTTATTGGCAGTAAGACCAATGCAACCGGGATTGGACTTAAATAAACCAGAAGGTCAATATAAAAATCGTGATGCAATGTGAAATGGTAAAACACCAAACTTACGATTAGTTGACTTATTGTTTAAAAAAGATGCTTCAACAAAATCGTTAGCTGAATTATTTACTGATTTTGGTGAATATCTTGATGATTTATATACTAAAGCAGATGTCGAACGCCAAGAAGAAGCAAATAATTCAATTAGTAGTTTTTTAAAACTTGCTGCTAATGTAGTTACTCCTGGGTTTAAAGTAGTATTACAGTCAATGTCAAAAATGATGTTATCAAAATCAGAAGGTGGTTTAGGAACCTTAAATGTTAATGATATTAATCGTTTTGTTGTTGCCTTATCAAAAGGAATTTTACAAAGTGCCAATGCATTAACAGAAGTTAGTAAGTTACCATGATCAGAAGCAACTGACCAAGAACAAAATCAAACAAAAATTACACAATTATTAACAGGTAGTGATGATCCATCTACACCAGCAAAAGATTCATTTATGGATTTAGCATTCACATGGTTTAATGATAGTACGCAACCAGTAAGAGCATTATTAAACAAATTATATTTTGATCCAGATTCAGAAACACGGAAAGATTTATTAGCAATTAATAATGCTTTATATGAATATTCAAATAATTTATTATTAGGAGCAAATTGAAATATTAGCAATGGTCAATTAGAAGAAAATAAATTATCTTATGACATTGAATATAAAGGTACAGGTGATGCTGATGTTGCTGCTAATTTATATTTACATCAAAACTGATATATTCCAAAATCAGAAATTAAGACTTATCAAGATTTAAATGCAGCTTATTTAAAAGCATTAGGTAATCGGGATTTGGATTGATTTATGAAATATGATGGTCTAGGAAATAATTATCAAAAAGTGCACTATAAATATAAAGTAACTTGAATGAACATTAATCCTGGTGATGATAGTCATCAATATTGAGTAATTTCTAATATTCAATGATTTGCAAAAGATAGTAGCGGGCAATGAAAACGTTATTATGATGCAATTGAAAATGATTAAAATGAGAATATAAGGGCTAAACATGAAAAAAACATTGTTAATGAAGCAAGGAATTTTAGGAATAATTAGAGCAAAAGGGCAATTTATTTCATTGCTCCTTTTGATTTTCATTTGTTCAATTATTACTTCTTGTCTATTTACAACGGTCACTAGTTTACAATCAGCAAATCGACAAATGGGTTATGGTAGCTTTGATTATGATTATTCATTTCATTATTCAGCGATGGATTTTGAAAATTCAAATATGCAAACAATTACTCCGAGTTTTGCTTTTGATACAGAATATGTTTTAGTAGAAAACAATGATAATAAATTGACATATCCAAAAATTACAATTGGTGCAGCAGCAACAGATGTTTTTACTGCATTATCACCATCTGATATTAATTTTGAATTAACTGATGGTACAATTACTAATTTAACATTAAATTTAACATTACGAACAACTGCTCCAAATTATCAAAACTCATTAATAGCAAAATTACGAGCAATGGGTTATAATGCTTTAGCTGACCAATATTTTAAACTATTTTATACAACGCAAATATATAAAAACTTTTTAGGAATTGTTACTGACTATATTAATACTAGTTTTTTAAAAAAACAGACTAATGCAACGATTGAAGAAATTAAAGCAAAAATTGCTAATTTTATTAATGGTAAAGCAGATGCCGACCAGCAAGCAATTGAACGCTGAGATTGAAATTTAAAAACAGTTGATAATGATTTTACTAAATTTAATATTCCGGATATTAGTTTAACATTGGGGAAACAAGACAATAAAACAGTGGTAACCAATATTTCACAAAATACTTTATTTGAAGAAGGACTTCGAGGTAGTTTTGGGGTTGCTACTCGTTTTAATGTAACTGATGCAAGCGGAAACAAGGAAACACGAATTCAATATTTAGCACAATCACCATGGCAATATATTGATAAATTAAATCAAACTGGAATTAATGAAGCACGAATGGTTATTGGTAATTTATTCAATAAAGTTCCTTTTTTTGGTAATTATAGTGAACGAAGTTCTTTTCTTAATTTTGTTCAAACTTATTACACAATGTTAGGAGTTGTTAGCAATTTTGATGTTGCAATGCGACAAGAAGTTACAACTTGGGATATTACTAATAATTTAAAATATAAAGTAATTGGATGGCATGATTTATTAAAAGAAAAACAATTAAATCTTTTTGATAAGGTTAATGAGTGGGCAGGACCATCATTGAATGAATCAACAATTAGTAATTATTATGCTGTTGTTAGCCCTAATTATCTAAAAGCACATCATAAAAATTTGCATGATAACATCCAAATTGGTGAACGAACATTTACAATTGGAGCAACTGGTGGTGATACCTTAAATATTTATCCAACTATTTATGAAACTGATTTTATTCCTGATTTTAAAACGGATGTTCTTATTTATCTATCGTCTTATGGAATGTCTTTATTAGCAGAAGATAATAATAAAGGTTTAATTAGTTTAAAGGATAATTCACGAGTATTTTTAAAAAGTTTAACAAATAACCCAGCCGCAAATTTAGCAATTTTTAAAAAATATTATGCAAATAATCCCAATCAATTAGATTTTTATACTCAAATGTTAACCAAAAGTTCAAAGGCCCATGGAAATGATCCTTCAATTGGTGTTTTTGAGCCAAAAGAAGCAACAAGTTCATTAACACGGCGCTATGATTTACTAGCGAAAACAATTAATGTTTATATTTATATTGGTTTATTCTTCATTATTATTTTTGCCATAACACTATTTGCTGTTTCATATATTATTATTAAAGAAATGATTAAACGTGAGTCACCACAAATTGGAATGTTAAAAGCTGCTGGTTATTATCTACGTGAAATTGCTCTCTCATATTGAAGCATTTTAATGGTTAGTATTTTAATTGCTGTACCAACCGGTTGATTAGTTGGAATTACCGTCCAATTATTTGTAGTGAAATTATTTAATATGTTTTTTATAATAAATTGAAGTTTTACTTGAAACTGAATGATTTTGCTTTTCTTAATTGGATTCTTCGTTATTTTCTTATCATTTATTACTTTTATTACTTGTTATTTTTCAATTAATAAAACAGAAGTTTTAAGCTTAATTCATCCAATGCGTGAGTTAAAAGTTGATAATAGTTTAGCCCGCACTGTCCGTAGTTTTCATTTTAAAACCTTTGTTGGACGTTTCCGGATGGTTGTTTTATCAACGTCATTAAAACAAGCATTTACTTATTTAGGAATTTTTGCCTTAGTTACATTTACTTTGACTGTCTCATTATTAGCGCCAGTCTATGCAAAAAATTTTAATACAAATTATTATAAAAACATTAAATATGGTAGTGAAGTTAAATATAGTAATGTCATAAGTAATAATCCATTTTCTTATTATAAAACTTATGCATGAAATGGAATTGATAATGTACCTAAGACAGCTGATCCGATTGAACAAGATTTATATCCAATTGGTGGTATGACGCCATTAGCAAATTACTATAGTATTGATGGGGGAGCAACAATTAAACCATTAAAAGCGGTAAAACAAGAACCAACTGTAGCTGGCATCTTAAAAGATATGTTATCTTATAATTTTGTTACTTTATCAGGAACTAATTTATCATTGGGAATTTTTAATTATTTAAATAACTTAGTAAAAAATTCTCCGACTGGTGATAGTGTTCGAGCTTTAGTATCAGAAATTTTATGTACCGTATTACCAAAAGCATTGGGAATTGGAGCAATTCCATATCCACCATTTACTGACCAGGAAGATTATCCTTCATTATGAAGAACATGTTTTAGTAAAGCAACAAATGGTATTATCCCAGCTGCAGTTAAAGAAGATTGAAATAAAAATCCTGATCGAGCAAATCATTTTGCATTGGGAATTGGAACAATGAGTTATAATCCAGTAACTGATGATGTTTTTACTAGTTTTGATGGGAAGTATAATGATAATCAATTTCCTGTTTATGGAATTAATCCAAATACAAAAATGCTAAAATTATCATCCGCAGAGCGTGCTATTTTAGCAAATAATGATAGCAAAGTAATTAACGCAATTGCTAATGTTACCGCATTACATCAATTAAATCTTAATGTTGGGCAAGAAATTGAATTAACCCCTAAAGTAACAACATTACAATACAATACTGGTCAGAATGAATGAACAGAATTTACTAACAATAATACAGATTTAAAATATCAAAACTGAAAATATAATTTAAATGGTAATTCTGCTGGATGAGATCTAAATAATTATCAAAGTTTGTATTCATTAGATAAAAGTTATTTTACTTATAATACAAGTTCACAAACGAAATATTATGTTACTGCTGATCGAAAGAGTGAATATCATAATTTAAATAATGTTGAATTATGAATTCCAAGGAATTCGGCGATGGAAGCAATTTGAAGTAAAAAAACAATTACATTGAGTAATGGTGTCCAACGGACTTTATTAAAAGAATTAACAGTTGGAAAAAATAAAATTATTCGAAAAGAACAAATTGATGATAAAGAATACTGAGTTATTAAACCATATGATTTTAGTTTTGGTGGAGCATATAGTGGTGATTTTGTTGATGGAATTCCAACAACGTGATATCAAGCTGCTGTTGATAACAACTTTATTAAAGCTGCGCCATCTTTAACCCAAAAACCAGTTAAAGTTAAAATTGCTAAAAGTGTTGCAACTTATGATACACCGCGCCTTTTTATTAGTATCAATAATGCTAATCAAATTAGTTCATTTCCAACAAATAACATTGATGGTAACTTAAATATAATGCAATGATACAATGGAAAATATACAACAGAATTCCAACCATCTGATCAAATTAATCGTTATGCGTTATCATCAACAAATGGTGATTTATCATTAAATAATTTTACGACTTCTTATAGTTCATCTGTTTTAACAGCTGATTATGTTGGGATTAAAGCCAAAATTATGAGTCGGGTTATTATCGTTGCTTTATCAGTTGCTTTAATTTTTATTGTTATTATCATTATGGTTTCAGTTATTACAATATATTTTGCAATTGACCTCTTTATTAAAAAATTTATTAAAATTATTGCAACAATGAAAGTACAAGGTTATAGTCGCTGAGAAATTAATAATTTAACTTTAGGAATTTTTATTCCCTTTGCCGTTGTTGGTTGATTACTTGGATATTTTATCACTTGAGGTTTGGCATGAACAATTACTCAAAAAATTTTAATGTTCTTTAATTTCTATGTTCCAATTGGAACGGGACTAATTACATTACCAATTATCTTGGGAGGAATTATTATTTTATATGTTATCTCATACTTTATTTAAATGAAAAAAATTAATCAATTAAATATTCAAGAAATTGTTATGATGGAAAGTTAACATTATTTAAAAAACTATGGTTTAAAACCATAGTTTTATTTTAATCCATTAATAGGTTTTAAAAACAGTAAAAATAGCGTATAGTTAATAGAAAGAACTTATTTTAAATAAGATGTTTTCTTTTTAACGAGGGTTTGAAATGTTTAATTTTACAACAAAACAAAAGTGAATAATTAATGGTAGTTTATTAGGAATGACTTTATTAGCTTTAATTGGTTTATTATGTTATTTTTTAAAATTGTTAATTCCAGCCATTGTTTTATTATAAATTGCTGGTCTGGGCTTTTTTGTGATAATGATTATGTGACTTGTTATGGAACGACATAATAAGAAAAAAAATAAGGAGTTGATGTAATATGACTGAAAATGAAATTATTCGTAAAATTAAAGAGATTAGTATAGATCCTGACCACCGCTTTTCTTTTATTGCAAAATATATTTTACAAAATTTAATGATTGTTCCTGAAATTACTATTAAAGAAATGGCTGAATGTACTTATACATCAATTGCTACTATTAATCGTTTTACTAAATATTTAAATTTAGACGGATATAAAGAATTAATTCATATTATTAAATATTTTAACCATAACCTTGCTGGTGAAGAAAGTATTATGGTTGGTGAAACTAATAATAGTTTAATGTTCAATACATATAATAATATTATTCGTAGTTTACATGATACATTTCGGTTAACATTAAATCAGAAGGGTATTATTGCTAATGTTATTAAACATTTTAAAGCAGCACGTCGGATTGTTGTTTTTGCAATTGTAGGAACTTATAATGTTGCGAAGGATTTTCAAGAAAAATTATTACGAATTGGGTTTAATATTATTGCAATTAATGATTTTCATAACGGGTATTTTTTAGCGCAACAATTAAATGAAGGTGATTTAGCCTTTTTTGTTTCGTATTCAGGTGAAACATTAGATTTAATTAAATTAGCAAAAATTTGTCATCAAAATCATACTCCAATTGCAATTGTTTGTCGACAATCAAATAATACTTTATCTAATCTAGCAGATTATGAAATTACAATTAGTAGTAATGAATCAATTGAACGTTTAATTTCAACAACTAGTCGCTTTGCATTATTATTTGCGTTAGATATGATTTATTTTTCTTTGTTAGCAACTGATTTAGAGTATTATCGTGTTATGTTAGAAAAAACATTAGTACCAAAATTTTAAAATTTCCAAATTTTGAGATGAAATTACAGATTAAGTATTTTACCTTGTAATTATTGCACTTTCTTTTATCATATACATAGGTAGCAAAAAAATAGATATATGTTTATTGAAAGTGAGGAAAATGAAATGGCAAAAGATCCGAAACAGACAGCAAAAGATATTGTTGAAATTGTCAAAGCGGATAATGTTGTATCATATACCAATTGTTTAACGAGACTGCGTCTTAATTTAAAACCAACAGCAGAGATAGATTTGGAAAAATTAAAAGCAACACCAAATGTAATGGGTGTTTTAAGACCATCACCAACAGAATTACAAATTGTGTTGGGACCAGGCTTTGTTGCAAATGTCACACAAGCTTTTGGAAAATTAGTTAATGTTGATAAAACTGCGTATAATGAAAATGGTGGTACGGATGAATTTGTTAGTGCTGCACAAGCAGCCCAAGCTGTAAAAGGCGAAATGAAAGGAAAGCAAAATAGAGTACAAACTTTTTTTACTAAATTCTCAAAAATCTTTTCACCAATGATTATTGGTTTCATTGGGGCGGGGATTTTATCCGGGATTGCTGGGATTATGCAATCTGCATATGGTGGAACAATGGACACTAGTCATGCTCCAGCTGCTGCCGTATCTTGATTTAAGGCATTAAATTTAATTCTAGAAATTTGAAAAAATGCTTTTATCATTATTGTTGGATGACGAACTTGTGAAGTTTGAGGAGGCAGTGGTGTCTTAGGGGCAATGACTGCAGCAATTTATTCTCCAGTTTTTGTAAGTAGTGTAATTCCAATGCTAGTTGTTGGTGATGCTAATCATGTTAATTATTTAGGGATTAATATTACTAATCCACTAACAAATTGGTTAACAGTTGGTTTTCGTCCAGCATTAGATGCAAGTGGTAAATTAGTATTTGGATATCCGTCAGGAAATATTTTAGGGGCCTTATTAACGGCAACAGCTGCTTTATGAATGGAACGTGGTGTTCGTAAATTTATGCCAGGAGTGTTAGATACAATTGGCACTCCAACATTAGTATTATTTGGCCTATTATTATTAAATATCTTTTTATTAATTCCTATTTCAGGTTATTTATATCAAGCGGTAGCATGATTCTTTGCTCATTTATACACTAATCCTTTTGGTGCCTTTGTTTTAGCCGCAATTTTCTTAATGGCAGTTGC
Organism: Spiroplasma melliferum KC3; assembly: GCF_000236085.2. Lineage (NCBI taxonomy): Bacteria > Bacillati > Mycoplasmatota > Mollicutes > Entomoplasmatales > Spiroplasmataceae > Spiroplasma > Spiroplasma melliferum. Next base: position 104,427 of record NZ_AGBZ02000001.1, on the reverse strand, counting down.
TTTTGGAATTCACCAAGGATTTGTTCCAATTTACGGAATTTTAATTGAACAAACAGGAGTTAATGGTTTATTCCCAATTTTAGGAATGGCAGGAATGGCACAAGTTGGTACTGGGATTGCTTTATGAATTATGGCAGCAAAAGGCAGCTTATTGCGTCGGCAAATTCAAGGGGCCTTAATTCCAGCAATTTTTGGCATTGGAGAACCAATGATTTATGGGGTAACTTTACCACGAATTCGTCCATTTGTTACTAGTTCAATTGGAGCAGGTTTTGGTGGCTTATTTATTGGCGCAGTGTACATGTGAGGACATGTTACTTTTGGTTTAAATGCAATGTTTGGTCCTTCAGGGATTTTAGCAACCTTTATGATGACAACTGATACTGGTAATGTTCCATTAGCAGTGGGGATTTATCTTATAGGATGTGTCATTGCAGTTTTAGCAGGATGACTTGTTACAATGTTTGGATACTCGCGAATTGTTAAAGCGGGTGGAAATGATATGAAAGAGTTATACCAAAAAAATGGTAAATATAAACTATATCAAAAAATCTTATGAACATTGGCATTTCTTACAATCATTGGTATTTTTATTTATTGAACAGTTGCATATTATAAATTACCAAAAGCCAAACGGCAAAAAATTGCCCATGTTAAAGTTGAATAAAATTATTTTAAAAGAAAGAAGGATGTTATGAATAAAATTAATTTGTCAAAAATAGACACAGAACAACGTAATCCAAATAGTACTCATATTGATCAAACAGATACAAAGGGTATTTTAACAATTATTAATAATGAAGATGCAAAAATTGCGCAAGCAGTGCAAGCAAAAATACCCGTTATTACTAAAGTAATTGATTTAATTTTTCCGCGTTTTAACCAAGGGGGTCGATTAATTTATATGGGAGCAGGATCATCGGGACGAATTGGGATTCTTGATGCATCAGAGATGTTACCAACGTATGGACTTGATGCTGACCGTATTGTTGGGATTATTGCCGGTGGTGATAGTGCTATTCGCACACCAGCGGAAGGTGCGGAAGATGACCAAGATTTAGCGGTAAATGACTTAAAGAAATTAAATTTACAACCGTTATTAGATACTGTAATTGGGATTGGTGCTTCTGGGCGAACACCCTATGTTTTAGCAGGATTAAAATATGCTAAAACAATTGGTGCATTATCAGTTGGTTTGTGTATGACAAAAAACTCGGAAATGATAGCAATTGCTGATGAAGTAATTGCAATTGAAACAGGACCAGAAGTTATTACTGGCAGTACTAGAATGAAAGCGGGAACAGCAACAAAATTAGTATGCAATATGATTTCAACAACATTAATGGTTAAATTAGGAAAAGTATATCAAAATTTAATGGTTGATTTAGTTGCAACTAATGAAAAATTAAAAGTACGAACAGCAGAAATTGTTAAAGCTGTTACAAATGCTAGTGATGAGGTTATTGCGCAGGCATTAACAGCAGCGAATTATGCTTGTAAAAATGCAATTGTAATGATTTTAAAAAATGTTTCTTATGTTGAAAGTCAGACATTACTAACTAAATATGATAATTTAGTTAGTAAAATAATTAATGAATAATAAAAGTTATTAAATAATTTTTAAAAAAACTTCAAATAAAATATTTATTTGAAGTTTTTTTTTTTATTATCAAATTATTTGTAAATTATTTTTAGTAATTTACAAATAATTTGATAAAATCACTTCTTTTATTTTTTTGCTTTTAAAATAATTTAAGTATTTTATACTCAAATTATGAGGTATTACGTTAATTGAGTAAAAAATTTTGATTAAAATTTTATATAAAAAAGGAGAAACAATATGAAAAAATTATTTAGTTTATTAACTGTATTAACAATTAGTGGTATAAGTTTTCCAAATGTCCTTGCTGTTAATCCATATCAATCACAAAAAACAAAAAATTTAAGTGATTTAATCAAAGTTGTTGATTTAGGTAATATTATTAGTAGTGCTGAAGATGACATTTTGCATGCAATTGTTGCTTTAAATCCGGGATTAAGAGTCAATGAACTAAGAGTTGCACAAGTCTATAATAATAGATGAGCTCGAATTATTTTTGCAGATGCTCCCGATAATACTACTAATAATAATTTTGTTGTTGTAAGTTTTAATATTTCTTCAGAAGGAAGAATTGGTAATTCAATCTTTTATAATTCTCATACAAGATTAGAACCTCATCGACCTGCTCCAACAATTCCAACAATAGAAATTACATCAAATGAGATTCCTGGTGGAGAAATTACATCAAATGAAATTCCAAATTCAACAATAAGATCAAATAATGAAAAAGAAAATAGTAAAAACCAATCTAAAGAACCAATTTATGCAACAGTTTTACCTAAAAGTGAAAGAAGGAAACAAAATAAACTTTTATCGCCAGTTCAAAAACCGCGAAATTTAAGTAATTTTTTGGTACAGACAGTTTTAGGAGAATTACCAGATAATTTACCAACAACAATTTCAAATCATTTACGTGAATTAAATCCAACATTAGATTTGAATCAAATTTCTATTACAGATATAACATTAAGTTCAGCAATGATAACATCTAATCAAAATTCAAGATATACTGGGAGTTTACAAGTAACATTTACTTTAAATGCTAAAGATAAACAAAATTCTAATAAGACTGATGAAAATGAACCAGATAATGATTCCAATGCAAATGCTAATCGTAAAGTTAAAGATATGATTAACAAGTTTAATAATCTTTCAAAACAATCTAAGCAAAATAAGTTAGATGAGATAAATGATTATTATCAAACATTATCTGAAAATGATAAAGCCAATTTTAAAAATAAATTAAAAAATATTGGGTTAGGTCTTACTTCTAGTGGAATATCTGGTGCTGGAATGTTAGGAATTTCCAAAATGGTTGGAGTATCACCAATGAATGCTTTCGGAAGTGCTATTAAAAATATCCAATCTTTTCTTAGCAATGGTTTTAGTAATATTTTCTCAAGACAAATTAGTACTATAACCGAAACTGCTGATTCAATGGAGTTAACATCATTATTGTCATCATCAACAGGTGAATTAACAGCTGTTGAAACTTTAACAGCAGAAATAGAAACAGAGGGAGGAGCGACTGCACTTGGAGAAGGAACAATACTGGGGACAGAAGCAGCAGCAACTGCACTTGGAGAAGGAACAATACTGGGGACAGAAGCAGCAGCAACTGCACTTGGAGAAGGAACAATACTAGGGACAGAAGCAGCAGTTAGTGCTAGTTTAGCACCAGAAACATTAGGACTTTCAATTGTTATTGGTGGCTTAATAATGGCTGGAACATCATTTTTAGTTTGATGATTAAGTCCTAATAATACAGCACCAACTAAGCATGAATCACATAATCAATATGATGAAATTGAAAAATACTATAAATTTTTAGCACATGATCAATTAAAATTAGACATTAGTTATTATAAATGAAATAAAATTAAACAAATTTATAAAGCAAATTCAAATAACTATAAAGAATTTCAAAGACAAGTAAAAATTAAAATTGCTAATTTTCATAAAGAAGACCATAGTGGTTGAAGGGGAGCAATTACAGATGAAGATATTAATGTATTAATTAAAACTGTCTTTAATAATTTTTGAAGTATAAATAGTCATTTTGAAGATAATTATAGTCATGGATGAACAATAATAACAAATACAATTGGTAGTTATTTTGCAATTGAAAAAGAATAATTTTTCGCTAATAATTACTTATTAGATATTGATGAATTATTCATTAGTGTAATATTTTATTGTAGATTATTAAAAATACATGCTATGTTTTTTATCAAAGATAATAGTGGTGCATAACATAAGTTAGCAAAATGTGCTAATTATGGAAATATGTAAACTGATGGTAATTAGTAAAAAATAGTTATATTTGTTTGTGAGGAAATTATAAGTATGCTTAAAATGTATGAAAAAATAAAGTGAGTTTTAAAATTTTTTTGGTTGATTATTACTTAAATATTTTTTACAATTTTAAAAACTATGTTATAATGGCATTGGTCCATTTGATACTTTTAAAAAATAATCTTTAATGGAAAATAAAAAAATAAAGATTAGATTTAAATAAAATATCAAAATATCAATCTGTATTAAAAATATTTTTATTGTAATATTAACGTATTAAAATTTAAAGTTAAATAATGTCAATTAAATAATTAATAATTATATGAAAGGATATATTAATTAATGAAGAAATTCTTACGGATTTTAGGGATGGTAATGTTAACAAGTACAAGTGCATTGCCAGTTATTAGTTGTGTCATACCAAAACAAAAGGAATTAACAATTCATGATGAAATTAAAAAATCATTACAGAATAGAATTATTTTTGATAATGGTTGAATTACGGATTATTCGCAGTCAAAGGAAAATATTGAAACATGAACTAAAACTTTTATGTATTCTACTTGAAATTTTTTAAATAAATTAATTACTTATTTAGTATTTCAACAATTATTAAAGGATATTCCTAATTTAATGAAACATTATCCTAATTTCTCACTTTTTGCATCTTTTATTTTAGAGGATTCAATGAATATTAGAAAAGCTATTAGAAGTCAACAAAATGTAATATTTAATTATGATGTGAGTTATAATTTACAGCAGTTACAAGATATTCCATTTCAAGATTTATTTGATAACAATATTTTACTTCCTTATAATAGGACGGGAATGATTAGGTTTTATGGTAGAGACATATTTGGCCAATATAAAATTTTGGGAAACAATAGTCAGAATCAACTGTCATTTAATCAAAAAAACTTTATTCAATATGATAAGAGAAGGTTAAATTATTTATCAAAAATGTTAAATGATCCTTCTGTAATCAAAGTTTTTGATGCCGACTATCGTAAGTTTTTAATTATGTCTCAATGACTTCCTTATGTTGACTTTAGTAAATTAGATTTTCCGTCGGAAAATTTAGTAAAAGAAATTCGTGATAATTCTAATATTTTTAATTTAAATAAAGATAAAATATTAAAAAACTTAAAGAAAAATATTTTAGAAGATTATAAAATTCAACATCTTTTTAAATCGATGCCAACAGTTTTTGATGACCTTGATATTGATATATTATTAGTTAAAGCGGTTTTAACTTCGGAAATACAAGATAATACAGCGATGAATTATGTTTATGGGTTAGATCGAACATATGACAAGGATATGTTGATTATTAATGTTAAAACAACATTAAAAATGGGAAATATTACTTCAGATATGACAATTGATGAACAATTAGTTTTAAAAATTAAATACGTTGAGTAAGAAAAGGAAAAAAATGTATTATGGCAAAAAAGAAATTATCGGCACCAGAAATTGTTGATAAAATTTTTGGTGTAGGACAAAATTCACTTTGAAAAACGAAACGTTTTATCAGTTTAATTTCTAGTGTTATATTATTAAGTACAACTGGAATTATAATAGGATGTTTTTTAGGATTCCAAAATAACAATGTACAAAATTATTATCAATTTGATGATAAGTATTTTAGTACCAAAGAAGCAGCTGTTGCGTATGCAATGAGTAGTGCCCAAAAACGAAGTTTTGGTTATAACACTAATAATTATCTTTTTGAAGGACAAGTTTTTAGTACCCAATCAAAATTACATGATTATATTCAACAACGCTTTCCAATTAGAAAAGTTAAAACAATTCGTAATCCAGGCGAATATACAATTAATAGTAGCGGTGAATTATCACGTGACGTTTTAAGTGCCTCATATGAAACCCCAACTACTGTTTATCGTGGGAAAGATGGTAGTGCATATTTAACAAAAGATGAAGCATTAAGGACATTTCATAATTATCAAAAAGTATATAATATCGAAGGGCAAATTCGCTATAATGAATATGAAGCCAGAGAATTATATGAAAATTCTATTAAGAAAAAACTAGAAGATTCGTCAGTTGGGAAAACAACTTGTTATTTACAAGGAACAATTTGTCAAACAGAACAAGAAATTAAAAATTGATTACGTAGTAATCTTAAAAATGGGTTTGAATATCGTGGTCAATATTTTTCTGATTATAACTTTTCAGAATTTTTAACAGTAATGAATAATATTGATGAATATACTGTTAATAAATATGTAAAAGAAGTTATTAATCCAGATAAAAACTCTTATTGAATTTCCCAAGATAAGGGGAATAATACTTTAAATAGTTATTTTATTGGTCCAAAATATGTTGAAACAAGTCAAACCTTACCAGGAAGTTTAAAATTTAAAGAAGTTAGTTCTTTTACACCATCCATTTTCTTTGCTCCATTAGCATTTAGAACAATTGATAGTATTAATACTATTCTCTTTGAAGAAAAAGTTGAAAAATTTAATTGAGAGAAGTTTAACATTATAGAGTATTTAGAAAATTTAAATGAGAAAAATATTGTGTTAGAAGAAAAAGTTGATAATATAAAAAATATAATTAAAATTCTAAATATTTCAAAAGATACTTTAAAGGATGCAACAATTAATTTAAATGATATTAATGATGACAGTTTTACTGATTTTCATAAGTTATTAGTAGGAATGAAACGAATGATAACTTATACTAAAGTATATGCTTCAACCGTTGATAATGCTGCAACAAAATTAGGTGATGCTTTTAAGGAAATTATTGTGGAGATTTTAAACAATAATAAAGATACAATGAGTGTTTTAATGAATTCTGATGATGGAGCCAATGCGCTTCTTGACAATGGTATTTATTTTGATGATGTTTATAATATGTTTTTAAACCAAGGTGCCTTTTTCGAAGATGGTGGTAGTAATCAAAAAATGTGAAACATTGTCCAAAAAATTCAATCATCTGTTGATAACCTAATGAGTGTTGTTGATGGAGCAAATAAAATTGCTGATGGATTTCAAAGTTTGTATCAGAGTAATAACACTACTGATAAACAAATTCAAAGTGGTCGTAATCAACTAAACGAGAACTTAAAAAGAGCAATTAGTAGTTCAACAGGTAAAATTTTAAGTAAATTAAAGTTAACTATCAAATCACTACCAATTATGAATATTTTTAGTGGAATATGAGAATTAAGTAAAACTTTTAGTTTTATTTCATTAAAAACAATGGAATATAAAATTGATAATAGTACTTCAATATACTATGTTACTCCAACCTTTAAATTACCAATTCTTGAATAATACTTTATCTGATTATCTAGGAGTTGATTTTAATGTTTATATGATTGATTATTATGGTGATCAAAAATACTTTATGTCAGAAGAACAAACTTGAAATTATTTGTGAACGCACATTAATTATCAAACACTAAATTTTGATTCAACAATGCAAAGTTTTAAATTTGGGACACAAACCTTTTTCAGCAAAAATGATTTTATAACATGAGTTAATGCAAAGATTATTTCTGTTAAAGGTAAAAAAGATGATCGAAAGGTTGTGGATTAACATGCTAAAAGTTTTCTTATTATCAACATCGTTTTTAACAATAAATCCAATGGTAATCACCAGTATTTATTATACTGTGGTTGAACCAACAAATAATTATATAATTCCTCGTGATGTTCTTCGCCAAGATATTTTAGCAAAACGAGTTTATGGTGGGCAAATTAATTATCATGAATATGATGGCCAAACTTTTCATTCTGATGAAGCATTAAATGAATATTTATTAAAAAATAATAAAGTAACAACTGTTTTAACATCATCAAATCCAAATCAAATTATTAAGAACTATGAACATATGACCTTGGATAGCAAGAAAATTTATGATGTTGATTTAAATAATTTTCAACAATTATATCGTGATGCTTTTGGCAATGTAGCATATAGTCGCCAAGATGCTTTAAATACGTATACTAATGCCGGATTAGTAAAAGCACAATATAGTTATGATGGCTTTTATTGATTTGATACTCCTGAAGAAGCAAAAATTAATGAAAAATATAAGATGAAAATTAATAAGTCATTATATTATATTTATAATAATCAATATTATAATGCTTTTAATGACCAAGATATTAATACGCTTGTTTCGTTAATGGAAGAAGGTTATTATACTAATCTTAACCAATCATTATTAGGAAAACCATTAGTAAATCCAATCATTCACCAAGGAAATAGTAAGTTAATTTATGATTTATTAAAAAAAGATTTACAAAAGGATTTTAATGGTGATTATTATAATGCTGTTACTAAAACAGAAACAAAATATCAGCTAGCCCTTGCGGCAACGGGGACTAATCGAATAACTGCCCAATATTATGATCAAAATAATAAGTTAATAAAGGCTATTGATTATAATGCTGGTAGTAGTTTAACAATTGAATTAACTGGTCTGAACGTTAAAAGTGGACAAGAATTAATTGACTATTTTAAAAATGATACTTGAAACGAAGAATGGGAAGGTCCGCCTTCAATTGGGCGTTATTATAAAACACGTGATTTTACCGGAAGTTATAAAGGTCAAAATGTAAAAATTCGCCTTAATTTAGTGCCACGATGAAGTTATGGTGGTGGAAAAACCCAAGCACCAAGTATCAATGAATACAATATTATTGATCAATCAGTAGGAAAAATTAAGTTATATGCTAATCCGCAACAAAATCATGCCCAGTTTTTAGATGTTACACACGAGAAAAAAGGTGTTTTTTCAAATAGCAATATTACAACAACAGAAAAAAACCAATTTTATGACATTTGATATGACCATTATTTTAATAGTGTTTTAACTAACTTTGGTTCAAATAATAACCGCCAAGTAACATACCATGATATTAAGAATGGTAATTATATTACAAATCCGATTTTTAATAATACGAAAGGTAAGGGATTTATCTATAAAGATAAAGCTTATGATGTTAATAATAGCAAGGGATATAGTCAATCATTAATTCGAAGTTATTTAAATTGAATGCCAATTAAAGCAAAGTTATTAGAGAAGCCAGTTGTTCGTGATGGTCAACAATACTACCAATTACGACCAGATTTTTTAGCAACTGCAGAACAATTAGATAAATTCTTATATTTAGAAGGAAACTTTCAAACAAAATTAATGTATTCATATTCCCCAGACCCTGATATTTCTGATCGTAATGGTCGTATGTTAGCATCAACATTAGAAGGAGCAAAGGAAAAAGAATTAATTAATAAAGACCGGACATTACGAAAACAATACCTTGCTTATGATGTGTTTGGTAATAAAGAAGTAACAACAAGTAGTGCGGAAGAAGCAATTCAACAGTTAACAAATAAAATCCAATTAACATCAAAATTTGTTCATAAAAATGAAATCAAAACTTGAAATGCGAAGGTAAAACGGTCATGAGATTTAATAATTTCTGATGGTCGTTATGTTGTCTATCGGATTGTAGATCCAAATCAAACCGGAAAATTTATTTACTTTCCAGCACAAGACTTAGCATTAGCAGCTATTAAAACAACAGCAAGACTTAATTATATGGTTAATAAATTAGAAAAATCAGTATATTTATATAGTTATACAACACAATCAAAAGAACTTGTTCCCTTTGTTTTTTACGACAATGATGTTGAAAGTGTTATTAGTAAAATTTATCAATATGAACAGTGAACTTAAGTTTTTATGATATTATGTTGATTAGTTAAAGCATATATTAAGAAAAATATAAAGAAAATATAAGGATGAAAACAAAAATTACTTTTTAATAAAAGTAACTTATGTAGATAAACCAGCAATATTTTAAAATTAAAGTTAGTTTTTAACTTTAATTTTTTATTATGTTTTAATTTTATTAACGGTATAAGGTAAATTCTTAAATGTCTATGGTTTCTACTTATATTTTTATTAGGACTTGAAAAATGTATTTTTAATGATACAATGATTAATGATTCTGACTTAAAGTTTTTAGTAGAAATTGATAATAGTCCAGAATTGAGCATAAGCTTAGACTACAATAATTTAGGAAATAAATTATTACTTTATTGAAAGATAATGTCTAGCATATTTAAAATGTTATTAATATAACATTTTATGATTTTTTATTAAGTTAAAATTTAAAAATAATAATACTGTTTTGTAATTAAAAAAAATAAAATAATTATATTGTGGCGATAATACATTATTTACCAAAAGGATAGTTTTTAGTTGCAAAGAATAAATTTAATTATAATTTTAAAATGCAGGGGGTACTAATAAATAAATTAAAATATTAGTACTTTTAAAAGTAATTAAATTTAAAGATGGTATAAGAAGACAAAACACAATGTTGTTGGCGTCTTTTTTTTTTTTTTTTAAAAATAAAAAATTAATTGTTTTTAATTATTAAAAAGTTAGGAAATATTAATGTATTTTAAAAAATTAGTATATTTATTTTTAAGCTGTGAACAAAAATGAATACATAAGGAGAAAAAACAAAATGTACTCGAAAGAATTAATTAATAATTTAAATAAAGATATTAGAGAACATTTTCCCCATTTAAAAGAAATTGAAGAAAATTATAAGATGGTTTTTGATGGAGTTTCACGAATGGTTGTGCTTGATCGCTATGCACAAAAAGATAATGAATTAAAAACATTAAAAGTTAATGATTTGGTATTAACAGTAATTAAAGATGATGGGTGATTCCCAACACGGGGAATTGGTTATGTTGTTGCTGTTGATCGTAAAAATGATTTAGTTGATATTCAAATTGAAGATGATTATACTCATAGTATTGATCAAGCCTTATTAATTAATAATTCAAATAATATAATTCGTAAAAATCTTCATATGGTTGAAAAACCATTAGAAATCTTTTATGAACAAATTGCATGAAGAGTTGGTAATGCTCTTAGTAAAAATGAAAAAGAACAGACACTTTATCGTGAGCATTTTTTTAATGAATTAAAAGCTTTAAATATTATTCCTGCTGGACGAGTATTATATGGTGCTGGTAGTAATAGTGATGTAACTTTCTTTAATTGTTTTGTCATGCCATTCATTCAAGATTCACGAGAGGGAATTTCAATTCATCGAAAAGAAGTCATGGAAATTATGTCGCATGGTGGTGGTGTTGGTACAAACGGTTCAACTTTACGTCCACGAGGAACAGTAGCAAAAAGTGTTGGGGGACGTTCATCCGGCGCAGTATCATGGTTAAATGATTTATCAACTTTAACTCATTTAGTTGAGCAAGGTGGTTCACGTCGTGGCGCTCAGATGATTATGATGGCTGATTGACATCCGGACATAATTGAATTTATTATTTCAAAAATGCAGAATTCTAAAATTTTACGATGATTAAAAGAAAATTCAAAAGATAAATTAATTCGTGATGAAGCAAGTCGCAAAATTAAATTTGTGCCATTATCAGAATTAGATCGTAATCTTTATGAATATGCTTTAAATAATGAAAATCAAATTGATAATAATCGTGTTATCAATGAAGCACGAATAAAGTTAGAAGAAGGAGGTAGTTGAGAAGTAAATAATCCGTCATTTTTATCAGGGGCAAATATTTCAGTTACGTTGACACATAAATTTATGCAAGCAGTTGAACAAGATAATGAATGAAAACTACAATTCCCTGATTTAGATAATTATACAAAAGCGGAAAAAGCTTTTTATGATGAAAAATGAGCAGAAATTGGTGATATTAATGAATGACAAGCAATGGGTTATAAAGTTAAAACATATTATACAATGCGTGCTCGTGATTTATGAGATTTAATTAATTTTTGTGCTAATTATTCAGCAGAACCGGGTATTTTCTTTTTAGATACAGCAAATGATATGACAAATGCAAAAGCATATGGAATGAAAGTAGTTGCGACAAATCCTTGTGGGGAACAACCATTAGCACCTTATTCTGTATGTAACTTAGCTGCAATTAATTTAGCTAATTTTGTTGATAAAACTAGCAAAGAAATTTTATATGATAAATTAAAAACAACTGTTCATACTTGTGTTCGAATGCAAGATGATGTGATTGATACAACACCATATTTTTTAGAAGCTAACCAAAAACAAGCATTAGGAGAACGCCGAGTTGGGTTAGGCGTTATGGGTCTGCATGATTTATTAATTTTTCATGGTGTTCGTTATGGAAGCAAAGAAGGAAACAAAGTTGTTGATAAAATCTTTGAGGTAATTGCAACAGAAGCATATCGTGCTTCAATTGCATTAGGAAAAGAAAAGGGATCATTTCCATTTTTAAAATCACGAGAAAAGTTTATTGAGACAGGATATATGAAAAAAATGCCAGAAGATATTCGCCAAGCAATTTTAAAAAATGGAATCCGTAATTCACACTTATTAACAATTGCTCCAACTGGTTCAACTGGAACAATGGTTGGTGTTTCAACAGGATTAGAACCATACTTTGGGTTTAAATTTTATCGTTCTGGCCGATTAGGAAAAAATATTGAAGTTAATGCTAAGATTGTTGATGAATGATTAAAATATAATCCTGCTTATACGCCAGAAACATTACCAGATATTTTTGTTGCGGCAATGGATTTAGCCCCAGAAGATCATGCTGATACACAATGTGTTATTCAACGTTGAGTTGATTCATCAATTTCAAAAACTGTTAATGCTCCACGTGGTTATTCAGTCAAAGATGTTGAAAAAATTTATACACGATTGTATAAAGGTGGGGCTAAAGGTGGAACTGTTTATGTTGATGGTTCACGTGATTCACAAGTGTTATCGCTAACAACTGATGAAAATCATCCTGCATTAGAACAATTAAATTTAGATACATTGGGAATTGAAGTTGATAATCGCCCAAATAAAAATGTAACAGAAAATGCGAAAGCAATTGGGCAATTCCGTGGAATTAATCAAGATCGAAACATTGGTGCTGAAGTTGGAGATGTTTGTCCAATTTGCAAAGAGGGAACAATGGTTGATGCTGGTGGCTGTGTTACATGTAATAATTGTAATGTACAATTAAAATGTGGGTTATAGAATTTGTATTCATTTAAAAAATCACGGTAATTTATCGTGATTTTTTATTAATTAATAAACTTCTTATTCTTGGCTTGCGCATTTATTTAAATATATTTTTAAATAGGTAAAATAAAGTATCCTAATTTAAAATTTTACATAGAAACTATCTGATATGAAAAAATACCAGTTATTTACCTGGTATTTTTTCATTTTCATTTTGCTCATTACTTAATGTTAGTAACTCATTTTTCTTGTTAATAATTTTTTGTAAATATTTAATAAATTTATTATTAAATAAATATGGTCAATTTGGATATAACACTTGCATTAATTTATAAATAATTGGATATAAAACTGCACAAATAACAGCATTTCCTGTGCCGTGAATAGCATCAAAAACTAAACCTTTAATTCAATATGTTAAACCAACATTAGGGCCATATAAAATAGCAGTTTGAATAGCATATAGCGAACCAAAGATATAGCCCATTAGGGCACAGATAATAATCATCATTCATCATCATCAGTATATTATTTGCTTACAGAGTAACATAATAACTCCATATAAGTTAAAAATAATAAAATACATAATGCTTCAATCGGCAATGCCAAAGTACACCATGTTTAAAGTACAATAAACATTAATAATGCCAAAACCTACTGTAATTGTAAAAAAAACAATACTAAACATTAAAATAAAGGTGACAAATTCAAAGTTTGGTAAGAATGCAAAAGCAATTTTAAGTGCTAATGCTAAACTGCTAAAAAGAGCAATAACGGTCATTTTTAGGGTTATTTTTAAAGTTGCGGGTCAGATATCTTCTTTTCTTATTTTTTTCATTAGAAAAATTTTATTCTTAATTAATTCTTATTGATTAATTTTAGTAATGACAAAACGAAAAACATTGTCAACATTAGGCATTAATTTAAGATAATCAATCCCCGATGAACATGCATTATTTTCATATTCACGACACTCAGGATGAATATGAGCAGCATTTTTTTGATTATTGTCACCACTTTGAATACTAAAATATGCTTCTTTTGGATTGGATAAGGTGATATTTCCAACACGGCTAAGGAAATTTCCTCAAGTACTGTTATTTAAACCAAAATCATCCGGGTATTTACTTAAAACAGCACCGAGATTATTAGCATGTTTAACATTTAACCCTTTAGTAAAAAAAACATTATAGTTTTCATCTTGACCAAGAATTGTTACAGTATAAGTTCCTTCATAACGATTTTGGCGTTGTACCTCATAATACTTAGGAATATAATAGATATTTAAAACAATTGCTGTTAATAGAATTAAAGCTGGCAAAAGATAATATAAATATTTTTTTCATGAGAAATTTTTCATTGCGATAATTCCTTTCAAAAATAACTGCAATAAAAACCCATTCTAGCGGAAAAATTATTTTATTTATGAGGGTAAACTATTATTTAAGAATAATAAATTATTTACTCACAAATATCACAATCCCAGGGATATTTATTTCGTCAGGAGTTAACGGCAGGTCTACTGGCTTAGAATCGTTTTACTAATTGTCTCTTCCCAAAAAAATTTTTTCAGTGAGTAAATACAATGTTCATCATCATTACAGTTGCTGGGACAGCTCAAGATTTACACTCAATTCCCTTTTCAAAACATTTTTAATGTTTACCATTAATTCAAATGAAAGCAGGATGCTTTACCTAGTAATTATAAACTAAAATATTATAAAAATTTATTTTTTAAGGTATTTATTTTTTTAATCTTTATCAATTTTAAAAATAAATGTTGGAACTTTTATAAAATATATTAGAATTATGTTATATAGGAGAGAAAAGATTATGTCAGATATTAAGTTAATTGCTGTTGATTTAGATGGAACAGCTTTAAATTCCAACGGAGAAATGTCCCCGCGTACTTTGCAAGTTTTAAAAGGATTAGCTAGCAAAGATATTAAATTAGTAATTGCAACTGGTCGCCCATTATATCAATGTAAGGATATTGCCGCAAAGTTAGGTTTAACTGATAGCAATGATTTTATTGTTAGTTTAAATGGGTCTGTTGTAACAAATAATGTCACGAAAGAAATTTTGTTTTGTGATTTTTTAAATCACCAATTATTACGAGATATTTATTTAGATGTTATTGAACTTGATTTAGAAACATTAATTATGTTTGATGCTGATCATTCTTCGTTTAATAAAATGCTTTTACATTGTAAAGGATTTGAAGATAAAATAACAAAAGGTTATTTAGCAAGTTTCTCTACAGTTAAAGATGAAGTAACGGCATGTTTATATTCTACTGATTTTAATATTAATGTTAATAAGATTTATATTAGCAGTTATACCCCCGATGTTAATCGGTTTGTAACAAAATGACAAGGAAAGATTGAAATTTCCCAAGAAATCCGCGGGGATCGTTCATCATTAGAAATTACTAGTTGCAATGTTACAATGAGCAGGCCTTGGTGTCGCAATGGGAAATGCTCCTGCTGATGTTAAAACAATTGCTGATTTAGTGACTGATGATAATGACCATGATGGAATTGCTAATGTAATTGAACAAATGTTCTTATCGTAATGCCTCAAATATTAAGATTATTAATACAATAACAAATTTTAATTAAAAAGCATATATTAAATAAATTATCTTGTTTCATTAATGAAAGGAAAAAATGAAGGTAGTTACAAAAAAACCAAGTAAAAAAATTATTATTGATGGTTATCGGCAATTTTGTTTTAATTGATGACGAACATTATTAACCGTTTTATTATTTCCAATTATTATTTTTTGCTCAAAAAAATATGTGCGGGATTTTTTTAATTTTACTCAAACTTATCAACGAACTGGTATGATGACAATGAATTCAAAAAATTTTGATTTTAATAGTTTTGAGGCATATCATCAAGATCTTATTGCAAAAGAATTAAAGCAATTAAATTTTTGTTTTAATACAATAGAAGAAACACAAATGCAAACAATAACGATTTTAAACCAGCAACAAGAATCCATTAGTGCCCTTTATTTGCAATATCCACATTCTCAAAAGTGAGTAATTGGTTTACATGGGTGAACAGAAAACAAGTATTTAGCTTTACGACAAGTTTATTATTTTTATCAACAAGGTTATAATGTTTTAACTTTTGATAGTATTGCACATGGTTTAAGTGCTGGAAAATATAGTGGTATTGGTTATTTAAACGTGCAAAATTTAAGTGCTGTTATTGCATGATTAATAAATAATTTTACAGTCAATGCAATTGGGTTAATTGGAAATAGTATGGGTGCAGCTTGTTTAACCAAATATTTACTAGATCAAGGATACCAAAATCCTTTAGTTAAATGAGCGATTAGTGATTGTGGGTTTAGTAACTTATTAGTTCAATTTCGGTATGTGATGGAATATCGTTATCAACGGTGTTGATGATTAATTAGTTTTGGTTTAAGAAAGAAATTTAAGCAAGAACTTGGTTTTAATCTTCGCCATTATAATTTATTAAAACATCCAAAACGATTAAAAAATTTACCAATGTTAATTTTTCATGGTACTAATGATGATTTTGTTCCTTACTTTATGAGCAAAGAATTTTATCTTCAAAAAATTACATCAGAACCATTGGGGCAAAGTCAGTTGGTCTCGTTATTAAATTTAGGACATGTTGAAGCAATTTCAAAAGGTCATAAAAGTTATTTAGCGGCAATTAAAACATTTTTAGCACAACAAGAAAGGAAACAATAATGAAATTACAAAAAAAATATGGATTTTGGCAAATTCTAGCTTTGGCTATTTCAGCCACATTAGGTTCTTCAATTTTAGTTTCGTTTGGACAAGTTGCTTTTCAAGCACAATTTAATCCAATTTTAATTATTATTGCTTGAATTTTAGGTGGTTTATTAGTTTTACCAGAAATGTTATTATCAGAAGGTGCGACGTCTTATCCTGAAAATGGAACAAGTTATTATTGAATTAAACGAGCAAAATGAAATGCCTGTTCATTTTGATTTGGATGAATTATGGTTTTGTTTGTTAGTGCAACAGCAGTTGCTACTGCTTGCTTAGCTTTTGGTAATATTGTTATGACATTACTAAAATTAGAAAATCAATGATATGGAAAAATGTTTGGGATTTTGATTTTATTTGCTTTAGTTTTAATGCAAGTATTAATTAAAAAAAGTAGTGGTTATTCACAAATTATTTTTGCCTTACTAAAAGGCTTACCAATTGTATTCGTATTAATTATTGCAATGATGTATGGTAATACAGGTAGTTTCACTGATGATACAATTAACCAAAATTTAAGTCAAATTTATTTGTCTTCGTTTTTATTGCTACCAGCAACAGCTATGACAATGTTTGCTTATTCTGGAATGGAAGCAATTACCTATGTTAGTGGCGAAGTTATTAATCCACGTAAAAATATTCCTTGGGCAATGATTATTGCGACAATTATGATTGTAATTCTTTATATCATTTTAGCAATTGGTTTATTAACAATTAATAAACCACAAGCATGAATAGGACCAAATGGATTTAATAATGTTTGATATTATGCTATTATGAATAATCCGGCAATTCCACCAGTCTTAAATTATTTGTTTTCTATTTTAGCAATCTTTATTTTTATGGGTTCATTAAATTCATTTTTAGTGTATCATTCACGATTAATTTTTAAAATGAGTGAAGAAAAAGATTTTTTTGCTTTTTTTCAAAAAACAACAAAACGAACTAATATGCCATATTTAGCAATGTTATTTTTAGTTCTGTTAGCAGTTATTTATATTTTATGAACATCATTATTTAATGTTACAAATTATTTTATTTTAGCAGTTAGTGTTTTAAAATTTATTACAATGCTTAGTTTAATTTATTTACGGATTAATGACCCAAAGTATGAGCCATTATATCGAAAACCACTTTTTATTATCTTAGTTATTTTAGCATTAAGTTCTTGTTTCATTACTTTTATTGGTTCAATCTTAGCAATGTATTATTATGCAAAAAATACCGGTAATATGTGAGAATTATGGAATTGTTTAATTGTATTAAGCGGAATGTTAAGTGGTTATCCACTTTATTATGCAAAAAAATGATGTGTTCAAACATTTAATACTAGAAAACAAAAAAATAATGTTGGTATTAATAACAAAGAAAATGGAGAATCTTTTACAAAATAATCTCTTTAAAAAAAATTTAATGATATAATATTGTTGTTCATATGACAATATAATAAATCTTCCTTTTTTTTCTTTTTAAAATTTAAAGTATGATTTTAGATATTCATTTGAATAAGAAAGGAGGGCAGTAGGAATGTATAATAATAAACCACAACACAGATTTAATAAAAAAAATGAACAATTTATTAACGATGAAAAGTTTTTATTAGCGTCAAAACAACCACAATTAAAAACAGTGACTAGTAAAGATGGACAAATAAGAGATTTATGTGAATTTTGAGTTTTAGATAATGGTGAAGAAGTGCAATGTGTAGTATGAAATGATTTAGCACAAAAATTAATTGCTGAATTTAATCTTGAAAACTTTACAGCAATTACTATTACTTATAAAAAGAATTTTAATGATTTTACTGGTAAAACTCGTTATAGTGTTCGTGATTTTGCTTTTACTAATTAATTCATTCTTTGATTTTAAAGTAAAACAATAAAAACCCTTTTTAAAGGGTTTTTTCTTTGCCGTTATTAATAAAAAGTCTAATATTAAAGGAATTTAAGTTGTGATTTATTTAGTTAATAAGACTTTTTTAGGGAAAAATGTTATAATAATATTAATTGAAAGCAAAAGGATGATATAAAATTTATGGAGAAAACATATTTAATTAAAATATTAGCGAAAAAGGATGCAACTTTAAATTATAAAGCAGCAATGGCTTTAACCCAAAAGGTTTTAGCAGATGAAACTGGGGTTGATGATCCTAAAATTATTTTGCGTTTTAAATGATATCGCCCATCGCAAGAAGTTTTTGAAAGTATTTATTCCACTGCTGTATGAGGAACAAAAATTGCTTTTGAACGTTATCAAGATTTAATTCCTAATATTGCGTTAAAAGATGTTGTTTCTTTCAAAGCTTTATATAAAGGAATTATGAATGTTTTTGTTAAAATTGATGATGAAATCCAAACTTATGGGGAAAATATTATTGCTATTACTGATTATGCTAATTTATTATTAACAATTATTTCAGAAGTAACTAAAACCAATTATATTCGAACAACTTTCCATGATGAACATATTGCTAATTCTAATATTAATCCTTTTTTAAGTCATATTTTAGGAGGGGCAGCATTGGGAATTGCTCGTTGATTTGGCTATCGAATTCTTCATCAAGATGATGGACATGAATTAATTCAAAAATTATATATGATGAATATTGATAAAATTAAGGGATTTGACCATGATAATATTAATGACATTTTATTTTTAATTGAAGATTTATTAAATTATATTGAAAAAAACTCTTATTTTATTGAAGAGTTTACCGAAGCAGATAAATAGAATTGTTTCACAAGGGAGAAAAACTTATGGCAAAAATGAAAAACTTTGTAGATGCAACATATGATAACCAAAATGTTTATTTAATTATTAATAATCAAAATGAGGCCATTATGATTGATGCATCAAATGCAACAAAAAGAGCAATTGAATATATTAAACAAAAAAAATTAACTTTAAAAGCATTATTTATTACACATGGACATATTGACCATTACGATGGTCTTGATAATGTTTTAAAAGAATATCCAGATTTAAAAATTTATATTCAAAAAATTGATTTACGATTATTGTCACAACATAAAGTTGATGATGAAACAGGCGAAATTTTAGGTCCAGGAATTAATTATCCATTAACAAATATTGTTGCTTTAAACGGTGATACTGTTGTTGAAGAAATAGGTTATCATATTGAAATTTTTCATATTCCCGGTCATACAGCGGGAACCCAAATGTTACGAATTAAAGCTCTAAATTTAGTAACAACTGGTGCTAGTTTAATGCCTGATAAAACAAGTCCTGGTTATACAGGAGCTATGTGTAATGATAATTATTTTATTACTGAATTACGTCGTATTACTAATTTAGATGCAAAATGACATGTATTACCTGGGCATAATAAACCATTTCGAATGGCACACGCTCTTGCTGAAAAAGTAATTACATTAGAAGAAGATGCATAAAAGGGGGAAAAGAAAAAGTAGAATAATTCTACTTTTTCTTTTTCCCCTTTATTTATTAAGAAGGCATTATTCTTGCGAGTAATGCATTACATAAGTGTTAAAATATAAATCTTGTGGTTCAAAACCTAGTTTTTGATACCAAGCAACTTGGTTATCTGGTACCACAATACCAACAGTTTGATAATTTGCTTTTTTTGCTTGGTTTAATAAATGAATTAACATTTTCTGTTTATTTTCCGAATTATCGTCCGTGTCAGTAATTCTAATTACAGCAATTGTTGCTTCAAAAAAGAGAATCCCAGTTGTAATTGGCGTTTCATCTTTAGTTAAGGTTACAGCATAGCAAAGATTGGTAACTTGCTCTAATGTAGGATTAGGTTGTGAAGTTGGTAAATCTTTTAATGGTAAATCAGCATCACTAATAATTTTAAGATTTGCTGTAGTTACTAATTTTGGTTTTTTTTCTTCGCAAAACATTGTTAGATCAGTTATCGGATTAAATTTTTCGTTTTTTAATAATTCACTTTTTGTGGTAAATTTTTTTAAATCAATCATCATCCCAATTCCAGTTTGTAAATATGCTAAACCATTTTTTTCAAAAAATGATCGTTCCGCTTGGTTATTATCAACTGTGATTGTACATCAAATAAATGGTGTTTTTTCTGAATAATATTCATCAATAATTTCACCAGCTTTTGCAAATTGCTCTGATGTTGCTAGATGGGAACTAATGACACCGTTAATACTATTCTTTAATTGACGAGTATCAATTTGATAAAAGAAATTGCTACTATCAAGTTTATTTTTTTGTTGCTCATTATCATGCTTTGGGTCAACACTATAGTTAATATAATTTACAACCAACTGGTTTAATTTTTCACTATTAAAATTAAACATTTTGAATCCTCCTTTTATTAGTTATAATTTTATCACTTTTTGGTGTTAGAAGAAAAAAAATTTAAAAAATAGCTTTAAATTTAGTAAAATAATAATACCTACTTGTACTTTATTTAAAAAATGACTAGAATATGTATTATATGATTTGATGTTAAAGGAGTTATGCAATGTTTAGATGAAATCCTCGCGTCCATTTTTATTTACGTTTGGGGGCTTTAATTATTTTAAGTTTATTTTTATTGCTTGATTTAATTATGGCAATTTATTATCCGCAACCAAAGTTTGCGCATTTAGGTTATTGTGAAAGAATTTCTAACTATTATTCTTTTTTTACAACGCAAACTAATTATATTGTTGCTCTATATTTTTTCTTATATTTGTTTGAATCAAAATTTAAAAATACAAAGCCACATTATATTATTCAATTAGCAGTTACAACATACATTACAATTACAATGTTAGTTTTTTGAGTTGGTATTGTTGGTCAAAAAGACCAAGCGGCACAATATCGTCCTTATCACTGGGTAGCAACAGTTATTTTACATTTAGTGATGCCAGTTATAATGATTACAAGTTATGTTTTAACAGCTGGTGATCGTTATTATCATTATGAAGATCATCATAAAAAATATTTATGATTAATTATGTTATATATGGTGGCATATTTAACAGTTATTTTAGTGCGAGGGACTTATCGTCATTTAGATGGTAAAGATCCTAGAACACTTTTTCCATACTTTTTCTTAAATTATTTTGAACCTGGTGGTGAATTTATGGTTGCTACAGCATTAGTCGTAATTTGTGTTGTTGCAGTTTCGTTACAATATTTTTATATTTTCATTAATAATTTATTGTATTTCCGTTATTATCGTAACAAAAATGTTAAAATTGTTCCAATCCAATATGTAATGAAAACGAATAAGGTTACAATCACTGGGTTTGTTATTGGAATCATTGTTTTAGTCTTGAATATTATCATTGATATTATTGTTCTTAATATGGCGCTTATTGTTAGTACTGGTATTACTGAACAAAGTTCTAATATTGATTCTATGATAGGATATGATTTTATTGTCCAATATAAAATTGATAGTCGTGTTTTAATTGCTTTTATTTGTATTGCAGTTTTTGCTTTAATTGGTTTTATTTTTTGTTTTGTTTTTGCTTTAAAAGGTAAAATTGGAGCGCGATTAGCGGGTGCTTTATTAATGATTACTTTAATGTTCTTTACTTGAATTTGAATTATTGGTCCGGTCTTTTGTTTAACTGTTGGCTTAATCTTATTTAATGGTCGTGAAAAAGTAACCGATATTACTCTAGTTGAAGCTCATAATCTCCGTCAACTAAAAAAAGCAGCGAGAGCGCAAAAGAAAACTAATAAATAAGTTAAATTAAAAATGGTGTTGTTACTCACAACACCATTTTTAATTTAAGAATTAAGCAACACTATAATTCATTACTTTTTTTTCTTTTTGTAAAACTAGTAATAAAACAAAACCACTAATTGCTGCTAATAAACCAATGACAGTAATAATTGCTAAACTAATTTGGTTAGCTAGTTTATTAGAAAGATAGCCAGCTTCGGTTCCATAATTTTTTAACAAGAGAGAATCAATTTGTCAAAATCAAGCATCAGGAGAAAAAGCAATAAATGAGATTAAACCAACTGAGGCAGCATATTCTTTTTGACTAATATTAATTTCATAAATTGTTGCTCATCGATTAGTAACTAAGGCTCAACAAATAATTCCTAGCATTAAGTATAGAATAATAATAATACTTTGAATAACTATTTTTCAGGTCTTACTTAATGTTGCAAAAGAAGTTTCGGTATATCCAGGTAAACTAATCGCAGTGATTGTAATAATTGAAGCAAGTGTTAAACCAATGACAATAAATAAAATGTATTTTTGAGTCCGATCAGCTAGTTTACCAGCGGGAGCACTAAATAAAAAGCGGAAAAAATATGTTCGTAAAATTCCAACAACAACAACAATAATTGGAATAATTTTTAAAGCATCTTGCATAAAAGTAACAAAAACACTTAATCCGGATTGATACATATACACACCCATAATTAATAAAGTTACAATTCACAATTTAAAATTCTTTAGTGTTTTACCAAGATCTTTAATATCAAAAGTATTAGTTTGATTAGAATTGTGATTTAAATCAGGAACAAATTTTCATAATAATAAACAATTAATAAAAATTAAACCTGTAAAAATAAAAACTAATGTACTAAACGCTCAATTACCTAATGATGCTGTTCAAATATTTTCAAATAATCAAAAGACTAAATAAGCAAAAGCAATTAAAATTGTTCCGATTAGCCCGTTTAAACTCCCATGAATACCATTTAATTTGCCATTTTCAGCTGGTGTTCCTTGTTCTGAAAGTAGTTTTCATAAGGCGCTTCAAAAAATAAAGCAGGTAATAAAACTTCATAAAGAAAATATAATATATACTTGAATGATTTTTCCACTATTAATAAAGGGGATTAATCCGTATCAAATACTAACAATTTCAATTCCACTTAATCCAAGCAATGTTAATTTTTTTAAATTAAACCGATCAGCAAAATAACCACCAACAAAATAACTTAGTAAAGCAACATAGCCATAAATGGCATTTGCTTGTGAAAATTCAGAAGCAGTGATTCCTAATCCATCAGCAATTTTAACCGAAGAAATAACATTTTTTAAATAAAATGGTACAGCCATCACTAAAACATCAGCTAAAGCTAAGATAGCAATAATATTAATTGTTTTACGACTAAACCTTTTTTTGACTGCTATTTTTCATTTTTTTGTTTCCTTTCTAAAATAACAAATGTTATCTTAAATTAGGATTTAAAGTAGCAATGTCGCTAATATAACCATGAATAAAAGTTTTATCATATAAATTATTAATTGCTTTGACATCTTTATTATTTTTAAAAGTTCAAAGATTTAAGGGAAGATTAAGTTTTTTAATAACTGGTACATTCTTTTTTTGTTTTGCAGTATCAATTGAAGGATGTAAATAATCAAAATGCTGAATTAAATCTTCATCAATATCTTTTAAACTTTCAACTAAATAACCTTTTTTAAATTCCTTATCAAGGGTTGTAATAAATGTTAAAGCAGAATGCCCAAATGAAGAAACAATAATTTCTGCTGTTGTTTTTGTTCTTAGAGTTAATAGGGCATTTTTTAACATTTCAAATTCTTCAGGCGTATAACGGTCAGGTTTGATTTCAACATTAATTAATTGATATTGTTCAGCAATTTTATTTCCAAAATCTTCAATAAATAATGGAGGTAACATTGCTGGATTTTTTACAAAAAAATCAATTGTTTTAATTTCTTGATAAGTAAAACTACGAACTGTTTTGTTAACATTTCCAATTCGTTTAAAATTATGGTCATGAAAAATAATAATTTTTTGATCTTTTGTCATACGAATATCAAATTCAACTCCACGACAAATTTGTAAAGCATTAATAAAATCAACCATACGGTTTTCACCAGCAGGGCTACGAAATCCACGGTGTGCGACTAGCATTGATAAATCCCTTCTTCCTATACAAACATTAAATAAAATATTAGGGTAATAATTTGCTAATGTTCTTTAGCAAATTGACAAATTATGCGTTATTTTTGATAAATGTTGGTAAAAGTATTATAAACGAATAAGATTAATTTATAAATTATTAAATAATCCAAAGAATATGTTAAAAAAGTGGTATACTTGGTTAAAGGATAGTAAAAAATGTTTTTTATAATAAAATTATAATAGAATTATGGGATAGATATATTATAAATTACATATTAATAACCTATTGGTGGTGAGATGATGATAACAAATTATAAAAAAAGTTTACGAAAATTAAAAAAATATAATTATAATTTTTGACGGATTTTTTTGGTCATTATTTTTTTTCCAGTTGTTTTATTATTATCTTTTATTTGTTCAAAAGTTTTTATTCCATATTTGTTTAAATATAAACGAAGTGGACTTGATGAAAATAATATTGAATTAAATTCATTACAGCAATTAGAAGCAGATGTTAAGGCAAAAAAATTAAATAATTTTACAATTAAACCAGATGATTGCCAAGAAACTTTTATTGAATTTAATAATAATAAGATTAGTACCTTAATGTTAGAACACCCACACGCAACAAAATGAGTTGTTGGTTTACATGGTTTTAAACGAAATAAATATTTGGGGTTACGAAACATATATCATTTTTATCAAGCTGGTTATAATATTTTAACTTTTGATGCCTATGCCCACGGAGCTACTTATGGTCAAAAATCAGATTTAGGTGTTACTAATGCAATTATTTTAAATTTTTTAATTATATGGTTAAAAAAGCATAAAGCGCCAACTACTATTGGTGTCTTTGGCATTAGTATGGGAGCATCAACAGCATTATGATATGCCCATCAGTTTTATTTAGAAAATAAAATTGATTGATTAATTGTTGATTGTCCGTTTTCACAACCAGTACAACAAATTCGAGCTTTTTTACATAAATATATGAAATTACCGTGGTGATTAATGTCATTAGGAATTAATAAAAATTTTCGTCGACATTCAAAAACAAATTTAAAACAAATGAATTTATTAAAAGAAAATAACCGGTTACAAGATTTACCAATTTTATTTATTCATGGAACAAAAGATAATTTTGTAAAATATCATAATTCTGTTGTAATGTATTATTTACAACAGAATAGGAATCCGAAAAGTGAAATTTTTCTTGTTCAAAAAGCATCTCATACCGGAGCCTTAATTGCTAATCAACAAGCATATTGAGAAAAAACATTGTCGTTCGCTTAAGTGTAATTTAAAATTTTAAAATTTAGGTTAAACAAATAAAAAACACCTTTGACAGAAAGGTGTTGTAATAATTAAAACTATTACCAAAACTTAAAATTAACATACTGAGATATTATTTATTAATTTTAAGTTTTTGGGATCCAAAGCTTTAAAAGTTTTATCTGTTGCCTTTGACAAAAGTTTTTAAAGTTTTTTCTATTGTGTGTAATTTTTACACATACATAATTATATCTTATTGACACATTAGAAAGCAAGAGGATTAAACTATTTCTGCATTCATGATTTATTTGAATGATTATTGCAACTTAAGGAAATAAATTAAAATAAAGTCTAAACATTTGCCATATTTTTAAAGTTGGTTTAAATGTTTAGTTTTTTGATTAATTTTAATATAAACTTGCGCTTTGGATGATAGTGTAATGTATTCTTTTACTAATGTTGATATCAAACCACTGGTTATCATAACGACCACCACTGCCACGTTTTAGTCCGCTGTCATTTTATTGTAGAATACATTTGAGTAATAAACTTATCATTTTTTACAATTTTAATTGTAAAAAACCCATATATTTTGAGTCTTTTAAAAAAATTTTTTTATTTTTTGCTATAATAAAATAAGAGATTTTTAAAAGGAGAAGAAATATGGAAAATTCAACGAGAAAAGTAGTTTTAGTTGGATGTGGAATGGTTGGAAACAGCTTTTTATATTCAGCGATGAATAGAGGGATTGCACAACATTATGTGTTAATTGATGCCTTTCGACAAGCAGCAGAAGGGAACGCTATTGATTTATCAGATGCTGTTGCTGTTTTAGAAAATCGTTTTAGTACAATTAAAGCTGGTGATTATAGTGAATGTAAAGATGCTGATTTAATTGTTGTTACAGCTGGCAGACCACAACGAGATGGTGAAACACGTTTAGATATGGTTGCTGATAATGCAAGAATTATGCAAGATATTGCTTTAAAAATTAAAGCGTCAGGTTTTAAAGGGGTTACTCTAATTGCTTCAAATCCGGTCGATGTTTTGGCGTCAGTTTATCAAAAAGTGACTGGTTATGCAAAAAATAAAGTTATTTCTTCAGGAACAACTTTAGATTCAGCACGTTTAAGACGCTTAGTTGGTAATAAATTAAATATTGCTCCAGCTAGTGTTAATGCCTATGTTTTGGGTGAACATGGTGATTCATCAGTTTCTGCTTGATCAAAAGCTTCAATTATGCAAAAATCAATTGCTGATTTTGTTGCAGAAGGAAAATTAACAGAAAAAGATTTAGAAGATATGCATCAACAAATGATGAAAATGGCTTATACAATCATTGATTTAAAGAAAGCAACTTTTTATGGAATTGGGGTATGTTTATCATCAATTGCAAAAGCAATTTTAAATGATGAAAGATCAACGTTCTTAGTTGGTGCAAAATGTGAAGGCGAATATAATGTTAAGGGAACATACATTGGTGTCCCAGCCGTTATTGGGGCGAATGGAATTGAAGAAATTATTGAATGAAAATTAGCAAAAGAAGAGCAAGTTCAATTTGAAAAATCAGCGACACAATTACATGAAGCTTTAAATGTTGCTCTTGCAGCGCTAAAATAAGTAATATTTAAGAGGACTTTTTAAGTCTTTTTTTTTTTTTTTTTTGGTTAAATTTCTAATATTTTTTATTTTTTGGAAGAAAAATGTGATATCATTATCACATAGGATTTACCTATTTTTTATATCAAACATGTATTAATCGTGTATCAATTATCAACAATATTAATTAAATATATTAAAAGGAGTTTTTAAGAATGAAAAATTTATTTTTAGTATCATCAGCTAGTATGGCAGTAACTTCATCAATAGCTGCTCCAACATTTAATTCTATTTCAACAGCACGACTTGTTGAACTAGCAAAAAATAATAATGTTGTAGAGTATAACATTAGCGGTATGAGTGGAAAGAAGGAATTCCCTGTTCGAACAACTGATTATGGTGTTGTAAATAATCACCAGCCAATTGATTTTAACTATTCGGAACATGCAAATACTTGAGATAGTTTTGTGAATAAATATCCAAAGTTTAAGTTTACTAAATTAATGATTAAAACTTATATTGCGGGTAATCAAGATGGATTTGATTTATCAAATATCCCTTTTAAAACTGCTGATTTTAAATTGCAAATGAAAAATGGTCAGTTTATTATTAAGAGAACTATAGCTAAAAATCAAACTGATTTTGTTCGCTTAACAGTCGTTGGGTTGCTAAAAGAAGCATTGGGTCAAATTAAGTTTTATGTGCAATATGATTTAAATATTTCACAACAATATGGTTCACCTTATCCATTTTATAGTTCAGAAGCTGAAACAATTCAATTTTTTGCAGATTAAAGAAATTAAATTGTTTTTGAAGAAAGGAAAATAATTTTGAAAATTGATAGGTTATATCAAATCAGGAAAAACGGAAAAAGCTATAGTAATAATCGTAGTAATAAAATTAAGATTAGAAATATTTATGAACGTTTTATTAAAATTATTACTTTAATAATTATTCCATTATTATTAATTGTTTTAATTTATGGAATTGGAATGATTTTAAAAGAATATGCTAATAATCTTGTGATAGTAACAATCGGGGATGTTTGTACTAAAATCGGAAAAACAGTTTTTGATAATTTATCACTTATCATTTGTTTAGTAACAGTTATTAGTATTACTAATAATGTGAAAGCCGTAGCAATTGCTGTTACTGGCTTTTTAGTTTTTGTTGTGATGCAATATGCCTTAATTCAGTATAAAGTCACTCCTGAAGGAACGACTTATGTTACTAGCATTCTTTTCTTTTACCATGGGAATAATTTATCAATGGTTTTAGGAACAACTTTTGGTCTTGTTACTTTAAATACTTCAATTTTAGGGGGAGTAATCGTTGGAATTGTTTCATCATACATTTATTATAAATGTATTGATTTGCGTTTACCAAAATCCTTCGGATTATTAAATGGTTTTCCGTTTGTTACTTTAATTGTTGTTTTAGCAAATATGTTTTTAGCAATTATTTTCTTACTTTTATGGATTGTGTTGGCAATTGTTTTAAATCATATTTATAATTGAATGTGACAACAAAGTGCAAATAATTTCTTAGGAGCAGCTTTTGTTTATGAATTATTAAATATTTTATTAATTCCACTTGGTTTTAAGGATATTGTTGCTAATTTATTTATTCCAACAACTGTTGAGACACTAAGCCAAACAGAGTTTGAAGCTTTATTTAGAAATATTGCTCTTCATTATGGCTGAGAGCATAATATTTTTGATGATACTTGAGATAATAGTACGATTCAAGTTGCCTGGAATTTTATAAGACAACCATTGTTCCGAGACCAGCAGATCAGTATTTTAGGATGAATTAATTCGCTGCCAATCAACCGTTTACCACAAGCAAATGGTTTTTCAGCCCAAGTTTATGATTGATTTTTATCTAGTAATTTTGGTCATTTATTACAACTAAAATTACCACCAAAATATGCTTTTACCTTTGGTGGTTCATTAGCAATTAGTACAGCTATTATTTTAACTAGTAAAAAAGAAAATCGTGTGCCAACAGCAATTTTAATGACAATGATTGTGGCGGTTACCATTTTAACGGGAAACAATGTAATTATTAATTTATTTACCTTCTTTGTTTCACCATTATTATACTTTTGTGTTTATACTCCTCTTGCTGGCTTAAATGGTTTATTTATGTCAATGCTTGATGTTCATATTTGAGTATCCTTTACCGATGGTTTAGTTGATTTTATTTACAAAGGAGTTATTCCGGTGGCCAAAGGAACTAATTTCTTCTGAGTACCAATCTTTACTATGATTTGATTTGTTATTATGACCCCAATCTTTTGGAAAGCAATTATTTATTTTGATTATCCTTTTATTGGCCGAAGAGAAACGATTTTACCACGAATTACTCACAAGAATTATCATGATATGTGGAATCATTAAGGAATAACAAATATATTATTATTTAAGTTAATGAAAAGGTGTTATAAAATAACACCTTTTCATTAACTTTTTAAATATCTATTAACATTATATTTTAGAATGTTATAATTATTATACAAAAACTATGTCATGCAAAAAATATGAATGCTATTTATTTTAAAGAATCAATAATTAAGAAAATAAATTTCTTTCTCAATATTATTTAACAAAATAAATTTAAATAAAATAATGATCTAAGAAAAAAATTAGTTTTTTAATACCTAAAAAGATTTTAATATATGATTTAAATATAAAATGAAGTAAATGGAGTTTTAAATAATGAGTAAAATTACAGTAAAAACAGAATTAGATAGAGTAAATGAAATATGTTTAGAGGTTCCAATTGAGGACAAATTATTTTCTTTTAATGATTTGAATGCAGCATATAATGCTTCTTTTCGTATTCCAATATATCAAAGAAAATATTCATGGACAATAGATAAATTAAATGATTTTTTATCAGAAATAGATGAAGGTATAAATAAAAATTTTTTCTTAATTAAAGATTTAAATATGCCAGAATGTAAAGATAGTCAATTTGTTTATTCAAGACCTATTAGTTATCAAAAATTTTTTGGTGTAATTTATTTAAGTAATAATAAACATCAAAATAAGATAATAGATATAATAGATGGCCAACAACGAATTACAACTTGGTTTTTATTTTTACTTGCATCATATGTAATTGCTAGAAAGTATGCTACAGATTATAAAAATACTAAAAAAAAGATGCATTTATGTTATAGTCTATTTTTTGATACATTAGAAAAATGGTTATTTATTAAATCTTCAACAACTACGAGTTTTCAACCTAAGTATAAAAATTTTAAACTTCACACAACTCAAAAAGATGATAAGAAGTATTTTGAAGAGTTATTTAGTTTGTTGTTTGAAAACAAAAATTTTTTAGATTTAACAACTACAGAAAGAATGAAGAAAATTTTGATTGAAAAAAAAGGAAGAAGTGGAATAAGTTTTTTAAGAGAAGTGTTTAAGTCAAGTATTTTTAAAAATTATGAGGAAATAGAAAACTATATTTATAAAACTATAGAAAAAGCAAAAAGCCAGGAAGTTGTAAATAAACATTATACATATATGGGTAAAAAAGAAGCAGAAGAATATGACATGGATAGTCATTATGTATTTATTACTTTATATTTTTTAATTTTTATTACTTTTTCAGGATTTAGATTTTCTATTTTTGAATTAGATGATGAAAAAAGTGCTCCAGAAATTTTTGAAACTATTAATGCTGGGGGAATGCAACTTTCTGCCTTTGATATCATAAAAAACAACTTATATAAAAATTTTGATAAGGATAATTTAGAAATTTTTGAAAATAATTTTGAGCATATTGAAGATAGAATAAAATCATGTTATATAGATTTGAAGCATGCTGATTCTTTTATTTTTGATTTTTTTAAAGCATGTTATTTTGATAAAATTGAAAACTACGAAAAATTAAAAAAAACAAATTTAATAAGTAATTTTGATGAAATTTTTAAATCCGATAATTCTATTAATAACTATAATAAGACAAAGGAATTTATTGATTTGTCCAAAGAATATTTAGATTTGTATCATGAGTTATTTAAAACAAATAATTTTCAAAACAATAAAATCAAAAAAATAGTTTATGGATTAAATATTTTAAATTATAAAACAATAAAACCTATTTTAGTTTCTATGTTATTAATTGATAAAAAAAATAATAATAGAAATGAAAATAATATAGCTAATTTTATTGATAAATTATATAAATATTATTTGTTACAATTAAATGTAGAAGAAAAACAAGCAAATTTTCTTGAAAATAACCTTAAGAAAATTATGGTTGGTTCTTTAAAATACAAGTTAGATTTCTTAAATCAAAATAAAAATAATAATTTTTCTTCTGAAGAGTTGTATCAAGAAATTATACAGATTCAAAATGAAATAGATAATTATTTTAATAATATAAATTATACTAAGATTGCAAATAAAGATTATGAAGCAAATGAAGTAGTTAAATGATTTTTATATAATATTTTTACTATTAACTATGCAGAAAATCAAATTGAAGATGAATCATTAAATCAAATTGAAGTTGAACATGTACTTCCAATTTCTTTTAATGGCTGAAAACAAGATGATAAGAATTGAGAAGAAAATAACAAAGATATGACAGATTATGTATATAAATTAACTAATTGTAAATTATCAACACCTTTTTCTAATTTATTAATAACTTCAACAGTATTAAAATAATTAGCAAATGAATAAGAAAAATTTGTTAGTTCTTTTAAAAATTGTTTTCTATCAACATCATAAAATTTATCAATGTTATATTGTTTAATATAAGTATCTCAATTTTTATATAAATCCATAAATTCATCACTCGACTTATCAAATGAAATTCCCGTTGAATAACTATCCTTTAAAAAATCTAAATATCATTTATCATTATAAATTAATGATTGTGATGTTTTTAAAGTAGGGTTAATAAAGTAATTTGTTTCTGATCAATTTTCAAAAAAACTACTACGTAAAAACATTGTATTAATAAAATCGGTTTCATCCATTCCCGTTGTTTGTTGATTAACAGTATAATTCTGCTGATGTAATGGTTTAAATGCTGTTAAAGTAATAAATGGAATAATTAAACCTAAAATTCCTAAAATAGATATCGCAAATAAAGATAATGACTTACGCATTATTCTTTACCACCTTATCTTTTTTATTTTCTTTTATTAATTTAATAATTTGATTAAATAAATAACCATAAAAATAATGAATTACTAAGATATATCATAATATATCAAATCATAAACCATAAATTATATAACCATTTATACCAGCATATTTTTCTTTTAATTCATCAATAGTTGAAACTGTATCTAAAATACATACAAGTGTTAATGAAAAACTTATAATAAAATACAAAATTAAATCAACCCAAGAAATAAATAAACCATTTTGTTTCTTTTGTTTTTTATTTTCTACATTACTTTTCATAAATTCAACTCCTAACTATACAATGTTTTTGAAACAATAAACCCAACTATATATAAACTTGATATCGTTAACATTAACGGATGACTAAACAAAATTGCCATCTTACCAAATAAAGAAAGTAAAAAAGTATCTGAATTATATAAATCCATAATAATATTTTTTGCTGATGTTAATTGATTTATAATGACTGTAATAAATCCTGTTCCAAAAATAGCGATTGCCGCAACTAATAAAACTAATCTAATCATTATTTATGCACTCTCCGATATCCTTGTTCTCTTGTTTTTGCTTGTTTTGCTAAACTTGATAATTGTTGTTTATTACGATTAATTTTAAACTGTTTACGCTCTTTAATATGTTTTTGCATACCTTGTTTAGTATCTGAAACTCCACGAACAGTTGCAGAATAAATATTTGATACACCTGTTTGTACTGTTGAACCTAATTCGTTGTATTGAGTTCTTGTACCGTGAATTGCATAAATAGATAACTTAACAACCATAAAAAAGATAATAAAATAAGCAATTGTCGTATTTGTCATTGGCAATTTAGTATTTCAAATCACATCAAAAATAAACAAAAATACATCAAAAATAAAACTAAAAATCTTATCTCAATTACTATTTTCTGATAATAAATTAATCATTTTTACCACTTCCTTTTTCTTTTTTAAGTTTTAAATTCTTTTTCAAAATATCAATATCAAACAATTCTAAACGCTCTTTAACACTCAATTTAATAATTTCTGACCAATAATATTCTTTATAATTAACTATTTCATCATTTTTTAAATCACGCACAAACTTTAATCATTGACTATCATATTTCTGTGCAAATTCTAACGGAATAATTATTTTAAAAAACCGAATTCCTAACCCAACATCCGATTTATGTTTTGCTCGTTTACCTTCTGCTGTTCGTTCTACTAATTTTGTTTTTCAAATTTCATAATCCGTAATATCTTGAAAAATACCAATTCGCATAATAAAGAATCGATTAAAAAAATTAAATCCTTTTTTAGCAATAGGTTTTTTCAGTGAAATTGGAATAATAATACCACTTGCTAATTGTCGGATATTATTTCAAATCATACCCTCACGTTGAGCTGTAAACAAAGCACGATTACCAAAATGTCTTGCTAAAACAATTCACGGAATTTTACCACTATGAACCTTTTTCTCATCGTGCGGACTAGTTCCGTCAATATATAAATAACTTTCATCAAACAAAATTAAACTATCATCAGGGGGAACTGGTTTTGTTCTATCGGTAAAATCTAAATTTTTAAATGTTAAAACTTTAACTTTTTCATCTTCTAACGGATAATTACTATAAATTTTATCTGTTAATAATTTCATAGTTTGTGATAAATAAGTTAAAAGTAAAGTTTTTCCAGTTCCTAATTTACCAATAATAACTGATAATGGATTATCTCAAACAAAATTTACTAACCTAAACGCATTTAACTGATAAAATATGTTTTTTCAAACTCATCATACAAAATAAACACATTGCAAAGCAAACAATAATCAGAATACTAAACCAGTATAATTTAATGAAATTATCCAAAATAATAAATCAATTAAACTAAACAAAATCATTGAACCACTAATATAACAATAATTTTTTAACAAAAATATAAACTTTTTCATTACTTAAAATACCCAACTATTTTAAAAACCATTCATAATAAAAACCAAGTTAAAAATAAAATAACAATCCAAACACCGACCATCAGAGTTAAATATTCATTTTGCGTTAAATTTCAAGTTGTAATAGCTTCAACATTTGTTTTATTTATAAACAAAAAGACATGAATAAAAAACTCTTTTAATTTTTCTCAATCATTTTGCATCTTTAAAAACTCCACATTTTTTGAATAAGTTTAAAAAAAATTCCAAAAAATAAAACGATAAATAATACAAACGATATCACATATAAAAATTCAGGGGCATTTGAACCAATAATATAACTTACAAATTGAACTCAATAATCGTATAAACTCATTTAATTTAAACTTTCTAAGTCATTAATTAATTGTTCTACTTTTTCGTCATTTCAATTTATTAAATTATTGTTGTTATTTGTTTTTACTTTTTTAGGCTCATTTGAAAATAATGCTTTGTGCATACTTTTAAAATAATTTTGTTTATATTGATTATACAAATTAATTAATTCTGTTCCAGTTAAATATTTTCAAATATGGCGTTTCAAATTTTCATCATATTTTACAATAGGATAAGAATTATCATAAATTAAACCAATAGCTACTTGATCAGAATGTTTTTTACTAAGATAAATAAACTTATTACTCAATCAAAAACCAATATAGCGATTATGATTAGGTAAATTTATAAAACTTGCTTTATTTGTTTCAAAAACTATCAACTCTTTACGAATAAAATAATTTTCTACATTTTGATTTTTCTTAACAAAATTACTCAATTTTATCAACTCCTTAATAAACATTGTTTCTAATTAACAATGTTATAAATATTGTTAAAATATTGTTTATATATTGCTAAATAAACACTGTTAATAAACATTGTTAAATATATAAAATATTAAAAAATTGGCACACTGAAAAATACTATTAAGTTTTAAAGTAATAGTTATATAAAATAAATTAATAAAAAATAAATAAACTAGTGTGCCTTAGTTTTGTTTAAAATAACTTAGAATATAATGTTATATTCTATTAAAATCCTTTAACCATAACACGGAAAAAGTTTAATATCTTAACAATAACAAAAATACCAAATGGAATTAAAATAATTCACGCATCACCTAAAAAGGTCATTAATTGTGGTAATACAGCATAAATTGCTTCTTTAACTTTCATCATTGCTTGTCCTAAACCACTTCAAATCGAACCCATCCCATCTGAAATAGTAGGTGTATCTACTGCTAAAAAATTAATCGCTGTTGTTAAATACATCCCTAACATTATTTTTTATCCTCCTTGTTTTCAATTTCTTTTTTATCTTTTTTCTTACCTCGAATTTGGCGAATTTTTTGATAAATTAACAAACCAATTCAAGCAAAAATACCTAATATAATAACAACACTAAATATTGTCGTTAATCAAACTGGCATAACTTATTCCTCCTAAAAATCTAATTTTCGCGGCACGCTTCGCGTGTTCGCTACGCTCAAAATAAACTATATTGAATAAATTACCGCTAATAAATTACACGGATAATTTATTCATCTTCTTTTTCATTATTAATTACAATATTATTTACCGTATTAATAACATTATCTTTTCCATACTTAATTACTAAGGACCGCAAAATAAAATAATGTTTCTTTTCAATAAAAAATCAACCCCTTTCTGAGTTGATTTGTTGCACTTCACTTACACGATGCCGATTAAGAAAAGCTTTTGCAAATGCAACTTTTATTGGTTTTACTGGAACGCCAATTGAACGAGAAGATCGAAGTACTAAAAATATTTTTGGTGATTATGTTTCAAAGTATTTAATGGGCGATGCTATAAATGATGGGACCATTGTTGATATTTTTTATGAGCCGCGAAAAAAAGAATTACATCGGAATGTTGATGAATTTGAAAAAATTGATCAAGAATATGAAATTATTAAAGAAAGATATAAAAATGAAACATTTATGTTTGATGAGGCAATTAAAACATTAGGGTTTAAATTAAATACTTTTGAAAAATTAATTGAAAATGATGATCGAATTGCAGCGATTAGTGCTGATTTTATTGAACATTATAAGACTAGAATTAATATTTTAAAAGGCAAAGCACTATTTGTTGCTTTTAATCGCAAATGTGCAATTAAGTATTATCATGAAATTATTAACCAAGCACCAGAATTAAAAGAAAATATTAGAGTTATTATGACTTCTAATAAACAAGTTGACTCAGATGAAACATTAAAATTAATTGGTCGAGATGAAGATAAAAAAATTTTTGCAAAAGAATTTAAAGATTCAGAATCAAATTTTAAAATTGCGATAGTAGTGGATATGTGATTAACTGGCTTTGATGTTCCTTGTTTGGATGTAATTTATCTTGATAAGTGATTAAAAATGCATAATTTAATGCAAGCAATTGCAAGAGTTAATCGAGTATATGAAGATGAAAAAACAAGTAAGGTTAAATTATCGGGTTTAATAGTTGATTACATTGGAATTTGGAAAAACCTAAATAAGGCCCTAGATTTTTATAATGATAATGGTGATAAAGTATCAATTACGGGGAAAACTAGTGAAGAAGTAAAAGAACGATTGTTAACAACAATTGATGAAATATTAGATAAATATTTTAAAGAATATAAAAAAACCTTATGAAAGAAAGAAAAACAGCAAATTAAAGTTTATAGGTTAGTTGAAGAATTACATAATTTGTTAATTAAAAATAATATGCTTAAATCATTTATTGATGACACAAAAGGTCTAGCAAAAATGTTAGCAATTTCAATTGGGATTTTAAATGAACTAGAAATCAATGTTAGTGCCATTTTAATTGTGCTACGAAAAGAAATTATAAATTTTGAATTAGGCCGATTGGATATTGAAACAGATGTTACGAAACTTTCTACTAAAATTAATAACGCAATTATATGTCAAGGTAATATTGAGCAAAGAGACTATAAACCAGTATCCTTACAAACTTTAATGAATTATCTTATTCATTTGAAAGAAAAAACTGTTAATCCAGAATATACGACTGAATTGATTAAAATGACAGCAGAAAAAATGGTTGAAGAACTTAAGAAACATAGTTTTATTAGAGCAAAAAAATTATCAGATAAGATTGACCAATTAATTGACCAATTAAAAGAGGGGCATATTTCATTACAAGAATTTAAAGAAATGTTAATTAATATATCACAAGAAATAATGGATAATTCCGAAGCTGAAAAATTAAATTTAACTGAGGGTGAATATTCATTTTATGAATTAATTTCACAAGAAGTTTATACAAAACAATATGTTAATAATCAAGAACTACTGGAAATAACACATGAAATATATGACAAGGTTAAAGGGACTGTAACTGAATTATGACGAATTAGACCGGTGGAAAAAAGTAAAGTTAGAACTGAAATTAAAAAAATTTTAATTCGTCATAAGTTTCCCAAAGAAAGTTACTCTGAAGATGAAAATAGTTTAAGAAGTCAATTAACTCGGCAAATTGAAGAACTAGTAGAAAATGATTTCAAATTTGAATAGGAGAATTATAAATGTTAAAAAATATGAATGTAGAGTTTGAAAATAAATTATGAGAAGCTTGTGATGAATTAAGAGGGCGTGTATCTTCAGAAGAATATATGCATGTAATTATTGGCATTATGTTTTTAAAACATATGTCTGATAAGTTTAATATTGCAATTAAGCAAATTAAAAAAGCATTTCCAGAGCATTTTGAAGATTGAATAAAAGATAAAGATTTTTTAATTACAGAATATAATGTTTCTTTTATTATTCCCGAAAAAGCTAATTGAAATTATATTGAAGAATTTGCTTCAAAACCAACAATTGGTGAAGTAATTGATAATGCCTTATCGGAAATTGAAAATGTTAATCCATCATTAAAAGGTCTTTTTAATAAAAACTATAATCGTTCTGAATTAGATCAAATTAAATTAGGAAAAGTTGTTTCAATTTTTTCAAACATTGATTTAAAAGAATTTGGTGAAGACATTATTGGCCGGACTTATGAATATTTTTTAGGTCACTTTTTTAAAAAACAAGGTCAAAAAGGGGGAGAATTTTACACTCCAAAATCTGTTGTTGAATTAATGGTTAATATTTTAAATCCCACAAATGGAACCCTATATGATCCTTGTTGTGGAACAGGTGGGATGTTTGTTCAAGCGAGGAAAAAACTAGAACAAGATAATAAAGATGCTAATAGTCTAGTTATTTATGGCCAAGAATCCCAAGCAAAAACTTGACAGTTAGCAAAAATTAATTTATTAATTCATGGGTTTAATGAATTAGAAATTCATTTAGGTCATAAATCAGCGGATACCTTTACTGAAGATTTGTTTAAAGATAAAAGTGGAACATTTGATTACATCTTAGCAAATCCACCATTTAATATAAAAAAATGAAATCAAGAAAACTTATTAGATGATAGTCGTTGACAATGAGGAATTCCCCCAAAAGGAAACGCAAATTATGCATGACTCTCACTAATCATTGATAAATTAAATAAAATTGGGAAAGCAGCTGTTATTTTAGCAAATGGTTCATTATCATCTTCATTAAAAAATGAGTTAGAAATTAGAAAAAACTTTTTAAAAAATAATTTAGTTGAATGTATTATTGCTTTACCCGATAAATTATTTTACACAACTGGAATTTCAGCTTGTATTTGAATTTTAAATAAAAATAAAAAAAGTAATAATGTTTTAATGTTAAATTGTGAATCTTTAGGAGTGATGGTTAATAAAACTTTAAGAGAATTAAGTGAAGAAGATATAGAAAAAGTTATCCCTTTATCATGGTTATTATCGGAAAAGGATTTATTAGTTAAAATTGTTGTTGAATTATTTGCCACAAGTTATTGAACTAGTTTTCATACAAAATGATTTGGCCTTTGAGCAGG
This sequence comes from Spiroplasma melliferum KC3, assembly GCF_000236085.2. NCBI lineage: Bacteria > Bacillati > Mycoplasmatota > Mollicutes > Entomoplasmatales > Spiroplasmataceae > Spiroplasma > Spiroplasma melliferum. The sequence goes on along the minus strand of NZ_AGBZ02000001.1, from coordinate 64,985 downwards.
ACACGATAATGGCGTATGAGAAAATTATAATGTTATTCCAAATTGAAATAATTGAAAAACAATTAAGAATACGAAAAATATTTTTAATGTAGCAAAGATATTTCAAGTTAATGAAACTTATTTTAATGAAATATTTAAGATTATTGAACGATATTTAAATGATTAAGGGATTATTTGTTCTGTTAAGAAAAAAACAATTTTAGATAGAAATGCGATAACCTTTGGTTATGGGGTAGGAAACTTACACTTTTATAATAATACAATTGATGGTGAAAGGAAGAAAACATTTGATCCAACAAAACGTCAATTTTTTATACAAGTTAATTTTGATGTTATTTTAGCGGATAAAAAAGTTATTGAGTATCCAGGTGTTGTTTTTGTGATTAGTGATTTATTAATGTTATATAATTAAAATTAAATATTTTGGAGGAAAAAGATATGAATAAAGAAAAAATAAATGCTACAAAATTACCTGCTGATTCAAATAAGGAACTTGAGGAATCAGAAAAAAGAATTAATAACTTATTGGATGGAATAGGGGATTGAGAAAAACTGATAGAATTATTATATAAAATTATTAATAATAAGATTAAAAATTTTGATTTTAATCATGCCGATTGAATGGATATTAAAGATACTGATGTAAGAGACAAAAGTAAAGAGGTAATAAGTGATATTTTAAAATTGTTAAAGGAAAAACAAGAGAATGAAATATTAATAGAGCAATTAAATCTTTTAGTAGCCGCATTACAAGAAGGCAAAATTGACACCTTTCAAGTTAAACAAGAGACTATTTTAAATCAAGAAATTCTCACTCTTTTACAAAATATTAAAGCAGAAATAATTAATTCGTCTAATAATGCTAACAATAATAATTTAAATAATATTGATTTCTCGGTCATTACCAATGAATTAAAAGTTGCAACAAGTAATTTAAAAACAAATGAAGTTAAATTAATCTATATTATACAAATCTTAGAAAATTTAGAAAATAATAAAGATAATTTAGAATTAAAACAAATTCAAGAAACCTTAAATAATTTAAATGAAAGTTTTAATTTAATTGACTTTAAAACAACATTAGCTGTTACAGCAAATAATTTAAAAACTAATGAAGATAAATTAATTAAAATAAGTGCTATTTTAGCAAAATTAGAAGAAACTCGTAATACTTTTGAAGATAACTTAACATTAGAATTTCAAAAAATTAGTGATTCTTTAAATAATTTAAATCATCATATTAAATTTCAAGAAACCTTAGAACAAACTAAAAAAGAATTAGAACGGAAGGAAAAAGCATTGCGAGATAAGGAAACTGAATTAGAAAGTACTAAGGCGAAAGTGAAAGAGCTGGAGCATAATAAAAAGGTGTTACAAGATAAGGAGACAGAATTAGAAGGTACGAAAGAAAAATTAGTGGAATTAGAACGGAAAGAAAAAGCGTTACGAGATGAGAAAACTGAATTAGAAAGTCATAAGGAAAAATTGGAGCAATTAAATAATTTAATATTCAAACAAGATGAAATTATTCTTGTTAAAGATTTTATTAATAACACTTTACGTGATTTAATTGTTGAACAAATAGACAATCATTTTCCTAATTCTAACATTAATTTTGAAAGAGATTGTCGTATTAAGATTAATAATTTAAAAGATACTGATTTATTAGAGGGGCAGGATTTAAAGGTTGAAGTTGAAATTTTTGAAAATAAGACAGTAAAAGCAATTCTCACCTTTGAGTTTCAAGTAGAATATCAATATGATGAAAAAATGCAATTAAAATTATTAAATGATACATTACGCCCAGCGATTCCTGATGGATTATGAAATAGTCATGCAACTGGGAAATATGACATATTAATTGATAGCGAGACAACATTTAGTAAAGTTGGGCAGGATACAATGCAAGTTATACCATTACCATGATTACTAGCCGAAGAATATTTACCAGTTAAAATTGCCATAGAAGCAATTGCCACAAATTATTGAAGTTGTTTTTTTGCTGGATGATGAGGAGAAGAAATAACTGTTATTGGGGCATGACCAGAATATAATGTTATTCCGACCTGAAATGTTTCAGGACCAAATGGTTCTAATTTTATTAAAATGCAATCATTGTTTAGTCATAATCGCGGTTATTTTAATGAAATATTTAATATTATTGAAAAACGGTTAAATGGTTTGGGCATTAATTGTTCAGTGCGGAAAAAAGCAATTGTTAACAAAGATAATCTCTTTTTAGGGATTGGAATGGGTAATTTAAATTTTTATAATAGTATTGCTGAGCAAACCAATAAAACGTTTGATCCAACTAAACGCCAATTTTTTATTCAGGTTAGTTTTGATGTTATTTTAGCAAATAAACAAGTGATTGAATACCCTGGGGTTGTTTTTACTATTAGTGATTTATTAACCTTATATAAGTAATAATTAAATAAAATGGTAATTTTACAAGGACTTTGCTTTTTTGAATTATTTATACTGCCGTAATTATTACATTTTTAATTTTATTTATTAATGAACGTGATCGGATTAATAGTGAAAACGATGTTTCAAAGACTTTAGCAGAAATTGCAGCTGGGAAAAAATCAGCCGAACAAGTGCAAGAAACATATAAAAATTTAATGAGTATTACATATCCATTAATTGATTTCTCATTATTATCATTTAATTTTTTTGGAGAAAACAATAATGTAACAGATTGAAGTGCAGCATGAAATCAACGTGCAACAAATATTAATATGGCTTATTCATATTTATTTATTACGGGGATGATTGCCTTGATTGCATTATGCTATTATATTGTAATTATTATTAAAATAGCACAACGTCATCGTTTTGAAGTTCGTTATGGATTATCAACAACTTTTCCAAATGATTATGTTATTTTTAATCCTCGCATGTATTTAAACTTTTTAACAAATTTAACAGTAATTTTTAGTTTTTTTAACTTTTTAACAACCTTAATTACTTTAGTATATGGCATTTTATTAGTATTAGTGTCATATTTCTTCTGATATGTGTTAAATCGTCAGACAGAAATTTTAGTTCCACATAAATGATGAAAAGCAACTAACTTTAGTTTCTTTATTACTGTTTTACTAATTCAAAATGGTTATACATTAATTAAAGCAATGTTTGCAACAAAATTTGGTGTTGATTTAGACTTAATCGTTTCAATTATTATTCCAATTGGGACAATTACTGTTATTATTGCTGTCTTTATTAAAAATATGTTATCAACAAAAGTTACTGCTGTTCGTAATGCTATTAAGAAAATTAGTGAAAAAGTGAGTGCTTTTCGAATTTTCTATTATACCGAAAAAGAAAAAGCATTGGAAGATTATGCTTTTGTAACCCAATTACCAACCTTGGTAAAAAAACCATTATCAAATAATAGTATTACTCGTGAGCAAGCTTATGAGTTAATGAAAACAATTGATGAGACAGTGGCTTTCTTTGATAAGCATCTTTTGAAAGAAAAAGAAAAAAATTATATGTTATATCATTTATTTAATCAAATTACAGATGCGGCTGAAATTGCAGAAATTAAAGCAAATATCTTAAAAGTTGAGGAAAAACAGAAAGCAAAAAATGATAAACATTCTAAAATAATAGCTTAGAATGTTTTTTCTTCGGATAATGGTTAACTTTCATTATATAATTAATACTAGGAAAACGGGGGAAGTATGGAACCAAAAACAGTTGTTACTTTAACAGTTAAAGCAAATGATGTTAATCAAACAATTTTTAATTTTATTAAAAAGATGTTTCAAACAACTCCGTTATCAGTTATTTATAAGTTATTTCGCAATAAAAAAATTAAAGTAAATAACAAAGTAATGAAAGAACGAAATTATAAACTTCAATTAGGAGATCAAATTATTATTTTTGATAAAAATTTAGTTGTAACAGAACGAAACCAGGCAGTAACTTATAATAATGTTGAAACATTACCATTACAAGTTGTTTATGAAGATGACAATATTCTTGTTGTTGATAAACCACATGGGGTAGAAATGCACTCAAAGTTTCATACTTCATTAGATGCGATGGTGCAACATTATTTAATTCAAAAGCATGAATATCATCCCGAGGATGAACAGTCATTTGTTATTTCCCATGTTCATCGATTAGATAAATTAACGCGAGGATTAGTTTTATATGCTAAAAATAAAATTACCTTAGATTTATTATTAGCTAAAATTAACCAAAAAGAATCTATCGAAAAAAAATATTTAGCAAAGTGTGAAGGAATTATTAAAGAAACTGATTTTACCCTTACGGGTTATTTATATAAAAATGAAGATAAACAAAAAATGGTTTTTACTAAAACAGTGCAACCACATGCTAAAGTAGTTAAAACACATTTTAGAGTTCAGCACCAGTTAACAAATGCAACATGATTGGAAGTGACACTAATAACTGGCCGTAAGCATCAGATTCGTGCCTCATTAAGTTATTTACATCATCCCATTGTTAATGATATTAAATATGGAGCTAAACAAGAAACAAAGGAGTATATGATTGCTTTATATGCGACAACCTTAATTTTTCATCAATTGCCAGACCATTTAAGTTATTTAAATGAAAAGATTATTAAAATTCCAGAAAATATTATAAAATAAAAATATTAGGAACGAGGTGGAGTAATTGTCAACAAGAAGAGGAATTTTCAGTATTTTAATCGGGGCTTTTACTTCGTTAATTGGTACATGTTTTCAATTTACGTTAATGTATTTATTAATTCGTAGTTATGGTTCCCAATTTAACGGGTTTGTCAAGAACAGCGTTGCGATTGTTGCTTTTTTAGGAACAGTGGAAGGTGGTTTAGGGACCATTACTGTTATTTTTTTAGTAAAACCACTATTACAAAAAGATTGAATTAAAGCAAATGAAATGGTTAATACGGCAAAACATCAATATAAAATATCAGGTTACATTGGTATTATTTTATTAATTGCCATTGCTGTTGGTTATAGTGCCTATATTTATTTATTTGAAAATAATTTTAATATTTTACAAAATAATAAAACAATTAATTATCCGTTATGAAAAATAATTTTAATTGTATTTACTATTGGATCAAAAAACTTAATTGCGTTATTTTGAACAGCAGCGTATGAGAATTTAATGCAAGCTGATCAAAATAATCATTTACGGCGCTTAATTTTAATAATTTGTGATTTAATCTCATATTCAATTGTTTTCTACTTAATTTCAATTGCAATTGACCCTATTTTTGTTTTTTTAATTTTCTTACTTTATTCGATAATGAAAGGAAGTTTAATTTATTTATTTATTAAGTTACATTATCCTTGAATGCGCATTGTTCGTCAACGTGATAATATGCAACTAGTTAAATCAAGTAACATTGTTGTGTTTAAAAATATTGGTGAAACATTATTAATTAATGGTGATGTTATTATTACGGCGTTATTATTAGGCTTACGAATATCATCAACCTTGTCATTATATATGACAATTACGGTTGGAGTTCGTAGCATTATGATGATTTTAATTAATTCCTTCCGTGAATTTTTTGCAGCATGAACGGCGAAAAATGGTCGTGTTGATTGAAAAAGTTATATGAAATTTGAAACATACGCTTTTATGATAGCTGGTTTCTTGTTTGTTAACCAGTTTATTTTATCACCATATTTTGTGACAACATTGTATGCGCCACAAATTATTGAGCAAATTCGAACTAGTGATTCAACATTAAATCCATGAACATCACAAGAACGTGAAATTTTTAAAAGTATCTTTTATCAGCCAACCTTTTCCTTGTTAGTTGCTTTAAGTTCTGTTTTTATTGTTTTAGCTGAGCCAGCAAATGTCTTGGTATATGCCAAAGCAAATTATAAACAAACAGCAATCCCAACTTTTATTATTGGTTGTCTTAATATTGTCTTTTGTTTTTTCAGTGCTTTACTTTGACGTTTTGGTTTTAACAATTTAGCAGCCGCATTATATAGTATTTTAATTATTACTTGTTTGATGAGTTTTTTGCGGTTTTTATACTTATGATGTTATAACTGAATATTTTTAACTTATAATAGTAACTTTAAAGGTGTTTTCCGAAATTGGATGATTTTGTTAGTGCCAATGATTATTGCTATTTTAGTTAATTATTTATTTTTATCAAAAACATACAATGCTAGTCAAATTTATAATATTGATTTACAGCCAGTTTGAGGATGACAAAAATTATTAAATTTCTTCTTTGGTTTAATCTTCGCTTCCTTGTTCGTTATTTTTGCTAATTCAATCTTTTGAACTCCTAGTTCAGTGCGTGGACTCTTCTTACGTTTACCACTTGTGTACAAAATTTGAACCAAACGCCAAGATAAAATGCGAATTCTGCGTCGTAAAAAATATGAAGATGATTTTATTACCTTAACTGAACCAGAAATGCCATATCAAAAAATGTGAGAACGAGAAGAAACCTTACGTAAAAATACGAAGAAAATAGACAAAGATGAACCAAATAAAGAAATTTATAAACTAACAGGTTAAAAAAATAAGTTAGCAATAACTTATTTTTTAATGTCACTTAAATAACCAGGGTGGTATTTTTGACCATGAATAATTTTTGTAATATTATAAAGCGCATTAATAGCTTCTCCAAACCCAGTTACCATATTATAATATTTTCCTGCATAATAAGCACTATTTCCAGCGGCAAAGATATGGGGATGATTTGTTTGACCAGTTGGTTCAATAATTATTTTTCGCATTGGGGTTGTTGTTAAAGTTAATTGTTGTAAGATTGTTGGTGCAACTTTTGCACCATATTGAACAATAAAATGATCAGCTGGAATGGTTAATGTTGCATGCGTTGTTTCGTGCACTAATGTTAAAGCGGTAATTTTATTATTAATCGTATCAACTGCTTTAACATGATAAGGTTTTAATTCCGTGACTTTATTTTGCTGTAATTTTTGGACATTACTTTCTTTAGCTCGGTACAAACTACGACGATGGATAATTGTAACATCTTTGCTAATGTTATCTTCAATTAAATGATTTGCCCAATCAACAGCACTATCACCACCACCAAGAATAACAATTTTCTTGTGTGTTAAAAGGGTTGGATTTTTAACAGCATATCATAAGTTTTCATATTCTTGATGAGGATCAAGATGTTCTAAACGAATAGGAGTAAAAACACCATTGCCACTCGTAATTAAAATTGTTTTAACCGTAAGTGTTTCGTTAGTTGTTAAAGTAATAGTAAATCCATCCGTTGTTTCAAGAACATTACTAATGTTCGTTTTCCCAATATATGTTATTTGTCCTGTATTTTTTTCAGCTTGTTTAATTAAATTTTCAATAAATGTTTTAGTTTTAATTTCTTCAAACCCGGGCATATCATATAATGGTTTTTCTGGATATAATTCTCATGGTTGTCCACCAGGGGTATCATTTCCTTCAATTATATAACCGCTTAACCCTAACATACCAGCACAACTTCAGGCATATAAACCAACCGGACCAGCCCCAATAATTAAAATATCTTTCATTTATTTATAACAACCTTTCTAATTTTTCTGCACTTTAATTATTACATATTTTTCTAAAAGTCTAGCACAATAATTAATTCCTAGATATAATTATAAAAGAGAGTGGGATATTGATGAAAATAATTGTTAAAAATGAGATAGCAACAAAACTTTTAGCTGAAAAAATTGCTCCGTTTTTACATCCTAATTTATGTTTATTATTAGAAGGACCGTTAGCCGCTGGAAAAACAACTTTTACAAAATATTTATTAAAAGCGTTAGGGGTAACTGTTCCAGTTACTTCACCAACTTTTTTAATTATGCAACAATATACGACAAATCAACAAATTATTGTTAACCATATGGACTGCTATCGATTGTTAGGATTAGAACAAGAAGAAGAGTGAGAAATGTATTTTGAACATTTTCCGGATAGTATTAATATTATTGAATGACCAGCAGGGATTAGCAACCAGTTAAGTTCAAAATATGAGGTAATTAAAATTACCATTAAAATAATTAATGAACACGAACGAATTTTTACTATTAAAACTACCAATAAGCATTTACAAAGCGCATTAGGAAAAGAGGGATAAGATGTTAAATCTATTTATTGATACTAGTACTGATTTTTTAATTTTAATTTTAGAACAAAAGCAAAAAATCATTGGGCAAGTTCACGAAAACCATACTCGCCGTCATACTGAAGCAACATTGCCAGTGATTAAACAATTACTAAGTGCGTATCAATTAAAATTAAAAGATATTAATAATTTTTATTTAACAACTGGTCCAGGTAGTTATACTGGTGTTCGCATTCCAATGACGATTGTGAAAACAATTAAGGTAATTAATCCGGCGATTAATGTTTATACAATTAACACATTGCTTTACCAAGCTGGGTTAGATAATGTTGTTTCAATGCTTGATGCGCGGGGCGGAAAACGATATTTTGCGGTAATTAGTAATGGCACAGAAGTGATTCCCGGACAAGTTCTTGATTATGAAACTTGTATTGAAATTACAAAGCAATTTCCAGGTTATGAGTTTCGTTATAATTTACAAGAAATTGATTTTGTTCAAAATTATCTTGTTTTAAAAGATCATTTTAAATTAGTTGCAGATATTTTTGCTTTAGAACCACAATATTTAAAAAAGGATTGAAGTTAAATGGTTGTTTTAAAACCAGTAAATAATAGTGATGCTTTATTATTATTTTTATTAGAACAAGAAAATTATTCGCGCCATTGTTATAAATATCGTAATTTAATTCAAATGATTAATAACACAAATTATCTTGTTTATAAATTAATTGTCAAAAATAATCTCTATGGTTATTTTATTTTAATGCATAGTGGTGATGATTTTGAATTAATTCGGTTAACAGTTAAAAAACGTTATCATCATCAAGGATATGGTTGTCAAATGCTAAACTATATTTTAACACATTTTTCGTATCAACAAATTTTTTTAGAAGTAAATGAACATAATCTTGCTGCTCAACAATTATATTTAAAGCATGGATTTAAGATTATTCGAACAATTTCCCAATATTATGATGCAGAAAATGGGTACTTAATGGTTTATCATAAATAACTTTATTTAATTTTACGGTATAATATATAAGAAAAAATTAGGTGGTAAAGGAGAGAAAAGATGGGAAGAGCATTTGAAGTTCGTAAGCAATCAATGGCAGCAACAGCTGCTAAAAAAGCAGTATTATATAATCGTGTTGCTCGGGAAATTTATTTAGCAGCGCGTGAAGGAAGTGTTGACCCCAATGCTAACTTAGCATTACGGAATGCAATTGATAAAGCAAAAGCAAAACAAGTTCCACGAGATGTTATTGAACGTGCAATTAAAAAAGCAAGCGGAAATGATAATAAAAATTATCAAGCAATTCGTTATGAAGGTTATGGACCAGGGGGTAGTGCAATTATTGTTGATACATTAACAGATAATGTTAACCGTGCCGTTGCAGAAGTACGTAATTGTTTTACTAAAACGGGAGGGAAACTAGGAGTTAACGGAGCTGTAGTGCATTTATTTGATCATTTAGCAGTTTTTGCTTTTACCGATAAAACTGTTGAAGCAGTATTAGAATTATTATTACTAGCAGATTGTGATATTAATGATGTTGTTGCTGAAGATGGACAAATTGTTGTTTATGCCCCAGTAACAGCATTTAATAATGTTAAAACCGCATTAGACCAAGCAGGGATTACCACATTTCAAATGGCAGAAATTACAATGTTACCCCATGACCGCATTACTTTGCAAGGAGATGACGCTGAACAATTTGAAAAAATGTTAAATATGTTAGATGACATTGATGATGTGCAAGATGTTTATCATAATGTTTTGCTTGCTTAGATAGGAATGAAAAGTAGGAAAATAGTTTGGAAAACTAGAAACAATTGAAAAATTATCGTTAATAGTGCATAATAATAGTAAAGTAAAAAAGGAGTTTAGATAACAATGTCAAATTTTTTGGGTGGTAGTATGACAATGAATGTGATTTTAGTCGTAATTGTAGTTGCAGTTATTATTTTTGCAATTGTTTCTTCAATTATGGGACGAAAAGCACAGCGCATTGAACGGGAAAAACGAAAAAAACAAGTTAAAGATAAAATTAAACAATATATTAAAGATACTGATAATCGGAAAAATTTAAGATTAGAATATGAAAAAGTTATTGCTCGAAAAGGAAAAGAATTTAAGTATCGCGATATTTTTGATGTTATTGTTGATATTTATGAAGCAAAGACAAATACTTTTTTAGAACAAAAAGCGTTTGAAATTGAAGGTATTTCAAAAAAAATTAGTAAAAAACAATATGAAACAACTTGAATTGTTAACCAAGAAATTGATTTAGAAGAAACAAAACACCGCATTGAAATTAGTGAAAAAAAAGTTAAGTTAACAAAAGAGGAAAAGAAAGCAGCGAAAATTGCTGCAAAAAAAGAATATGAGGCACATCGTGCTGAAATGCTTAAAAAGCGTGAAGAAGAACGGAAATTGCGCAAAGCTGGACAACTTCCTGTTGATGAACGCCCAAAACCAAAACCAGAGAAATTTGTCCCTAGAAAATAAGTGCTATCTTATTTTCTTTGTCTTTATAAAGCAAATTCCAAATAACGAAAGTGAAGTGCAACAATGGATTTAGGAATCACTTTAAAAAAAGAAGATTTTAAACGATTTAAAAAATGTTTTAAAATTGCTTGAACATTAGCCTCGCGAAGTAATTTAAAAACAGTTCAAGAATGAGTGACAGCTCAAAAAATTTCGGTCTTTTTTGATTTGCAAGATAATATTAACAGTGCCAAAATTGATGAAGCCATTTTTCTTGATGATGAAAATGAAGGAGGAAAAGGTTTATTTCAACCGCATTTATATGATTTAGCGCTAGAAACTTATTGACCAGCAGATGAAGGCGCCGATAATAATGATGTACGAACTTTACCAGATGATGTCCAAACAACAATGGCAGATGTTAAAATTGATTTTTATCCTGGTGAAACAATTGCTGATGGAAATGAAGTTGGTCAACGTGCGCGGGAATATTTTATGCGTGATCATAATTATTTTAATTTAGAACATTACAGTAAGAAAATTGCTTTTGCAAAAACAACGGAAGTATTAGCAAATTCAAACTATGATGTTTATTTTGAACCATCTTTTGTTTATAACAATTGTATTACAAAGTGTGATATTTTAAAAAAACTTCCAGATGGAACTTATCATTTAATTGAGGTTAAAGCCTCAACTGGTCGGAAATATGACAAAGAGGCACAAATGTATGTTAATAAGGATGTCAAGGATGAATATGGTTATGACGTTGCCTATCAGTATTATGTTTTAACTGGGGCAGGGTTAACAATTAGTCGAATTTCTTTGATGTTGTTAAATTCGGAGTATCAGCGTGTTGGTGATATTGATGATGACCAGTTGTTTATGTTTCAAGATCTTTATAAATTGCCAACAAAAACCTTACCGGCTGTTAGTTTATTAGAATTTTGTCAGCAAATGATGACTGGACAGTTTGCCAAACGCGTTGCAAAGAATCGTATTATTACTGATGATTTAGCTTTAATTAAACATTACTTTATGCAATCAGTTGAAACAATTTTTCCGTTATTTAGTAAGGAACAATGTTTAAATGGAAAAGGTGATCGTTATGGTTATTGTCAGCATGTTACTAGTTATTTACCACCGCATCATAGTGTCTTTGAATTAACCCGGGGAAGGGAAAAAAAGACATTATTAAAATATCAAGAACACATTGATTTATTAAAAGATATTGTGTTACCATTTACCTTTAAACAATTAACTCGACAAAAAAAACCAATTTTATTTTCAGAAAAACAACAACGTCAAATTCTTGCTGTTCAAGATAATGCCCCAGTTGTTGACCCAAAAAAGGTTGCTATCATTAAACAAATTTTAGAGCATTATCAGTATCCATTATATATGTATGATTTTGAAACAATGAAAGCAGCGGTTCCTCGTTTTGATTATTCATATTCTTATCAACAAATTCCATTTCAATATTCAGTCCATATTATTAAAGATAATCACTTTGATTATCAAGATGAAACAACAATGGAACATCATGCTTTTTTAGCAGATGGTGATGGTGATCCACGCTTAGCCCTAATTGAACATTTAGTTACTGATTTATTTAGTCATGGTGGAGGAGTTTATGTTGCTTATTATAAGAGTTTTGAATGTAAGGTTTTAGCGGAATTAATTAGTTATTTAACAATCTTAATTAATCAAAGCCGAAATGAGGAACGTATTACAACTTATCAAGATTGACAAAAAAAATTAAGTATTATTCGAAATAAAACAATTGATTTAATGGATTTTTTTCAGGATTTTATGATTTATAAAAAAGAATTTTATGGTTCAGCTTCAATTAAAAAAACGCAACCAGCATTTGATAATCAATTTACTTATCAAGCATTAAAGGTGCAAAAAGGTGATATGGCGAGTGAAATCTTTCGTCGTCGCGCGGAAAATAATATTCCAATCACCATTTGACAAAAATCATTTCGAGCAGAAATGTTAAAGTATTGTAATCGGGATACATTAGCAATGGTCGTAATTTATCAACACATTGTTCGTTTAATGGCACCTTTGACACCAATTAAGGGAGGGAAAAAAGATGCAAAAATATAGAGTGATTTTTATGGGAACACCAATCTTTGCGACAGCTGTTTTAAAGGCTTTGCAAAAGTTAAGTCCAACAATTGAAATAATTGGGATTGTTACCCAACCTGATCGAAAAATTGGACGGCAACAACTTGTTCAATTTTCCCCAGTAAAAGAATTTGCTTTAACAAATCAAATTCCTGTTTTTCAACCAGAAAAAATTAATGATCTTTATGCAGAGTTAGTCACTTTGCAACCAGATGTTATTGTGACATGTGCTTATGGGCAGTTTATTCCAGAGCGAATTTTAAAATTAGCCCGGATTAATTGTATTAATGTTCATGCTTCGTTATTACCAAAATTACGTGGTGGTGCTCCCATTCATAAAGCTATTATTTATGGTGAACAAGAAACTGGGATTACGCTAATGCAAATGATTAAAAAAATGGATGCGGGCGAAATGTATGTTCAAACAGCAATTCCAATTAGTCCAACGGAAACAGCTTCATCTTTGCATGACCGTTTAATGGTTTTAGCAGGAACAATGATTGAAAAGCATTTATTAGATATTATTACTGGCAAAATTAAGGGAACACCACAAGATGATAGTCAAGCAACATTTGCTTATAACATTACCCGCGATGAAGAAAAAGTGAATTGATTTTTACCAAAACAAAAAATTGTTGATCAAATTCGTGGTTTATATGCATGACCAATTGCTTACACAACTGTTAATAATATTCATTATAAATTGCATCAAGCAGTGATTACCTTAGAACCATTAGCTGAAAAAGACGCTGATTTTGTAAATGGAACAATTATTGATATTTCAAAATTAGGGATTAAAGTTAAAGTTGAAGATGGTTATTTATTAATTACGCGTTTACAACGCGAAGGTAAAAAAGCAACTGATGCTAAAAATTATTATCATAATGCATCGTCAGAAATCATAGTTGGAAATATTTTTATTTAAAATGTATCGTTTAAAATCATTAAAATATTTAGCAACAACAGGGTTAATTACAGCCTTGTTAGTAGCTATTGCCTATATTTCACAATTTATTCGGATTGATTTTGGCGTTGGTAAAGGGATTATTCAGTTAGCAGATGGTTTATTTTTAGCTTTAATAACTTTAATCAAAGGACCAATGTTATTAATTAGTGGTATTTTGTATGTAACAATTATTGACCTTATTACAGGGGGTTTTATTTTTATTCCAATTTCAATTTTGATTAGAATTTTAATGTTTTTTATTACTTATTATGGGGCTCGGATTTTAAGTCGTTATGGTGCTATTTTTGTTAGTAGCTTAATGTTATTATTATATGTTTTATATAGTTATATTATGTTTGAACCTGATGTTGCAATTGTTGAATTAACTACTGATGCAATTCAAATTGCTGTTGCAACAATAATGGGAATTAGTTTATCAATTGTTTTTGTTCGAATTAATGAGCATAGTACAAATAAAATTTGAGATGATGAACAATTTTGACATTATAAAAAGAGTAATTAGGCCATAATTACTCTTTTTATTATAATGTTCGTGCTGACAAACTAATAATTTTTAATGTTTCTTCAATTTTATCTTTTAAATAATTTAAGTAATAATAGTTAATGATTGATTCTCGTAAAATTTTAAGTTTTTTGTCATAATTAGATTGTAGTTGTTTTTCACAATAATCAAAAATTCGTAAATTTTCTTGCCGCATGTTTAAATTGACTTTAAAATGTTGTCGATATAATTTGCGATATTCGTTAAGAGCATTACTAATGCGGTTATGAATAAATTCAGTGCTTTGATTAATAACACGCATAATTTGATAAATTAACCCTTCATGTTGTTGCAAGTTAATTTGTTTCGTGTTAAAAGTTTTTAAATTTTTTAATAATGTATACAACCAATCTTTTTTTGTATCAGAAATTTTTTCAACATTCGTAATTAAAGTTACTTCAGCCATTAACTGATTATAATATTCTGTAAAGTTAGTATTCACAAGTATTCCCCATTCCGTGATATAAAAAAATGCTAATAAAATTTTTAAAATAATTGTTCCATAGTTTCATTTTTTAAATTGTACTTTATATTATATCGTATTTATTTTAAAAATTCAATGTGGTTGTAATTATTTATTATTAAAACCAGCTATTTCAGGTTATTTTACTAAAATTATGTATAATAATATCAGAGATATAACTGCTAATAGAAAGGGTTTCAATTTTAAATGGATAAAAAATTAATTCGTAATTTTTCAATTATTGCTCATATTGACCATGGAAAGTCAACCTTAGCAGACCGGATTTTAGAGTTAACAGGAACAGTTGAAAAACGAGAAATGCAAGAACAATTATTGGATTCAATGGATTTAGAACGTGAACGAGGAATAACAATTAAATTAAATTCTGTTCAGTTAAAGTATCGGGCTCAAGATCAACAAGAGTATATTTTTCATTTAATTGATACTCCAGGACATGTTGATTTTACTTATGAAGTATCACGTAGTTTAGCAGCTTGTGAAGGAGCAATTTTAGTTGTTGATGCAGCACAAGGAATTGAAGCTCAAACATTAGCTAATGTTTATTTAGCAATTGATAATAATTTAGCAATTATTCCCGTTATTAATAAAATTGATTTACCATCAGCCGATCCAGACCGCGTTAAAGAAGAAATTGAAAATTTAATTGGAATTCCAACAACAAATGCACCATTAATTAGTGCTAAAACAGGATTAAATATTGAACAGGTATTAGAAGCAATTGTCAAGGATATTCCTGCCCCATTAGACGGCGATGATAATAATCCGTTGCAAGCATTAATTTTTGATTCATATTATGATAAATACCGAGGCGTAATGGTCTCAATTCGAGTTAAGCAAGGAATTGTTCGCGTTGGTGAAAAAATTAAATTAATGAATACCGGTGCTGTTTATGAAGTTACCGAATTAGGAGTTAAAACCCCAAAAGAAGTTAAAAAAAACCAATTAGGAGCCGGTGAAGTAGGGTGATTAGCAGCAAGTATTAAAATGGTGCGTGATGTTCGGGTTGGTGATACGATTACAACTGTTGCTAATCCAGCGCAACAGCCATTGCCAGGATATAAAAAAATGAACCCAATGGTGTTTTGTGGCCTATACCCAATTGATTCTGCTAAATATAAAGATTTAAAAGAAGCCTTGGAAAAAATTCAGTTATCGGATGCTTCCCTTGTTTATGAGCCAGAGACATCGCAAGCATTAGGTTTTGGTTTTCGTTGTGGCTTTTTAGGATTATTACATATGGATGTAATCCAAGAACGATTAGAACGAGAATATAATTTAGAGTTAATTGCAACTGCACCATCGGTAATTTATCATGTTTATTTAACAAATAAGGAAATGATTAGCATTGATAATCCAAGTGAATTACCCGCTGTGCAAAAAATTGATCGCATCGAAGAACCATTTGTCAAAGCAACAATTATGACTCCCGAACAATATATTGGTTCATTAATGGAATTATGTCAAAATAAACGTGGGACATATGTTAATTTAGAGTATATTGATGATACGCGACGAATTTTGACTTATGAGATGCCATTAAATGAAATTGTTTTTGATTTTTTTGATCGGTTAAAATCAATTAGTAAAGGTTATGCTTCGTTAGATTATGAGTTTATTGGTTATCGTCCTAATAAATTAGTTAAAATGGATATTTTACTAAACAATGAAATTATTGATGCATTATCAATTATTGTTCACCGTGATTTTGCTTATGGCCGTGGTAAAGCTCTCTGTGCAAAGTTAAAAGAAATTATTCCCCGTCAAAATTTTGAAGTTCCAATTCAAGCAGCCATTAATCATAAAGTTATTGCGCGAGAAGATATTAAAGCTATGCGGAAAAATGTATTAGCAAAATGTTATGGTGGCGATATTACCCGGAAAAAGAAATTGTTAGAAAAACAAAAAGAAGGAAAAAAACGAATGAAAGCAATTGGTTCTGTTGAAGTACCTCAAGAAGCTTTTATGGCTGTTTTAAAGTTAGATGATTAATTGCTATTGTTAGCAATTTTTTATTAATAAAAAGTGATATAATTAATAAAAGGTGATAACAATGAATCTAAAATATAATAATTTTTATCATAAGTTTCTTAGTTTCTTTTTATTAGCATTATTATTTTATGTTTTTTTCTTTTGAGGAATTGGAATTATTTATCCAGTAAATAATTTTGTTTTTGATAATGTTCTTTTTAATTTAGCTTATGTAGTGTTAATTTCCTTTGCTTCTATTTTTGTGGTAGGAATTTTAACGCAAATTTTAATTAATTTTCGTTTTTATCAACAATCATTTGACCATTATAAATTATTGCTTAAAACTAATTGATTTGTTCTTTTAACATGACTATTAAATTTAATTTTATTAACAATAACATTAGCTTATAATTTTCAACGCTATATTGTTTTAGTTCAAAATCAACATTTAGCACGAATTCCATATTTAATTTTATTAAATTTATTTTATATTTTTTATCTTATTATTGGTTTATCATTGCTATTAACAATTGCTTTAGTTATTATTTATGGGTTTTATCTTAAAAAAATTACTTGTTTTGTTATTTGAACTAATACGGAAATTTATAATGAATTATTTATAAATAACTTTACAGTTGATCTATTTGCTGCAATGATTCGATTTCTCCAACAAATGAATATTGTAGTGATTATTAAATCACTAATTTGTCGAACATTTTTAAAAGCACAATTACGAAAAACAAAATTATTAATTCAGTTTAAAAAGGAAAATTGTCCACCCTTATTTGGTTTATAATAAATATTTTTAAAAATAATATTTATGAATAATTTATTTTTGTGATAAAGGAGTTTTTAAGTATGAAAAAATTAATGATGATTTTAGCATCACTAACATTTACTTCGGCTTCTATTACTTCAGTTGTTAGTTGCACTAATGTTGCTGATATTGCAAAGAAAACCAATTATCATGTCATTCCAAATGTTGCTAGTATCAAAGCAGCTATTCAAAAGTTAAATCATAATCCAGATAACTTTGCTGTTGATCTTGATTCAGGAATGAAAACAGCAACAATTCGCTCAATGCCAGATGTTTCGAATCAACCATTTTTAGCAAAAAAAAATTAATTTGGATTGAGCAACAAATGATTTAACAAAAATTATTACTTTGACTTCATTACCATATTCAGAAGAAGCAGTTGGTAAACCAGCAGATCCTGCTCGTGTTTTAGCAGTGATGAATGTTTTAAATGGCACAAATTTTACAAGTGATGATGTTGAAGTTATTGTGGAAGATAATAATTATAAAATTATTGCGAAAGAAGGAGGTAATTTTACTGGTGAATTAGAAATTATCTCAGAAGCTGTTACGTTTGACCAAGTGTATCCAGTTGTTAATTTAGGGAATGTTTATTTAGCTAGTGATATTTATAATAATTGAAAGAAAGACCCAACAGGAAGTACATTAATTATAGCGGCAGCTCTAATGGAATTTAGTGGTGATCGTAATCGTTTTTCTGCTTTTTATAGTCAAGCTATTATGCAAGCCTTTATGCAAGGTGGGATTTTAGATATTAATATTGATGATCAATTAAATGGTACTTTTTACTTAAGTGGTAGTGTACCTAATATTTTTAATGATTCTAATGTTACTTTTAAATTTCATGTTATTTTAGATCACCGTAAATATTTAAATTATAACAATGAAAAACCAAAAAATATGGCACAAATTAAAGTTACACTAAATGAAACATATACTGGAAATAATTTAAATGACATTCGCTATGCTGTTTGACAAACCATATAATCCAGATAAAAAAGAAATTGTTGGGACAATCTTTTGCAGAACAGTATAAAGACCTTTGATATGATGAGCTTTTAGTGTTAAACAACTGTTTTTCGCGCAAAACCAGGTTCAAAAATTTTGGCATCTTCTGATAAAATGGCATCAATTTTAACAAAACAGCCATTTTATCAAATTATTGCAACATTACAATAAAAAATAAAATGAAGTAATTATGATTGAAAAAATGTTAGAGTAAAACTAGTTTTAAATAAAACTAGTTTTTTATTGCTTAAATAAACATAGTTTTTTACAAGTTCAAAAAAGTTATTTTTTAATTTTTAAAGTGCATTATCTTGTTGAAAATAAAATAATATATTATATAATGTATTTGGATATACGTTATTATGATGCAGGATTATAAAGTTTAACATTCATTTAATGGTTAGTTAGCAATTAGCGGCTAATTCATTTTATTTTTAAATTTATCAATCTTCTTGAATCTGGTAGGGTGGTTGGGATGTTAAGCGAAAGGATATAGATATTTTTTAATGTATTAAATATCAAATATCAAATATCAAATATCAATTAGCAAAACATATTAACTTTTAGTTGTTTCAGAATAATAATTAAAAATAATTCCCTTGTCTATTTTATAAAAAAAAAAAAAAAAAACAAACTGGTCTGTAAAATGATTTGTTATACAAATATGTCCATTCTTTTTAATCCTTTAAACTAAGTAGCAAATCGATTTTTAATAAACATAATATATATACCCTGAATTATTTAATTATTGCTGAAAAAATATAATTATCAACATAATAAGCATTACCCTGAGTCAAAGTTATGTTACGATTATGTGAAGTGATACTAGTTTTAAATTTAAAACTAGTATCTTTTTTATTTTAAATTTTTAAATTGTTTTTTATTTTAAATTTTGGTTTAATTAAAATGGTAAATAACAAACGATTTTTACATTTTATTATTGGTTTTTATAGAAATAGGGTATAATTACGATATATACTTAAATAATATGTATGGTTTGTTATGGTTAAAAGATAGGTGAAAAAAATGGAGAAATTACGTGGAGTGTCATTAACTTTCTTAACAATTGGCGGAATTTTTAGTGCGTTACTGTTCGGGATATTAATTATGGTAGCAAATAAAATTAATAGTCAAATGTTCCTTTATAATGCTGCATACATGCTATTACAAGATATTGCCCTTTTGGTTTTACAGTTCTCAAATATGACAGTATATAATAATATAATTACAAAACCAGAATTA
Organism: Spiroplasma melliferum KC3; assembly: GCF_000236085.2. NCBI lineage: Bacteria > Bacillati > Mycoplasmatota > Mollicutes > Entomoplasmatales > Spiroplasmataceae > Spiroplasma > Spiroplasma melliferum. Next base: position 45,251 of record NZ_AGBZ02000001.1, on the reverse strand, counting down.
GTTGGTGGTATTTTAATTGGAATTTCTAGTTTTTTAGTATTAATGTATTTAATTCCAAATTATTTATCAAAAAATAATCGTTATAAAGTCTTTGGAATAAGTTGAGCTTTTATTATTGGATTAATATCTTGCATTTTATTAACAATGGCTGTTGCGCTTGCTAGTCAACCAAGAAGTCTTAATGCTGGTTTAAATATTTTTAAATTAAATTTACCGATTAATTCAGGATTTATTTTGTTATTTATTGGTCCAGGATTAACTTTCTTTGGTAGTTGATTTGCAATAACTTATTATAGTAAAACACGAAAAACAAAATCATTAACACAAGATCAAAAAAATCGTTTAACAGCGATTAATTTTGAAACTGGTAAAATTGGTGCTCGTGGTTTAACACCCCAAAAAGAAATGGTAAGTCAAAGTGAACTTACTCCTCTTGAAGAAACAAAAAATCCTATTAACAACAAATCAGTTTCAACAACAAATGATTTAAAAGCGAAGATGGCCTTATTGAAAGCGAAGATGGCTCGGAATGCTCTTTTACATGAACAAGGTGAAGCACATCTTCTCCCAGCAGAAGAAGATAATAATGCTACTAATTCAAAGCCAACAATTCGTGTTGGTGCAGAAGGGCAATATTTACGTACAATTAAAGAGAACGAAGGAATTGTTGATGAATCACCCGTAGGACTACTTATTGAACAAGAAGGTGACTTTGTACAAAAAGGTGATATTATTAAACATCGTGATTATTCAGCACCTATTTTTAGTACGGAAAGTTCGCCTTCAAAAGGAAAATTAAATTCATATGATTCAATTATTATTCCAAAATCAAAACAACATATGTCATTAGATAAAACAGAATTAGCTGAACGAATTGGTTCAGTGCCAAAACCAAGTGGTAAACAACGCATTAATCCCAATGCTCGCGTTGATAGTTCTTATGATGGTAAAGTTTTTTTAGGTGATATTGATAAAATTTGAACAGCTGGGAAAAAATACCGTGAAGATATTACAAAAAAACCAGCAACTAATAATTCTTTGCAATCATCAGAGTTACACCATAATTTTGAGAATGAAAATGAAAATGATGATAAAATAGATGATAATCATTAATTAATCCATATTTATGATAGGGGGAGGAACAGCATGGCATTGGAAAAAGTGCTACCATATCAGGGTAATTTAATTAAATATGATTTAATTATTAAAGAACAAAAGAATATTGTGTTAAATGTTAATAATGGCAAAATTAAAGTATCAGCCCCTAGTTATGCCCATGATTGAGAAATTGAAGCTCTAATTTATAAAAATATTAAGAAAATTATTACTGTAATTGATGTTCACGATAATTATCGAAAGATTGTTATTAATCCAAATGGAACAGGTTATGTTTATGTTTTTAATGAAAAATATCCATTGCAACTAACGAATGAGAATATTCATACTAAAATTGTTAATCGACAATATTTTTTATTAAAAGATGCTGGTAGTTATGATGAAAATGTTAAGAAGTTACATCATTTTTTAAAGCAAAAATTTAGTTATAAATTTGAGCAATTATTAAATAAATGAGCAACAATAATGAATTTATCTTATAAAAATTTAACAATTAAAGCAATGGTTCGCAAATGAGGTGTTTGTTATCCTCAAACGGAAAAAATTGTTTTAAATACAAAATTAATTCATTTTGATCCAACAGTATTGGAATATGTAATTATTCATGAATTATCACATTTAGTTCATCATAATCATTCTAAGTTGTTTTGATATTATGTTGAAAAATATATGCCAAATTATCGTGAAAAAGTTGAAATTTTAAAAAAACCAGGAATTTAAAATGGTTTTCTTTTTAATTTAATATAATCAAGTAAGGAGTTAAGAAATATGCTTTATATTAGTAATCAACAAGACACAAAAAATCTTGAAAATTTTATTTTTAATCAATTTGATATTCCTCCAGTTAAATTAATGGCAAAAGCAGCAGAAGGCTTATTTCATCATTTGAATTTAGCAGTTCATAGTTTTTTAATTTTAACTAATGTTGGTAATAATGGTGGGGATGGCTTTTGTTTAGCGAAATTAATTAATGATTATGATGGAACAAAAAAGATTCATATTCATATTTGCACGGATAAAAAAACCTTTGATAATGCTAAAACCCCAGAAGTTGCATATTATTATTCATTAGTTAAAAAGTTGCGGAATGTAACAATGACTTTTCTTGATGATAATATTGAAGCAGTAATTTTATGAACTGATATTATTATTGATTGCATTTTTGGTATTAGTTATCATGGAAAAATGCCACCGGCTATTGCTGAAATTATTAAAAAAGTTAATGAAAGTCAAAAATATGTTTTAGCATGTGATATTCCAAGCGGAATTGAAAATGATAGTGCAACAATTCCAACAATTGCAATTAAAGCAAATAAAACTGTCACTTTTTTTACTTACAAATCAGCTTTTATTAATTATGATATTATTCCTTACTTAGGAAAAGTTGTTGTATGACAATTGGGTTTTCATCAGCAAGAGATTAATAGTATTTGTGCAAAATTAATTGATAACAACTTATTTTATACGGATAGTGTCCAATTACATTCTCGTTCGCTAATTTCACACAAAGGCATCTATGGCAATTTACTTATTTTTGCTTCAAGTTTAGAATATTTAAATGCTGGAACCTTAGTTGCTAATATGGCATTAAATGCTGGAATTGGATTAGTAATTTGAGCTTTATCACCAGAATTATTAGGAAAAACAAATAATACCGCTCCAGAAATCACATTCTGTGATGCTTCTGACCGAGCCCGAATTTTAGATTTATTAACAAACAAAGTTAATGTGGTAGCCTATGGAATGGGAAAAGAAAAAACAGAACGGACATATAATACTTTAAATTATATTTTAGATAATTATAAAGGATCAATTGTTGTTGATGCTGATGGAATTAATGTCCTAGATGCCCCTTTATTACGAAAACTACGTGGACGGGCAATTTTAACACCCCATGCCTTAGAATTATCACGCTTGATTAATAAAAGTGTGCCAGAAATTTTAAATAGTCGAATTAATATTGCAAAAGAATTTGCGAACAAGTATAAAATTATTGTTGTTTTAAAAGGATATCAATCAATTATTACTGATGGTAATCGCGTGTATATTAATGGGACAGGTAATCCCTATATGGCAGTTGCTGGAATGGGTGATACTTTAACTGGTTTAATTGCCAGTTTAGTTGGTCAGGGTTATGAATTATTTGAAGCAGCAATCGTTGGAACATATTTACATGGGCTAGCTGGGGATGAAATTTCACAATACAAAAAACCAGTTTTGCCAACAGACATTATTGACCAAATTGGTTTTGTTTTAGCAGAACTTATTGGAAATGAAGATTCTATTAATTTTAAAAAGTAGTTCTTTTGGTTATTTTTATAACTTTTGAATTTGATATAATTGTTTAAAATGAAAGATGGAGAATAAGAATGCGCCAAATTTTAAAAAGTTATTTAAAAGCATATTTTAAAAATTGAATTGAAGCAGGAGGCTTAATTCTTTTTATTATCATTATTATTGCAACAATTGCCGGAATTTTATCAGGGGCGTTACAATATAAAATAAAATATAATGATTTAATTTATACCTCTGAGCAATGAGATTATGGTTTTAGTGTTGAAGATTATAAACCTAATTTTATGGAAGATTATTATTTGCATAATAAGTTTATTGATCAAGCAATTTTAAATGAAAACAGTAGTTGGTGAACAACAACAAAAAGTGTTTGTGATAGTCTTGCAAGTCCAGCATTACAACAAATTTGCTCAACAAGTCAAATTATGGCTAAGTTATTTGAAGTTGCTCAATACCGAGGAATGTATCAAAACATTGATGGTGTTAATCCAATTGCCTATCTTTATTTTCAAAAATATAATTGAAATCAACCAAAAGAAATGGTGACACGGTTATTAGCACAAAAAACTTTGCCAGAATATTCTGTTGGTGTTTTTGAAGCGATTTCATTTAAACAAGAAACTAGTTCAAATTATACTTTAAAGATTACTCCTGCAGTAGTACAAAATTTAGAACAAACAGCACCAGTTAATTTTAACCAATTGAAGTTATATCAAGGACGGTTACCAATAACAGATGATGAAGCAGTTGTTAGTAGTTTATTTGCGGAGCAAAATAAGTTAAAGATTGGAGATATTTTTTCAGTCATTCCAAATAACCCAAAATTTAATTTAAAAATTGTTGGAATTGGAAATAATTTAGATAATTTTATTAAGCAGACAAATTTAAAAATTAATAATAGTAATGATATTCGGAAATATGGTGTTTTATTTACAACTGAGCGATTTTACACTCAATTTCAGGATGCAAATGTCCGTGGTGAGTTAGGAACTATTACTTTAAAACCAAGTCAAAAAATTTTAATTAAGTTAAATTCATCAAATGCAATTTTAACTTTAAAAGAAAATTTAGCGCAAGGATATATTAATCCAACAGCAACTTTAATTCCATATGAAAATAATTATATTGCAATGCAAACGCAAAATATTAACATTCAAATTATTTTATATAGTGCCATTGGTTTTGTGCTTTTATTTTTAGGTTTTATTTTTATTAATTATACAATGAAAAAAGAGATGAATAAAACTCGTCGGCAAATTGGAATTTTTAAAGCTTTTGGTTATCAAACAACTGAATTATCATGAATTTTTTCAACAAAGTTTTTTGTTACGATGCTATTTGGTATTATATTAGGATATTGTGTCAGTATTCCTATTCAGTTATATGTTAATACATTATATACAACAGGATTATTAATTCCATTTAAACTAATTTATGTTTCTTGATGATTTATGCTAATTTTGTTTTTAGTTATTCCAGTCTTTTTTACTACTTTATCATTTTTATTTACAATGAGTTATTTAAAAAAACCAAGTTTAGTATTAATTAATGGTGCAGGAAAAATGCATTTTTATGGTTTAATAATTGGCATTAAAAAAATTTTTAGTAAAACAAGTTTCTTGTTTCGAATTAAATTGGCATTTACTTTAAAAGGATTTTGAAAATGAATAATTGTAATGTTTATTTTCTTTATTTCTTCATTACTCTTTATCATTCAATTTAATGCATCTGATATTTTTAGTCAAATTGTTTATTCGTTTAGTAATGTTTATCAAAAAGATGTTGACCATCGATTCCAATTTCCAAGTTTATTAACAATGGCAACAAGTTATAGAACTCCAACAGGAGAAGAAAAATTAAAATTAATAAATAATAATCATTTTCAAGTGTTACCAACAAGTGATGTTGAACAAACACAAGCGGTTTCATTAGCAAAATTTAATGAATTAGCAACGGCTATTCATCAAAATCCGATGGATATAGAATTATGAAGAAAACTCCTCCTTTATCAGCCAATTTATCAATCAGTTTATTTAACTGATTTAATTCAAGTTGTTAAAGATATAAAAAATATTACAGGAAAAAATTTACCAGATTGAGGGAAAAACATTATTAATTTAAGTAATCTAATTGACCAAACCCATGTTAAGACAGTTGTTAGTTTTAATACATTGTATTACAATCCTCAAACAGAATTGCCAGTTCTTAATTTAGCTGTAACTCCAAGTAATCGTGAAGCAGCAGTCATTAGTGATCTTAATTTAAAAGGGATTGAACCAGATACTTGAGCAGAGTTTTACCAAATGAAAGGTGTTAGTGAGACCGTCATGACTGAATTGTTTGCGGCACCATTAACAAGAACACAAATTCCTGCAATTATTTCAGAAAAAATAGCTAAATTAAATAATTTAAAAATTAATGACACGTTTGAATTTACAGTTAAAAATGTAAGATCTACTTATAATTTATCAATTGTTGTTAAAGGAATTAATAAAAATGATACAACACGAAGTAATGTTTTTATTAATGCTAATACTATTCGATTTTTATTTTATGATTTTAACGGAAAACCAGTACCAGGTGATTTTTATGATGGTGTAATTTCGAAGGAAAAAATAATTTATGATAAGATTAATCCAAAAGATTTACTAATGGGGAAACAGGATTATAAAATTTCGTTGCAAAACTTAACAATTAACATTTTTAATCATAATATTACCGATAATTTAGGAAAAATTATGACGACAATAACTAGTGATGGTAGTGATATTAGTATTTTTACTGGTCCAAATAATGTTGAATTAATTACCTTGCAAAAATTATTAGCATCAGCAGGCTTAGGGATGTTAAATGATTCATTGTTGATTTTACAAATATTAAATGGAATTATTATTTTCATTATTTTATCAGTTATTACTTCTTCAGTAATTGATGAAGCTAGCCAAGTTATTTTAACAATGCGAGCCTTAGGATATAAACCACGGCAAGTAAACTTTATTGTGATTGGTAATTATGTTCTTGGTGTTTTATTTACCTTCTTTTTTGCATATGTTATTTCCTTACTAATTTGGCATTTTGCTGTTAATATTATTTTAGAACAGTTTAGATTTGTTATTAATTTGCCATTAAATTGACAAACACCATTAAAAGTTGGAACTATTATTGGGATTATTTTAGTTTTAGCATGACTATTATCTATGCATTTAGTAAAAAAACAGAAACTAAATGAATTAACTGAGTAAAATAGGTTATAATAAAATTATAAAATTTCAGATTAAATCGTTGATTTAGGAATAGTAATTAATACGCTTATCGTCAGAGAGGTTATGGATGGTGCAAATAACTGGTGAGATATTAAGGAATTCACCTAATGAGAGCTGCTAATCCCAGCCGGATTATTGATATTAATGATTCGTTAACTGTAATTAAGACTATTTATTAGTAAAAAAAGGATGGTACCGTAAGAAATTGCTCCTTGTTTATATTTTTTAATATAGACAAGGATTTTTCTAACTTAATTAGACTTCAACAAGAAAGGATCAAGCAATGGAAAAAGAATTAGAATTATTATTTAATCAAGCAACAAAAAAAATTAAAGCAGCAAAAACAGTAGCGGAAGTTAATACGCTTCAATTAAAATATTTGGGAAAAAAAGCAATGTTGAATGATTTATTGAAAAAAATGAAAGATTTAACGCATCAAGAACGTTTAACAATTGGACAAAAAGCAAATCAAATTAAAGGGGAATTAACCGTATTATGTCAAACTAAAAAGACAGAATTAGAAAATGCTTTATTATTAGCAACAATTGAACAAGAAAAAATTGATTTGTCGTTACCAGGATATAATTTAGTGTTAGCAACAAAGCATCCTTTAAACCAAGTTATTGATGAAATTTCTCAATTATTCCAAGAATTAGGATATGATATTGTGTTTGGAACTGAAGTTGATGATGATGAATATAATTTTCAACGCTTAAATTTACCATTAGGGCATCCCGCTCGTGATATGCAAGATACATTTTATTTGTCTAAAAATACATTATTACGAACACATTGTACCAACATGACAGCCCGTGCAATTTCGCAGATGAAAAGTAAAAACGAAATTATTGCGATGATTTCAGCCGGAAATACTTATCGTCGGGATGATGATGATGCTACGCATTCACACCAATTTATGCAAATTGATGGATTTTTAGTTGCTCCAAATATTACTTTTGCTAATTTAAAATGAACAATTCAATACTTTTGTCAAAGAATGTTTGGTGAAGCAACGCAAATCCGTTTACGGCCAAGTTTTTTTCCATTTACAGAACCGTCAGTTGAAGTTGATGTTACTTGTGTTAATTGTCAAGGTAAAGGTTGTTCAATTTGCAAGCAAACTGGATGAATTGAGATTATGGGGTCTGGGATGATTAATCCGCTTGTTTATGAAGCATGTGGTCAAGATCCAACATTAACTGGCTTTGCTTTTGGGATTGGAATTGAACGAATTGCGATGTTAAAATATGGAATTGATGATATTCGTCGTTTTTATACGAATGACATCCGCTTTTTAGAACAATTTAAGAAATTTGATTAGGAGGTTTAAAATGATTATTACAAGAAGATGATTAAATAAATATATTGATTTTACTGATATTAGTAATGCTGATATTGCTGCTGCTTTAAATAGTTTAGGTTTTGAAGTAGAACGTACGCATAATTTTGATTGTAATAGCAATATTGTTTGTGGCCGAATTCAAGTGGTTAATGAAATTCCTGATACGCATTTAAAGTTTTGTCTCGTTGATACAGGCCAAGAATTAGTTGACCCAATTGTTTGCGGAGCTAGTAACCCAGCTGAAAACGGATATGTTGTTGTTGCTCGTCCAGGAGCAGTCTTAGCAAATGGAACAAAAATTGCAAAACGCGAAATTAAAGGATATGCTTCGGAAGGAATGATGTGTTCATTAAGTGAATTAGGAATTGGTGAAAAATATTTAACAGCAGCCGAACAAGATGAAATTATTTTAACTTTTAATGAAAAAGAAGTTTCATATGATATGATTGGTGCTGAGGATATTTTAACTAAAATTGGTTTAACTGATTATTTATTTGAGATTGATTTAACATTAAATCGAAGTGATTGTTTAAGTGCTTACGAGTTAGCTCGTGAATTAGCTCGCTATTTTAAACGAGAATTATTTCCGTTAGAGTTAGAATCAACAGAAAATTTAAAAGAATATCAAAATCCATTAAAAGTAGTAATTGCAACATCAGCAGTTGAATCAGCAATTAGCGTTAATGTTAAATTAACACCAGAAAAAAGTCCGTTAAAATTATCAGATCGAATTTGGTTAAAAATTAATGAATATCAATCAAATGTAGCAGATCCATTTGGCGATTTAGCAATTAAAGCAACGCTTGAGACAGGCCAACCATTATTGCTTTATGATTTTAATAAAATTAAAAACCCTTTAAAAATTACTGATGATTATGAAAATAAAACTTTTAATATTAAAAAAGGTGATTTAGTTGTTGTTGATGGGAATGAATTTGTTGAATTAATTGGGATTCGTGTTAATCCGGCTTATGCTATTAGTGCTACAACAACGGAAATAACAGTGTTAGCACTCCATTTAAATCATATTGTAATGCGTCAACAACAACGAAAAGTTGGCACTAGTAATATTAATTTGCAACGTTATATTAAACCACTTAGTTATGCTACTGTTGGGTTAGGATTATCACGTTATTTGTACTTATTAAAAATTAATGGTTTTTTGGCAGAGTTATCAGTTTTAAATTTTATTAAAGAATATAAGAAAACAGTTGAACCAATTAGCCTTACCTTACTTGAGATTAATCAATTTATTGGTCATTCTTTTACCTTATTAGAAATTAAAGCTTTATTAGAACCATTAGCTTTCCAATTTAAAGAAGAAGGCGAACAATTGTTTGTGACACCACCAGTAACCCGTACTGATATTTTCCAAAAAGTTGATTTAATTGAAGAAATTGTGCGGTTATTTGGTTATAATAACATTATTGCTAAACCGCCAGTTTTACCAAATCTAGTTAAAGCTAAACGTCCCGCTGAAAAAACAATTAAAAATTTTGAAACTTTCTTTTTAAATAATGGTTTTTATCAGGCAAAAACATATGCATTAGTTAAACAAGAGGAAATTACTAATTTTAATTTTTTTAATTATCAAAAACCATATCAATTATTATCTCCCTTATCAGAAGAACATGCGGTAATGCGCTTAAGTTTAACAAATAGTTTATTAAATAGTGTCGGATATAATAATGCTCGAAATCAAAAAAATGTTAAATTATTTACTGTTGAAAAAATTTATGCAAATGAGAAAAGTTATTATCATGGGGCCTTTGTAAGCCAAATCGAAATTGTTCAAAATAAAATAACAGGAGATAATCTTTCTAATTCATATTATTATATTAAAAGCTTATTGGAAGCTTATGTACAAAGTGAACAAATTGATATTAATGAATTATCATATCAACAAGCACCAAAAAATAAAGTTTACCATCCTTATCAAACTAGTCATGTTTTTTTAGGAAAACAATTATTAGCAATTATTGGTCTGATTCATCCTGCATATCAGAAAGAAGTTAATCTAAAAAGTGCAACTTATTTTGGCGAAATTAATTTTGAGGTAATTTTTAATTATCCGCAGAAAAAACAAACATTTTTTACACCGCTTTCTAAATTTAGCGCAAGTAATCGTGACATCTCAATTTGGGTACCCGCCACAGTAACCTATGAGCAAATTAAGAAAAAGATTTTAACTGGTGTAAAAAATGTTGTTGCGATAGAAGTTATTGACCAGTATTTTGATCATAACGAAATGCCTAACTATGTTGCTTTAACAATTAGTTTTACGTTTAATGATATGACAAAACAGTTAACTGAAGCAGATATTAACCAACAATTTGAACAAATTAAAATGAATTTGAAGAAATTACAATTACAAATTCGTTAGAAAAGAACATTTATTGAGGATTAAGTTAATAATTTATCGTAAACAAGCTTAATCCTTTTAATTAGGTAGCATTTTATTTATCATATAAAAAAGAACATCTTTTGAAGTAGATGTTCACTAGTTATTTTAGTTTTTTAACATATTCATGTCATTCATCAATGGCTGTATAATAATCTTGGTATTCTTCATTATGAGTAGGATGATATTTTGCAATTAACATCCCAAAGACAATATTAATTAGCATTAACCGCGAAACATAACGGGGATTATCAACATAAAAATTTAAAATTTCAGTATTTTCTAAGGTTAGTTTTTGCAAATTAGGTGGTCCTTTATATTCTTTGTTAATAGTTAATAAAATAATTTTAACATTTCGTTTTGTTGCAATTTCAATTAGAAAATGATATTCAGCATCTTGTAAACTTTTTGAAATTAAAATTAATAAATCATTTTCACTAAGAGTTTCAATTAATTGAATTGTGGCATAATAATTAACAAGATAAGTTGAATTATATTTTAAAACATTTAAGTGTAAATTTAAATTTTCGCAAATTAAAGTGTGGCGACTAATTCCCCAAATAACAATTCGTTCACTATTATGAATTGTATCAATGATTTTTTCTAATTGATTAACTTTTAAATTTCGGTAAGTTTCATCTAAGGCATAAGTATGCAGTTTATAAATATTATCAATAATATTATGGAGAGTTGTCTCATTTTCTTGAATATCGAATTCTTTGATATTATTATACTTTCCAGCAACTCATACTTTAAATTTACTATAATTTTCAAACCCCAATTTTTTAATTAACCGACTTAAGGTAGAAGTATTGATGAAAAGGCTATCTGCTAATTCGTTAATAGTTAATTCTAGAACACTCTGAATGTCATTATTTAATTTTTCAATTAATTGAATCTGTAAATCAGTTAATTGGTTTTCTTTGTCATATGTTATAATTTTCATTTTGGCTCCTCATTTTTACAGCACATTTATATTTTATAAAAATAAATGTATAATCATATTATATTATATTAATGAATAATTTAACAAAAGTTTTATTATGGCAAGATTATTCAAATTTGACAGAAAAAGTCAATAATGAGGGAACAAAATGATTTATACAGAAACAGATTTTATTAAACAACCGCAAGTTATCGTTGATATACCATTACATATTAGTCCAGAATTACTAGATTATTCGGTTAATATTAGAGGAATCAAAGATATTACCATTAAGGGAATTATTAATTATCATCCAGATCTTAATGCGATTAATATTATTGCAACAATTATTGGTGAAATTGTTGTTGAGGATGCTCAGACATTAGAACATTTTTCTGTTCCAGTTAATTTAGAATGAAATGATGAATATAGTTTTAAATTTTTTAAAAAAAGTGATATTAATTACTTAAATGAGCAAAATTTTGATATAATAAAGTATGCGTGAGATGAAATAATTATGAATATTCCTATTAATTTATCTAAAAATAGTGATAAAATAATTAGTGGTGATTCAACTTGGCAAGTTTTTTCGGAAGAAGAATTTGCAGCGTATCAAGCAGCTCAAGCGGATTCACGATGAGAACAGTTACACGAAAAATTAGTTAAAACAACAAAGGAGGAGAAATAATGGCGGTACCATTTCGAAAAACATCCAAGCAGGCAAAAAGAAAACGCCGAACACATTTTAAATTAGTTGGAGCAACTTTGATAGCATGTAAAAATTGTGGAGCATTAATTAAGCCACATAGAGTTTGTCGTGAATGTGGATATTATAAGGATAAAGAAGTTATTAGAGTTGATTAGGTTATAATAACTAATTATGGGAAGGGATCAGGAGATTCTTTTTTTTTTTTTTTTTTTGATTATATATCTTAGTTGTGGACCATTATTTTTGTTCTCTTTACAATTTACATTTTAAAAAATCCTTTAATTATTGACTTATTAGTAGGATTATTTTTTTTGTAAAAAATTTTTTAGGAAAAGTGTTGCAATATGGGAAATAGTATAATACAATATGTATGAAAGTGGGGGAGAATGGGGCAAAATGGCATTATTAGGAACTTACAATCATACATTAGATGATAAAGGACGATTAACAATTCCTTCTAAAATGAGAGAACAGTTTAAAGATGATAAAGTCTTTATTTCTCTTGGTTTTGATGGTTGTATTGATGTTCGTAATGAAGCTGAATGGTTAAAGTGAACAGAAAAAGTTGCTTCAACTGGACAAGCCACAGCCGAAGGACGGGCTTTGACACGAAAAATTATGTCAATGTCGGATGAAACTACTTTCGATAATGCTGGACGAATTAAAATCTCGTCCATTTTACAAAATAAAACAAATATTGTAAAAGATGTTGTTATTATTGGAAACAATGACCACTTAGAATTATGAGATCCAAAAGTTTGAGAAGTATATATTGAACAAGCACCAGGAATCGAAGAAGCGGCAAAAAATTTTGAGGAAAAAATTTAATGTATGGAATTTAAACATCAAACAGTCTTATTACAAGAAGCAATTGCCGGTTTAAATATTCTAAACAATGGGATTTATGTTGATTGTACCTTAGGGCGAGCTGGACATAGTCTTGAAATTTTAAAACATCTTCCAAATGGAAAGCTATATTGTTTTGAACAAGATGAAGCAGCAATTATTGCTTCTAAACAAATTTTGCAGGAAAGTAAATATCATAATTATGAAATTATTAAAAATAATTTTGTTAATTTAGCTGCTGAATTACAAGTACGACAAGTTAAAGCAGTTAATGGGATTTTATATGACCTCGGAGTATCATCACCACAATTAGATGATGATAACCGTGGTTTTAGTTATCGTTATGATAGTCTATTAGACATGCGGATGAATCAAAAGCAAGAATTAACCGCAAAAATCATTGTTAATACTTATTCACAAGAAGCTTTAGCAAAACTTTTTCAGGATTATGGTGAAGAACCATTTGCAAAAGTAATTGCAAAAAACATTGTTATTGATCGTAATACACAAGAAATTGTTACTACTTTCCATCTTGTTGAAATCATTAAAAAAAGCTTGCCACAAAAGATTTTAAAAAAAGCGAAACATCCGGCAAAACGAGTTTTTCAAGCATTACGGATTGAAGTAAATCAAGAGTTATTTGTTTTACAAGAATCATTACGACAAGCAACAACTTTATTAGCAGTGCATGGTCGCTTAGTTGTTATTTCATTTCATTCATTAGAAGATCGTATTGTTAAAAAATATTTTCAGAGTTTAACAAAAGATCCTAATTATGAAATAAATCAACAATTACCAGTAATATCACATTTTGAAAGTGATTATCAGATTATTACCAAAAAAGCAATCGTACCTTCGGGAACTGAACAAGCAAGAAATCATCGGAGTACAAGTGCTAAATTAAGAATATTAGAACGGGTGAAATAATATTCTAAAATTTTAAAAGGAGGAGGTGAACGAAGTGGATTATAAGTTAAAAGAAGTATATGCTGTGTTAGAAATTAAAAATTATAGTTTTAGTTTTATGGTTGGTGTTTATACTGAATCACAAATTAAAGTGCTTTATAAAAGACATCTTGAATATCATTTTTGTGATAATGGTATCATTATTGATGAAAAAAATGTGGCTAAAGAATTAGTTAATTTAATTAAAGATGCAAATCGACAATTAGGAATTGTGATTGAACGAGTGGCAATTAGTATTCCAGCTAATAATATGACAATTAAAACTTCAACCAAAATGCTAAATTTAACACATGATCGTCTAATTACAAAAAATGATATTGATTCATTAATTACATTAGCAAAAGAAGTTCCTTTATTAGATGATGAAACTACTTTTTTTATTAGACCATATCGTTACATTCTGAATGAACAAAAAGCATTATCAGCGCCACCAATAGGGCAGGCGGCGCACAAAGTAAGTATTAAGGCAATTGTTTATGTAACAAAAAAACGAATTATTCAAAGTATTTTTGCTACCCTTAAATATGCCAAAATTGAAGTTATGGGTATCCTTCCAGAAGGGTTTAGTCTTGCGTGAAATATTGCATCACCAGTTGATTTGCAAAATGGGATTACAATTATTAATTGAGATTATGATAATATTACCGCTTATGTCTTTGTTCGTGAAACTTTATGCGATCAAATTATTATTCCGGGTGGGATTAAAAAAATAATTACGCGGTTACGTAATGTCTTAAGTTGTGATAATAAGCAAGCACTAAAATATTTATACAAAATTATTAATTTAAATAATAATAGTAAAGATAATTTAATTATTTACAGCAAATATGATCATCAACACCAAACACAATTAAATTTTACCCATTATGATTTAAAACGAATTGTTAATCATGTTTTAACAGAAGAAATGGAAACATTAAGTGAAAAGTTAGCTAATAGCTTAGGGCGCTATAACTATCCAGCGGTTGTTGTTGGTGAAATTTTACGAATTAGTGGGTTTAAAGAAAATCTGTTGGCGTTAAATAAAGATAAAAATGTTACTGTTTATATTGCTTCAACATTAGGAGCAAAAGAAACATGATGTACTGGCTTATTGGGAAATATTTATTATCAACATTTAGCAAATAAAGTTAGTGCAACAAATATTCAATCGGTTGATCATCGTTATATTCGTTACTTAAATAATAATGGTGATAAAAAAGGACCACGAAGTGACAAAAATGGTGAGCATTACCAACCAGGCGGCAATGTTAATCCAGCACAAGGGGTTATGCCGCTAAGTAAACAGCATTTAAATGGTTCACAACAATATCAACAAAAATACTACCAAAATATTAAATAAATAGTATAATATATAAAAAATGGAGGAATTAAGGTTATGGACAATTTTGATAATTATGAACAAGTCGCGTCAATAAAAGTGATCGGTATTGGTGGTGCTGGTAATAATGCAGTTAATCGTATGATTGAAGCAGGCGTGCAAGGGGTTGAATTTATTGTTGCTAATACTGATGCCCAGATTATTAGTGTTTCAAAGTCAAAAAATAAAATTGTATTGGGTAAAGAAACATCGAAGGGGCTAGGAGCAGGTGCTAATCCTGATGTTGGTCGCCAAGCAGCAATTGAATCAGCAGAAGAAATTAAAGATGCTTTAAAAGGGGCAGATATGGTTTTTGTTGCCGCTGGAATGGGTGGTGGAACTGGAACTGGGGCTGCTCCTATTATTGCCAAACTTGCTAGAGAACAAGGCGCTTTAACCGTTGGAATTATTACAACGCCATTTTCATTTGAAGGTCGTGCGCGCAATAGTTATGCCATCCAAGGAACGGAAGAACTACGTAAGCATGTTGATTCATTAATTATTATTTCAAATGATCGCTTATTAGAAGTCATTGGGGGTGTCCCATTAAAAGATTCGTTCAAAGAAGCCGATAATATTTTACGCCAAGGAGTTCAAACCATTACTGATTTAATTGCAGTACCATCCTTAATTAATTTAGACTTTGCAGATATTAAGACTGTTATGAAAAATAAAGGGAACGCTTTATTTGGGATCGGTATTGGTTCAGGTAAAGATAAAGCAATTGAAGCTGCTAATAAAGCAATTATTTCTCCATTATTAGAAGCGTCGATCCGTGGTGCACGTGATGCTATTATTAATGTTACTGGTGGAAATACCTTAACCTTAAATGATGCTAATGACGCTGTTGATATTGTTAAACAAGCAATTGGCGGCGAAGTTAATATTATTTTTGGAACAGCAGTTAATGAGCATTTAGATGATGAAATGATTGTAACTGTAATTGCGACTGGGTTTGATGAAGAACAAAATTTTACTAATCCGGATAATACTTATCGTGCTTCAATGGAAGAATATGAAGCACCAGCACCGCGTCCAACTCGTGACGCTGAGATTAATGATGACAACAATGATCAAGATATTGCTCGTAAACGACCAAGTTATTTCACTAATTTATCAGAAAATTCTGAACGTGAAACAGCAAATGCAAACCGTCGAATTAATGCGTGACGAGAGCATGTTAATAATAATCAAGTAGTTGAACATGACGATGAAGATGATGATTTACCACCATTTGTTCGTCGTAGTTGATAATAATGAGCATTTTTAAGAAAAAACAACGAAGTATTTACGACGCTCAACCACGAATTGATTTTAATGATAGCCCAACCGAACCAATCGTCCATAGTGATCAACCATTAGCAAAACCTGTTCTTGCTCCAGAAACACCCTTTCAAAAGGTGAATTTTGAGCGTGAAAACGAAATTCAAAATTCTTCGGAGACTAGTAGTGATACAAGTGTCTTGACAACTGGCTTCATTGCTGATAGTTATAATGATGCTCCAAAAATGGCGGATTTATTATTGACAAAAGGGCAATTAATTGTTCATTTAGAAAAATTACCAAAGGCAGAACGAATACGGTTATTGGACTTTATTAGTGGTGTTATGTATGCTTTTGATGGTGATGTTCAAAAAATTGAGTATAAAACCTACCAATTTACAATTCAAAAAGATGCTTAATAAAACCCAATTATTGCAACATTATCAGCAAGATTATGAATTAATTAATAAGATTAAAGGGTGATGTGAACAAGCACGCCGCGGTCAAGTTATTCACACAGATTTTCTTGATTTACGGAAAATTGCAATTTTACAAGCAATCTTGGCACAAGAAAACATTTCTAATTATGTTATTCATAAACCATTAACAAATGGTTTTCGTGCAACAGTTAGCTTTAATACTAGCCACGATAATACGGTTATTTTACATGCGAAACAACCAACATCGCATTTTTTTCAACATCAGCAGGTGCTTGGTTTTATTTTAAACCAATTACAATTAGAATTACGAGTCATTGGCGATTTATATATCACAGCAAATGATTTATATTTAAGTGTTTTAAAGAAAATTACTCCCGTGTTTGTTGATGCCCCATTAATTGTTCAAAAGAATTTATTAATTTGAACGATTAATCCTGCCCCGGTTGTTATTGAATACCAATTTACTATTTTTACAAAGACAGTAAAAAGTTTACGACTAGATGCGGTAGTAAGTGCACTTTGCAATGTTTCACGACAACAAGCACAAAAATATGTTGATCAAAATTATGTTTATGTTAATTTTTCCGTGGTAAATAATAAGACTTTTCAAGTTGCTTGTGATATTATAATATCAATAAAACGGTATGGTCGTTTTAAAATTAATGCAATTTTACCATCAAAAAATCAACATTATCGAATTACAATTGCAAAATTTGCATAAAAGTAGGGGAAAATATGGCAGAACAAGAGAAAGATTTACGGACAGTTATTTATGAACAAAATGAAATTATTGAAAAATTAACATACGATAATCGACAATTAATGTTGCGTTTACAAGAATTGCAACATTTAGAGCATATTTCACGTTATAATATTGAAAAGTCACGCGAAGCATTTGAAGTTGCAAGTAATAATGCAGGACGCATTATTATGAAAGCAGTTGATTTTTCTTATGCTTTTAAAGAAGAAATTGCGGTATTACTTGATGACATTGATCATAATCGGCATAATCCCCAAAATGTGTTAAAAGTAATTGATGATTTTTTAGAACGAAATAAACGAATTTATGCCTTTTCCATTAACGATGGTGAACGAATTACAGAATTGATTAAAAAAGAAATTATTAACAAAATTAAATAAATAGTGTAAGATTTACTTATAGGAAAACAAACCACGGTTATTTGCTCGTTTTATTACAGCAAGATTAGGATGATGTGAGCTAATCATAAAAGACAAATAATTATCTCTTGTTTTTACAATTTAAAATTAAGAAAAAAAGGTAAATATTATTGCAATATTTATAAAGTAAGATGGTACCGCGCATTGGCGCTCTTATAGTCTTACTTTTTTTATGACAGAAAGGAAAAAACACGAATGAATTATAAAGATACATTATTAACTCCCAATACTTTATTTGAAATGAAAGCTAACTTGGCGGAAAAAGAACCACAAATTCAGTTAGAATGACTTAAAACAAATGTTGTTTCAGCACGCTACCAACATAATGTTAGCAACCAAGCCTTTATTTTACATGATGGGCCTCCGTATGCAAACGGAGATTTACATGTTGGTCACGCCTTAAATAAAATCTTAAAAGATTTTATTGTTCGTTATTATAACCAAAAAGGATTTTATAGTCCGTGAATTTGTGGCTGAGATACGCATGGTTTGCCAATTGAAACTGCTGTTGTTAAAAGTGGAGTTGATCGGAAAACAACCCCACCAGTCGCATTTCGCCAAATTTGTCGCCAATATGCTTTAGACCAAATTAAAAAACAAATTACGCAATTTAGTCGGTTAGGATTATTTAGTGATTTTCAGCAAAAATATGTGACATTAGATTTGGCATATGAATTAGAACAATTACGTTTATTTCAAACAATGGTCCAAAAAAAATTAGTTTATCGGCAATTAAAACCAATTTATTGATCACCTTCAAGTGAGTCAGCTTTAGCAGAGGCAGAAATTGAATATGCTGATTTAACATCACCATCAATTTATGTAACTTTTACGGTGACAACAGGGAATAAGACAATTAACCCAGGAACAAAATTTTTGATTTGAACAACAACACCGTGAACAATTCCAATGAATCAATTATTAGCGGTCGGCAAAGATATTGTTTATGTTGAAGTACTTGTTGAGGGTGAAAAATATTTATTTGCTAAGGCTTTATTAGACCAACTGCAAACATTATTAAATTGAAAAAAAGTTAAAATTGTGCAAGAAGTGGTTGGTGCCAAATTAGTTGGCATTATTACAAAACATCCTTTATATGAACGTGATAGTCTTGTTGTGCTTGGCCACCATGTTACTGTTGAAGCTGGAACAGGAATTGTTCATACAGCATCCGGATTTGGTGAAGATGATTATTTAATTGCGCGGGCTAATAATATTCCAATCTTTGCCCCGTTAGATGATGCTGGAAAATATACCGCTGAAGTAGCAGATAATAGTTTAGTTGGTGTTTATTATGAAGATGCTAATAAAATGATTGGACAACGATTAGAACAAAATGGCGCTTTGTTAAAATTAAAGTTTACAAAGCATCGTTATCCAATTGATTGACGAACAAAAAAACCAGTTATTTACCGAGCAACAGCACAATGATTTGTTTCAATTGAAAAAATTAAACCAGAATTATTAAGTGAAATTAAACAAGTACAATGGAATCCACAATGAGCAGCAAAAAGAATGGAAACAATGATTGAAAATCGTCAGGATTGATGTATTTCTCGACAAAGATTATGGGGTGTGCCAATTATTGCCTTTTATGATGAAAACAATCAACCACAATTTACACCAGAATTAATTGAACATGTTATTAATTTATTTGCAAAAGCAAAAACAACGGACATTTGATTTGAATGAAGTGCTGATCAACTGTTACCACCAGCTTATCAAAATCGCAATTGACGAAAAGAACAAGATATTATGGATGTTTGATTTGATAGTGGAGTTAGTAATTTAGCAGTAACCAAAGAATATCATTTGCCCCATCCCGTTAATGTTTATTTGGAAGGAATTGATCAATTTCGAGGGTGATTCAATTCATCGCTAATTACTTCAGTTGTGGCAACAGGACATGCTCCGTATCAAGTTGTTTTATCACATGGGTTTGCTAATGATGAAAAAGGGCGAAAAATGAGTAAATCATTGGGCAATGTTATCTCCCCATTATCGATTACTGACCAGTATGGGGCTGATATTTTGCGAATGTTAGTAGCTTCGGTTGATTATCGTGATGATGTTAAAATTGGTTCAGAAATTTTAAAACAAATTGCTGAAGCTTATCGAAAAATTCGTAATACATTGCGGTTTTTGTTAGCAAATTTAAATGATTTTAATCCACTAACAGATTTACAACCAAAATTAGCGGAAGTTGATTATTATGTCTTACATTTAGCTCGTGAATTTCAACAAAAAGTAAATAAAAATTATGAAGAATTTAATTTTAATAATGTTTATACTTTAATTAATAATTTTGTTACAACAACATTATCAAAATTTTATTTGGATTTTACAAAAGATATTTTATATATTGAGGAAATGAAATCACCACGTCGTCGTGCGGTCCAAACAACATTATATTATTTATATCGGATTTTAGTTGATGTTTTAAAACCAATTATTCCGCATACCGTTGAAGAAAGCCACCGCTTTATTACATATCCCCACCAACAAAGCTCGGTTCATTTAGAAGAAAATTTTGTTTTAACAATGTCGATTAATGATAAGTTAGTTGCAAAATGAGACCAAGTATTAAAGTTACGAGATGATGTTAACAAAGAATTAGAACGTCGTCGTGAACAAAAAGAAATTAAAAAATCATTAGAGTGTCAAGTAACGATTGCTTTAAAACCAGCCTATGCAAGTTTAGCAACAATTAAAGATTTATATCAAATTTTTATTGTTAGTGAAATTATTTTTACTACTGACCATCAGAACTTAACGGAATATGAAACTAGTTATTTAAAAGTTCAAGAAAAAGATGGTCTAAAATGCCAACGTTGTTGAATGATTTATAATCAGTTAAATGGACAAAATAATGAAATTTGTAATCGTTGTTTTAATGTTTTATCGGCAAAAAATGTGCGATAATGTATAAAACGAAAAAGGAGTCAAAAGCAAATGAAAGAACGAACAAAACAATTTTGATATGATTTTAAAGACCATTTTAAAAATCGGAATTATATTTGAAAATATAAACTCCAAGTTTGCCTACCAATTTTTATTTCGTTATTAATTTTAGATATTATTACGAAGCAATTAGCTTTTCATTTATTGTCACATGACCCAGCGGCTCCCGAAGTTAAATTTCTTGATGGATTTATTAATTTTAAATTTATGGTTAATAAAGGAATTGCTTTTGGGACAAACGCTGATAATCTTCCACTTGTCATTGTTGGTGCAGTTTTCATTACTTTGCTTGCATTTAGTATTTTTTTATATATTAATAATAAAATTGCCGCCGTTGGTTTAATTATGATTACGACGGGTGGCTTTGGGAATTTAATTGACCGAATGTGAAATCATGGTGGTGTTGTTGATTTTCTAGCATGAATTTTATTTCCACCTTATAGTGTGTTTAATTTAGCTGATAATTGAGTAACATTTGGTGTTATTGTCTTAATTCTTGCTATTATTATTGAAATTATTCAGTTTTATCGTGAACGAGCACGAAACAAACGTGAGGAGCATTCGAATTCAAATGGCTAAGTTTACGTTAATTGTTTCATCATCAGCTCGAATTGATAAAATTTTAACTGATTATTTTAAAACAAATACCACTCCTTTTTCACGAACTAAAATACAAGAATTAATTAAGCAAGAGAAAGTTCAAGTTAATGGGCAAGTTGTACGGGCAAATTATGTTAGTCAAATTGGAGACCATGTTATCATTGAATTTCCAAGTGCTAAAGCAAGTGAATTAACACCCTTGGCAATCCCATTAACAATTTTGTATGAAGATAGTTATTTAATGGTTATTGATAAACCAAATAATTTAGTTGTTCATCCAGCCCCAGGGCACCAGAATGATACTTTAGTTAATGCTTTATTAGCACGAGGGGTGCAGTGGTCAACTGCTAGTGGTGAACAACGGCCTGGAATTGTGCACCGGATTGATCGCCAAACAACGGGAACTTTAATTATTGCTAAAAATGATGTTGTTCATCATCAACTACAGCAACAAATTCAAACAAAGCAGTTACAACGCCGCTATTTAGCTCTTGTTCATGGTCAAATCATTGAAAATCGGGCAAAAATTGACGCGCCGATTGGGCGTGACCCTAATAACCGTAAGAAAATGCTAGTTACAGCAAAAAATTCTAAAAAAGCAGTAACTAATATTGTTGTAATTGAACGCTTTAATGATTATACTTATATAGAGTGTGAATTAGAAAGCGGACGAACTCATCAAATTCGAGCCCATCTAAAATACATTAATCATCCTATTGTTGGTGATCCGTTATATGGCACAGTCGCTGATAAAAAAGAAAGCTTTGGACAATATCTGCATGCATATCAATTAAGGTTTATTCATCCAGTTACTAAAGAATCTCTGACCATTACAGCAGCCTTACCACAAGAGTTTGAACAAAGATTAGCAATATTACGCGCGAAAGGATAGAAAACAATGAGTTTTGATAAAGATAAGTTATCTCTAGTTGATTATTTTTTAAAACAAGAAAAATACAATGTTTATAAAAATAAACCACGCAATAATAATAATGTTTATTTATATAAAGTTGATAGTAAAGAATTTCAAATTATTAAAATTATTGATGATTTTAGTGGTGAATTTAATGACTTCATCATTAATGATGAAGTTGTGCAAACGTTAAGGACTTTTTTAAATAAGAAATTTCAACGCGCAAAACTTACTATTTTATCAATTGTTTTAATTGAAAATCGTTCGCAAATTTATAAAGATGATAATGGCGATGTAACATTATTTGTTGATAAAAATAATTATCTTGATCGTTTAAGTACTTATTATCCTAACATTACAATGTTGCAAGAAAATAACGAAAATGATACTTCAATGGCTGGAATGACAACTGAGGAAATTTTAGATGGGATTAAAGATCCTAATAGTAAATTAACAAAAAATTTAAAACAACTAAGTGATAAATTAAGTGTCAATAACCTTGGTGTTACTTGAGTTTTAATTGCTTTGTTATTAATTATTCCAATTGTTGGAATCTTTTTTGGTGCTCAAATTTTTAATACCCAAGGTTTAAGTGAAGGAGCGACCCAACTTGTTTATGGTGGGGTTACGCGTGATTTATTAATTTGAAATAATCAATGATGACGATTATGAACATATGTTTTATTTTCAAGCAATCCATTGTTAGTAGTTTTAAATTTATTTATGATTTTTAGTGTTGCTCGTTATGCGGAAGCTCTTTTAGGACGTTGACGCTTATCAATCATTTTAGTGGTTGGAATTCCGTTAGCGGGAGTCTTTTTAGCAGCCGTATTACCAAATTGAATTTTTGGTGGGTCAACAATTTTATTAGCAATTTTATGAGGAAGTTTATTTAGCTATAATTATGGTAAAGAAGATTTAGGGGCTCTAATTGCAAACCAACGAACTTTAATTATTATGCTTTGGTTATTAATAATGCCAATCTTTTTAGGTTATTCATTTTATTTAATTAATTTTGTTGGCTTTTTTGTTGGTAGTGCTCTTGGTTATGCCTTAGAATTTAACCGTTCACATCGTGTTAATTGAACAATATTATATCCGGTTTTTATTATTGTAACAATGATAGTGGTTAGTACAATTGCATTATTATGAATCCGTTATGTTCCACCTTTTAATAGCGCTGTTATTAATGCATTATTGAGTTATTACCGCGCAGGCTTATTGGAACGGAGCGCAATTGAAGAAATGTTAAATAATTATTATTTTTATCCAAAAGCAAATTGACCAATCTTTTTGTTACAAAGTCAAGCTAATCTTAATGATATTTTTTCTAACTTGAAGGAAGGAATATCTAATTTATGACAACAGTAGCAGAGAAAAAACGTAATGATTATTTATCATGAGATGATTTCTTCTTAAGCGTTGCGCATGTTTGTGCAATGCGAAGCAAAGACCCCCATACCCAAGTTGGCAGTTGTGTTGTTAATCAAATTGGACAAATTATTGCGACAGGTTATAATGGTTTACCCCGTGGCTTAAATGATGATGATTTTCCATGAGCGCGAGAAGGGAAATATTTAGAAACAAAATATCCTTATGTTGCGCATGCTGAATTGAATGCCATTTTAAGTGCACGAACAAATTTAGAAAACTGTCGGATTTATACAACTTTATTTCCTTGTGCAGAATGTACAAAAATTATTATTCAAGCTGGAATTAAAGAAGTTATTTATGATGATGACAAATACGAAGGTAGCGATGATAATCAAGCAGCAAAACGGATGTTTGACCAAGCACAAGTTCGTTATCGTTGTTTACCAATTATTAATGTTATAGTAGAACGACAAAAGGAAAAATAATTAATTTACAAATAAAACTATCAATTATCAAATATTAACAAAATACTTTAGTAACTTATTTTATTTATCAAATATTTATCAAATATTAGAGGCAGAAAGGTTTTTTTAGATGAAGCATTTTTTTACGGATCGGAAATTATTAATTTATCGGATTATTGGTATTATGTTAATTTTTGTTTTTTTAGTTTGTGATTTTATTTTAGCTTTAAAAACAAACAGTGGCATTTATGGGCAGTTACCAACTTATGGGGAGCGCTTAAGCCATTATTATTCATATTTTACGCCGCAAACAAATTATTTAGTTTTTGTTTATTTTGTTTTTTATTTATTTCAAAAAAAATTTAAAAATACAAAACCAGATTTTATTATTCGATTAATGGTAACAGTTTATATTACAATGACAATGCTAGTATTTTGATTAGGGTTAGCAGTTCAAGGTGATATAGTAACAAACATGAGTGTTTATGAATGAATTTCAACATTTATTTTGCATACCATTATTCCAATTGCGATGATTTTAAGTTACATTGTCACAGCTGGTGATACATTTTACAAATTTGAAATCCATCATAAAACAAATTATTGATTAATTTGTTTATATCCAACCCTATATTTAATTTGTATTTTAATTCGTGGTTATATTCGGCACAGTGATCACCAACCAGACAATACTTTATTTCCTTATTTTTTCTTAAATTTTTATGCAACAAATGGCTTTGCTTTGTTAGCTGTTGGATCAGTGTTAATTTTTACGCTATGTACTTCATTTCAATATTTTTATATTTGAATTAATAACTTATTTTATTTTCGTAAGCAAATTAAAGAAAATAATATTACAAAAGTTGACCAAATTAAAATTATGATAAATATTAAACAACATCGCCAATTAGATCAAAAAGGTAAAATTGCCATGATTCTAGCAATTTTAGTTGCTATTTTTAACATTATTTTTTCGGTTCTATATTATGTTTATCGTGATATGTGGTCAAAAATCTTAAATTATCCTTATCAAAAAGAACTTGTTTTAGCTTTCAGTATTATTAGCATTTTTAGCATTATTACATTAGTTTTTGCCATTTTAGGATTAAAAAATTTTTATTGAGCTCGAATTGTTGTTGGTTTTTGTTCAATTGCGTTAGTATGTTTTAATTGAATTTGAATTCTTGGTTAAATAATCACAAATATTCAAAAGCAGATTTAGATGCTTATTTAGCAACACATCAACAACCATTAAAATATAAAGCAAAAATAATTCCTAATGAAATAATTTCTTTTGATGAAGATGAAAAATAATCTTTCTAGAAGATTATTTTTTTGTTAAATTAAAATGCTCTTTTAAAAATTGAGTATAAGTAGTTGTTGGCATTATTTCTTTATATTTACGGGCTAGTGCTTTAACATCTTCACTGGCTCCTAAGGGGAATGATAAATGATATTTTGTTTCAAGTTCATTAATTTTAATTAGAAAGACTGCACGACTTAAAATAGCGCTACAAGCAATGGCTAATGATTTTTCTTCTCCTTTAGTGATAAAAACAAGGTTATCTTTTATAATTGAACTCATTTTAGTTTGTTGTAAATATTCAAAATATTTTGTTTCATTAACAAATTGGTCAATAAAAATTGTTTTATTAGTTAACTGATGTTTTGCTAATAATTGGACTAAAGCTTGATTATGGGCTAAGGTTTTAATAATATGGGCGTTTTGGTATTTAGTATATCATTTATTATAAAGTTCATTATTAATAATAATAGTGATACTTTTGACCATTTTTTTAATTTTTGGGGCTAAACTTAAAATTTGTTGTTTTGTCATCTTTTTACTATCTTTGATTGGTAACTTTGCTAATTCATTAAAAGTTGCAATAGGAAGATAAGAAGCGGTAACAACTAGCGGACCAAAAATATCGCCAACACCAACTTCGTCATTACCAATAACATCTTTTTGAAAATATGTAACTGGAGCAGAGACATTTTTATTTGGTAAAGAACTGGTTAAGGCTGGAAAAAAACGCTGTGCTTCTTTTTCAGCTTGATAGCCTTGGAACAAAACACTTTTTGTTTTATAAATTGTAATAATAATTCCATTTTTATTAAAAACACTAACTTTATTGGGATCTGTATTATTAATTGCATAAGGTTGATAAGCAGTACTAATCGCTTTAATAATTGTAGAATCAACTTTTTTAAAACTGATATTATTCATATGATGGCCCTCATTGTTTTCTTTTATAAAATTATTATATCGTTTTTCATCCTTTTTTGTTAAAATATTAATAAGTTATCAAACGGAGGAAAAAATTATGATTAAAAATGTTGGTATTGATATTATTCAAAATAAACGAATTAAACTATCGACAGCATTCATTCAAAAAGTATTAAGTCCAGTTGAAATAAAACAATATGCAGCTTTTTTTAATAAAAATGCTCAACGACAATTTTTAGCAGGCCGATGAGCAGTAAAAGAAGCTTTAATTAAAGCCTTAGAAACTAAGGTAATTTTAAACGAAGTAACAATTTGTTTAAAAGATGATAATAATCTTCATGTTGAAGGTCTTTCGTTAAAACAAAATGAACTTGTTCATGTTTCCCTTAGCCATGAGCGAGATTATAGTGTTGGCTTTGCAATTTTTTCAACTTTTTAACAATTTTTAATAATTGTTTTTTTTGTTTTTTTTGGCAAAAGTAGAGTATAATGATAGTGGAGAAATTTACAAAAAGGGGGAGAAAACATTAATGAATTATTCATTTGATGATATATTATTTAAAGACTTTTGTAGCAACCCTTTTATTCGTCAATGAATTCTTGAAAATAGATATATCAGTGATGGTGTCTTGAAGTTCTTTTTATGAATCTTTATTTTTGCTGCCTTTTTTTTATTTACAATTCTTTCATCATGAACTTTTTTACATTATAAAAGTAAAAAAATTAGTGCTTCGCGTAGTTTACTAAATTTTGTTTCAATTATTGGTGGAATTAGTACTTTTTTCTTTAGTAAATTAATTTGAAATTTAGTGTTAGTACCAGACTATTCAATTGATCCAAGTTATTATCGAATATTATTAACAGGATATTCATATGTACAATTAACGATTACCATGGCTATGATTTTCAATAGTCGGCGTTTAGTTTCGCTTTTGTTATATATTGTTTATGCTTCACCGTTTGTTATTATTGGCCCAGTTATTCTTAATAATTTTAATGATGTGAATCTTCGCTATGATAAAGAATTATTTATTTTATTAACCATTTTAGTAATAACTATTTTTATTGCTAGTTTACAATTATGTGGTCTTTTAACTCGCCAAGATGAAAAAAGCAATGTTATTCGTTTTGTTATTATTTTAATTCTTTTTAATATTATTAATAATACTTCAAAATTATCAATTCCAATGATGTTAGAAGAAAATATTAAATTGCGTCAATTGTTCCAACAAATTTATTCTATTGCAACATTAATTGTGGATTTATTTGCTTTATTTATTTTAGTATTGTATTTGCAGCAGTTGTTAACTCGTTCAAAAAATGAGATTTATCAACTTGAAAATTTAGATTCAATTAAAATTTTAACATTGCAGCAGCTTAATCCGAATTTGCCATTAATTAATTTTTCAAAGGAAGAAATTAATCCTAATGATTGGACATTAAAAATGTTGAATTAAAAATATTTGTTATTTTTTGATTTACTTATTTTTATTTATTTAAAAATTATAAAACCTTGAAAAACAAACAATTTTTAATTAAAACACAATAATAAAAAAATGAACAGAAACCAAATGAACAGCCAAAAATGTTATTTATCTTTGATAAATAACATTTTTATTTGTTTGTTTAAAACAAAATATGTTATAATTTTATTGCTTGTATTCAATAAAATTAATGATATACAATACACATTTATGGATTCATTTGCCCAGTGCTATTTGTTTTAATAAGATAGTGGTAAATGTTAGAAATAAATGGATGTTTTAACGAAAAGGAGAATTAAATAGAAATATGGCAAAAGAATTAACAAGAGAAATGTTATGAGAAGCTGGTGCTCAGTTTGGGCATCAAAAAAAACGATGAAATCCAAAAATGAAACCATATATTTATGGTGAAAAGAATAAGATTCACATTATTGATTTACAACAAACATTATGAAGATTAGAAGATGTTAAAAAATTAATGGCAAATATTGCTGCCCGCAAAGGAAAAATCTTATTTGTTGGAACAAAAAAACAAGCAAAATGAATTGTTAAGGATGCAGCAGAACGTTGCGAATGTTTTTATGTTAATCAACGTTGATTAGGAGGAACATTAACAAACTTAAAAACAATTCATTTACGTGTTAAACGATTATGAAATATTGAACGCCAAGAAAAAAATGGTGAATTAAAATTGTTACCAAAAAAAGAGCAAATGTTAATTAAAAAAGAAAAAGATAAATTAGAAAAATTCTTAGGTGGAATTAAAGGGATGAAGGAATTACCACAAGCATTATTTGTGGTTGATCCAAAAGAAGAACATATTGCTGTTCGAGAAGCACGCAAATTACGAATTCCAGTCATTGCTATTTGTGATACAAATGTTGACCCAGACCCAATTGACTATATTATTCCAGCAAATGATGATACTTCACGTTCAATTGCAATTATTACTCATCATATTGCTGATTTATATGGTGATGCAATGGGAATTAAAATGCCAGAACCTCAATTTAAACCAAGTGAATTTACTCGCCGTGATGGTGATGAGAATCGTAATTCACGTGGTGGACAATACGATAATCGAAGAATGAGCGGAAGAAATGAACGTGGAAGAGACACACATTATTCACATAAAGCACCAACTTCAGGAAAAGAAGAGGCACCTGTTGGAGCAGAACCTGTTGCAACCAAAGCAGAACCTGTTACAACAACACCAGCACCAAGTTTTAATTTCGATACAATTAATGTAGTTGATAATGATTTAGAGAAAACATTATCAAAATTAAAAGTTGATGAGTTAGAAATTCTTAGTGAAGGATTTGCTTTACCAAAAGCAAAAAAAGCTGAAATGGTTAGTGAATTAAGCAAGCATTTAACAATTGTTGATAATAAAATAGTAAAAAAATAACATAAAAATTAGATTGTATTAACTGGTTAGTTTCAATACAAGCACCTTAAATTTGAAAGGAGAATTAGTATGGCAGTTACTGCACAATTAGTAAAAGAATTAAGAGATAGAACAGGGGCCGGAATGCTAGATTGCAAAAAAGCATTAGAAGCTACTGACGGGAATATTGAAGAAGCAATTACATGGTTACGTGAAAAAGGCATTACCAAAGCGGCGAAAAAATCTGATCGAGTTGCTGCAGAAGGATTAGTAGGTTTAGTAACTAAAGGTGATAAAACAGTTATTTTTGAAGTTAATTCAGAAACTGATTTTGTTGCAAAAAATAAACAATTTTTAGATTTAATGGCAACCGTAGGAGAAACCTTAATTAATAATGACCCAAAAACTGTGGAAGATGCATTAAAAGTGTCAGTTAATGGTGAACCATTAGAAACTGTTATTGTTCATGCTATTGCAACAATTGGTGAAAAGATTACTTTACGCCGTTTTAAAACAGTGCATTTAAAAGCAGATCAATCACTAGGAGTTTATTTACATTCTAATAATCGTATTGCAACTGTTTTAATTTTTAGTGGTAAGATTGACGAAACAATTGGAAAACAACTAGCAATGCATGTTTCTGCAATGCGACCACAATTTATTTCACGAGATGACATTTCAGTAGATTTTTTAAATAGTGAAAAAGCAATTTTAACTGCTGAAGCAAAAAATGATCCAAAAAATGCTGGAAAACCAGATAATATTTTAGAAAAAATGGTTGAAGGGCGTTTAAATAAACAATTAGCAGAAATATCATTTTTAGACCAGGTTTTTGTTGTTAATCCTGATCAAAAAATTAGTGATGTTATAAAAGCAAATAATGTTAATGTCGTTGATATGATTCGTTATGAAGTTGGCGAAGGAATTGAAAAAGAAGAAGTTGATTTTGCTTCAGAAGTAATGGCACAAGTTCGCAAGTAAGAATAATTGTGATAGAAAGGAAAGCCTAAAAGTGGAAAATACTGAAAAAGGAACAATAATTGCAATCTCAATGGCAGCATTCTTATTTGTTGCAGTTAGTTTATCAATTATTGGTTATTTAATTAGTTTTACAAAACGAGAATTTAAAGCACGTTTTATTAATAAAAAAATTTTAATTATTTTATTTACAGTGTTAGGAATTAATTTACCAATTGTTATTCTTGGATTTTTATTCCAATTTGTTATTAATTTATCATCAACTGCACCGTTAATTATTATGATTGTATTGGCTTTTGGTTTAACAGTTGGGGTAGGAATTTATATTTTCTTATTTTTACAACTAATTGCCGTTGGAATTGATGAAAAAGAAATTGCTTTTTTAGGAGAACGCATTTTAATTCGAAAAATTACTCGTGTTGAACGCAATGATAAAACAAATCAATTAGTAATTTATCATACTGAAGGAAGCCGTAGTAAAAAGAAATGTCGTTTTTCTTTAGCAAGTCAAGCGGGACAATTTATGGTTAATAATGTTGATTTATTAAATCAAGAAATTATGCCATTTGTTGCTGGTCAAGCCGAGCCAGAATTAAAAGTTAGTGAACAAGAAAACAGTGACGCACCAGTTTCTGAACCAAAAGAAGACGAAAAAACAAAAAAAGATTAAGCATTTTATTTGGAAAATCTTTTTTTTTTTTTTTTTTAAGAAATATTTATTGTTTTTTTAAAAAAATTATTGTACAATTGCTCCTATAAGGGAAAGAAAAAAAGAAAGATATAAATTGTATAAAGTAGGGTTAGAAGCAATTAATAATTATTATTAATGTTATTTTTCTCTTATATATTCAATGTAATTTTAATTACATTTGCTTTTAATAAAAACACTACTTAATAGAGAAAGGAAATATAAGAAATGAAGAAACTTTTATCGATTTTAGCAGTTTTTGGTGTATCAGCTGTCGGAACAACATCAGTGGTTGCATGTAATAAAACTGAAAGTAATAATTTATCAAGAGTTAAAACAATTGCAGCACCTGCAACTGTAGCAGCATCAACCCCAAAAGCAGTTACAAAGCCTGAAATTAAAACAGCGTTAGAAGCTAATGTTTTAAAAGCAGTGCAAGGAGTTGTAAAAACAGCAACAGCAGCTGATTTTCAATTTGACGTTTATAAAAACAGCAAAGGTACAGCATTAGAAACAATTGATTTAGAAGCAGGTAAAGTTGATGTTTATGTTCAAATTACTCCAGCAAAAGATAAAACTGTTGTTATTGGTAAATCAGGATACATTAAAGTAACTTTACCAAAACATGGAGAAGTAACAAAAGTAGATATTAAAGATGTAACAGTAACTGAGCAAACTGTAGGAATTAAAGCATCAACCCCAAAAGCAGTTAAAAAAGATGAGTTAAATGCAGTTAATACTGATACAACTCTTGCAAAAGCTGTTTTAGATGCTATACAAAAGATAGCACCAAATGCAGGAGCAAGTGATTTTGAAATTACAAATAATGGTGCTGAGGGAGACTATGAAGCTGCAAAAGAAGTTGAAGTAACAGTTAAAGCAAAAAATGATTCAGCAAACATTTCTGGTCAATTTAAATTTAAAGCAAAAGTAACAGCTACAGCACCAACAGAATAAGAATTAACTTTTTCTTATTTAGAACAAAATAAAAAACACTTTAATAAGTGTTTTTTCTGTTTTTTAGTTAAAAAAATCTTTACAATCTTAGAATATCAACTAAAATTAATATAAACAAGATGAAACAAGCAAAAGAGAAGGAGAAAAAGCATGCTTAAAAAAATTGGAATTTTAACATCTGGTGGTGATTCACAAGGAATGAATGCTGCAATTGCGGGAGTTATTAAAACAGCACATGCAAAAGGACTAGAAACATATATTATTCGTGATGGTTATTTAGGATTAATTAATAATTGAATGGAAGTTGTTGATAATAATTTTGCGGATAGTATTATGCGTTTAGGGGGAACTGTGATTGGAAGTGCACGCTTACCGGAATTTAAAGACCCAGAAGTACAAAAAAAAGCTGTTGATATTTTAAAAAAGCAAGAAATTGCGGCATTAGTAGTTATTGGTGGTGATGGTAGTTATCAAGGTGCTCAACGGTTAACAGAGTTGGGAATTAATTGTATTGCTTTACCGGGAACAATTGATAATGATATCACTTCATCAGATTATACGATTGGGTTTGATACTGCAATTAATATTGTTGTTGAAGCAATTGACCGCTTGCGTGATACAATGCAATCACATAATCGTTGTTCAATTGTTGAAGTAATGGGTCATGCTTGCGGTGATATTGCTTTATACGCTGGGATTGCTGGTGGAGCAGATATTATTTCAATTAATGAAGCTGCTTTATCTGAAACAGAAATTGCTAATCGGGTTGCGATGTTACATCAAGCACAAAAGCGAAGTGTCATTGTTGTTGTTAGTGAAATGATTTATCCCGATGTGCATAAATTAGCAAAATTAGTTGAAAGTAAAAGTGGTTACATTACTCGTGCAACAGTTTTAGGACACACTCAACGGGGTGGTAATCCAACGGCCATGGACCGTTATCGTGCTTTTCAAATGGCACAATTTGCTGTTGAACAAATTATTGCAGGCGTAGGTGGTTTAGCAATTGGCAATCAAGGTGATCAAATTATTGCTCGTCCAATTATGGAAGCATTAAGTATTCCGCGTTCATCACGGAAAGAAATTTGAGCTAAATTTGATCAATTAAATCAGAATATTTATCAAAAATCATAATTTTGCGATAAAATAAGGTGGTAAGATATTTTTAGAAGGAGATTGTCAAAAGAATGGATAAATTTAATATTAACGAGAAAATGAAAAGAACGAAAATTATTACAACAATTGGGCCAAGTACACATTCAGCGGGAGCCATTGAAGAATTGTTTAAAACAGGAATGACAACAATTCGCTTAAACTTTTCACATGGAGATCATGCTGAACAAGGAGCACGAATTGTATGAGCACGAGAAGTTAGTGCTAAAATTGGAAAACCAATTTCAGTGTTATTAGATACGAAAGGACCAGAAATTCGTGTTGGAATAATGAAAGGTGGGAAACAAGAAATTGTTGCTGGAGCAACAGTTACGATTTATTCATTACCAACGGAATATCAAAACCGTGAAGGAACTGGAACAGAAATCACTGTTTCATATGATATGTCACAAGATTTAAAAGTTGGTGATGTGGTGCTAGTTGATGATGGAAAATTACAGTTAAATGTTACTGGTATTAAACCAGGCATTATTGAAACAAAAGCTTTCAACCATCATATTGTTAAAACAAACAAACGAATTAATTTACCAGGGGTTGACTTTACATTACCATTTTTAGCTGAAAAAGATATTAATGATATTAAATTTGGAGTTGAACAAGGGATTGACTATATTGCAGCATCATTTGTTAACACAGCTGGTAATATCAAAGAAATTCGCAAATTATTAAAAGAGTGTAAAGCTGAACATGTTCAAATTATTGCCAAAATTGAATCACAAATTGGAATTAATAATATTGATGAAATTATTGCCGCTGCTGATGGAATTATGGTTGCACGGGGAGATTTAGGTTTAGAAATTCCTTATTATGATGTTCCATATTGAGAAAAAATTATTATTAGTAAATGTCGTGAAGCAGGGAAAATTGTTATTGTTGCAACACAAATGTTAGAAACAATGACAGAAAATCCATCGCCAACGCGAGCAGAAGTAACTGATGTTTATTTTGCAACAGAATTAGGTTCTGATGCAACGATGTTATCAGGTGAATCAGCAAATGGTGATTATCCGTTTATTGCTGTTCATACAATGGCAATGATTAACAAACGAGCAGAGCATGAATTTTATTCAAAATTGTACTATGAAAAGCAATTAGAAGACGCTATGAATTCAACAACAGGCCCACGCGCTGATATTGCTAAAAAATTAGCAAATAAATGTAAAGATGGAAAATATGAGTATGCCGTTGTTGTCTCAAATACAGGGGAATTATTAAAAACAATTTCAAAATTCCGCCCAAATGTGGTAATTTTAGGAGTTAGTCCATTACCAGAATTATATACTGCCTTTGGATCATGACATTCAATTTTTATGAATAAAGTTGATAATTATGAAGCATTTAAAACAGATGAAAAAGCAATTTGTGAAGTGGCAAAAAAATGAGGGGCAAAAATTGGTTCAACAATTCTATTTGCTCGCAATGAAGAAATTAAAGAAATTACAATTAAATAATTAAACTAGTTACCCATGGTCTAATCTTCCTCTTTTCTCAGCAAGTTAAGGGTGATGGAAGCTTAATAAAAGAATGATTAGATTACTAGTAACAGCAATTAGTTTACGTTTAAGCACTTTTCGTTATTAAGTGTGAAAGATAAATTAGGTTAAATCCTAATTTAATTAGGATGGTACCGCGAAGAACTCGCTCCTAGTATTATTGCTTTAAGTAATATTGGGAGCGAGTTTTACTTTTTGGAAAGGAAGATGACAAATGATTAAAATTACATTACCGGATGGTCAAGTTCGTGAATTTAAGACACCACAAACAATTCATGCTATAGCAAGTAGTATTGCATCAAGTTTAGGAAAAGCTGCCTTTGGTGGAGTTTTTGCTGGTCAAGTTCGTGGTTTAGACTATTTAGTAACAACTGATGGAACATTAGAAATTATTACTGATAAATCACCGCTAGCTTTAGCAATTTTGCATTATACAACAGCATTAATAACAGCAAAGGCAATTACTAATTTACATCCAACCGCTAAAATTGCTAAAATTGCCGTACAAGATGATACCTTTTTAGTTGACTTTGATGTGGAACCACATTTAAAAGAAACTGATCTTAGTGCTTTAGAACAGGAAGTAACAAAGTTAATTAATAATAATCTTGCTATTAAGCCTGTTTTAGGGGCACTAGCCGATGCAAAAAAATGATATAATAACAATCCCTATTTATTAACTTTTTGTGCAGAAACAGGGGCAGAACAAGGTGGATATTTACTTGGGAATGAATTGTATTTGCCAAATACTTATCCAGTTACAAGTTTGAAACATATTAAAGTCCTGAAACTTTGAAGCTTAGCAGGAGCATATTGACAAGATGATGCTAAAAATAAAATGTTGCAACGATTAACTGGAAGTTCACATTTTTCACGTGAATTATTTGAACAAGTATTATTCGCATATGAAGAACGAAGAGAGCGTGATCATCGTAAAATTGGGAAGGATTTAGAAATTTTTACTTTTGATAAATTAGTTGGACCCGGTTTACCGATTTGGTTACCAAATGGGATGGCATTAAAAAAAGTGCTCCAAGAATATATCCGAGAAAAAGAATGAGAATATGATTTTATTGAGGTTGATACACCAGTTATTGGAACTAGTGAAATGTATAAAATTTCTGGTCACTGGGATCATTACCAAGAAAATATGTTTGCCCCGATGGCACAAGATAATGAAATTAGTGTTTTACGCCCAATGGCTTGCCCTCATCATATTGCTGTTTATAATTATAAACAACGTAGTTATCGTGAGTTACCATTACGAATTGCTGAGCATGCT
Source organism: Spiroplasma melliferum KC3 (assembly GCF_000236085.2). Lineage (NCBI taxonomy): Bacteria > Bacillati > Mycoplasmatota > Mollicutes > Entomoplasmatales > Spiroplasmataceae > Spiroplasma > Spiroplasma melliferum. The sequence goes on along the minus strand of NZ_AGBZ02000001.1, from coordinate 9,165 downwards.
ATTTTACATCGATATGAGACATCAGGAAGTTTAACAGGTCTAGAACGAGTACGAATGATGCAATTAACTGATTCGCATATCTTTTTACGTCATGACCAGTTGAAAGAAGAGTTTAAACGTTGTTTTAAATTAATTAATGAAGTTTTAACAGATTTAAAAATTACTGTTGATTATTACTCATTGTCATTACGTGATCCAGCAAATAAGGAAAAATATTATGATGATAATCAAATGTGAAATCATGCTGAACAAATGTTGCAAGAAGCATTAGATGATTTAAAAATTCCATATGTGCCAATGATTGGAGAAGCAGCATTTTATGGACCAAAGTTGGATATTCAAATTAAGACAGCATTAAACCATGAAATTACTGTTTCAACCTTACAATTTGATTTTTTATTACCAAAAAAATTTAATTTAAGTTATATTGATGCAACAGGGGCAAAAGCAATGCCAGTAATGTTACATCGTGGTTTAATTGGGACTTATGAGCGTTTTATAGCAATTTTATTAGAACAAACAAAAGGAGTTTTACCATTTTGATTAGCTCCAAAACAAATTGTCATAATTCCAGTTAATAATGAGCATCATTTGGAATATGTTAATGAATTACACCGGCAATTTAAAAAGTTAAAATTACGTACAACAATTGATGATCGTGATGAACGTTTAAGTTATAAAATCCGAGAAGCACAAGTTGCTAAAATTCCATATCAAATCGTTATTGGTGATCAAGAACGGGATAAAAAAATGATTACTTATCGAATTTACGGGCAAGAAGATCAAATTACTACTACTTTTGATAAATTTATTATTTTAATTAATGAGCAAATTATTAATAAAATTTAAAAAAAATATTTTTTTCAGGAAAATTTTATTTCCTTTTTTTTTTTTTTTTTCGCACCCCAAAATTATGATAAACTAAAAGTGGAAAAAACTTTTTAATGGATAAATATTTGCTAATATTTATATTTAGTTTTTATAATAAATATTATAAAGCAAAACTAGAATTATAATGTTAAATCGTTTAACTGAAAAGGATTGTTACTTTAGTTGCTGTCTGCATCAACAACTAAAATTGTTATAAATTTACAATTAATCAAAAACAAGTATTTTGTCGTATTAATTAATTTTAAGAAAAACAATTACCCTCTCTTTGACATCACAGCTTTAACTTTATTTTTAACACAAGATATTTGCTAGTTTATTGTATTTATGGTAAGGTTAGAATAATATGAGGAAAATTGGTGAAGAAATGGCAGTTAATCTTTTTGAAATTGATTATTTACAATTATGTTTTTCTGATTTAGGTTCAAATTATATTAAACAATCAGAAATGACAGATATTATTTTATATCAAAATGAAATCCAAGTTGATAAATTACGAGTTAATTATCATCAAAGGCATTTAGAAAAAGAATGAGATTCATTTAAGCTTAAAATTGTTAATCCAACTGTGGCAACAGAAGTTTTTAATACTTGTTTAAAATTAAATTTTGCTCTAACAAACAAAATTAAGGTTCTTTGTAAATTAAAACCTCAGGGAAAAATGATTATCCGTTGTATTGCAAGTATTAGTCAAATTGTGCCATCTTCGCCAGTTTCTTTTGAAATTAATATTTTAAATCAAACGTATTAAAAAAATATCTATATTGAAAATTTTTGCTTAAAAATGATTTTTAATAATAATCATTTATATATTATTTGTTTTAAATAACAAATAATATTTTTAATTATATTTTTCTTTATTAATAAAATAGTCGGTGCTATTTAGAACGGAGGAACTATAAATGAGTAAATTATTAACAACAACTCCGCAAGAAGATGGGTTTTATTTACCAGGAGAAACAAGCAATCACATCCAAACTTGAATGATATGACCGCATATGAAGGACAATTGACAGAAAGACGCTTTTCCCGCGCAAAAAATTTTTGCATTAGTTGCTAAAATTATTAGTAATTATGAACCAGTCCAAATGATTGTTAATGAACAGAATTACTTACGAGTTAAAAAAATGCTAGCAAATAGTAATATTAACTTAATAAAAACACATTATTATGATAGTTGGGCGCGTGATATAGGAGCACTTTATTTAGTAAATGAAAATGGAGAACACCGTGCGGTTAGTTTTGAATTCAATGGCTGAGGAATGCAAAATAGTTTAATGTTAAAAGCAAAAAATTTTAAATGAGACTATAATGTGGACAATAAAGTGGCTATTACAATGGCCAATACTAGTGGTGTTGATTATTATGTTTGTCCATTGGTGTTGGAAAGTGGGAGTATTAATGTTGATGGAGAAGGAACATTATATACAACAGAAGAATGTTTATTAAACCCTAATCGAAATCCGACTTTAACAAAACTTGAAATTGAACAATATTTAAAGCAATATTTAAATGTTAAAAAAATTATTTGAATTCCGCGCGGACTATATAATGATGAAGCGTGTGGTCATATTAACAATTTACTTCAAATTGTTGAGCCAGGACATGTATTATTAGCATGAACAGACAATAAAGATGATCCACAGTATGAACGAAGTGTAGAAGCTTTGTCATTGTTAGAATCAACAACTGATGCCAAAGGACGAAAACTAAAAATTACTAAAATTTATCAACCAATTCCATTATTTTTAACACAACGAGAAGCAATTGATCGTGAATGTAGTTTACGTTTTAAACACCGAATGCCAGGTTTCCGCCTTCCCGCTAGTTATCTTAATTTTCATTTTGTCAATAAAGCGTTAATTTGTCCAATTTTTGGTGACCCAGTGTATGATCAAAAAGCAATTATGGTATTACGAAAATGTTTTCCAAAGCGGAAAGTAATTCCTATTTATGCACGCGAAATAATTATTGGTGGTGGGGGCATTAATTCAATGACACAATCAGAATTTTAATCTTAAAATTCTAATATTTTTTTTGTTTTTATCTTTACAAATATAATAATTATGGTAATATGTATTATTAAGGTGATAATAAATGCAAATGACAAATCAGAACAATTATGTGAAAAATAACATTAGACTTTTGTTACAAAAAGCCATTGTTTTTATTTCTTATTTGTGCTTAATTTTATTCTCTCCCCATAATTTTAAAACTTACTTAATTAATTGGAAATTATCTTATTAATTAAGTAAGTTTTTTTTATGTTTATTAGAAATCAGGAAAGTGAGGTTATTTTTAATGAAAAATAAAAGTTTATTTAATTTAGAAAATTGAACTGAATATGATGTTCATGGAATATTGACGACAGCATTACAATTTAAAAATAATGAAAAAAAAGTAAACTATCAACAAACAAAAATTGTGGCAAATCTTTTTTTCGAACCATCAACAAGAACACATTATTCGTTTGATGTTGCAGCACATAAATTAGGTTGTAAAACATTAAATTTTAATGAATTATTTAGTGCAACAAAAAAAGGAGAAACTTTATATGATACAGTTAAAACATTTGAAGCGTTAGGGGTTGATGCTTTAGTTATTCGTCATCCAGAAAATAATTATTATCATCAACTTGCTAATAAAATTAAAATCCCAATCTTAAATGGTGGTGATGGGTCAGGAAATCATCCAACCCAAAGTTTATTAGATTTGTTAACAATTAAAGAACATTTTGGTGAATTTAAAGGATTAAATATTATAATTGTTGGAGATATTAAATATTCACGAGTTGCAAAAACTAATATTCAAATTATGCAAAAATTAGGAATGAATGTTTATACAACATGAATTAATGAATTACAATTACCTGGTGTAACACCTGTTGATTTTAAAGCAACTTTGCCGAAAATGGATGTTGTAATGTTATTACGCTATCAGTTTGAACGATTTCATGCTGATGAAAAATATCATTTAGATTATTTACGAAATTATAAGTTAACATCTGAATTAGTTGCAACAATGAAACCAACAGCAATTATTATGCATCCAGCACCTTTTAATCGTGGTATTGAAATTGATGATGATGTTGTTGAATGTCAACAAGCAAAAATATTTGAACAAATGGCAAATGGGGTTTTTATACGAATGGCCTTATCAAGTAAAGGGGCGTTGCCCCTAAGTCGCTCCGCGACTTTTACCCCTTTAAGTAAGGTGGTGCGTGATAAACCATCGCACCACCTTACTTTTTTTCTTAACAACATTATTTTTACTACTAAAAATAGCGTAAAAGTCCATTAACCATCGCTAACACTAAAATAGAACTTAACATAATCTTAAATGTAATATCAAAGGCAAATAAATTACCAATATTATTAAACAACTCAGACACATTGCTAAATACATGTACTATCCCATTAATAAAATTATATACATCTTTCATACCAGGCAAATTATTTACCAATCAAATCGCCGCATTTTGTATATGACACGCTAAATTATATCAACTACAACTTTTATATGGTATTCGTCAAATATTACCATTATTAATTTCATTATTTCAATCAGTAGCATTATAAAGGCTAAAATTAAAACCATTAACTGAAATAGAACTATCTTTACCAATATTAATAGCATTAAAAGTAATCAAATTAAAACCTTGATATTTTGATTTATCTGTCATATCTAATAATTTTATTGATTGAGTATACTTATCATTATTAGAAGGCAAAATATCAGTTTGATATTGTCAATTTGAAAAAAAAGAATAATAATTTTGATTAACATTTATATTATAAGCATTATATAAATTAACTATTGGGTTTAAATAAGTTGCTGATAAATCAGGGAATCTTAAAATATTAAAAAGCATTGATTTTGGATATAATAAAAAACCATTTTTTACAAAAAAAGCAAAACCAGTATTCTCGTTAGAAGAATTAAAATAAATAAATTCTTTAAAATTAGAAATATCAAATATAACTCTTAAAATATTAGAATAAAAATAATCTAAAATTTGAAAAAAACTTTCCAAAGAAAAATTATCTTGCTTAACATCATTAATAAAATATTGAGAATTAGAATTTTTAATAATATCCATATTAATTAAATTTTTATAATTAGAATTAAAAATTAAATAATTCAAATCAAAATGTCTATAACTTTGATTGGAAACAATAGGAAAAAATAAATATTCAAATATATCTATATTAAAAATAAAATCATATTTTATTTTATTTTGTAAATTGTAATATGAAGCAGAAAAAAATCAACTTTGAAAGGAGTTGATTTTTTTAATGGAAAGAAAACATTATTTTATTTTGCGGTCCTTAGTAACTAAGTATGGAAAAGATAATGTTATTATTACTGTTAATAAGATAGTAACTAATAATGTAAAAGAAAATGAATAAATTATCCGCGTAATTTATTAGCGGTAATTTATTCAATATTGTTTATTTTGAGCGTAGCGAACACGCGGAGCGTGCCGCGCAAGTTAAATTTTTAGGAGGAATTAAGTTATGCCAGTTTGATTAACGACAATATTTAGTGTTGTTATTATATTAGGTATTTTTGCTTGAATTGGTTTATCAATTTATCAAAAAATTCGCCAAATTCGAGGAAAGAAAAAAGATAAGAAAGAGATTAAAAATAAGGAGGAAAATAAATAATGTTAGGTATGTATTTAACAACAGCTGTTAATTTTCTAGCTGCAGATACTCCTACTATTTCAGGTGGAATGGATTCTATTTGAAGTGGTTTAGGACAAGCTATGACAAAAGTTAAAGACGCTGTTTATGCTGTGTTACCACAATTAATGACCTTTTTAGGTGATGCGTGAATTATTTTGATTCCATTTGGAATTTTTGTAATTATTAAGATTTTAAACTTTTTCCGTGTTATGGTTAAAGGATTTTAATATTTATTACAACTGATCATATATTTTAGCTATGGCACACTAGCTTTTATGTGAATTGAATAAATAATTTTGTTGTTTATTTTTGCACTATACACTGTCTACAAATTTATTTTTAAATAAATTTAATTATTTTGGTTATTATTGATAATGTTAACAAGATGAAAAATCCTGTTGTGGAAATAAATATGACTATATCGCCAATAGTAGTTACATTTATATTGTTTATTGTTCATAATATTGAGTCTATTATGAAATATTTTTTAGTAGGATTTAATAGAAATAATGTTGTAAAAAGTATTTCTTTTTTCAAAAACTTGTAGGCAGTATATAGTGTAAAAATATCAACTTAATTATAAACATATAATTTTATATTTTAATAGCTATTAGTTAAAACTAAGTAGTTATTTTCAGTGTGCCTTAATTTTTGATTTTATATATTTAACATTGTTATTACCAATGTTTATTTAACAAGAATTAAGTTACATTAGTATACCAATGTTTATTACAGTAAGGAGTTTTTAATTATGTTAAATAAAATTAATAATTCATTATTTGGAACATATGGGTCTTTATATTATGATGCAACAGGACTTAGAAAAAAGAATTGAAATCAAAAGTATTCTGATGAGTTAGTTATTAGTTGTTTGAAAGATTTTTTTCTTAATTTGTTGTCATGTTCTGAAATTAGTAAGAAATATAATGTTCCAATTCGTATGGTTTATTTATGAAATTCTTCTTTTAAATTTCGTAAAGGTTATCGTTTTGATTGTGAAAATGGAATTTGTGATCAGCTGGATAAAATTATTACTATTCCTAAATATCGAAGTAAATATCCTTATGATGAGATTAAAGAAATGTATTTAAAAGGATTTAAAATTAGTGAAATTATTGAAAAATTAAATTTACCCAATGTTATAATTGTTTATAATGCTGTTAGAAAATTTAAATTGCCAAGACGTTATCGGGAATATAGAAATTTTAATTTTATGTGATAAATAATATTTTTTAAGTTACTTTTGTTGTTAACTGGCCATATTTTTAAAAATTAAAGTGTAATAAACAATGTTGTATTTTGTTGTGGAGGTGATATGGTATTTAATATGGCCAGTTAACAGCAAAAGTAATTGATAGTTAGGAGTATTTTATATGAAAAAATCTTTATCTTTATTTGCAGTTGGTATTTTAGGAATTTTAGGTTTAATTATTCCTTTGATTACTTTAACTGCTTTTAAACCATTAAATCAGCAAAATTATACTGTTAAACAGCAAGCAACAGGAATGAATGAAACAGATTTTATTAATACAATGTTTTTACGTAGTACTTTTTTTTGAAAACTGGTCAGAAACAAATTATTTTATTAACCCAACATTAAAAACATCACAATAATTAATTTATAATGATAAATGATACTTAGATTTTTTAAAAGATAGTTATTCAACTGGAATTTCATTCGACAAGCCTAGTGATGAGTTTATGGATTTATATAAAAATTGAGATACTTATGCTAAACAATATAACATTGATAAATTTTATGATGTTGATAAAAAACAATTTTTAAAAGAATTAACTAATTTTTCTTATTCTTTTGCAAAATATTTTAATACTATTGAAGTTATTAATAAATTAGAAAAGGGTGTTGATAATTTACAGATAGTTAATTTAAAATTTCAAGATTGAAAGTTAATTGATATACATAGTTCTGATTGAATATCTAATAATGAATTTCGTAATAATAAAAATAAATGATATATAATGTTTGCCAAAAAACGAAATACTAATAATTTTAATTTTATTAAATTTAAAAATGATGATATTAATAAACCATGAAGTCTTGGTGATGAAGGTAGTTTTAATATTTCTTTAAAAGGTGAATGATATTGATTTAATTGATTATACCGTTGAGATGGAAACAGTGAACCCCAAATACCAACAGTTGACAATAATGGCAATCCTATTTTTTGAACTGATAATCAATATCAAAATACTCGTTCTTTTTTATTAAAATATATTAATGTTATTGTGCAAGAAAATATTCGAGTTCAACAAGGTGGTAACCCTGATTATGATGATCCAAATTTAGGTAGTCAAAGAATTATTTTTGATTTTGAAATTATTAATAATTTAGATAAAACTAGTACTGGTACAATTTTAACTAAAAAGTCAATTTATCGAATGATTTTAACGATTGATGAACGAAAAAATATTATTGCTGGGAGTTTAGAGTTAACACATTTTAAACAATATTGAAATGGATATGATTATAATAATTATCGGTATACTGATGATTTAGGTTTTTTATTTTCTTTTATGAAAGATAAAGAAAATACATTTAATTTTAGTGCTGAAACATATAATTATTATCAGGGTAATTCTCCTAATACTGGTAAAGTTGTTTTTGAACATATGAAAGGACAAATTGATATTAATAAATTTTTAAAAGCTTTTTTTGCTCATGCTTTAGTTCCAGTATTTCAAAATCGTAGTAATTTTATTGAAAGTGGATATGTTAATAATTTACAATATGATACGATTTTAATTAACTTTTTTGGTTTAAAATTAGTTAATTTTAGAGATGTTTTAATTGATAAAAATAATGCCAATAAAAATCAATTTGAAAAGTTATTAAATAGTATGTTTACAGTTTCGCAAAATTTTTATAAGGATTATTTACGAACCATTTTTGACTTAGAAAATAATACTTATGTTCAAGGTTATAATAAAAAATATGGTTTATTAGCGAATAATGGTTTTAAAATTTATCCACGTTACTTTTATTTTTCAGATAAATATAATCAATTAGATATCAAGTTGTATTCTGCTTATAAAAATCGTTTTTATAGTACTAATTATGGTAATGTATTTAATTATGATTTTTCCGTTGCAAATGATTATAATATTAATCAAAATGAGGGTTATGTTTTTGAAGGTGCTTTAAAAGACAAATATGGTTTAAAATATAAAAAAATTGAAGAACAAAAAATTGGTTATAATGTTTTTGAATTACAAGCTCAAAAAGAAAATGATATGTATCGTTATTATGATTTTAATTTTGGAATCTATAACTGACAAGAAATTAATAATGGTGGATTATTCCTGCTGCCCGATAACGTTTAATATCAGCAACTTCTTCATGAATTCTTTTCTTTAAATTTTCACCATCAGCTAAAGCTAATAATTTTTCTTCTCGCAATCGTAAATTGTCTTTTAACAATAAATCAATTTCATGTTCTAAATCTTGCATAATCGCCAAATTATTTGCTTCAGCTGTCGGCGCTGTTGCTGTTTTTGATGATTCTGACAGTGAATCAACAGGCTGATTATTTGCTAATTCTTTCCGTAATTGTTGAATTTTTTCTTTTAT